>NZ_JAOYTN010000039.1 GCF_026105875.1 Brevundimonas sp. BT-123 | reverse complement strand
AACCAGCGCAGCGGACCGGCCGATCTGTCCGGTGAGCGCTTCTGCATAGGCCTGCGGCGTCAGCCACCCGAGCTTCGAGTGCGGACGCCGTTCGTTGTAATCGCGCCGCCAAGCTTCGAGCACTGCGCGGGCGTGCGGCAGGGATCGGAACAGCGTCTCGTTCAGCAGCTCGTCGCGCAGGCGTCCGTTGAAGCTCTCGTTGAAGCCGTTCTGCTGGGGCTTGCCGGGCGCGATGTAATGCCAGCCGACGCCGGTGCTGTCGGCCCAGGCCAGGACCGCGTTCGAGGTGTATTCCGTCCCGTTGTCGCTGACGATGGTGTCGGGCCGGCCCCGCTGCCGGATGACGGCGTCCAACTCCCGCACGACCCGCGCGCCCGACAGCGAGGTGTCGGCCACCAGCGCCAGGCATTCACGCGTGCAGTTGTCGATCACCGTCAGGATGCGGAAGCGCCGCCCGTCAGTCATCTGGTCGGCCACGAAGTCCAGCGACCAGCGCTGGTTCGCCACCAGTGGCAACTCCAGCGGTCTT
>NZ_JAOYTN010000038.1 GCF_026105875.1 Brevundimonas sp. BT-123 | reverse complement strand
CAAGGCCTGTGCAACCTGACCCCGGCGACGGGCGGCTGCTTCTCGCCCGAAGGCGACATCGAATCCGCCACCCTGATGGCCAACGTCATCTATGACTTCGGCTTCGAATACTGGGGCGTTCGTCCGTTCGTCGGTCTCGGCGCCGGTGTGAACCGCGTCGACACCAACACGATCGGCTCGCTGCGCGCCAACCGTCTGGCCACCTTCGCCGCCGACGACACCTCGACCAAGTTCGCCGCTCAGGCGATCGCCGGTCTGGCCTGGGCCATCGGCGACCGCGCCAACATCGACCTGACCTACCGCTATCTGACGGGCGACGCCAACTTCGCCTCGACGACGGCCGGTACGGGCGTGGGCGCCACGCAGTTCGGCGAGTGGGACGGCGACTACGATCAGTCGCACACCGTGACCCTGGGTCTGCGCTACAGCTTCGGTGCGGAAGACGTCCCGCCGCCGCCGCCTCCGCCGCCCCCGCCTCCGCCGCCTCCTCCGCCCCCGCCGCCTCCGCCGGCGCCGGTCGCTCAGACCCCGATGCCTCGCCAGTTCGT
>NZ_JAOYTN010000037.1 GCF_026105875.1 Brevundimonas sp. BT-123 | reverse complement strand
GCGAGACGCACCTGAGCTTTGGTGAGCGCGAATTTTCGTCCGCCCTTGCGACCGCGCGCTCTCGCGGAGGCGAGACCCGCCATGGTGCGCTCTCGGATCAGATCCCGCTCGAACTCGGCTAAGGTGGCGAAGATTCCGAACACCATGCGACCGGACGCAGTCGTGGTGTCGATCTGAGCGCCCTTTCCAGTCAGAACCCGCAGGCCGATCTTGCGGTCTGACAGCTCCTTCACCGTGTTGACCAGATGGGCAAGCGATCGTCCGAGGCGATCGAGCTTCCAGACCACCAGCACATCGCCGTCACGCAATGACTTGAGGCAGGCAGTCAAGCCAGGGCGATCATCACGACCGCCGGAAGCAAGATCATCATAGATATTGTCCCGTTCGACACCTGCGGCGCGCAAGGCGTCGTGCTGCAGGTCGAGAGACTGCGAGCCATCGGCTTTGGAGACGCGGGCATATCCGATCAGCATGTATCACAAACGTTGGTTTGAGGCGGCGCTTCGGCCACGATTGCATTGACCTCTGGAAATGTATCTCAACCAGCTTCATAAA
>NZ_JAOYTN010000036.1 GCF_026105875.1 Brevundimonas sp. BT-123 | reverse complement strand
AACGGCGTTCTGCATATCGAGAAACTCGAAGCCGCCGCGCCGACAGGCGCCGAAGATCTGGTGCTCGATCTCTACAAGCAGATCCCGCCCACGCGCATCACCGATCTCCTGCTGGAGGTGGATGCGGCGACCGGCTTCACCGAAGCGTTCACCCATCTGCGCACAGGAGCACCCTGCGCTGACCGGATCGGGCTAATGAACGTTATCTTGGCGGAAGGGATCAACCTCGGCTTGCGCAAAATGGCGGATGCGACAAACACCCACACCTTCTGGGAATTGATCCGCATTGGACGGTGGCATGTCGAGGGCGAAGCCTATGACCGGGCGCTGGCCATGGTGGTCGAGGCACAGGCAGCGTTACCCATGGCCCGGTTCTGGGGCATGGGCACGTCGGCTTCGAGCGACGGACAGTTCTTCGTCGCTACAGAGCAAGGTGAGGCCATGAACCTGGTCAACGCGAAATATGGCAATACCCCGGGCCTGAAAGCCTATAGCCACGTCTCCGACCAATATGCGCCGTTCGCAACCCAGGTGATTCCTGCAACGGCAAGCGAAGCG
>NZ_JAOYTN010000035.1 GCF_026105875.1 Brevundimonas sp. BT-123 | reverse complement strand
CCTCCAGGAATAGCTAGAGTCCGCCCAACGAAGGACGGACAGAATGAAGCGATCAAGGTTCACGGAAGAGCAAATCATCGGGATCTTGCGGGAGCAGGAGGCCGGTGTGGCGACGGCAGAGGTGTGCCGGCGACACGGTGTCAGCTCGGCGACCTTCTACAAGTGGAAGGCCAAGTTCGGAGGCATGGACGTGTCGGAGGCCCGGCGGCTGAAGGCGCTGGAGGACGAGAACACCAAGCTGAAGCGGATGCTGGCGGACGCGATGCTGGACAACGTCGCGCTGAAGGATCTGCTGGGAAAAAAGTGGTGACGCCCGCCGGCTATCGCGAGGCGGCTAGCCATCTGCAGGCCGCCTACGAGATGAGCGAACGGCGGGCGTGCCGTGTGCTGGGCGTCGATCGGACGAGCGTGCGCTATCAGGCGACGCGCCCGGACGACGGCGCGCTGCGCGACCGGCTGAAGGCTCTGGCCCAGGAGCGTCGCCGGTTCGGCTATCGCCGCCTGCACGTGCTGCTGCGGCGCGAAGGCCATGCGGTCAACAGGAAGCGGATCCAGCGGATCTATCGCGAGGAGCGACTGACGGTCCGTCGACGCGGCGGTCGGAAGCGCGCCATCGGCACCC
>NZ_JAOYTN010000034.1 GCF_026105875.1 Brevundimonas sp. BT-123 | reverse complement strand
ATAGGCTGTGAACAGCGCCAAGTTGCTGCCCCATTGACGGCCACGCTTTGAGCAAATCCGCTCCAGACAGATCAGCCGCCGGTACTCCCGGAATTGCCGTTATCACCAAGCATGCACCCTCCTGTTCCTCCTGCCAGTTGATCACCTCGGGGCAAGCCACACCTCGACCTTTGAGCCAAATGAGGCGGTCACGCTCTCCAGCGAGCTCACCGCGGCGGGAAGCAGGTGCGATTTTCGCGAAGGCATGCCCGTCACCACGTCGAAAAACAAAATCACCAGATTCTCCGCCTCTGACAGGCAACCAGTCAGAATGCGATTCACCAAAAAAAATATTAGTTCGATTCAATGGAGGTTCCTTCAGTTTTCTGATGAAGCGCGGAGGTGGCTCAACCTGCGAAAAGAAACGAGTTGCTACGTAAGTCCGAGAACATGCTTTCCATGGTCTCTGAGCTCGCCTTTGGGACCGACATATCGGTAGAGAGTGACGCGCTCGATGCCGAGTTCCTTGCAGAGATCGGAAACTGAAGTATCGCGCTGGGCCATGGCGGCTTGCGCGAGACGCACCTGAGCTTTGGTGAGCGCGAATTTTCGTCCGCCCTTGCGACCGCGCGCTCTCGCGGAGGCGAGACCCGCCATGGTGCGCTCTCGGATCAGATCCCGCTCGAACTCGGC
>NZ_JAOYTN010000033.1 GCF_026105875.1 Brevundimonas sp. BT-123 | reverse complement strand
CATCGACGATCGTTTGACCGCGTTGCAGCGACTGTTTGACCGAGCCCAGGGCGCTCATTTCAGCACGCTGATTGGTGGCGATGGCGAACAGAGCGCCGTTGTCCTTGGCGGACGAGACGGATTGACCCGTGCTGATGCGGTTTTGGGTCGTGGCGAGCGCCTTGTTGGTGGCGTTCAGGGTCTGAAGCGCGACGTTGGCGCCGTAGTTCGTGTTGATGCTGTTAGCCATTTTGGCTGTCCTTTTAACTTCGTAATGTCCAGCGCCGTTTTGGCGGCCGGGGGCTTTTTGCCCACTCTCCACGAAGCAAATGCCGGGCCACTGGGGCCGTTAACGTTGAACTAGAGACGCCATTTAACTTATTGATTTAGTTATCTTATTTTCTTTTTTAGGTTAAGCCGCCCGGCAATGCCGACCTAGTGAAAGCAAAAATTGCCGGGCGCCCGGCAAAAAATGCCCGGCACGATATGCCGGACAAGCAAGAAAGCGGCCGGACCTAGGGTCCGACCGCTTTCAGAAGTCAGAGTGTGACGACTGAGCCGCTTAGCTGCGGAACAGGCTCAGAAGAATCTGGCTGGACGAGTTGGCGATCGACAAAGCCTGCACACCGAGCTGTTGCTTGGTTTGAAGTGCGGTCAGCTTGGCGCTTTCCTTGGCCAGGTCGGCGTCAACTAGGTTGCCGATACCCGCTTCCAGGGC
>NZ_JAOYTN010000032.1 GCF_026105875.1 Brevundimonas sp. BT-123 | reverse complement strand
ATCCTTCGCCGAGATCGGGGGCGCCCTGGTCGATGCACAGGATGATGGCCAGCCGCTGGGCGATGTCATCGCGAGTGGGTCAGGGTGGGACGGCTTAAAAACCCTTGTTGCAATGGCAATCAGGCTGACCGCCACCATGGCCGACGATCCGCTCAATCATGTGCTCGACGGTTATCACCGCTTCCGCCGATTCACTCCACGCATGTTGCGCCTGCTCGATCTGCGAGCTGCGCCCGTTGCACTGCCGCTTCTGGAAGCGGTGACGGTCCTTCGTACCGGTTTGAACGATGCCGCGATGACCAGCTTCTTGCGGCCCAGCTCGAAATGGCATCGCCACCTTCGGGCCCAGAGGGCTGGCGACGCTCGCCTATGGGAGATCGCGGTGCTGTTCCATCTGCGCGATGCGTTCCGCTCCGGAGATGTCTGGCTTACTAGGTCCCGGCGCTATGGCGATCTGAAACACGCACTCGTTCCGGCACAAGCCATCGCGGAAGGCGGTCGTCTCGCTGTGCCATTGCGGCCGGAGGAATGGCTGGCAGACCGGCAAGCTCGCCTCGACATGCGGTTGCGCGAGCTTGGCCGTGCCGCTCGCGCAGGCACGATCCCGGGCGGGTCGATTGAGAACGGCGTTCTGCATATCGAGAAACTCGAAGCCGCCGCGCCGACAGGCGCCGAAGATCTGGTGCTCGATCTCTACAAGCAGATCCCGCCCACGCGCATCACCGATCTCCTGCTGGAGGT
>NZ_JAOYTN010000031.1 GCF_026105875.1 Brevundimonas sp. BT-123 | reverse complement strand
CTTACATCCTCGATGGCCTGCTGATGAACGATGCTGGACGCCATATCCGCGAGCAGTTCACCGACACGGGCGGCTTCACCGATCACGTCTTTGCCGCATGTGCCATTCTCGGCTACCGGTTCGCTCCGCGCATCCGCGACCTGCCATCCAAACGGCTCTACGCGTTCAATCCGTCGGCCGCCCCGGCGCACCTGCGAGCGTTGATCGGCGGAAAGGTCAACCAAGCCATGATCGAGCGCAATTGGCCCGACATCCTGCGCATCGCCGCCACCATTGCTGCCGGGACCGTCGCGCCAAGCCAGATTCTGCGGAAACTCGCCTCCTATCCGCGGCAGAACGAGCTCGCGACAGCCCTGCGGGAAGTCGGTCGCGTCGAGCGCACCCTGTTCATGATCGACTGGATTCTGGATGCCGAACTCCAACGGCGTGCCCAGATCGGGCTCAACAAAGGCGAAGCTCATCATGCGCTGAAGCGGGCAATCAGCTTCCACCGCCGCGGTGAAATCCGCGACCGTTCCGCCGAAGGCCAGCATTACCGCATCGCCGGCATGAATCTGCTCGCCGCCATCATCATCTTCTGGAACACCATGAAGCTCGGCGAGGTCGTTGCAAACCAGAAACGCGATGGAAAGCTGCTATCGCCCGATCTCTTGGCCCATGTTTCGCCGCTCGGATGGGAACACATCAATCTCACCGGAGAATATCGCTGGCCAAAGCCTTAGCGTAGGATTCCGCCCCCTCCCGCAAACGACCCC
>NZ_JAOYTN010000030.1 GCF_026105875.1 Brevundimonas sp. BT-123 | reverse complement strand
AGGGTGCTAGCGCCTCCCCGGTTCTTATCGCAGCTTGCCACGTCCTTCATCGCCTCTCTACGCCAAGGCATCCGTCAGAAGCCCTTCAACGTTTGATCGTTTCTCAGCAAAACTCATGCTTGGTTTATTCCGCCCGACTGGAAAGATGCCGGGGGACCAAGCCTGATTTTTGTCAGACAATGTCTTCTTCTCGAACACGACCTAAAAGCTCAGGGGAGCCGGTCTAGTTCTTCCTTTACGATATCAATGCCAGCCGGCGAGCGCCGACGGGCAATTCTTGATGCGATCACAAGATCCTGGTGGAGCCAGACGGAGTCGAACCGACGACATCCTGCTTGCAAAGCAGGCGCTCTACCAACTGAGCTATGGCCCCATTCCATCAGGAATGGTGCGAAGCCCAGGAGAGCTGTCATACGATACTGTCCAAGGCTGAAGTCCAGCAGGGCTGGTAGGCCCGGGCAGACTCGAACTGCCGACCTTACGCTTATCAGGCGTACGCTCTAACCACCTGAGCTACGGGCCTATGGCAGCGACAGCCGGGTCATAAACACCCAGGCTCGCGATCGCGTCACCAACTCAACGACCCGTATGGCCGAGGCGTCGATGACGAAAGTGGAAAGAGAAACGGAGACGGCGGCGTTCCGCCGTTTATGCCTAGCGCTATCGCATTGCTGCTTGAGCGCATCAGCTATTGGAGCCTCAATAGACAGTCTCGTGAGAGACGGCCTGGAGAAGCATCCTTAGAAAGGAGGTGATCCAGCCGCAGGTTCCCCTACGGCTACCTTGTTACGACTTCACCCCAGTCGCTGACCCTACCGTGGTCGCCTGCCTCCTTGCGGTCAGC
>NZ_JAOYTN010000029.1 GCF_026105875.1 Brevundimonas sp. BT-123 | reverse complement strand
AAGCCGCCTGTCCTCCGGGAGATCGCGCATGCCGTCGGCATAATACCGTTCACCCTGCCTGCGCAGACGAGTCACCCGATGGGCAGGAACGCCGGCAAGCAGATCCTCGGGGAGATCGATGCGTTGCAGATATTCGAGCCGGTCGAGCAGCCGGTTGGCCGACGAAGAGTTCGAGCCAGGCTCGAACTGGCGCAGCCACACAAAACGGGTCACCCGATCATCAGCCGTCTCCTCGAGCAATGCCAGCAACTGTTCTCGGATCGACATAGGCAGCCGACTGGCGATCCTCGTCTCGATGCGTCGCTCGGCATCGACGAGAGCCGCGGCACAAAGCCGCTCGATCGTGGATGTCGCGGGAAGGACAGTGCGGGTGCGTCGGCACTCGGCTACGAAGCGACGGGCGATATCCTCGTTCGACACCGCCATCTCGGCTTCTCGGAACAACCATTCCTTCAGCTCGCTCGCACCACGTCCGGAGAAGGTGCGGAAGCCGTAGAGCCCCCGTAACTCGGCAAGATGCTCGTGCCGTGTTTCCTCGCGGGCAGCATAGTCTACGAGATCGTCGGCACCCAGGCCAAGCTGCGCTCCGATAAATTCGATGACCTCTGCAGGGATCAGTTCGCCTGGAGCCAGCACCCGGCCGGGATAGCGCAGGACACACAATTGCAGGGCGAAGCCGAACCTGTTGTGAGCGCGCCGACGCAGCCTGATATGCCCAAGGTCTTCATCACTCAGCGTATAGTGCTTGAGCAAATCCGTCTGTGAAGTCGGCAAGCGCAACAGCGCGTCTTTCTGCCGATCGGTTAGAGTGACGCGACGCGGCATACATGTTCCTTTTTCAAAATCTGATAGCGTTCAAGACGCTTT
>NZ_JAOYTN010000028.1 GCF_026105875.1 Brevundimonas sp. BT-123 | reverse complement strand
GCTCATCATTTGATCGGCTATAATCGCCGCGTGGACGTAGTCAGTTTGACAACCTGCGTTTTGATCATCGCGCGCCCGCTGAAACAAAGCTGCAAAGCGATCCCGGATCGGGAGAAGGGCAGAAGGCAGGGGTTCCTCAGATGCGGCATACAGCTTCGCCATTAGTTCCGCTGCAATTTCGGTCGCCTGGTAGTCGCCGTGCTCGGCAACGATGTGAGAGAGCATTCGCTCCCCGGCATATTCGAGCAACATCAGATTGTTCTCACGACCGAGCAACCGGACTGCTCCCCTCCCATTGCGCCATACCAGATAGTCGGCCCCGCGCAGTTCATCAGCAATGTCTTCTATAGGTTTCAATCCCTTGACGATTGCAGGAGTCCCGTCTGGCAATGAAACTTTCCAAACGAGGCTGGAAAAGGTGTCCGCAATGAGAACAGGTTGCGAAACGTGCCAATGAGCAGGAAAAACAGGCGGCATGAACATCAACCCCAAGTCAGAGGGTCCAATCGCAGATAGAAGGCAAGGCGTTCGCGGTCGGGGGCTTCGATCCCCAATACATTGAATAGGACAGCGAAGGCGCGCTCTGCTTCATCTGGCGCTGCCCAGTTCTCTTCGGCGTTAGCAATCATGAGTGCCAAATCGGCATAGCGATCTGCTGTTCCGAGCCGCCCAAGGTCGATCAGACCCGTGCATTGAAGAGTTTTAGGGTCCACCATGAAGTTCGGCATGCAGGGATCACCATGGCAAACAACCATATCGGTGCGCTCTTGGTCGAGCCGCACCGGTAGCTCTCGTTCGACACGAGCCAAAAGATCGAGCTGCGGCGTACTCTTGTCCTCGTCCGGTAAGAAGTCGGGATTGACGGCATTGCGGGACACCACATCAACGGCGCGTCCGAACATTCGCGACAGCCTGCGCTCAAACGGACATTGATCAACC
>NZ_JAOYTN010000027.1 GCF_026105875.1 Brevundimonas sp. BT-123 | reverse complement strand
TTTGTTCATCATCGGCTGTCCGCCTGGTAGACCCGGCGGCGACCTACTCTCCCGCGCCTTGAGACGAAGTACCATTGGCTCTGGAGGGCTTAACGACCGAGTTCGGAATGGGATCGGGTGGGGAACCTCCGACATAGCCACCAGGTCAACCAGGGGGACAGCGGATGATGAGAAGACATTGTCTGAGATTGCTCTGGTCAAGGAGCAATCATCGAATGAGTTTTGCTGAGAAACGATCAAACCGATCGGATTATTAGTACCAGTAAGCTTCATGGGTCGCCCCACTTCCACACCTGGCCTATCAACGTGGTAGTCTTCCACGATCCTCAGCGAAGCCTTGTTTCGAGGTTAGTTTCCCGCTTAGATGCTTTCAGCGGTTATCTATTCCATACTTAGCTACCCTGCTGCACAGCTGGCGCCATGACAGGTACACCAGAGGTATGTCCATCCCGGTCCTCTCGTACTAGGGACAGATCCTCTCAAGCTTCGAACACCCACGGCAGATAGGGACCAAACTGTCTCACGACGTTCTGAACCCAGCTCACGTACCACTTTAAATGGCGAACAGCCATACCCTTGGGACCTGCTCCAGCCCCAGGATGTGATGAGCCGACATCGAGGTGCCAAACTTTGCCGTCGATATGGACTCTTGGGCAAAATCAGCCTGTTATCCCTAGAGTACCTTTTATCCGTTGAGCGATGGCCCTTCCACTCGGGACCACCGGATCACTATGGCCGACTTTCGTCTCTGCTCGACTTGTCAGTCTCGCAGTCAGGCGGGCTTATGCCATTGCACTCGACGACCGATTTCCGACCGGTCTGAGCCCACCATCGCGCGCCTCCGTTACACTTTAGGAGGCGACCGCCCCAGTCAAACTACCCACCACGCCATGTCCCGGGACCGGATAACGGCCCTCGGTTAGACGTCAACGACAGTAAGGGTGGTATTTCAAGGACGACTCCACCAGAGCTGGCGCCCCGGTTTCATAGTCTCCCACCTATCCTACACATACGGTCGCTAACGCCAAGGCGAAGCTATAGTAAAGGTTCATAGGGTCTTTCCGTCTGACCGCGGGAACCCCGCATCTTCACGGGGAATTCAATTTCACTGAGCCTATGCTGGAGACAGTGGGGAAGTCGTTACGCCATTCGTGCAGGTCGGAACTTACCCGACAAGGAATTTCGCTACCTTAGGACCGTTATAGTTACGGCCGCCGTTTACCTGGGCTTCAGTTCGACGCTTTCACATCTCCCTTTAACCTTCAGGCACCGGGCAGGCGTCAGACCCTATACGTCGCATTGCTGCTTCGCAGAGCCCTGTGTTTTTGCTAAACAGTCGCTACCCCCTGGCTTGTGCCACTCAGTCCTGCTTGCGCAAGGTGAGTCACGCTTATTCCGAAGTTACGCGTGCAATTTGCCGAGTTCCTTCAGCATAGTTCTCTCAAACGCCTTGGTATGCTCTACCTGACCACCTGTGTCGGTTTCGGGTACGGTCTCTGCTGGAGTTATTTCCTGGGACAACGCCCCCGCACACACAATCCAATAAGTGGGTACGAGTTAAGCCATCCGTCACTTCCAGCTGGTGCAGGAATATTTACCTGCTTCCCATCGACTACGCTTTTCAGCCTCGCCTTAGGGGCCGACTAACCCTGCGCAGATTAGCTTTACGCAGGAACCCTTGGTCTTTCGGCGAGAGTGTCTCTCACACTCTTATCGTTACTCATGTCAGCATTCTCACTTCCGATACCTCCAGCCAGGCTCACGCCTGACCTTCACCGGCCTACGGAACGCTCCGCTACCGCTTGCAGTAAACTGCAAACCCATATCTTCGGCGCACGGCTTGAGCCCCGTTACATTTTCCGCGCAGGATCGCTTGATCAGTGAGCTGTTACGCTTTCTTTAAAGGATGGCTGCTTCTAAGCCAACCTCCTGATTGTCAAAGCAATCCCACATCGTTTCCCACTTAGCCGTGACTTGGGGGCCTTAGATGATGGTTAGGGTTGTTTCCCTTTTCACGACGGACGTTAGCACCCGCCGTGTGTCTGCCCGATAGTTCTCTTGGGTATTCGGAGTTTGGTTAGTATTGGTACCGCTCGCGCAGCCCGCAACCATCCAGTGCTCTACCCCCCAAGGAATTCGTCGGACGCTCTACCTAAATAGATTTCGCGGAGAACCAGCTATGTCCAGGTTTGATTGGCCTTTCACCCCTATCCACAAGTCATCCCAGAATTTTTCAACATTCACGGGTTCGGTCCTCCAGTTGGTGTTACCCAACCTTCAACCTGCTCATGGATAGATCACCTGGTTTCGGGTCGTCATACGTCGAACTTAGCGCCCTATTCAGACTCGCTTTCGCTGCGCCTACACCTAACGGCTTAAGCTTGCTCGACACATGAAGTCGCTGACCCATTATACAAAAGGTACGCCGTCACCGCGCTTGGCGGCTCCGACTGCTTGTAGGCTTCCGATTTCAGGATCTGTTTCACTCCCCTTGTCGGGGTGCTTTTCACCTTTCCCTCACGGTACTTGTTCACTATCGGTCGTAGAGGAGTACTTAGGCTTGGAGGGTGGTCCCCCCATGTTCAGACAGGATTTCACGTGTCCCGCCCTACTCGAGTCTCTTGCTGTTTGATGACTACGGGGCTTTCACCCACTATGGCCGACCTTTCCAGATCGTTCGTCTTTATTTCACAAGAGCACTGGCCTGGTCCCGGTTCGCTCGCCACTACTACGGGAGTCTCGGTTGATGTCCTTTCCTCCGGGTACTGAGATGTTTCAGTTCCCCGGGTTCGCTTAATGAAGCCTATGTATTCAGCTCATTATACCTTTCAACAATCCGCCAATCGCTGCTTCCGAAGAAACAGAGTTGGAAGACTGTAAAGGTGGGTTTCCCCATTCGGAAATAACCGGATCAAAGGGTGCTAGCGCCTCCCCGGTTCTTATCGCAGCTTGCCACGTCCTTCATCGCCTCTCTACGCCAAGGCATCCGTCAGAAGCCCTTCAACGTTTGATCGTTTCTCAGCAAAACTCATGCTT
>NZ_JAOYTN010000025.1 GCF_026105875.1 Brevundimonas sp. BT-123 | reverse complement strand
CTGCTCCCGCAAGATCCCGATGATTTGCTCTTCCGTGAACCTTGATCGCTTCATTCTGTCCGTCCTTCGTTGGGCGGACTCTAGCTATTCCTGGAGGAGTTTCAGGGGGTCACGTCAGCAGCACCGCCTTTGAGCGCGAAACCTGCATCAAAATCATCGCCGCCAAGACTGTCGAAACCGGTCTCCTGGCTGGCATTGCCACCAAGCTGCGCACGTCGCAGGCCATGACGGCCGCCGTCCAAGCGTAGGCCAAGCCTGGCAAGATCGAACTTCAAGTCCACGGCGGCTCGGGCGTGTTACTCAGCGCCTGTTAGCCAAACAGCAGAAAACCCCTCGGCTCTGTGCGGTGGCGCTTTTTAATGTTGTGGGTGCGGGAGCCCGCACCGTGTCGCACCTCACACCCGTTGTCATATCCAGTGCTTAGCCGAGGTGCAGTCGAGACGTCAGTTGAAAATCCGCTATGCGCCATCAGCAGACGTTAGTGGATCGCCGAGTTCCAGACTTTCTGATCGGCGTCGTCGAGTCACTTTCGCCACGCTGCGGGCCCTATGAGGGTCTGCATTCTGATTTTCATTTCAGGTGGCAGACACAAGCTCGCCATACCACCAAGCCGCCGTGACGCCGCCGTCCGGTGCCATCAGCAAGGTGCCGACCCCGCCGACCTGACCGGGCGTCCCCGCACGACCTGCTGCAGAGGCGTCGATTATCCGGCGGAAGCGCTCGCCACGCGCACCGCCCAGTTCGGCGCGTGCTACCTGAGGCATAATGATCCTCGGGCTGATGCCTTTTAGACGGGCCTCCCGTCCTACCGCCGCCTATGCGCTGAGTTCCAGAGCAGCCCGACGAGTGACCGTTGCTTGAGATCGGCCTGGATGACGCCATCCCGCGACCTTGGCAATCAGCTCGCCTCTAATTCAAAGGCAGATTTGTGAGAAGCCTTAGGGTCTCGGAATAGTAGTCTTCGGTCGACTGCGGCGTCGACGGCTTGCGATCCAGGGTGGACAAGGCGATCGCCTTGACGCCATCGGAGGCGGTATAGGGCGCTACGGCGCCGCTAGTCACGTCGATCCAGGCGGGCCAGCCGCCGGCCTTTTCGGTCTCGCGCCAGTATCTGCTGAACCGCCCCAACTCTGCGGTGCGGCCAGACAGTTGCAGATAGAGCGGCACGCGCACGGCATCGAAGCCGAACCGCGCCGGGCGTCCTGCGGCCGGCTGCACCAAACCTGCGGCGTCGAGCTGGATCCAGTCGGTGGGAAGACCCCAAGTTCCAAAGGCGGCTAGGCCGATCAGGTCCGCGCCATCGCTGATGACATCATTCCACAATGGCTCCAGCCGGGCGAAGGCATCAAGGGCCGGCCACACATAATAGGACGGGTTCAAGATTGCGACGTCGTCCGCCAAGAACCCCAGCCGCCCCGGCAACAGGACACGCCGACCGGCATGGCTGGTGCAGGCTTCACGCAAAATCGCCGCGCGCAAGCTTTGCGACTCCTGTGCGTATTCCGGCATGTTCCACACCCCCGCCGCCCGCAGCAGGGCCCAGGCGATCAGAAGGTCGCCGTCAGTGGCGTTGTTGGGATCCTTGACCGGATCGCTCTGGGACGGATCGAAACGCCAGGCCAACAGGCCCGTATCGGTCCGGGAAAGATGCGTCTTCGTCCACGACCACATCGAGGCGAACGTCGCCCGATCCTCGGCCGCCAAGGCCAGGATCATGCCGAACCCCTGGCCCTCCGAATGGCTGACGTCACCGTTGCCGGTGTCGATCACGCGTCCGTCGGGCGAGACGAACCGCTGCTTGTAGGACCGCCACTCGGAACCCTTCAGGTCTTTGGCGCAGGCGGTAGGCGCGAACGCCGTCAGGCCTGCTGCGGCGAGCAGGGTCCGCCGATCAATCTGAATAGACAAACTTCAGCTCGCTTTTCGACCTTGAGCCCCGTCCCAGAACCCCGCGCGAGTCCATCCTGTGGAACCAACTGCGGTAAACGCCCTCGACAATGAACGGCAGGGCGTCGCTCCAGAGCATATTTTCGGGCGGTAATTGAGGCAGGCGATGCGTAATCTCAAGCCGTCGCGCGCCGGTGGTCAGCGTCACGGACCCCATGCCCAACTCCGCCCAGATGCCGTTCATCCAGCGCGTCAGATGGCCGGTGTCGCCTTGCGCCGACATGATGCAGACATCGCCGATCTTCTCTCCGACCGTGACGAGGAATTCATCCGACCTCGCGCCGAGCTGATCGCGCAGTTCGGACAACATCGCCATCGCCAGCAGGGACTCGACGCCCGCTGGGATCACTGACCGGCTCCGAAGGCCTGCTTCAGCCTCAGGTTCATCCGGTATTCGTCGTAGTTGCCGAAGGTGTTCATGCGCGCGTCCAGACCGATGGCGGTGGCGCCCATCTGGCGCCAGCCCTCGACCCCGCCGGAGAAGGCGAAGCCGCTGCGGCTTTCGCTGTCATACTGGGCGCGGACGTCGTTGTTCAGCAGTTTCAGCGCCGTCAGTTGCCCCTGGGCGGTCGGATCTTCGGGATAGAGCGCGACTGCATCCTGCTGATAGGTCTGGTAGCCCGGCGAGAACTGGGCGTTGATGCTCCAGTCGCCACGCTTCCAGCGCGCATCAATCGGGAAGGCCATGCTGACGAAGCTCTGCGGGCTGAAATAGCCGCCGTGGCCGAAGGTGAAGTAAGAAAGGTTGCGGTCGAACGCCTGATAGTTCAGCGAAATCCCGGCCGTGACGTTCAGGGCATCGCTGCCGTACAGGCGACGATAGGCGCCGATGTTCAGCTCCAACGCCTTGTTGTCGCTCACGCGCTGACCGGCATAGGCGCGGTAGGCGATATCGCCGAACAAACCAGTCCCCCCCTGCTCCCAGCTGGCGCCGATGCCGCCGCCGGTCTTCATCACCGCACCCCAGCTTCGCCCCGAAACCGGATCGACGGACCCGGCGTAGGACAAGATGCTGTCAGTGACGGGGCGACGTTCGGCAAAGACCTTCAGGGCGCCGTGCGCGCCCAGACGCGGGCGCCAGGTGAAGCCGGCCTGCACGTTCTTGCGCTCGAACCCGAGCGGGGTGGAGCCGACATCGGCCGAGATCGTCGGGCTTTCGTAATAGGCCGAGAGGGCCACACCTGCGGCGTACTGGCTGTCGGGCGTGGCCAGAACCGTCGGCTGCTGCGCCACGATGGCCAGGGCTTCCGCCGTCGCATTACGGCCGAAACGGGCGCTGGCGGACCGGTTCAGGTCGCCGGCGTCGATGACCGTGGGCGCGACCGACAGACCGATCCGTCCCTGGCCCACGGGCGTCGAGGCGCTGATGGTCGTTGTCAGGGCGTTCAGGCGACTGAGACCGTCTTCACCCGAGCGGACCCGCGCCTCGACAGCAGCGTCCACCATCGGCGCGTCGTCGCTTTCCAGCTCGGCCAGGGCCTGCTGAACGGGCGTCCTGACCGGCTCGCCGTCGCTGCTGCGTCCCACGCCGCGCAAGGTCTCGGGCGCGAACGGATTGATCGGCACGGATGTCCGGTTCTGCGATGCGTTTCGGAAGGGGTTGGCGACGGTGAAGGCCGATCCGGCGGCCAGTCCGCGCGGTTGCCCCAAGGCATCAGCCTGTTCCAGCAGCCTGCGTGCTGCACGGCGGTCGCCCGCCGCCTGTTCGACACGCGCGCCCGTCAGATAGGCGTTGACGTCCTGCGGCCGGTCACGCAGCAGCAGGCGATAGGACTGACGCGCCTTGGCGAAATCGCTCTGGGCCGACGAGGTGTCGGCCAGGCCGGTCAGGGCGTCGGGGTCGCCCGGCTTGCGCTGAAGCGCCAGTTCGAAGACTTGGGCGGCCTCTTGGGTCATGTCGCCGTCCTGATAGAGGCGGCCCAGCGAGACCAGGATCGCTGGATCCTGGGGCGCCACGCTCCAGCCGGACTGGAGCACATCAAACGCCTCCGCCCTCATGCCGTCTTCGCGCAGACGGTCCGCGCTGGCGACGGCGAGGGTCGAATAGAGACGACGCGCAGCGGCTGAGGTCGTCGAACCGCCCGTCGCCCGCTGGATCACGCCTAGCGCCGTTTCGTCCTGTCCGGTCTGCGCCAGCAAGCGAACCAGCGGCTCGACCGAGGTCGCCGATCCGCCCGGCTGAGCCGCAGCTGCGGACGCGAGCGAGGCCGCACGGTCTTGGGAGCCCAAGGCGTAATAGGCGCCGCCCAGACGGATCTGCTGCCCGACAGACGCGCCGGGCACGTTCAGACGGTCCAGCAAGGCCAAGGCTTCGTTCGCACGTCCCGACGCCGCCAGGGCGCGAGCCTGTTTCTCGGCGTCGGCCAGGCCGATCTCCGCCTCCAGCGACCGCATCTCGGCGGTGCGGCCCGCCTCGGGCACACGGCGCAACAGACGCAGGGCGTCGGCCGGCCGTTCGGCCTGATTGTAGTAGAGGGCCGCCGCATACAGGCTTTCGGCGGATGTAGAGGTTTGCAACGGCTGGATGATTGCGGCGCCGTCGCTGGCGCGTCCCTGTTCCAGCAGGAAACCGGCGAAGGCGTAGCGCAGCCAAGGATCGCCGCCGCCGCCCCGCTCGAGCGCCTCGCGATAAGCGGCTTCGGCGCGCTGGGGATTGCCGTCGGCGGCCGCTT
This sequence comes from Brevundimonas sp. BT-123, assembly GCF_026105875.1. GTDB lineage: Bacteria > Pseudomonadota > Alphaproteobacteria > Caulobacterales > Caulobacteraceae > Brevundimonas. The sequence continues at coordinate 10,580 of NZ_JAOYTN010000025.1, read as the reverse complement.
CCGCGGCTTCGGCATTGGCGATCTTGTAGGCGGCGTCGGCGCTCGCCCCTTCCGCCTGCGCATAGGCGGCGCGGGCCTCGGCGTATCGCGACTGGAGCATCAACAGATCGCCCAGTTGCACCGCGACGAGCGACTTCTGCTCCGGCGTGGCCGCGCTGGCGAGCAGTTGGTTCAGCAACGCCTCGGACCGGCGGTTGTCGTTGGCCTGCCCTGCCGTTTCGGCCTCGCCCAGCAAGGCGAAGAAGCGTGCGGACGCCAAGGCTTCGGTCCAACGCGATGCGCCGGCGCCCTGGGACGCGCGTTCAAGAAGATCGCGGGCCTCGCTGAAACGCTCCTGACGCAGCCGGGTCACCCCGAGACCGCCCAGGGCGTCGGTGTCGCGGCCGTTGATGGCCAGCGCCTGCTGAAACTGCGTCGCCGCGCTGGCCAGCTCGCCGCGATCCAGCGCCGCATAGCCGGCGACCCGCATTCGCCCGGCGCGATCGGCCGCCGAGGTCGTGGCGCGAGGTTGAGCGGTCGGGCGCGGCGCAGCCGCCTGCGTCGTCGGACTGTCGTTCGTCGAAGGCGCAGGACGAGCGGGCGCCGCAGGCGCCTGGGCCTGGGCCGGACCGGCCAGACCGCGCCGGGCGGCGGCATTGCCGGGGTCAAGCTGCAAAGCCCGGTTATAGGCCTGCGCCGCCAGGTCGCCCCGTCCGCGCGAACGCCAGAAGTCACCCTGACGAACCAGGTCCGCCACCGCGCCCGACGCGATTTGGGCGGAGGCGAAGTTCATCGGCCCGACCAGAGCCAGCAGGACCACGCCGCTCGCCACCGAGAGTTTCAACAGAGACTTCATGGGCCACAGCCTATTCATGGTCGGTGCCCGCCAGTCGTCTGCGACCATGTGCCTTGAGCGAATAATAAAGCGGGAAGCCGATCAGCACCGCTGCCAGGATGGCCGCCAGCGCCAGCATGAACGGCCGCTGGGCGAACCAGTAGCCGATGCCCAGCCACCAGGGAAGTTCGCCGCGCCAGTGCGTCGAACGCACCTGATAGGCCTTGAATTCCGTGCCGCTGCGCACGACCAGATCACCCCGGATCTGCGCCTTCGCATCGGCCGTGGGCAGCAGACTGGTCAGTTGCGGCAAGGCGTCTGGCTGGCTGCTCAGAACCGCCACGACATGGCGATCCTTCGAATAGGGCGACGGGAAGCTGGTCACGCCCTCGAAGCCGTTTGCGGGACCGACGGCCGTTTCGATGTCTTCGGGATTGTCGCGACGTTCTGGCGCGAACCAACCGAAGAAACGCTCAAGCGGCGCCAAGCGCGCGACCTCGACGCGATCGTTGCGGAACCGCACCGGCGCATCTTCGAACAACTGGTCGTTCCTGGCCAGATCGGCGCTTCCGACTACCAGGATGTCCTTGTCGGCCATCCGGCTGGGTTGCAGGGTCCGCATGACGGCCACGCGCGTCGCGGCGGCGCCGGTCGAGTCCCCGAACTGCCCCATTAGGTTCAGGAAGGCCTCGATCTCGCCCGCCGACGGATTGGCGCCCATCAGCACCGCCGTCTCGCCCAGGTCGGGCGTCCGCGTGAACGGGAAGCCCCCGCCTGTGAACAGGGCCAGATTGGGCATACGCGTGGCGTGGTGAGCACCGCTGAAGTCCAGGGTGCTGCCCGGATCGATGGAGGACATGACGTTCTTGGGCAGTTGCCCCACGCATTCGCCGGGATCGCTGACCTGCAGGTCGTAGGTGAAGCCCAATTCGTTCTTGCCAAACAGGGCATAGGCCGGAAGGGTCGCCGTCGCCGTTGAGCGATGCGAGGTCACACCCGGCTCCTTGCCCCAGAACCCGAACCCGCGCGTCTGCAGCGGCAGCGACCGGACGTACTGGCCGTTCACCGTCACGTCGAGCCGCGACCGCTCGCGATCCATCCACTCTCCGCGCGGATAGTTATAGATGGCGTTCAGCTTGGCGCCCTCCGCCGGCCAGAAGAACAGATCGGGGGCCAGGCGGAAGGTCGCGGCCAGACGGCCGGGCTGAAGCCCCATCCCCGTCAGGTTCTTGGTCTCGGCCAGGTCGCCGAGGCGGACCGGACGATCAATCGTCAGCCAGCGTGGCGCGCTGTTCGGACCATAGACGGGGGCGGCGCCGCCCGACAGGTCTACGTAGTCGCCGCTCAGACTGCCCTGGGCATAGGCCAGCCCTGCTGCGGCCTGCTTCAGTTCTGTCGCGTCGCGGCCCATGATCAACAGGACCGTGCTGTAGGGATCGCGCGGATGGCGAACGATCGCCGCCGACGGTCCGGTGATGGTCCGGGCCAGCTCCGGCAACATGTGGTCGGGCGTCATGAAGGCGATAGAGTCGCCATCCGGCAAGCTGCCGACCGAGGCCGGGAAGCTGAAACCGCGATAGCTGGCCATTGCGCCAAAGGCGCTGGCCATCGCCGCCGCCGCTTCCAGATCTCCATTCGACGGCTCGCCGCCGAACACGAACGGCAGCCTCAGCGGTGCAATGTCGTGCGCGTCATAGAAGGGGGCGGGATAGGTCTGAAGGTTCGGCGCGCCGCCGACCTTCTGGAAGTTCAGGTCGAGATACGAGCGGACATTACTGACATTGGCCCACAAGGTCGAATGCAGCGGATCCTCGCAGTCGCGGGTGTAGTGGCCGATCAGGCGCAGGTTGAGGCGGTTGTCGCCGGGCACGATCAGGGATGGATCGATCGGCACCTCGATCCGCGTCCGGTCCGCGCCCGCCTTGGGCAGGGGCACGCTGCGCACCACCTCGTCGTTGATCAACACCGTCAGGCTGCTGAGATCCGGCAGCATGGCTGGCGAATAGCCGAAATCGAGCACCAGCCGGCCGGACTTGAGGATTTCGTCGGCGCGACCGCCGAACGGAATGCCGACCTCGCCATCGACGCCGCGCAGACGCACGCTCTGACGGATCTGCAGATCGCGCAGGCTGGCCCGAACGTGCCTCTGCCCCTGACCTAGGCGATCCACGGTCGCCATGGTGTTCATGCGCGCCTGCACCTCGGCCGAGACCTGGGGCGTGGATCCGATGGCGTCGGATTGGACGGCGCCGTCGACGCCGCGAATGGCGCTCGTGGTTTGGGCCGTCGCGCCGGCGACCGGTGAGATGACAAGCATCAGCGCCAGACCGGAAACGCTCAGGCCGCGCGCCAGGCCCGACTGACGGCGGAGAGTTGACTTGGGACCGACAGTCATCAGGCGGCTTTCACCATAGAGTTTTCAAGCTTCAGATCTTCCGTTTCCCAGGCGTCGGAACGCCCCAGGACAGCGACGCTGAGCCCCATACGTTGTTCGAACGACAGCTCCAGGAACCGCACCCGCAGCAGGCCGGCCCCTGCCCCGGCCGCCTGCACCGGCAGCACCAGATTTTCCCCGCCCGTGCGAAGTTCGACCTCGGTCACGGTCAGGTCCGACAGGTCAAGGTCGCTGGGAATCCGAACCGCCAGACCCCCGATGGAGGCGTCTTCGGTCACGGCGTCGATCACCGCGCCATTGTCGAAAAATAGAGTGACGGGCAAGGCGGCCTCGATGCGGACGCTGTGTCGGGACTGGCGGGACTCGCGGCCGATCATGATCGCCGAGATCAGGATCAACAGGCTGAACACCGACCAGGCCATGTTCATCACCACCGTCCAGACATCGGCGGTTCCGAGCAGCAGACGACCGAAGCCCGCGCAAAGACCGGCGGCCAGCAACGCCGCCACCACCATGTGCGGCATGACGCTCCCATAGTCGAAGAAGGGCTTGTCGATCACGCCGCCCTTGGCCGTCACGTTGAACTTGCCCAGTTTGGGATTGATCAGCGTTTCCAGCGTCGGCCGCAGTAGATGGAAGGCAAGCAGGGACTCGTAGATCTCGCTCCAGAACAACCGCCGACTGCCGCCCTGGACCCGGTGCGTGGCGATCATGGCCCCGAACAGGTGCGGCGCCGCATAGGCGAAGATCATCGGCGCCGCCGCATGGATCACGTTCTGGCCGGCCAGCAGGAACGCCAGCGGCGACGTCAGGAAGACGATGCGCGGCAGCGGAAACTGGAAGTGCAGCATGGCATTGAGGTAGCAAAGCCGCTGCGGCAAGGTCAGGCCCGGACCCAGCAACGGATTGTCGATCCTGAGCATCTGCGACATGCCCCGCGCCCAGCGCGCGCGCTGACCGATGTGCAAGGCCAGCTTCTCGGTCGCCAGACCCGCCGACAGCTTGATGTTCAGATAGGCCGACCGCCAGCCCAGCCGCTGGAGCTTCAGGGCCGTATGGGCGTCCTCGGTGACGGTCTCGCCGGCGAACCCGCCGACCTCCGCCAGGGCGGAGCGACGAATGATGGCGCAGGATCCACAGAAGAACGAGGCGTTCCAGAAGTCGTTGCCGTCCTGCACCACGTCATAGAACAGCTCGCCCTCGCCCGGCAGTTCGCCCAGCATCGTGAAGTTGCGCTGGATCGGATCGCGAGAATAGAAATGGTGCGGGGTCTGCAGCAGGGCCAACTCCGCATCCCGCTGGAACCAGCCCACCGTCATCTGCAGGAAGGCGCGCGTGGCGACGTGGTCGCAGTCGAAGATGCAGATCAGTTCGCCCTGGGTGCGCGGCAGGGCGGCGTTCAGATTACCGGCCTTGGCATGAGCGTTGTCGGGTCGGGTCAGGTATCCGCAGCCTGCATATTTGGCGAACCGCCTGAACTCGGGCCGTCCGCCGTCATCCAGAATATAGACCCTGACCTTGTCGGCCGGATAATCGACCGCCATCGCCGCGAAGACGGTGCTCTGAACGATGGCCAGGTCTTCGTTGTAGGTCGGAATGTAGATGTCGACGGTCGGCAGATCGTCGTCGGCGCCGGAGAGGGCGACCGGCGGGCGTCGCAGCGGCCAAATGATCTGCAGCAGGCCCAGGACGTGGATCAGCCAGGCGAACACCTCCGCCAGAAACAGCCCGCCGCCCAGGAAGTATTCCGAAAGGTGATCGAACGTCAGCGTATTGGTCGCCCGCCACCAGATGTAGCGGGTCGAGGCCAGCAGCGAGATCAGGCAGATGACCACGGTCGCGCGACGCGCCACGCGGAACTGCAACAGAGCCATCGGCACGATCATGCCGATGGCGAAAATCCACTGCCCGACCAGATCAAGCGGCGTCACGATCACGGCGATGATCAGACCGGCGGCCAGCAAGGTTGCTAGGACCAGTCCCGCCCAGCGCAGGCCGTCGCCCGCCGTCGGCATGGAAACGGACCGTCTCACTTCGCCATCACCGCAGCGACAGGAAGGCTGTTCATCTTGTTGAGCAGGCTGACGAAAGCGACGCGAATGTCGGTCCAGGCCGCGCTGTAGGGCGAGGTCGATGACAGGGTGTCCAGAGCGGCGAGCGCCTCATCCACCGCCTCGTCCAGACGAACCTGCCCGATCACCCGATCGCGGAACTGCTCTTGCAGATAGCTTGCGGCGGCCGTCTTCAACGCCACGCGACTGTCGGCGAAATTGATCAGCACAAAACGGTTCTCACCCGCCGAGAGGAAGGCTTTCACGCTGGGCGCAAGCGCCAGACCGGACGCTGACGCCGGCACTACCAGCACGACGGCGTCTGCGTCTGCCATTACGTCGTCACGGAGATCGGGTCGAGCGCGCGGCAGGTCGAAAATCGCCAGGTCGGCGCCGTTCACGACGTTCCAGTCCTGCCCTGTCCGCAGCGTGATGCGTGCGTTGGCGCTTCTGTTCTCGCCGTCGTCCGAGAGGGACGCGAGACCGAGATGATGCTTCAACAGACCCTGATCATCCGCATCCACGCAGGTGACGTCCAATCCCTCGGCAGCCGCGGCCTGCGCCATGCCGGAAACCAGCGCGGTCACGCCAGCGCCGCCGCGCAGAGAAGTGACGGCGATCCGGATCATCTATCGCGTCCCGTCACGATCCGACCCACAAGGGCCTGGATCGAGTTTCCACTATCGACCGCATTCACTGCCTGCGCCTCGGGCAAAGCCTCTGGAGCGGAATGGCCGTGACTGGCGCGCAGTTGGCGCGAGACCAGTTCGAACAACGGCCAGCGCTCGACACCCGTCGATGCCGCACTCTCATATTCGCGATATTGGAAGTCGGGCTGGCCCAACCTGTCCAACAGACGTTTTGTTTCTATTCTCACGACCAAGTCTCTCAAAGTTTTTCGGCCGCGACCGAAACAAGCCCGCACTTGAATGCGCGCGGCCTTTATCATTCGAAATCAATAGCAAACAGCTTACCAAAAAGCGTTAACCTGCAGCCCAAAGCTGTAGACAAGCGCCCCACCTAACCCGACAAACCTGGATGCTTCACTCGTAAGCCACAAACTCAACCCACCCGCCACTGAGAAACCGAGCGGCTGCAGCGATTCTTGCACCTGGTCATGCGACATCGCCGCCCCGCGCTCAGGCGGAGAACTCATCCAAACCTCAAGACGGTTCGATAGCAAATCCAGGGCAGCCGTCAGTGTCTGATCCATTCTAAGCCTTTGTGAGTGTCTGCGAGAGAAGGATCGTCTTGATCTGAGAGCTAGTGATCGCGGGATCTAAATCAGGCTCGGCCGCGTCGAACAGGAGCAAGAGCCAAGAAGTCATCGCTGTTATTTGTCCATGAGTGGCTGGTGGGTGATCGCCAGTGCGGGGGGGGGGGGGCATTTTGACCGCAGCGCCGTTCGCACACTACAGGCTCAATCGACCCTGAAAATCGGCACGCCGGCCCGGCAGGTGGTCTTGGCGCAAGTCGCCATAACGCCCCGGATGGTGATCGACGGAGCGACGCCCGCTCTTAGTCCGAAGCCTACTCGGGCGATATCGCCAAAAGCATCATCGCGCGTGATTTCGCCTTCGGGGCCCCCGGATGATCAGGTCAAAACCGCGACAGTTCTCGTCGCAGACGCCGAGGACCGAATGGTCCAATCCCGTGATCCGCCTTTGACGCAAGGACATGCGGGTCTCGTCGACGCGTCGGGCTTCCACTCCGACTGGCGCATAATCCGCAGCGTACACATCAAGGGCTTCGACGATCAGACCCTCGCCAATCAAACGCGGTCCGTCGGGTTCAATGGCAAGGGTGTAGGCGCCGACCGCATCATTGTCGTACCCCAGCACCGCGATCGTGAAGCTCTCGCCGGTCGGATAGAATTTTAAACCGGCGTCTGTGCCGCCCGCGCTGTCGTCGCCGTGGCGGAGGTCTCCCGAAAAGGGGTGCACGGCTCGCCGGAGCCGGCCACCAGAACAGCGTCGAAATCCGAGGGACGCGTGACAACGCGGGCGTGACGCCCCTTTTCGGTGACGAGCCTATAGCATTCGTGGCGTACGCCTTGGGCCAGGATGGGTTCGGAAGCCGAAAGCTGATCGGTCAGCGATTGTCCGATCTGGATCGGCATGACGGTCTGTGCGAACGCGGCGAAGGGTGGAAACAGAGCCGTCGCGGCGGCCGCCGCCACCAGGGTTTTGATCATCAGAAGCTCCCATCTTTGGCGTGCGGACGTTCGCCCAACGCCTGGCGTTCCGTGTCCACCATCGCGTAGGTCGCGATTTCGATCATTCGATAGGTGGGAGTATCATTGCGGCAGGGGGCGCCGAGAAGACGAGCAGGCTGTCCGTCCTCTCTGATCTCGCTGAAGATGGCGGACCGGTTTTGAGCGCGCCTCCGACCATCGATGCGCTGGTTCAGAAGTATCTCGGCGGGCCAGAAGTCGGAATCCCACCCTCGGCATGAATCCCGCCATGCCGCCTCAAGACGCTCCGCGCCCTCAGGTCGGAGCCGTCCCTCCTGCGGCGGGTAGTTGCGATCGTCCATCGATCCGCAGCCGGCTGCGCATTCTCGAAGCGCGTTGTCTCTCCATTGAACGTCTGGTGGAACGTCGCACGATCAAATCCCCGTTGCGACTGGCAGATCGGGGGGATCGCCGCTTTCAGCGCCTCGGAGCAAGGGGGGGTAGGAAGTCGAAATGCCCGGCGCCGACGACCCGGTAATGTTCCAGCTTGCGGCCCATCCGGCCACGGATCGGTTCGAACTTGAATGGCGCTGGCAGCACTTCGTCGCCGTCCGCCTGCCAAGGCTGCAGGATCGTCACTCTAGCGAGGCTCTCGTCGGTGAAAGCCAAGCCAAGGCCGGGCGCGGCGATGACGGCGGCCTCGATGCGGACGTCATGGCCGTCGGGGTTCCCGGTGGACAGGTCGATGGCCGATCAGCGGATCAGTCGGCAGGCGAACACGCCCGACTCCGCCTCGCGGTGGCGACGGATCATATGGGGATCGCTGACGCTCCCAATTAACGCGGTTACCTTGAAGCCGCCCGCAGAGAAAACGAAAGCGCCGATGCGCGCCGGGTCGACAGCGTCGGTTCGGACGAGGCTGCGTCATATCATCGATCAGCAGGCTGATGTGCCGGGGGCGACCGCGCAGTTGGGTTTGGCGGCTGTCATCACGCCAGTTGTCGCCGGGATGGGTGACGGCGGCGACAACGAAACTCGCCGCCGCCAGCGCCTCCGCCATATCTCGATGGCCTTGTGCCCGCCGTTGCGGTGTGAGCTGATGATCCGCGGACGCGGCCTCGCGAAGGCGGTAGCGTCGGGAAGCCAGACTGCGGCTTCGACCTCACCGCCCGTCGGATCAGTGAAGCAAAAGGTCTGGTCGGCCTACTGAGCCTGAACAACAGCAGGAGCGACAGCGAGCACCAGCGCGGCAAGCACAGCGATGAGGGTGTGGAGCATACACATCACTCGTCCTGGAGGCATTGGGCGATGTGCCTCCCTCAGGGCTCCGAGCGCGCTGCGCCAGCGACGTTTCGCGAATGAGCGACCGGGTTCGCCGTCCGCCCACTGGCCCGGCGGCGCGCCTGGGCTATATCGTTGCGACAGAAGGAGATTCGATGACCGAGACCCCAGAAGCGGCGAGGGTGTGGACGATTGAGGTGGCGGCCTGCTTGGCGACGAGGGTCTTGCTCAGCGCGATAGGCCCTTTCGGCAGTTTCTAAACGACGGGCTGATCATTCGGGTCGCCTATTGGGTGATCGTCTTCCTGCCATGTGGCCTGATCCTGGGCGTGACGACCCGAATAGTCGCGGGGCGGGCGCGACGCGCGGGCATACCGATTTGGGCATGGACCCCGCCATGGCGCTGGCAATCTCCATGCCGCTGGGCAGATCCAACAGATTGGTGGCTAACATCTGGATTGCGCGCTGGGTTCGGTCCTACATGCGGATTCGCACCCTCATGGTCTGTTCATAAAGCAGTTTTCGTCCAGACCGGTCAACCATCCTTAAAATTCTCGAGCGTGCGTAGGTGTGTGTAGTCGAACCTGCGAGCTTTCTGCCTATTCAAGCACGCGGCCACGGCCTTTTTTTGGGTATCGCGCGGTGCGTCATTTCCCACATAGAAAGTGAGCGGACGAGGCGGGGGAAAGGTGCGGCGCGCCGGCTTCAGGGAGACGGCCGCCGCTCTGCTCGGATCTGCATTGTGTCGCATTAGCTCTTGGCCTTGCCGCCCGCAGACCTGAAGCCAAGCGACAAATCTCCCTGGCCGCCCTGGATGATCGTCCCTCCCCCTTAACCCACGCACTGATGGCGCCGGCAGCCGGATCAAGTTGGAGGCTGAACGTCAACTCAAAGCTACTGCAGATCACTGTGCTGAAGGGGGAATGGCTAAGGGCCGCTCCGCGGAAAGCGGGCTCTACGCGGAGTGTGCATGGTTTTAACGCCTCCCCTCCCCGGCGAGGCCTGCGACGCCGGCACTTCCCTGCCGTCCTCCATCACGGCAGGAAAGCTCGTCATCTTGCAACTGCTGGCCCCAGCGCTTGCGCGGACGCGTGGCCCTTCACGCCCGGTACTCGTCCGACCTGCAGAACCAGCGCTCGGCCGAAGAGCATGGTCCTCCTCGCAATTCATCCGCACGAGGCCGAGGTCGTTCGTCGGGGTCTTCGCCGACTATGCCGACAGCAACAGCCCGCGCACCATCGCCGACGCGCTCAGTGCTGAGGGCGAACCAGGTCCGCGCGGTGGCGATTGCACCCCGTGCGCCATCTACGGCGATCGCCGCGCCGGCGACGGTATCCCCTGTCAGGAGCTCTATATCGGTGTGCGCCTGATGAAACGCCGTCGCTATCGTAAGCCTCCAGACACAGGGCGGCGCTCGGCGAAGAGGTCTGCGCACAGAGATCTGCAAGCTGATCGACCCAGTCGATTTCTATACCCTGGAAGGCTTTGGCAAGTTCGACCTGCAGGTGCATGGCAGCTTGGCCGTGTTGCTAGGTCTGAGCGAAGGCCAGACATCAAAAAGCCCCGCCGTTTGGGGCGGAGCTTCTGGGGTCCTCACAAGGTGTAAGGACGATCTGGGTGCGGGAGTAGGATTTGAACCTACGACCTTCAGGTTATGAGCCTGACGAGCTACCGGGCTGCTCCATCCCGCGGCAAACGGTAGTGTATCGTGAAGGAAGAACGGTTCGAGAAGGACCGCGATTGCGGTGTTTGTTCATCATCGGCTGTCCGCCTGGTAGACCCGGCGGCGACCTACTCTCCCGCGCCTTGAGACGAAGTACCATTGGCTCTGGAGGGCTTAACGACCGAGTTCGGAATGGGATCGGGT
>NZ_JAOYTN010000024.1 GCF_026105875.1 Brevundimonas sp. BT-123 | reverse complement strand
TCCGCTGCGCTGGTTGGGGGCTGCGCTGACCGGCCTCTTGCCAACCCCGACAACCCCAGCTCAGATCACCAAAGGACTCTCGTTATGGCTGGATGAGAAATGGGGGTCACGTCAAACGCCTTCAATTTGGCATTCAGCGGAATGCTGACCTTCTCGCCCGTTTTGGACTGAACCACTTGAAAGCGTCCGCCACGAAAATTGACCCCGTGCTTGGCGGTGCGCAGATCGCCGAGGCGTTGGCCGACGACGATCCCGACTTGCATCAAGGCCGCAAGGCCCGGCTGCCCCATTTGTCGAGCCATGGCGGCATAGGCTTCCACTGCCGGCAACTTCCACAGAACGATTTCTTCGACCGGTTCCGGCGCCGTCCACTTAATGCTCTCGACGGGGTTGTCGGCACGAAAATTCGCTGTGACGGCTTCCTTGCAAAGCACGTTAAGTATTGAGCGAATATCTAGCTGGGCAAACTCCCGATCGTCGTAGTTGGCCAATAAGTCCTCGAAGTCCGCCTTAACAAAGTTCGCGAAATCAGGGTCGCCACGTCTTTCGGCCCAGTCGATGACGATCTTTGCGTCGCGCCTATTTCGGAACTGGCGGGAAGGAGATAAGTCCCGGAACCGCTTGGTGCGGAAGTATATCTCGGCGACCGCGCGTGTGTTCTTCTTTCCCTGGCTTTGGTAGGTCTTGTCGAGGTCCCGCCTGGCGTCCAATCGCGTGTTTAGCGTGTGGGCCGCCTTTTGAACGCGGGCGAGGAATTTCGGATTTTTCAGTGATCCGACCTTCGCCCCTTCTTGAGGCAGGGTGATGGTTGCGGGCCAACCCGAAGGCCGCAATGCAGATGGCACTGACATAAAGACGTGGTGAGTGCCGTCCTTACGTATTGTGGCGCGTATGAAGCGGCCCAAATTAAACTGGTTTTCGATCTTCATCTAATTTTCCTCTATGACTTCATGGGCAAATCCATGTTCCTTCTCGCGGCCAATCCGCGATGAGAAGTTGCTAGGGAATAGTGCATAAAAAGTCAATCGAAAATTGATGCGGTCTGCTTTTATACTTCGTTTTGCTTGTTAAGGTAAACGCGAATGCCCTGGCGTTGCTCTGTTCAGACACCTCGCGCCGGCGTTGCCATCGTAAGCGATCCGGGCGATGAACCGGCATGCCCATTCTGACCTGGCTTACACGTGACGAAGACCTGACGGCAGCGCAGCGCGCGCCTTACCGGCTATTGGAAGAAGATGCGGCGCTCGGGCGCGGTGATCCCGAAGCTGGCAATATGTTGATCCAAGGTGACAATCTGGAGGCCCTGAAGGCGCTGCTGCCGTATTATGCAGGGCGTGTGAAGTGCATCTATATCGACCCGCCGTACAACACGCGCTCGGCCTTCGAGCATTACGACGACAACCTCGAGCACAGTCGCTGGCTGGCGATGATGTGGCCGCGTCTGGAACTTCTACGGGAACTGCTGTCTGAGGATGGCTCGATCTGGGTGTCGATCGACGACAACGAGGGGCACTACCTTAAGGTCATTATGGATGAGGTTTTTGGTCGGTCGAACTTCGTCACCAACGTGATCTGGCGGAAAAACTACAGCCCGAAGTCCACAGCCCGACACTTCTCGGAAGACCACGACCATATTCTTGTCTATGCGAAGCATAGTGACGCATGGGTGCCAAACCTCATGCCGCGCACCGATAAGCAGAATGCGGCTTACAAGAACCCCGACAAGGACCCTCGGGGCCCATGGAAGACTAGCGACCTTTCTGCCCGCAATTTTTACAGCAAGGGCCGGTATCGCATCGTGAGCCCTTCGGGTCGCGTCATCGAAGGGCCTCCAGGCGGCAACTACTGGCGTGTCGCGGAGGAGAAGTTCTGGGAATTGGATGCCGACAACCGCATCTGGTGGGGGCGGGATGGGACCGCGATCCCACAGATCAAACGCTTTCTCTCTGAGGTGAAGGCCGGGATCGTGCCGCAGACGTTCTGGAACTATGACGAGGTGGGGCACACCCAGGATGCGAAAAAGGAGGTGCTGGCGCTCTTTGGAACTGACGTGTTCATCACTCCGAAGCCGGAAGCGCTCATGGCGCGAGTGATCGAACTTTCGACCAAGCGAGGCGATATAGTCCTCGACGGTGGTGACTTAGCAAACGGGCAATTGTTAGTAAGCGCCGTCGGATGGGCTGACGCCTTGCTCCAGGGGCTCGTCCTGCTGGCGAAGCGTGACGATGCGGCTGGCTACTAAGCCTGCCGCTTCCTCGTCCAGTTCGTCCGCATATTCGGACATGTGCTGGCGACGGAGCATCCGGGTCCACGCACCATCAGCGCCTCCCCGATCTCGCTCTTCCGCATAGTCGAACCACATCCCGTCGACATCGAGGCTGGCGCTGGCCACGGCGTCGAAGAAGTCCTCACTCAAGTCGTCCTCCTCTTCAGGCTGCCAAGGGCCGAACCGTCGCGCATAGTCCTGGTCCGCTGCGCCGAAGAGAGAATTGGTGAAAGCCTCGTGGTTGCCTGAGTCGAGTCCAAGATCATCGCGGAAGGTCTGCCTGTAGGCCTCCTCAACCAAGGCGGTCAGGTAGATATAGAACGCGGGCTGCTCGCCAGTGGGGCGCCTCGGTCCAACCGCCTCGAAGGTCGTCTTCAGTGTCTCGATCGCATGCGCGATGATCGGCTGGCCGGGGAATATGAGGCCCTCAAACAAGCCGGGCGTGCCTTGCTCATGCTCGGCCTCGCGCTCTTCCCGGACCGGGCTCGGTGCGCTCGACGTTCGGGCAGACGCTTTGAGAAGCCCCCTGAGCACCGCTCCGGCCAAGACCCACAGTAGTCCCCATTTCGCCAAGCCGGTGTATTCGTCCATGAGCGCAAGCTACCCGCGTTCGCCCACGGGGCAAGGCTGTGCGGCGTAGCGGGGCGACCGGCCGAAGCGCCAAGCCAGCTAGAGCGCGCGGATGACCTTTTTGGCTTGCTTGCAGACCGAACAGGTCCCCATCTCCTGCCGAAAGTCGGAGGTCGTTGCGAGCGCGCCCGTGACCTGCGCCGGATGCGCGCCGTCATTCGAAAGCCCGGTGCCGCGCGCGACGCACTTGTTGCAGACGGCCTGCGGCCGCAGTGAGGTGATGTAGTCGTTGATCTTCTGCGGAACCGTCATCACCACCCCCGTCATCTGTTGAGCCCGAAGCGTAGCAGCCGGCGCGCAGATCACACCAGGGTCAGCGAGGATCACGATAGCCGCGCGTGTGATAGCTGCCGAGACACATGTTGCAGATCGTGCTGCGGTCGGGCTGGAGGGCTTCGGCCAACGCCTTCGCGCCATCGAGGTCTTCACAGGCCAGCCAGCGACCGGACTTGGTGTCGCCCTTGCCTCCCTTGCCCCGACCGTCGTTGCAGTTCTTGCACGCGTGGGAGTGCACCTTCGTCTGATGGTGCACCTTGCTCTCGTAGACCCAGAAGGGCGCGCGCACGGGCTGGTCAGCCTTCGGCTTCGAGAAGAGAGCCTTGAGGCGCTCGGCCGCTTCCTTCTTCGCCTGCCGCTCCTGACGCCGCCGCTCTGCGGTGAAGCTGTCGGTCAGGTCGAGCAGATGGTCGACCTCCCACACGCCGTCGGCGATGCCGGCTTCCATGGCCGGGGTCAGGCGCTTGATCCACGGCAAAGGGTTGCCCTCCGCGTCTTTGAGAGGCTTGCCCTTCTTGTCGGTCTGGCGCTTCGGAGCCGGCACGACGCAGTAGTTCTGATAGACGAGCGTGAGCGCGAGTTGCCTCTCGTGGTGCTCTGCCGACTTCGAGAAGGCGTTAGTGCGCCGTCCGAACCGACGGTTCTTCATCCGCACGTTCAGGTTCTGACGTTCGACGAAGGCGGTGTGGATGTCAGTCTCGTCGATCTCGCCCGACTGCACGATCCGGTCAGCGCCGACGCACCGCTTGCGCTGGAGTGTTTGGCCGTCCTTACCCTTGGTCTGGTAGCGCTTCTTGTAGACGCCGTGATCGGCATACGACCCGAACACGTCGCCCACGGCGTCGACATAGGACGTCAGGCCGTCCGTAATGATCTTCGGCCGCACGACGAAGGGCCCGCCCGCGTTCTCGCGCAGAAGCTTGTCGGCCGTCGATTGCATGAATGCCCTCGCATGAGGGTAGCTGCGGTCGCCGAGGTGGTAGTTGAAGATCAATTTCGACTTGGCGCAAACGGCCAGATAGCCCCAGACCGTTCCGGCGCCCTCGACGGGGACGGTCATCCTGTCGACGTTCACCTGCTTGGCGCCCACGAACAAATAGAGTTCGTCCGCCTGGATCGTCTCGACCATCAGGCCCTTGGTGCGCTTCATCAGAGTGATGGCCATATCGCCCGCGTCAGCAAGCAACTTGGCGACAGAGTTCTGCTCGACGTCGAAAATGCGCTCGCACGAGCGGATGGAGACCCCTTCGCAGAGGCTCGCAAGGATTTGGCGGCGCGTGCGCCGATCGAGTTTAGCCATCCAGCCCCGTAGCTGACGGGGCAGGGCCGGCAGTCCTCTGAGTGTCTTGGTTGATCATGGCAGGCTCCAGATTTCACTGTCGGGTAGCTCCGACACCTGGGGCACTAGCAAAATCTCGGCTTCAAGTCAAGTATAAACTGCACTAGTGTCGACACTATACTACGTTAACCTTACTGGTATCAACCCAGTTAGGTTAACATTGGGTTATTACAATAGTAATCTTTCGCCGTCCAAAAGAATATCTAGCATGGCCTTGCACTACCTGCTCGACCTCCCCTTAGGCTCAGGACTCATAGCCAGAACAGCACTGTGGCGGCGAGGGCTATGGCGGACAGGAAGACGGTCGGGCAGCGATCGTAGCGAGTGGCGACCCGTCGCCAGTCTTTCAGGCGGCCAAACATGATTTCGATCCGGTTTCGCCGCTTGTAGCGTCGCTTGTCGTAGCGGATGGGTTCGGTCCGGGATTTGCGGCCAGGGATGCACGGCTTGATCCCCCTGGCCTGCAAGGCGTCCCGGAACCAGTCGGCGTCGTAGCCCCGGTCCCCCAGCAGCCACTGGGCGCGGGGCAGACTGTCCACGAGAGCGGCAGCGCCGATGTAGTCGCTGACCTGACCCGCTGTCATGAAGAGGCTGATGGGCCTTCCGTTGACGTCTGTCACGGCGTGAAGCTTGGTGTTCATGCCGCCTTTCGTGCGTCCGATCAGCCGCCCGAGGCCCCCTTTTTTACCGCGAGGCTCGAAGCCGTGCGGTGCGCCTTCAGATAGGTCGCGTCGATCATGACAGTCCGACGTTCGGTCTGGGCGCCGGACAGGCCCTCCATCATCCGGACGAAGACGCCCGCCTCGCTCCACGGCTTCCAGCGATTGTAGAGCGTCTTGTGCGGCCCATAGGCCGACGGCGCATCCCGCCAGCGCAGGCCGTTGCGGTTGACGAAGATGATCCCGCTCAATACCCGGCGGTCGTCAACGCGCGGCTTGCCGTGGCTCTTGGGGAAGAAGGGCTCCAGCCGAGCCATCTGCTCGTCCGTCAGCCAATACAGGTCGCTCATATCCAGACTCCTCAGGAGCCTGAATCAGATCGCACGCCTCACTTCAATGGGTCCTGAGCCAACATCACCGCCTTCTTCATGCCGCGCCAGGTCGGCGATCGGCCCGACGTGGTGCCGGAGGGAGCGGTCAACTTCGCCTTCATTGGCCAGTTCGCGGAATCCAGACAACGCGACTGCATCTTCACCACCGAATATTCGGTGCGTACGCCGATGGAGGCCGATTATACGTTGATGAATGTCGAACGCGGCGTGCCGGAAGTGTTCAACTCCACCTATGACATTCGGACCCTGCTCGCCGCCATCACGCCTCTTCGGGATGGCGAAGGCATAGAAGTTCCCGGCCCCGCCTTCCTGCGCAAACTGCTGATGAAGAAGCTTGAAGGCACCGAGATTGCGAAACTGATCGAGGAGTTTCACCTGATATCGGAGTGAGCGAAGCGCGACGTCGTCGCGAAAGAAGGTGAAGAATGACCAACGACGATCGCCGCAGCGGCCCCGCCGCAGGCCGGCGACATCACCATCCTAAGGGATCGGACGGCGCGACGCCGGCCGGCCCGCCCCTGCGCGATCCGGTCTGCGGCATGGCGGTCGATCCCGCGACCGCCGTTCATACGGAGCACGAGGGTCGGCGCTTCTTCTTCTGCTCGTCAGGCTGCAAGGCGAAGTTCGTTGCCGATCCGCACCGCTATGCGTCATCGGCCGGCCAGAACAACGCCTTGAGCGCCGATGACCGTCCGCATGCCCGCCCCCATCCGCACGGAAAACCTGCAAGCCGAAACACGGCGTCGGCATCCATGGACGTGATCTGGACCTGTCCGATGCATCCGGAAATTCGCCGCGACGCGCCGGGAAGCTGCCCGATCTGCGGCATGGCGCTGGAGCCTCTGGTCGCGACGGCGGACCTCGGCCTAAGTCCCGAGCTGGCCGACATGACGCGGCGGTTCTGGATCGGTCTGGCGCTGGCTCTTCCGGTCTTTCTGCTGGAAATGGGCGCTCACCTGGTCCCGGCGCTGCACCATCTCGTGCCGATGCGCGTCTCTGTCTGGATTCAGTTCGTCCTGGCGACGCCGGTGGTCCTCTGGGCGGGATGGCCGTTCTTCGAACGCGGCTGGGCCTCGCTGGCGAACCGCAATCTCAACATGTTCACCCTGATCGCCATGGGAACAGGCGTCGCCTGGGTCTACAGCGTCGTCGCGACCCTGGCGCCGCACCTCTTCCCCCGGGCCTTCCGCACCGCCGACGGCGCGGTCCCGGTCTATTTCGAGGCGGCCGCCGTCATCACGGTTCTGGTGCTGCTCGGCCAGGTGTTGGAGTTGCGCGCCCGCGAACAGACCTCCGGCGCGATCCGCGCTTTGCTCGACCTCGCACCGAAGACCGCGCGGAGGATCGGACGGGACGGTCGGGAGGAGGATGTGCCGATCGACGCCGTCGCCATCGGCGACAGGCTCAGGATCCGGCCCGGCGAAACCGTGCCGGTCGACGGGGTGGTCGAGGAGGGGCGCTCGTCGATCGACGAATCCATGGTGACCGGAGAATCCATGCCGGTCACCCGCACGGCCGGCCAGGCCGTGACCGGAGGCACGTTGAACCAGACGGGAGCGCTCATCATCCGCGCGGAAAAGGTCGGGCGCGACACCATGCTGGCCCGGATCGTCCAGATGGTGGCCGATGCGCAGCGGTCGCGTGCGCCGATCCAGCGCATGGCGGACAGGGTTTCGGGATGGTTCGTCCCGATCGTCATCGCCATCGCCCTGTCGGCGTTCACGGCATGGGCGATCTGGGGGCCGGAACCTCGCCTCGCCCATGGTCTGATCGCCGCCGTCTCCGTCCTGATCATCGCCTGTCCATGCGCCCTCGGGCTCGCGACGCCGATGTCGATCATGGTCGGCGTCGGCAAGGGCGCGGCCAGCGGCGTTCTGATCCGAAACGCCGAGGCGCTCGAACGGATGGAGACGGTCGACACCCTGGTGGTGGACAAGACCGGCACCCTGACCGAAGGCCGGCCGTCAGTGGTCCGGATCGTCGCCGCGCCCGGCTTCGGCGAGGAGCCCCTCCTGCGCTTCGCCGCCGGGGTGGAAAAGGCGTCGGAGCACCCGCTCGCCCGGGCGATCGTCGCCGCGGCCGAACAACGCCGCATTCCGATTCCCGAGGTGTCCGACTTCGATTCGCCGATCGGCCAGGGGGCGACCGGTCTTGTGGACGGGCAGTTCGTCCTTCTCGGCGGCGCGGCCTTCCTTGCGGAACACGGCGTCGATACGGCCGCGCTCGCGCGGGAGGCGGACGCTCTGAGACGCGACGGCGCCAGCGCCATCTACATCGCCATCGACCGCGCGCTCGGCGGGGTCTTCGCCATCGCCGATCCGATCAAGGCCACGACGCCGGCGGCGCTGAAGGCCTTGCACGGCGAGGGCATCCGCATCGTCATGCTGACCGGCGACAATCGCACGACCGCCGAGGCGGTCGCCCGCGAGCTCGGCATCGACGACGTCGAGGCCGATGTGCTGCCCGACCAGAAGGCGGCGGTCGTCGCACGGTTGAGGGCTCAAGGCAGGGTGGTCGCCATGGCGGGCGACGGCGTCAACGACGCGCCCGCGCTCGCCGCCGCCGATGTCGGAATCGCCATGGGCTCGGGCACGGACGTGGCGATCGAAAGCGCCGGCGTGACACTGTTGAGGGGCGATCTGACCGGCATCGTCCGGGCGCGGCGCCTGTCGCGGGCGACCATGGCCAACATCCGGCAGAACCTGGCTTTCGCCTTCCTCTACAACGCCGCCGGCGTGCCGATCGCGGCGGGGGCGCTCTATCCGGTGTTCGGCCTGCTGCTGTCGCCGGTCATCGCCGCCGCGGCCATGGCTCTCTCGTCGGTCAGCGTGATCGGCAATGCGCTTCGGCTGCGGACCACGAGGATATGACGGACGCGGCTCTCGCCGGAGTGGAACGGCGAGGACCAAACACCTATCGTCAGCCAGACCGGTCGAAACGGTGCGGCGCTTGAGGATGGCAATGGACGTGTCGATGCAGATCATCCGGTCCGAACTGGCGCCCCTGGGACGGTTGCGCGTGGCGATCAATCTCGGCAATCCAGTCTTGGCGCAGAGGGCGGCGGACGGGGCTCTCGCCGGCGTGTCTGTCGATCTCGCCTGGGAGATCGCTGTGCGCCTCGGCGTGGAGATGGAGCTGTCGAACCTCGCCACGGCGGGGGCGGCGGTGGCGGCGCTTCAGGATCAGGCCTGCGATCTCGCCTTCCTCGCAATCGATCCGGATCGTCGCGCCGTCCTGGACTATACCGCGCCCTACGTCCGGATCGAAGCCTCCTATCTGGTTCCCTCCGAGTCCCGCTTCCGCTCCGTCCGCGACGTGGACGTCGCGGATGTGACGATCGCGTCGGGCCTGAACACCGCCTACGATCTCTTTCTCAACCGCTCGCTGAAACAGGCCCGACGGATTCATACGCCCTCCTCCCAGGCGGCCGTCGCCCTCTTCCTGGAGGGCGGCGCAGACGTCTGCGCCGGTGTGCGCCAGACGCTCGAGGCGGCGGCGCACGACCGGGCCGGCGTCCGCCTGCTCCCGGACAGTTTCCAGGCCATCGAGCAGGCCGTCGCCCTCCCCCGCGAGCGGCCTCACGGGCGCGGTTTCCTGGAGGCGCTTCTCAAAGATCTGGTCGCCTCCGGCTTCGTCGCCCGAAGGCTGGTCGCCAGCGGACAGGACGCCGCCCTCGCGATCGGTCCGGGACGCCCGGCGCCGGTCTAGGCGGCGGCGGGCGATCATTCCCCGCCGTGGCTCACGCTCCGGTCGAGGGCGCTCCGGACGGCCGGGTGAAGCGCCACCACGCCACGCCGCCGTAAAGGAGGATGAGGCCCAGGAGGTTGAGAACCTCCCGCCCCTGTTCGACGAGGCCGGCCCCCATCTGGTTCACCCCGACCATGAGATGGATTCCGGGCGTCGTGGGCAGCAGTCGGGCGAGGAAGGCGAGCCAGGTCGGCGTCGCCTCCGCGGGCCAGGACAGTCCAGCGAGAAAGAAGATGACCAGGGAGGTGCCCATGAGCAGTTGCAGGGGCCGCTCGCGGGTGCGGAAGACGCTCGCAAGGGCGAGCGCCGCTGCAACCGTCGCCGCCACGAAGAGGCTGCCGGCCACGATCAGCGTTCCGGGCGCGGCGGCGGCCCGTGGATAGTCTTGGAACCAGAAGACGAAGCCGGCGTAGTAGGCGACGTCGATCCAGCCGATGACGAAGAAGGCGAGCGCGACGCCGAGGAGACGACGGGACGCAAACCGAAGCCGCCCCCCCTCGCCACGCAGGGTGGCCGCCAGCATCGCCAGTCCCATCAGCAGCGTCTGATGAATGATGAGGAAGCCGACGCCCGGAAAGACGGTGCTGCCGTATCCTTCGCGGGTGTTGAACAGCGGGCGCGCGATCACCGACAGGGCCGGCGGCGCCGGCGCGCCCTGCGCCATCGCCTGATCGACGGCGGCCTCGCCCGCCTCGGCCGTGATCGCCGCGCCTATGCCGGCCAGCGCCGTGCTGCTGCGCAGCAGATAGGCGCCGTTGCCATAGAGGGCCACCGTCCCTTGCCCGCCGGTCAGGATGCGACGTTCGAACCCCGCAGGCACGACGACGATCGCCCCCGCCCCTCTCGTCCGCAACCAGTCGTCCGCCGCCTCGGGCGACGGCAGGCGGGCGACGAGATCCGCCTGCTGCAGACCCGAGAGCTTGTGCACCAGCGAACGGCTGGCCCCGGTGTTGTCCAGATCCACCACGGCGACCGGGATCCGGACGGCGACCTCGCCGGAATAGGCGGAAGGGTAGAAGAAGGAATAGAGGATCGTCGACACCACGATCAGCATGAAGGCCGACCGGTCGGCGAGGACCGCGCGAAACGTCGCGATGAAGGCCCGGCCGATCAACGTCGCCCCCAGACATCGGGTTTGCGGGAGGCGGCCAGATATTGCGGCAGGCCCAGCCCGAACCCCACGACCGCGAAGGTCATCAGGATCAGCAGCAGGTTGACCGACATCGCCGCGGGCGCGCCCATCATCCATTGTTCGGCGACGAGACGGGCGAAGGTGGTGTAGGGCAGAAGCGCGCTCCAGACGCGCGCGAAGGCCGAAGCGGATTCGATTGGAAAGACGGCCCCGGCGAAGGCGAAGGAGGCGCCCGCATAGAGGGCGGTCATGGACAGCGCCTGCCCCATGGACAGCGTCAGGCCGACGATCAGCGTGGCCATACCCGCATAAGCGAGATAGAGGCCGACATAGCCCGCCAGGAGCAGGCCGACGCTGCCTTCAACCGGCCAGCCGCGAAACGCCGCGAGATAGATGGTCGCCAGGGCGCCCCAGACGAGAAAGATCGCCACATAGGGCGCGATCTTGCCCACGACCGCCGCAGCGGCCTCGCGCGGCGGCCCGGCCAGCCAGCCGCCGATCGTCCCGTCTCGCAGTTCGCGTCCCAGGGCGCTGACGACCGCCACCATGAACAGCAGATGCAGCAAGGCCGGGTGGATCAGGGCGACCAGTTGCAGCTCGTAGCTGGCCTGGGGATTGTAGAGGATGCGGCTCTGGACCTGGATCGGCGCCGGCCGCACCCGGCCCGGGCCGAGGATCGCCGCGCTCTGTTGCGCGGCCAGGGTCCGTGCCTGGCTCTGGATCACGGCGCCGACCTCGCGCAGCACTGACCCCGAGGGCGTGGAGTAGCTGGCGTTGTAGAAGACCAGCACCCTGCCCGCCTCGCCGCGCAGCACCGCGCGTTCGAGCCCTTGCGGCAGCATGACGATCGCATAGGCGCGGTTGGACCGCACCACGCTCTCGGCCTCGGCCATATCCTTGGGGCGGGCCGCCACGTGCAGGCCGGGCGAGGCGTCCAGACGACGAACCAGATCGCGAGCGACGCTTCCGCCGTCGGCGTCGACGACGGCGACCGGCAGATCGCGCATAACCCCCGCCGACATCTGCACGGCGACGAGGGCGAGAAGCGCCAGCGGTAGCCAGACGACGAGGAACAGATCCCAGAAGCTCCCGCGCAGAAAGGCGATCTCGCGTCGGGCGCCGGCGAGAAACGCCGCGATCATTGCGGCCAGTCGAACAGGACGGTCATGCCCGGCCGCAGCCCGTCGACGCGCGAGACCGGTGCGACGCGCACCTCGAAACTCTTGACGTCGAAGCCGCTCGACTGCCGGGTCGCACGCCAGGTCGCGAAATCTCCGGCGGGAGCGATGAAGGTCACCCGGAACCGGGCCGTGCGGTTCTCCAGAGCGGGAATACGACCCGTCAGAGTCTGTCCGCGTCGAATCCCGCTGAACTGATCCTCGCGCAGGGTGAGCGTCACCCAGGGATGCTCTATGTCCGTGAGCATGAAGACCGGGAACCCCTGCGGGACCAGTTCGCCGGGCTGGGCGAGCCGCCGGCCGACCTCGCCGGACGACGGCGCCAGCACCCGGGTTTCGCGCTCCGCCGCCTCGACCTCAGCCACGGCGCCGCGCGCCTGCCGCACCTGTCCCCCGGCCGCCTGGCGATCCTGTCGGCGCGCCCCGGCCAGCGCCAGGTCGTACTGGGCGCGAGCGGCGCGGGCGGCCTCCGTCGAGGCCACCGCATTGGCCCGGCTCTCGTCGCGCTTCTGCCCCGCGATCACGCCCTGGTCGTACATCTCCTGGGTGCGGGCATAGGTCGTCTGGGCCAGATCCGCCGCCGCCTGCGCGCGCCGCCATTGCGCTTCCGCGGCCCGGATATCCTCCGGACGCGCGCCTTCGTCGGCCTTGTCGGCCGTGGCCTCGGCGGCGACGAGGGCGCCGCCCGCCTGTTCCGAGCGGGCCGCGACCTCGGGACTGTCGAGGGTGTAGAGCAGTTGGCCGGCCCGGACCGGCTGCCCCTCCTCCACATGGAAGTCGGCGATCCGGCCCGTCACCTTGCTGGTGATCCGAAGCTCCCGCGCATCCACCATCCCCTGAAGCTGATCGGGAACGGGCCGATAGCTGAGCCAGAGGCCGACGCCGAGCCCCGCCACGATCAGCGCCCCGATGCCGAGGGGCAGCAGTTTTCGGCGCCGTCGAGACGGTCCGGCGTCGCCCCGTTCCCCGCCCGGCTCCGTGTTCGGCGTCGGCGTGTCCTGGGTGTCGGTCATGGCGCGATCCTTTCGCCCTGGTCGATATAGTCGGGCATGTCCTCGATCCGGCCGCTGACATGAAGAAGGCGGGCGAGCGCGACCACGAAGTCATGGGCGGCCTGGGCGCGCTGGATCCGCGCGCGTCCGACGCCGAGTTGGGCGTCGATGACGTCGAGCGAGGTGGTTTGCTGCACATGGTAGCCGACCATCTGGACGCGCAGGTTCTCCTCGGCGGCGACGATGGCGCTGTCGGTTCTCTGGAACCGCCGCCGGGCCGCTTCCGCGTCGTTCCAGGATCGGGTCACGCCGATCTCGATCTGGCTTTGCGCCTCGCGCAGCCCCGCCTGGGCCTGAGCGACCTTCTCGCGCGCGGCGCGGACGTTCTGCGAGCGATCGACGCCGGAGAAGAGGGTGTAACGGAGACCGACCCCCACGGACCAGTCCGGATCGGTCAACAAGGTGTCCCGACGATCAAAGTTGTATTGGGCGAAGCCATAGACCGTCGGCAGAAGCTCGGCGCGCTGGGCGGTGACACCGGCTTCCGCCTGGTCTTCCAGGGCCTGGAGCCGCTCCAGCTGCGGGTGGGCGCGATAGGCGGCTTGCAGATAGGTTTCCAGCGGCTCGAGCGGCCGGAGAAGCACGAAGAGAGACGTAGCCGGATCGATCCCCGACGGCGCCCTCAAGGTCCCAGAGAGCGCCGTGTCCGCGCTGGCCAGATTGGCTTCGGCCGTCTCCAGTTCGCGCGCCGCGTCGTCACGCGCCACCTCCACCTGCAGGCGCTGGGCGCGACTGATGAACCCTCCGCGCTCCAGAATCGTCGCATCGGCCAGGTGGCGTTCGAGGCCCGCCAGGACGTCGCGGCGGACGTCCCGAACCCGGGTGAGCAACTGTTGCCCGAAATAGAGTTCGGTCATCTGCAACAGGGCGTTATCGACGACGATCTGGCGCTCAGCCCGGGACTGGCCGAGTTGAGCCTCAGCGGCCGCCTGGGCGGCCGGAATCCGGCCGCCGGAATAAAGCGGGACGGTGGCGGTGATGATCGGCCGCGTGCTGTCGCGTTCCATCTGGAACTGCAACGGATCGCTGATGGCGTAGTCCTGAGCGACATCCGCCAAGGGCCCCAGCGGCAGATAGAGGGTCTTTTGATACCGCATCATCTGGCCCTCGAACTCCACCGTGGGCAGCCGCAGCGTCCTTACGGCGTTTTCCTGGGCTTCCCGGCTGCGGACATCGGCGTCCGACGCCTCAATGGCGTCCGAGCGTTGCAGGAGCTTGGCCTGCGCGTCGGGATAGGTCAGGGGCAAAGGACCAACGGTCTGGAGGCCGGAGGTTTCGGCGTCAGAGATCTGGGCCTTGGATGCGGGAGCGTAGGCGGCCGCACAGGTCGACGAGATCAGCAGGACCAGCAGGATGGAAGGTCGCAAGGTCATGAGCGAGGTTCTCCTTGGCCGACCGTAGCGTTGGCATGGATCCACCTCAATACATACCTGTATCGAATGATTCAGAAGACTGCTCTCTTGAGCCCAAGGCTTGTCCGGAGCCGTCCCACGCGTGCCCAGACGCGCGAGCGTATCCTCAACGGCGCCCTGGAAGCCTTCGCCGAACGCGGTTTCCAGGGGGCGACACAGGAGGACATTTGCGATCGGGTCGGATTGAGCCGGGGCGCGTACAACTCCAATTTCCGGTCCCAGGAGGAGCTGTTTTTCGCCATCTACGATCGGACGATCGAACGGCTGGAACGGCATCTCGAGATCTCGATTGCGTCGGCCCTGTCCAGACCGGGACCCGCGGCGGAGAACTTCGTCAGGGCGTTCATCGCCGACTACGCCTTCGACTGCAGTTGGTATCTGCTGCAGGCGGATTTCGGTCTGCACGCCCTACGAAACCCTGCGGTGGCGAGCCATTACGCCGCGCGGCAGAATCGCATCCTCTCGGTTATCGAAGAGGCTGTCGGCCGTGTCTGGAGGGGAATCGAGCCGAGCCGCCCCCACGCGTCTTCCCGCGTCGCTCGCCTCATTCTGGCGGTCCACGAAGGCGCCATGTTCCAGCGCCTACTGGAACCGTCCACAATAAAGGACGGCGAATTGTTGACCCTCTTCGCCGATCTTCTGTTCTCGAAATCCGCGATCAACTCATGAACAGTCCCGGCGACCGGTCCTCAGGGACGTGAGCCGATCACGCACAATGCCGGCCTATTCTAAAGAACCTGAGAGTTCACCTACACCACGCTCGCTGCGGTGCGCCCGGCGTTGACGTCGATTGTGGCGCCGGTGATATAGCGTCCACCCGGCCCGACTAGGTGTTTGGTCCCAGGCTTAGATGGTGTGATCCTTTCGTTGGAATGGAAGGAAGCCATATGGGCCAGGTTCGTCACGGGAGCGCCACGACCACGCACGCCGTCCGAGCAGCAATACAGCGATCGCAGGCTTCGCTCGCGACGCTGAGCCGGGAGTTGGGGATCAACCCCAAGACGGTGGCGAAGTGGCGTAAGCGGACCTCGGTCGAGGATCGCAAGACCGGGCCGAAGGAGCCGCGCTCGACGGTTCTGACGGAAGCCGAGGAAGCGATGGTCGTCGCGTTCCGGCGGCACACGCTGCTGCCGCTGGACGACTGCCTCTACGCCCTGCAGCCGTCCATCCCGCACCTGACGCGCTCAGCGTTGCACCGCTGCTTGCAGCGACACGGCATCTCACGCCTGCCGGATGTCGAAGGCGACAAGCCGAAGCGGCAGCGTTTCAAGCGTTACCCGATCGGCTTCTTTCATGTTGATATCGCCGAGCTGCAGACGGCGGAGGGCAGGCTCAATCTGTTCGTCGCCATTGATCGCACCAGCAAGTTCGCTGTCACCCAGCTGGTCGACAAGGCCGACAGACGAACCGCCTGGGAGTTCCTCGAACAGTTGTTGGAGGCCGTGCCGTACAAGATCCACACGATCCTGACCGACAACGGCATCCAGTTCGCCGAGCAGCCTCGCAACCGCAACACCGCCTTCTCGCGACAGATGCGCTTCGACATGATCTGCGAAGCCAACGACATCGAGCACCGGCTGACCAAGCCGAACCATCCGTGGACCAATGGCCAGGTCGAGCGGATGAACCGCACCATCAAGGACGCCACCGTCAAACGCTTCCACTACGACAGCCACGACGAACTGCGTACGCACCTCGCCGACTTTATGGCCGCCTACAACTTCGCCCGAAGGCTCAAGACCCTCAACGGTCTCACGCCTTACGAATACATCGCCAGAATCTGGACGTCAGAGCCTGACCGGTTCATCGTCAATCCGATCCACCAGATGCCTGTGACGTGACCCCCTGAAACTCCTCCAGGAATAGCTAGAGTCCGCCCAACGAAGGACGGACAGAATGAAGCGATCAAGGTTCACGGAAGAGCAAATCATCGGGATCTTGCGGGAGCAG
>NZ_JAOYTN010000023.1 GCF_026105875.1 Brevundimonas sp. BT-123 | reverse complement strand
GGTCCGCTGCGCTGGTTGGGGGCTGCGCTGACCGGCCTCTTGCCAACCCCGACAACCCCAGCTCAGATCACCAAAGGACTCTCGTTATGGCTGGATGAGAAATGGGGGTCACGTCAATGGTGCTGGGCGTCGGCGAAGCCGGCGGCTTCCCTGGCGGGATCAAGGCGGTGGCGGAGTGGTTCCCGAAAAAGGAACGCGCCTTCGCTACCGGCCTGTTCAACGCCGGCACCAATATCGGCGCCATCGTCACCCCCCTGATCGTTCCGGGCCTCGTGCTGGCGTTCGGCTGGCAGATGGCCTTTGTCATCACCGGGGCCTTGGGCCTGATCTGGCTGCCGATCTGGCTGCTGGTGTATCGCCGCCCGCGCGAGCAGAAGAAGCTGTCCGCGACGGAGCTGGCCTATATCGAACAGGATCCGGCCGACGTTGTCGAAAAGGTCAAATGGACCAAACTGCTGACGGTCAAGGAAACCTGGGCCTACGCTCTGGGCAAGTTCCTGATCGATCCGATCTGGTGGATGTTCCTGTTCTGGCTGCCGGACTTCCTCGGCAAAACCTATGGGCTGGACCTGAAGACCTTCGGCCCGCCGCTTGTCGCCATCTATCTGCTGTCCGACATCGGGTCGGTTGGCGGGGGCTGGCTGTCGTCGCGCTTCATGCACGGGGGCATGAGCATCAATAAGGCCCGCAAGATCACCATGTTGATCTGCGCCCTGTGCGCCGTGCCGGTGGCCTTCGCGGCCGAGGCCTCAAACCTGTGGCTTGCGGTCGGCATCATCGGTCTGGCGACGGCCGCGCACCAAGGCTTCTCGGCCAACCTGTATGCGCTTCCGGGCGATGTCTTCCCCCGTTCGGCGGTGGGGTCGGTCGTCGGCATCGGCGGAATGCTGGGCGCCATCGGCGGCATGGCCATGGCCAAATACGCCGGCTACGTCTTGGAGAAGATCGGCACCTATACGCCCATCTTCATCGTGGCGGCCTCGGCCTATCTGATCGCGCTTTTGGTCATTCACTTGATCACGCCGAAATACGAACTGGCCAAGGTCTGACGAAAGGCTGCGTGGCTCAGCGCCGCGACGTCATCAAGGATTGCGGCCGGGTGAGCGATCGTCCGGCCGTTGTCTTTTCAGGAAGAGAGGCCCGGGATGGATATGGAACGCAGGACGGTTTTAGGTCTGGCGATGGGGGCCGTGGTTGGCGCATCCGGGGCGCGGGCGCAGACAGTGGCGGACGGCGGCCGCGTCGCTCCGCCGGACCCAACCGAGATCATCCGCCTATGGCCCGACGGCGCGCCGGGCGGGCAGGGTGTGACCGTCACGCCGGTCGTGCCAGAGCGGTCGACCGATCCCGCCTTTCACGACCGTTACGCCCAATATACGACCGACCCGATCCTGACCGTGTTTCGCCCCGAGCGGCCGAACGGTTCGGCGATGCTCCTTATCCCTGGCGGCGGCTATCGCTGGGCGGTGCTGGACAAGGAAGGCTATGACGTCGCGCGCGTCTTCGCGACCAGCGGCACGACCTGCTTCGTCCTGCGCTATCGCCTGCCGGCTGACGGCTGGGCGGCCGGGGCCGATGCGCCCCTTCAGGACGCTCAGCGTGCGATCCGGCTGATCCGCAGCCGCGCCTCCGACTATGCTGTGGATCCGCAAAAGATCGCCGTGCTGGGCGCCTCGGCGCGAGGGCATCTGGCGGGGCTGGCCAGCGCCCGGAAGGACGCGACCTATGAACCGATCGACGCGGCCGACAGCGCGTCCTTGCGACCAGATTTGACCGTTTTGATGTACCCGGTCGCGACCATGGCGGACCCATACGTCCACGCCGGATCGCGGACGCATCTTCTGGGCGATACGCCGTCGGCCGAGCGGATCGCGGCCTATTCTCTGGAGCAGATGGAGTGGCTCAAAGCAGCGCCCGTCTTCCTGCTGCACGCCATGGACGACACGTCCGTGCCGGTCGAGAACAGCCTGCAACTGCTGACCACGCTCAAAGCCGCCGCCGTCCCGACCGAGGCGCATCTGTTCCAGGAAGGCGGCCACGGTTTCGGCGTCCGCCTGATCGAGGGCAAGCCCGCCCAGGTCTGGCCCGATCTGGTTCGCGCCTGGGCCGCCCGGCTGGATTTTCCGCTCTAGGTTCCCGGCTGGATATAGGGAATGGCCGAGAAGAAGGCCCGCTCGTCACCGCGCGGATCATCGGCCATGCGCGGATGGACATCCATCAACATCGTCTGGCGGCGAGGCAGTTCATAGCGGTCCCAGCGCGGCAGTCCGGCATGGTTCGGATCGCCGTCGCGGGCCAGGGCGATGAAGGCGTCGCTCATGCGATCCGCCAGCGTTTGGGCGCCCGGTGCGCGCGTCCGCGAGCCTGTCGCTTCGACATTGTCGAACACCAGGGGGATGTCGGCGGTATGGAAGGCGCCCTTGCGACCCGAGGCCAACTCTCCGGGGAAGTCGAGTTGATAGACCCAGGCGGGTGCGCTGGCCTTGGCCCGCTCTTCGGCCTCGATCACCGCGCCGCGCCAGGACCGCCCAGCCGTCGTCGCGGCGATCAGCACCTGGTCGGGCGACCATTCAGGATGCATGGCGCGATAGCCGGCGATTACGGCTTCGGGCGTGATGTCGATCCGCATGACGCCGGGCGACAGCCGCGCCGCCAGGGTCTCCCACGTCAGGCCGACATTCTTGGGATCGTTGCCCATGAAGCCCAAGGTCTCTTCGCGCGTATTGCCGATGATCATGGGGATCGATCGGCCTAACGGCGCCGCGTCGGGATAGAAGGGGTGGCGGGGCAAGGTCCGGAAATCCAGCACCGGCCCGAAATACAGACCGCCGAAGCCTAGGATCGGATCCTCGGCGCTTTGCGCTTCGAGCAGCCGCTCGGCCGGCATCGTCGCCGCCTCGGCCGCCCGATCCGGCGTCAGGCCCAAGGCCTTCAGCCAAGTCGTGGCTCGCGTCGTGGCGTTGATCGGCCCGGACGCCGTCACCTGCTGACCGCTCATGGTCGCGGCGCGATGGAACAGACCTCGCGCCGCCGGCGTCGCCATCAGGGTGGCGATCTTGGCGCCCCCGCCGGACTGACCGAACAGCATCACCCTCGACGGATCGCCGCCGAATGTCGCGATATTGTCCCGTATCCACTGCAGCGCCAGAATCAGATCCAGCTGGCCCACATTGCCCGAATCCTCAAAACCCGCAGCCAGTCGCGCCAGATAGGCATAGCCGAAGACGTTCAGCCGGTGATTCAGCGTCACCACCACGACATCGCCGCGCGCCGCCAGACGCGTGCCGTCATACAGCGGGTCCGATCCCGATCCGCTCGAATAGGCGCCGCCGTGGATATAGACCATCACCGGTCGCCGACCCGCGTCGGTCCCCGGCGTCCAGACGTTCAGGAACAGGCAGTCTTCGCTTTGATTCGGCTCATCGCCGCGCTGCGGACAGGCCGCGCCATAACGTGTTGCACGAACCGGGTCGCGCCATGGCGTCGGTTTCTCTGGCGGCTGGAACCGTCGCGTCGGCGCTCCATATCGCACGCCTTTGAAGACGCTGATCCCATCCTGTTGCAGACCGATGATCGGCCCGGCCGTTGTCATCACGCGATCAGGCGCCGGCGCCGCACGTACGCCAGAGGGCGCCGAAAGCAGACCTGCGGTCGCCAAGCTGCTCAGCAGCGCCTTACGTCGCGTAATCACCGATCGTCGCCTATCCCATATCCGGCCAACGCGATCGTGACACCGGTATCATCATGATTCAATGTGGAATGTCGGGGAGGTCGAAATGCAGGCTCAGAGGGCCTGCGACAAGGGCTTAAACGCCATTCGGAAATGTCGGTCTCAGTGGCGAGTTCAGCAGCTTGCCTATCGGACTAGTCATCGACGGCGTCAGCGGGAATGACGTCTAGCTTTCCGTTGGAGATGCTCCCATCAGCTGCGTACCGAACGCTAAGCTTGGTGGCTAGTTCAAGAGTGGCGACAGTCGGTGGAGGTGAGCAGCTCGATTGTGAGCGTTCACAATTGCGGTGACAACCCTGATCTGTTGCGGCACTATTTCGTCAACCGATACAAACGGTCGCCGACAGAGCGACTGGCCGGGGTGACATAGGGCGAGGAAAATCATGCGGTACGCACTTTCGACGGCGGCGCTTATGGCCGCCTTGCCGACGCTGGCTCTGACGCCCGTCGGGGCGATGGCCCAAGATCTGGCGGTCCGGCCAGAAGCGACGGCTCATCCCAATATCTGGCCCCGCGCAGCGTCTCCTGATGCGATGTCGGACACGGAGACCGAAGCCTTCGTCATTGAGCTAATGAGCCGGATGACGGTGGAGGAGAAGGTCGGGCAGACCATCCAGGCGGACATTGGATCGATCACCCCAGCCGATCTGGCGACCTATTCTTTGGGGTCCATTCTGGCGGGCGGCAGCTCCGGCCCTGGCGGGAACGACAAGGCGCCGGCCCAGGCCTGGGTCGATCTGGCGCGGGAGTTCCGGGCGGCGGCGGCCGCCAGGCCGGGCGCGCGCATTCCGCTGATCTACGGCATCGACGCGGTCCACGGGCATAACAATGTGCCGGGCGCCACGGTCTTTCCCCACAATATCGGTCTGGGCGCCGCGCGCGATCCTGACCTGATCCGCCGCATCGGTGAGGCGACGGCGTTGGAGGTGGCGGTGACCGGGGCGGACTGGACCTTCGGACCGACCCTGGCCGTGCCGCGCGACGATCGCTGGGGTCGCAGCTATGAAGGCTATTCCGAGGATCCGGAGGTGCAGCGCGCCTATGCGGGCCCCATGACCCTGGGGCTGCAAGGCGAGCTGTCGGCGGACAGGCCGCTGGCGCCCGGCCGGATCGCGGGATCGGCGAAGCACTTTCTCGCCGACGGCGGCACCTTCGAGGGCGAGGACCAGGGCGACTTCCGAGGCTCGGAACAGGAACTGATCGATACCCATCTCGGTGGCTATCCGGCGGCGATCGACGCAGGCGTGTTGTCGGTGATGGCCAGCTTCTCCGGTTGGAACGGGGTCAAGCATACGGGCAACCACAGCCTGTTGACCGAGGTGTTACGTGGGTCATTGGGTTTCGACGGCTTCGTGGTGTCGGACTGGAATGCGCACGGCCAACTGCCCGGTTGCACCAACGACAGTTGCGCCTTGGCGATCAATGCGGGCATCGACATGCTGATGGCGCCGGACACCTGGAAGCCGCTTTATGAAAGCACCCTGGCCCATGTGCGGGACGGGACGATTTCCAAGGCGCGGTTGGATGAGGCGGTGCGGCGCATCCTGCGGGCCAAGGTCAAGGCGGGAGTGTTTCGCGAGGAACGGCCTGTCGAGGGTGACCCGGCGCAACTGGCGTCGCCAATGCACCGAGCCCTAGCGCGAGAGGCCGTGCGCAAGTCGCTTGTGTTGCTGAAGAACGAACGGAGCGTGCTGCCGATCCGGGGCGGGGCGCGGGTGCTGGTGGCGGGGACAGCGGCCGACGACATCGGTCAGGCCGCAGGCGGCTGGACCCTGGCTTGGCAGGGGACGGGCAACACCAACGCCGATTTCCCGCAGGGGCAGTCGATCTGGGCCGGGATTGAGGAGGCGGTCGAGGCGGCGGGCGGATCCGCGACGCTGAGCGCCGACGGCGCCTTCACCGAAAAGCCGGACGTGGCTATCGTGGTCTTTGGGGAAATGCCCTACGCCGAGTTCCAAGGCGATGTGGACACGCTTGACTTCCTGCCGACCGAGCCGCTGGAGACCTTGCTGCGGCTGAAGGCGGCGGGGGTGCCCACGGTGTCGGTCTTCCTCTCGGGGCGACCGATGTGGACCAATCCGGAGATCAATGCGTCCGACGCCTTTGTGGCGGCCTGGCTGCCGGGAACCGAGGGCGGCGGGGTCGCCGATGTGCTGATCGGCAATGCAGAAGGACAGCCGCGCAACGACTTCCACGGGACACTGTCGTTCAGTTGGCCGAAGGATGCGACGGGGACGCCGCTGAACCACGGACAAGCGGGCTACGATCCGCAGTTCGCCTATGGCTACGGCCTCACGTATGTCCGGCCGGGCGAGGTCGGCGCCCTGTCGGAAGATAGCGGGGTCGACAGTTCGACCTCCAGCGTCGATCACTATTTCGTCGCCGGCCGCTATGTCGCGCCGTGGGGCCTGATGTTGCGGGACGCGGGCGGGCAGAACAAGCCGGGCACGGTCAAGGTGGCGGCCAGTCCGCGCGACGGGGTGCGGGTCCGGCCCATCGACGACCTGGCGCAAGAGAGCGGCCAGCAGTTCACCTTCACCGGAGCCGGTCCGGCCGACGCCTATATCGAGGGCGTGCCGATCGACCTGTCGCGACAGACGAACGGCGAGCTGGCGATCAGCTTCCGCTATCGCGTCGAGGCGGAGCCCCAGGGGGATGTTGGCCTGATGTTCGGCCGGGGTCGCACCGATGTGACCGACCTGTTCGAGGCCGCGCCTCTGAATCAATGGCGGACGATGAAGGTGCGGCTGTCGTGCCTGGTCGGGGAGGGGGTGAACCTGACGGGGATCGACGTGCCGTTCGGCCTGTCGACAGGCTCGGCCTTCACAGTATCGGTGTCCGAAATCCAGCTGGCGCCCAACAATAACGACACCGTCTGTCCTAAGGAGGCCGGCCAATGATCGCCACCACCAGCCCTACGTCCGATCTGGGCGAAGAGACGTCCGGCTCTGGCCCGAAGGGCGACGTCGGCTACCTGCAGGGGTTCGTCTTCGGCCTATTCTTCATCTTCGGCGGCATCACCAGCCTGAACGACGTCTTGGTGCCCAAGCTGAAGGAGCTATTCGCGCTTAACTATTTCCAGGCCATGCTGATCCAGACGGCCTTCTTCGCCGCCTATTTCATGGTGTCCCTACCCGCCGCCGCCTTGGTGCAGAAGGTCGGATACATGCGCGGCGCCGTGGTCGGTCTGCTGATCATGATGGCGGGGTGTCTGTTGTTCGTTCCGGCGGCGGGGGCGGGGTTGTTCGTTGCCTTCTTAGGGGCGCTGTTTGTCTTGGCGTCCGGCGTGACCCTAGTTCAGGTGGTGGCCAACCCCCTGATCTCCATGCTGGGCGCGGCCAACACGGCGTCGAGTCGTCTGACTTTTGCCCAGGCGTTCAACTCGCTGGGCACGACCGTCTTCCCTTATGTGGGAGCGACGATCATCCTGGGGTCGCTGGCGACGGTCAGCGCGGCGGAGCTGTCGGGCGAGGCGCTGATCGCCTATCGCGCAGCGGAATCGGCGGTCATCACCCACGCCTATATCGGCATTGCGGCGGCGCTGGCCGTCGTCGCTCTGGTCGTCTGGCTCAACCGCAACCGGCTGATCGAGGAGAAGGCGCCGAGCATCGGCTTCCTGCGCGCCTTCAATCTGTTGAAGGATCCCCGCTTCGCTTTCGGAGCCTTGGGCATTTTCGTCTATGTCGGTGCTGAGGTTGCGGTCGCCAGCCTGTTGACCAACTATCTGATGCAGTCAGATACGCTCAACCTGTCGGCCCAGCATGCGGGCGAGCGGCTGGCCTTCTACTGGGGCGGAGCTCTGGTCGGACGGTTCATCGGCGCCTTCGTCATGCGGTTCATCGCGCCGTGGAAGGTCTTGGCGTTCGTCGCCATGGGGGCCATCGCCCTGATCGGCCTGTCGGTCTCCACCTCGGGAACGATCTCGGGCCTGGCTCTGATCGCCGTGGGTTTGTTCAACGCCATCATGTTCCCGACCATCTTCACCTTGGCCTCTGTGAATGTGGGCAAGCGGGCGGCGGAAGGCAGCGGCATCATCTGCATGGCCATCGTCGGCGGGGCGATCATCCCGCCACTGACCGGCTATGTCGCCGACATGTCCACGCTTCGGATGGCGCTGATCGTGCCGGTGGTCTGCTATGCGGTGATCGCTGCCTATGCTGCCTACTGCCGCCGATAGGGAACGTCTCGACATTCGCCGCGTGTGCCTAACAGTATAGCGCATGCGCGGAGTCAAACCCTGATCCTGTCCGATGCGACGTCGCCGGTCCGGCCGCGTGGGCTGGGGTTTCTTATGCTCTACGCCCTAGCCTGGGGCGGCGGGGTCATCGCCTACGTGCCGCTGCTTACCCTCATTTTGCCGATCAAGGTCGAGGCCATTGCGCCGGACGACAAGGTCGCTCTGCTGAGCCTCGCCACCCTGATCGGGGCGGTGGTGGCCAGCGTGATCAACATCGTAGTCGGCGTCGTCAGTGACCGAACTGTCTTGCATGAGAGGGGGCGCAGGCCTTGGGTGGCGCTGGGGCTCGTGCTGACGCTGGCCTCCTATGTCCTGATCGATGGGGTGACGACGCGAGCTGGATTGATCGTCGGCATCGTCCTGTTCCAAGGGGCGCTCAATCTGATGCTGGCGCCGCTCAGCGCCACAGCGGCCGACGAGATCCCGGATCAGCAGAAAGGTCTGGCGGGCGGGCTGATGGGGGCGGTCTATACCTTCGGTGCCCTGTCCGGGATGGTTGTCACGGCCTCGGCGGGATGGAGCGAGGGGACGCAACTGGCCATCGTCGGAGGTCTGGTCACGGCCTGTATGCTGCCCTTCCTTCTGATCAGCCGACGGCGTGGGCCTATCGTGCCGGCGTCGGTTCCTGTGGTTCAAGCGGGGGCGGGAAGGAAGCGCAATCTGGCGCGGGTTTGGACCGCGAGACTGCTGGTCCAGATCGCGGGCAGCATACTGTTCGCCTACCTCCTCTTCTATTTCGAGACTGTCGAGCGGTCGGGGGCAGCCGTCTCGCCGACCAAGATCGCACGTCAGGTGGCCTGGCTGGCGGGGTCGGTGACCATCTTACTCGTGCCCCTGTCGATCGCCATGGGGCGGCTGTCCGATGCGGTGCGTTTGAGGAAGCCGTTCCTGTTGATCACGGCGGTGATGATGACGGCGGGGCTCGGGCTGATGGCTTTGCTGCCGCAGTGGGGTCCGGCGGCGACAGGCTACGTGCTGTTCGCCACGGGGGTGGGTCTCTTCCTCGCCCTGCAGGGCGCCTATGCGATGCAGCTTCTAATCACGCCCGAACATCGGGGGCGGGACATGGGGGTGCTGAATCTGACGAACACTATCCCGGCTCTGATCGCGCCGTCTCTGGCCTTCGCTCTGGCGGGGGAGGGGGATTTCCAGATGCTTCTGCTGGTCCTGACGGGGTTGGCCGCGGTCGCTTTGGTCCTGCTGTTTCAGATCCGCGAACAGTCCGTCTAGCCAACCACACCCTACAACTGCCGCGCTAAAGCAGCTCCGGCGGCGCTGTAACCATTTGTGGCCAGTTTGTGATTGTGAACGCTCTCAAAGCATGCTCTACCAGCGATATGAGAGGGCGCAGACCCTCCGAGGGACGGAAATCGAGTCAATCACTCGTACATTCGGCAGGTGTCGAAGTTTCCAGAGTTCGTAGTCCGATCAAGGTCGGGGCGGGGTCAGGAACGACGATCTGAAACGTTCGCTTTCGAGCGACAGGACCCGTGCGTTCTGTGTGTCGGAAGCGAACCGGCGGCGGAGCGCAAACGCTCGGTCGCCGACGGGCCGATGGACACGCGTGTTTACACCACTCGACGAAATTCCTGCCGTTGAAATGGAGGGATCATGCGGATGTCGAAGCGGTTTGGAGCCTGGCGCAACCTGTCGGTCGCAGCCGTCGCGCTGCTTGCCGCGCAGACCCCGGTTGCGTCCGCTTGCGCCTTCGAGCAGGCCGCTTCGCTAACCTCTGAAAATCCGGCCGACGCCTTCGCGCGCGCCTCGGCCCTGGTTGTTCAGCTGACCCGCGAAGAGAAGTTGCAGCTGGTGCACGGCTACTTCCCGCCGATGGCCGATCGCACGCCGGGCGCGCCTTTGGACCAGATGATCCCTTCGGCCGGCTATGTGTCGGGCGTGGCGCGTTTGGGCATTCCGGCCCTGCGCGAGAGCGACGCCAGCCTGGGCGTCGCCAATCAAATCGAGCAGCGGCGCGGCGATGTCGCCACCGCCCTGCCGTCCAGCCTCGCCACCGCCGCTACCTTCGATCCCGAGATCGCCCACGCAGGCGGGGTGATGATCGGCTCCGAGGCGCGGGCCAAGACCTTCAACGTCCTGTTGGCCGGGGGCGTGAACCTGACCCGCGATCCTTGGGCGGGTCGGAACTTCGAATATCTCGGCGAGGACCCGCTTCTGGCCGGCGTCATGGCGGGCGAGCATATTCGCGGCGTCCAGTCGAACAATATCGTCTCCACGATCAAGCATTTCGCCTTCAACAGTCAGGAGACGGGGCGGATGATCATGGATGCGCGCCTTGACGAGGCGGCGCTCCGTGAAAGCGACCTTCTGGCCTTTCAGATCGCCATCGAGCGGGGCCGGCCGGGTTCGGTCATGTGCGCCTACAACCGGATCAACGGCGACTATGCCTGCGAGAGCGACTTCCTGCTGAACCAGGTGCTGAAGCGCGACTGGGGCTATTCGGCCTGGGTCATGTCCGACTGGGGCGCGGTGCATTCGACCGATAAGTCCGCAAACAGCGGGCTGGATCAGGAGTCGGGACAGGAGCTGGATCGTCAGATCTATTTCGGCGAGCCGCTTGCTGATGCCATTGAGGCCGGGCGGGTAACCGAGGCGCGGCTGGACGACATGGCCCGGCGCATCCTGATCGGCATGATCGAAACGGGCGCGATGGATACGCCAGTCCCCGCTACGGCCCAGACGATCGACTATGCGACCAACGCCGAGGTGGCCCAGCGGGCGGCGGAGGCGGGCGTAGTCCTGCTGCGAAACGAGGGCGCCGCCTTGCCGCTAAGCACCAAAGCGCGACGCATCGTGGTGATCGGCGGCCATGCCGATGTCGGGGTGCTCTCGGGCGGCGGATCGTCTCAAGTGCGGTCAGTCGGCGGAGCGCCGATCGAAATTCCGCTAACGTCCGGGGCGGCGGCTTCCTTCGCGCGGGTGACCTATCATGCGTCTTCGCCGCTGAACGCCATCCGGGCGGTTGCGCCAGACGCCGAGGTCGAGTTCGTCGCCGGTGATGATGTCGCCGCCGCCACGCGTGCTGCTCAGGGCGCCGACGCCGTCGTGGTCTTCGCGACGCAGTGGACAACCGAGGCGCAGGACGTGGAGACCCTGTCTCTGCCCAACGATCAGGACGCCCTGATCGCCGCCGTGGCAGCCGCCAATCCGAAGACGACGGTGGTGCTGGAGACCGGCGGCCCCGTGCTGATGCCGTGGATCGACGACGTCCCGGCCGTGGTTCAGGCCTGGTATCCGGGCCAGCGTGGCGGTGAGGCCATAGCCCGCATCCTGTTCGGTAGTGTCAATCCCTCGGGTCGTCTGCCGATCACCTTCCCACGCAGCGCCGATCAGGCGCCGCGTCCCGAGGTTCCAGGTCTGGAAGCCATGAAGGCCTCCGACGCAGCGTCGAACGCCGGGGCGGGTGCTGCCTTGGGCTTCGAGCCTTTCCCGGTCCAGTATCCCGAAGGCTCTGATGTCGGTTACCGCTGGTACGAGCGCGAGGGACACGTCCCGCTTTTCCCGTTCGGGCACGGGCTGTCCTACACCCGGTTCCAGTACAGCGACCTGAAGGTCGAGGGTGGCGACAGCCTGCGCGTCACCTTCCGGGTCTCGAATGTCGGGGATCGCGAAGGCGCTGACGTGCCGCAACTGTATGTCGCCGGAGAGGGCCAGAAGGCCCGTCGTCTGGCCGGGTGGCAGCGGGTGTCGCTGCGCCCCGGCGAGAGCCGCGATGTCGTCATCACAGCAGAGCCTCGCATCTTGGCGGAATACGACACGGCTATGCCCGGCTGGCGGATCGCCGGCGGAACCTATCGCGTCCAGATCGGACGAGACGCGCTCGACAACGCTCTTGGGGGAGAGGCGGAACTGTCGACGCGAACCATGAGGCCTTGAATGCGCAAACTTTGGACAAAGCCGCCCTCAGAGGCGGCGCCCACGGAGGAGGACAAAATGAGACTGCAGAAGAGATCCATTCTAACGGCCCTGATGGCGAGTACGGCGCTGGCGTCGCCCGCCTTCGCCCAGACCGCGCCGCAGGACGAGGCGACCCAACTCGACGAGATCATCGTCACCGGCATCCGCGCGTCGCAGGAACAGTCAATCGACATCAAGCGCAAGACGACGGCTGTCGTGGACGCGATTTCGGCGGAAGACATCGGCAAGCTGCCGGACGTCACCGTGGCCGACGCTCTGCAACGCATCAGTGGCATCCAGATCCAGCGGAGCGCCGGGGAGGGTGCGACCGTCAACATCCGGGGTTTGCCGCAGGTCGTGACGCTGTTGAACGGCGAACAGTATCTGGCGCCCGGCAACCTGGGCAGCGCCCAGCCGAACCTGAACGATGTGCCCGCCCAGCTGATGAAGTCGATCGTCGTGTTCAAGTCGATGGATGTGCGCAACGCCATCTCCGGCATCTCGGGCACTATCGACTTGCGGACCCAGCGCCCATTCGACTTCAGCGAGGGGCTGACTTCGGCCGTGGCCTCGGAATACGCCTCGGGCGAGGACACCCAGGAGCAGGACTATCTGTTCAACGGCCTGCTTAACTGGCGGACGGATCGCTTCGGCGCGATGATCTCGGGCGTCTACAGCGAGAGCAATCTGGGCAACAACTACTCCGGAGTTTCCGGCGGGGTCTTTGGCAACAACGACTGGGGCGGCTCGGACGCCAACTGGATCGCACCGCACGGTTACGACACCTTCGCCCGCGCAGTGGAACGCAAGCGCACTGGCCTGAACGGCGCCTTCACCTGGCAGATCGATGACGGCTTCGAACTGACCGGCGAGGTCTTCTACACCAAGCTGGAGGAGCATGACCGCGCCGCCGGCCTGAACATCTCCAACCGCTGGAACGGTTTAACCTGGACGACGCCGACGGCCTTCACCACTACGGGCGTGAGTGGCGGCAACGACAACCCGTGGCTGGACGTGACCGAGTACGACCTCGACGTCTGGTGGATGAACTCGTTCACGGTGAACCGCACCAAGAACAACGAGTCGACCAACTACAATCTGGAACTGAAATACGACCGCGGCGGTCCCTTCACCTTCTCGGCGCGCGCGCTGCGGGGCGAGGCGTCCCTGTTGAGCATGAATGGTCAGGTCCAGGGCGACCTGTCGAACTGGCAATACGCGCCCGATCGCGCCTTTACCCTGTTCCGCGATCCGCTGGACCGGACGCGCGGCCCCTTCTACTCGGCGGCCATCGCCGCCCAATATCCGGCGTCGCAATACTCCAACAGTATCGTCGGTTCCGCCGGCGGCCGCTACATCAACCCGAACCCATTGGGCATCGGCAATGACCCGCAACTGCACCTGAACATCGGCGGCGGCCAGACGGTCTGGAGCGGCTTCGATCGTCCGATCGTCGGCGGCCTGGGGACACGTCCTCTGACCGACTACATGTCCAATCAGGACAGCTATGCGGTCGCCGCCTACTCGTCGGAAGGCAACCAGCGCAACGAATCCGAACTGTCCGTCCTGCGCATGGACGGCAGCTATGAGTTCGAGGGCGGACCGGCGCTCGGCTTCATCACCCGAGTCGATGCGGGCCTGCGTCACTCCGACCGCGAGGTGAATATCACCAGCTTCCACCTGTTCTCGGACGTCAACGGTTGCTCGGTTCAGTGGAAGGCGATCGATGTCGTCATGAACCAGAACCAGTGCCAGGCCGGCGAACAGGTGCCCAACCCCGCATTCAACCCTGGCCTGCCAGTCAGCGCGACAAACCCTCGGACCATCTTCCAGGGCTATACGGTCAACCGTCCGACGCGCCTGAACGCAAACAATAACACCTACTTCCTCAGCGACTTCGGCTCGATCACGCGCGGCATGCCGGGTGTTTGGGTCGTCGATCCGCGCGACTTCGATGACGTCGTCGGCTTCCAGCAGAGGGTATTCGGCAGCGCCTATGAGGTCATTATCCCTGGTAACAGCTATGACGTCGATCTCTATGAGGACAGCGCCTACCTGAACGCCGGCATCGCCATCGGCAATCTTTCGGGCGACATCGGGTTGAAGGTCATCGAGACCGAGCTGCGCGTGCGTCAGAACCAGACCGGCGACACTCGCAACTACGGCGACACCAACCTGGATGTTGGCGATACGATCTCGTCGCGCAGCTACACCGACTATCTGCCGTCGGTGAACCTTGTCTATGACTTCAGCGATCGGCTGAAGCTGCGCGCCGCATACAACAAGACCATGATCCCGCTGGATCTTGGTAACTACGGCGGCGGCGTCACCATCTCGACGGCCGACTCCGCAGGGCCTACCGCGACCGATCCGACGGCCTCGCCGGTGGGCGTGCGCCGGGTGACCGGGGCCAGCTTCGCGGGCAGCCCGGAGCTGAACCCGTGGCGGTCGAACAATTACGATCTCAGCCTCGAGTACTATATGGGCCGAGCGACGATGTTCAATATCGCCCTGTTCAAGCTGGAGATAGAAAGCTTCGTCACGCGCGCCACGGTCAACGACGGGTAGTTCCCGGACGGCGACGGCATCATCCGCCGAATCGTGCCGGTCAACCGTCCGGTTCAGGGCGAAGGCGGCTCGCTGCAAGGGGTGGAAGTCGGGGCAAAGCTGGCATTCAGCGATTTCATTGAGGACGGCTTCCTGCGCGACTTCGGTTTCGACGGCAGTTACACCTTCTCGGACAGCTCGCAGAACGCCCAGAACCTGTCCGGCGACGACCTGCCGTTCCCGGACAACTCCGAGCAGCAGATCAACGCCGCCTTCTGGTACCAGGGGGAACGTCTTCAGACCCGTGTCGCCTGGAACTACCGCACGCCGCGTCTGGCCAGCACGTTCGGGGCCATTCCGATCTACCAGGACACGGCCCAGTATGTGGACGTCAACATCACCTATGATGTGACGGACGACATCACTATCTACGCCAACGGCTCCAATGTCTTTGGCGAGATCGAAGAGTACTACCTCGAATGCGAGAAGGGGGCGGAGCAGTTCCACTCTCGCAACGAGTTCGAACCCCGCTGGTTCGTGGGCGTACGCGCCAAGTTCTAGATCTCCTGAAGCCTCGGCCGGCGGCGCCCTTGTGTTGTCGCCGGCCAATCTTTTTGAGTATCCAGTTCAAGAGCCAAGGGTCTGTCATGGACAGTGTATCCGACACCGCCATTCGCGACGTCGTCATTGCGGGCGGCGGCACCGCCGGGTGGATGGCGGCCGCGGCCCTGGCCCATCACCTGCGCCACACGCCCGTGACGATCACCGTGGTCGAGTCGTCCGAGATCGGCACAATCGGTGTCGGAGAAGCCACCATTCCCACCATCCGGCGCTTCTACGCCCAGCTCGGGATGAGCGACGCCGATGTGATGGGCGCGACCGAGGCCAGCTGCAAACTAGGCATCCGCTTTGTCGGTTGGAACGGGACGGGATCCGATTTTATCCATCCCTTCGGCCTGTACGGTCAGGACTTGAACGGGGTGGGTTTCCATAATTACTGGATGAAGCAGAGGCGGTTGGGCGACACGACGCCTCTTGCTGCGTATTCGTTGGGTGCATCGCTGGCCAAGGCAGGCAAGTTCACCGGGCCGTCGCCCAATCCGCCATCGTCATTGTCGGTGTTCGACTGGGCGCTCCATCTCGATGCGTCGCTGTTCGCCAAACATCTGCGCGCCTATGCGGAGGCCTCGGGCGTGCGCCGGATCGATGCGCAGATCGGCAGCGTCGATCTTCGACAAACGGACGGCTTCATCGAAGCGCTGGTGCTGGACGATGGGCGCAAGGTTGCGGGCGATCTGTTCGTCGATTGCTCCGGCTTCCGCGCCTTGCTGATCGGCGAGGCCCTCGGGTCGACCTATGAGGACTGGGGGAAGTGGCTCGACTGCGACGCCGCCTTCGCCGTGCAGAGCCAGAATGCGCCGGGGACGGAGCCCGTGCCCTATACCCGCGTCACCGCCCATGCGGCCGGGTGGCAGTGGGGTATTCCGCTCAGACACCGCGCGGGCAACGGAATGGTTTTTTCCAGCCGCCACATGACGGACCAGCAGGCGCTGGACGCCCTGATGCCGAACCTGATGGGCAAGCCGATCACTGAGCCGCGCCGCATCGGTTTCCGCCCCGGTCGCCGCGATCGCGCCTGGGTCAAGAACTGCGTTGCCCTGGGCCTGTCGGCCGGCTTCCTCGAGCCGCTGGAGAGCACCAGCATCGCCCTGATCGAGAACGGGATCGAACGGCTGAAGAGCCTGTTCCCCGATAAGACCTTCGCCCCCGCCGTGATCGACGAGTTCAACGACCAGTCCGCGCGCGAGATGGAACGGACGCGCGACTTCATCATCCTGCACTACTGGCTGAACGGCCGTGACGAACCCTTCTGGCGGGAGCGGCGCGAGGCGGATATCCCCGACACCTTGCGCAAGAAGGTCGAGCTCTGGAAGGCGAGGGGACAGTTCGTCCGCTATCGCTGGGAGATGTTCCATCCAGCCAGCTGGCTGGCCATCTATGACGGTTTCGACTGGATGCCGGACCGGATCGACCCGGCGGTGGAGGGCATACCCGCGCGCGACCTCGACGTCAGCCTGCAACAGATGCGCGCCGCAATCGCCGACGCCGTCGCGCGCACCTCCAGCCATGGGGCCTTCCTGTCTCAGTTCGCCTCGCCGAAAGCCGCCTGATGGAAACCGATCCCAATCGTTCGATCCGCAAAATCTGCATCGTAGGCGGCGGCACCGCCGGCTGGATGGCCGCCGCACTGATGGCCGAGCATTTCAAGGGGGCGATGGGCCAGATCGAACTGGTCGAGTCCGATGACATCGGCACAATCGGCGCCGGGGAATCCACCGTCCCGCCCTTCCTGCAACTGCTGGCCAAGCTGGGGATCGACGAACAGGTCTTCGTACGCGAGGTTCAGGCCAGCTTCAAACTGGGCATCGAGTTCCAGGACTGGAAACGGAAGGGCGAGCGATATTTCCACCCGTTCGGGACCATCGGGGCGCCGGTCGATCTGGCCGACTTCTACCAGCTGTGGCCAAGGCACACGGATATGCCGGCGCGCTGCAGGATTTCGCACCCGCAGCTGTGATGGCCAAGAACGGCAAATTCACCCTGCCGTTCAAGGCGGCACGGACGCCCATCGGCGGGGCCAGCTACGCCTTGCATGTGGATGCGAAACGGGTCGCGCGCTTCCTGCGCAGCTATGCCGAGGCGCGAGGCGTGACGCGGAGCGAGGGCATAGTCGATGATGTCGCGGTTCGGGCCGACGGCTTCGTCGAGAAGCTGATCCTGAAGGACGGCCGGACGGTGGAGGCGGACTTCTTCATCGATTGCTCGGGCTTCCGCGCCCTGTTGATCGGCAAGGCTCTGGGTGTCGGCTACGAGGATTGGTCCCGTTGGTTGCTGTGCGACCGCGCCATCGCCGTCCAGACCGAGAATGTCGGCGCGCCCACACCCTATACGATGGCCCAGGCCCAAGACTTCGGCTGGCGCTGGCGCATCCCGCTGCAGCACCGGACCGGTAACGGCTATGTCTTCTGCAGCAAATATCTGAGCGACGACGAGGCGACCGCGACCCTGATGAGTCAGGTCGAGGGCGCGCCCGTGGTCAAGCCTATGGTGGTGCCGTTCAAGACCGGGATGCGCGAGCAGCTATGGGACAAGAACGTCTTGGCCCTCGGGCTGGCCGGCGGATTCATCGAGCCGCTAGAATCGACGGCCATCCACCTGATCTACCGCGGCATGGACTTCTTCTTCCGCCTGCTTCCCGACCGCGACTGCGATCCGGCGCTAGCTGAGGAGTATAATCGACGCATGCGGACGGACTACGAGGAGATCCGCGACTTCATCGTCCTGCACTACTGCACGACCGAGCGGGATGACACGGCCTTCTGGCGCGAGTGCCGGGACATGGAGCTGCCACCGGGCCTGAAGCGCAAGATAGACCTGTTCCGCGTCAATGGCAGTCTGGCCGAGGGGCTGGACGAGCTGTTCCGCGCGGTCAGCTGGCAGTCGGTGATGGAGGGGA
The DNA here is from genome assembly GCF_026105875.1 of Brevundimonas sp. BT-123. GTDB lineage: Bacteria > Pseudomonadota > Alphaproteobacteria > Caulobacterales > Caulobacteraceae > Brevundimonas. The sequence continues at coordinate 8,320 of NZ_JAOYTN010000023.1, read as the reverse complement.
TGGGGGTGCATCCGCGCGGCTATCACCCGCTGGTGGATCGCATCCCGTTCGATGGCGTCCCGCAGCAACTGGACCATGCGGCCGAACTGCTGCGACGGGTCGTCGGCGACCTGCCGCTCCATGCCCAGTTCATCAGCCAGCACTGCGCGGCCAAATTGCCCGAGAAGGCGGCCTGATCGTTACGCGACTGCAGCGAAGGGATAGGCTAGCCTAGCATTATGAGCAGATCGTACTCACAGCGGCGGATGAGCGTGTGCGCGGCTCCGTAACCATCAAACACGTGGCGGCCGAGGCCGGCGTTTCACTTCAGACCGTTTCGCGGGTCATCAACAACGGGCCGAACGTTCGCCCCGAGGTGCGCGAGCGTGTCAATGCGGCGGTCGAGAAGCTGGGCTATGTGCCCAGTCTGGCGGCCCAGCGCATGGGCGGGTCGCGATCCTATCTGCTGCTAGCCCTGAACGATCGCGACCGCACCATCGAGGGGTGGAAGTCCGGCGAGGGCACGGACTGGGTCGACCAGATGCTGCTGGGCGGCATGCTGAAGTCCGCCGAGTTCGGCTACCGCATGATCTTCGAGTTGGTCGACACCCATTCGTCCCAGGTCGAGCGGGAGGTGCAGGCGGCGATCTCGGCCCTCCACCCCGACGGGGTGATCCTTACGCCGCCGCACTCGGACAATCCCTTGATCACCCAGTTGCTGGTGCAGATGGGCCTGCCGTTCGCGCGGATCGGCTCGGTCGCGGCTGGGCCTGGGTTCGCCATCGTCATGGACGACCGCGCCGCCGCCGAGGTGGCCACGACCCACCTGCTGGATCTGGGACATGAACGCGTCGGCTTCATCACGGGCAGCGATGAATATGTGCTGAGTGGGGCGCGGCTGGACGGCTATCGCCGGGCGCTTTCGAACCGGGGACTGCCGCTAGATGACGACCTTGTCGGGCGAGGAGATTTCTCGTTTGAGTCCGGCGTGCGGGCCATGGAGACCTTCTTCGCGCTGAAGACCCCGCCGACGGCGGTGGTGGCCTCGAACGATCAGATGGCGCTGGCGGCGCTACGGGTCGCGCACGGCCGTGGCATTCAGGTGCCCGACGGTCTGGCCATCGTCAGCTTCGACGACACCCCCATCGTACGCTTCAGTAATCCGCCCCTCACCGCCGTGGTTCAACCGGTCGCCGCGATGGCGGCGGAGGCCGCGCGCCTGTTGATCCGGGCCAAGGCGGGGGATGCGGATCTGCCCGCCGGCGTGACCATCCCGTTCGACTTCACCGTCCGACGTTCGACCCTGGCTGAATAGACAGCCGCGCGTTTGGCGGGTGAGAGATCGACCTGGGCGTCGGCGAGCGAGCCTAGCTCGTCACGTCCGCGCGCCTTTTTGCCGTAAACCAACTCGAACAGGGGCGAGGCCATCAAGGTCGTCACGATGGCTACCACCACCAGTATGGAGAACAGCGCCGGTCCAATGATGCCGCGCTGCAGGCCGATGCTGATCATGATTAACTCCATCGGACCGCGCGCATTCATCAGGGCGCCGATGCCCATGGCGATGGCGTCGTCCTGACCCGTGAGGCGCGCCTCGCCCAGCAGGCGACGCCCTTGGACGCGGCTGGCGCGAACCGGATCGCCACCGTCACCCGAGCAGGCTGACGCTGTTTATCATGGTCAACTGAGTGTTCAGCCTCGAGCGGGTGAAGAACACCGGCAGCAGGACGACCACGGCGAACCGCTCCATCTGTGTGCGCGTGGATGACAGACCTGTAGAGACCATCTCACTTCGGTAGCGCCAACAAACTCGATCCTGATGACGAAGCGGCGCCCGCATGCGTAGGTAATCAATGCGGCCACGGCAAAAGAGATAGAATGACGTGCTCCGCGCGTGGCGGCGAACCTAAAAGCCCCGGCAAGGGGCATGTTCCCATCGACTGTCGGGACCATCCGCACCGTCACCGGTGTGGACCATGATGTGGACCGGAAAAGCGCGTCCGGCCGTAGCCGGGCACCTAAGCATTCGCAGTTTAGGCTATTCCCGGCGGAATGGCGGAGAGGGTGGGATTCGAACCCACGGTACCCTTCCAGGCACGCCGCATTTCGAGTGCGGTACATTCGACCACTCTGCCACCTCTCCGCGGCGCCGATATCGCTTGGTCGAGCGAGGGGCTTCTCTAGTCGGAGCCGCAGCGCTTCGCAACCCGTCTGTGAAAGAAATCCGACGCTATCTTTGAGCGGGCAAAGACAGGCCCGGCGCGGCGCCGGTCTGGGCGTCCACGCCCTTGAATCGAAACAGTTCGGCGGGCCGGCCGCCCGTGGTGGAAGACAGCTGTCCGGTGGGTTCGACCAGGCCAGTCCGCTCTACGCCACGTCGGAAATTCTGCTTGTGCAGGCTCAGGCCCGACACGGCCTCGGCGCCCGCCTGGAGTTCAGACAGGGTGAAGACGCCGGGAGTCAGATCGAACAGGACCGGGCGGTATTTCAGCTTGCTGCGCAGACGGCCAAGCGCCGTCGCCAGGATGCGCCGGTGATCGGAGGACATGATGCGTCCCGGCATGGGCTGCGTGGGTGACAGGTCGGCGTCGCGCCACGCCTCGGCGACCAGACCCGCTTCATAGAGCAGTTCATAGCGTTCTAGGACCCGCTCCTCGTTCCAGCGGTGATCGGCCGTCAGGGCGAACAGGGCGCGGGCGCGGGCCAGGCGGTGCTCGTCGCCATCGGCCCAGGCGAACAAGCCTTCTGTGATTCGCGCGTCGTGACCGCCGCGCCGGTCTTCCCAGGGAAAGAATTCGAACACAGCGTCCCAGCGGGCGTCGTGGGTCTGGCCTTCCGCCGCGTCAGGCGTCAGGGCCAGATAGCCGACAGAGACCTCTCTTTGACGGCCAGGACCGGGGGTGGCGCGTGGCGAGCCGCGGCCGGCGTCGCCGAAGGTGTAGAGCTGTTCGACAAAGCCGAGCCGGAACCCGGTTTGGGCGGTCACGAAGTCCCGCAGGGCGCGCTCGAAGGTTCGATCGCGCACCGGATCGAACGGCCCGAAGGGCAGGGCGCGCGAACCGTCCTCCGTCGGGGTCGTCAGGACGACGGCCTGCCGGTCTTTCAAGGTCATCACGACCGCCGACAGACCGATGCGAACGCCGTCCTCCGCCCCTTGGGTCATTGTTTTATTCCGTGTGCCAGGCGTCGTCGGCGGGGATCAGGCCGACGGCGCCCGCCAGGACGCGATAGCGTTCCAGATAGCGGGCCTGGGCGACCGGCGCGGGTTGGGGCTCGATCGTCAGGCTGTAGCCCTCCGGCGGACTGCCGAAGAAGCCCAGCGATTCCTTTTCGGTGAAACCTGCCAACTGCGTCGCCTCGAAAAAGGCGCAGGCCTTGTCGGCCTTCTTGATCAGCGTTTTGATCGTTTGCGGCGTCTTGGGCGGCAGGCCGTAGCGCAGGTGGATCGCGGCTTCCAGCTTGGCCTCGAAGTCCTTGTAACCGGCCCCAAGCGCCGCCTTGAACGGCGAGATCATGTCGCCGATGACATATTCCGACGCGTCATGCAGCAAGGCGGCCAGACGCCATTTCGGATCCAGGCCGGGCTTGATGTGGGCGGCGATCTCTTCAACCACGCAGGAGTGCTGGGCGACCGAAAAGGCGTGCTCGCCGATGGTCTGACCGTTCCAGCGGGCGACGCGCGCCAGGCCGTGGGCGATGTCCTCAATCTCGATGTCGAACGGCGACGGGTCCAGCAAATCCAGGCGACGACCGGACAGCATGCGCTGCCAGGCGCGGGGGGCGTTCTTCTTGGTGGGGCGCTCGGCCAAATCGCGTGTCCTGATCGCTTGTCGGCTGGTCAGGTGACGCAAAGATACGCCGGGATCAAGCGGGAGGGACCAGACGGCGCAGGAAATCGCCGCGTCAGCGTCCGACGTTCAGCGTGACCAGTTCCTTAGCGTCGTCGAAAATGCCGTCGTTTCGGCGATCCTTGGACCTGACCACGGCGATGACGATCGGGCCGCCGCTGGGGCCGCGCGCCTCAAAGCCGACCTGGCGCCAGCCCGCATCGCCGGGCTGATCATCAGCCAGGATGTAGGTCATGCGCGTCGCCGCGCCCGGCGCGCGGGTGCGCACGCGCGTGGAGTTGTCGTTGGCGTCCACGCTGACCGTCGAGGTTTCGGTGCGGACGTTTTGTCCATCCTTGGACTGGATGTTGATGCCGCCGATGCGGACGCTGGCGTTATCGCCCTGGGTCTCGATCTTCAGGCCCGGCAGGCGGACCGAGGCGTCCTCGCCGCGCGTCTTGATGTCGACCCCAGGCGCCTGGACGGACGTCGTGCCGCCTGCCTCGACCGACGGCGGAGGCCGCGGCGCATCGCCTGCGCCAGGGGCCAGGCGCGCGACCGTGTGAGGCAGATCGGCGCCGGCGCACGCCTCGAAGTCGCGCAGCACATCATCCACCGATCGGCCGTCCAGCGTGACCAGATGCAGCACGACGTCGGCGCCCTTTGGGCCGCCATAGACGCAGTTCGCGCCGCCCGCCGCAGCCAGACCTTTTCGCGTCAGGACGCCAAGATTGTCGGGGCATTGCAGCGCGTCGATCACCTTCAATACGCCCGCGCCCTGATCATCGCTGGATGAGGTGGTGGTGATGCGGACCGAGCTGTCGCCGTCACAGGCGGCCAGGCTGGCGCTGAGGGCTAGATAAAGCAGGATATGACGCATGGTCGAACCTCTCTTGGCCTCCATTCTGCCCGCTGCGGCCGCGTGATCCAGTGAAATCGCGGTAATCACAGGGTCAGCCGCCGGGGCGCGAGCCTTCGCGGCGATTCAGGAAGGCCAGGCGTTCGAACAGATGCACGTCCTGCTCGTTCTTCAGCAGCGCGCCATGCAGCGGCGGGATCAGCTTGTTCGGGGTCTTCTCACGCAGCGTCTCGGCGTCGATATCCTCAACCAGCAGCAGCTTCAGCCAATCCAGAAGCTCCGAGGTGGACGGCTTCTTCTTCAGGCCCGGCGTGTCGCGGATTTCGTAGAAGGTCTTCAAGGCCTCGGAAACCAGGCGCGGTTTGATGCCGGGGAAGTGCACATCGACGATCGCCGACAGGGTCTCGGCGTCGGGGAAGCGAATGAAGTGGAAGAAGCAGCGGCGCAGGAAGGCGTCGGGCAGCTCTTTTTCATTGTTGGAGGTGATGATGACGATAGGGCGCACCTCGGCGCGGATCGTCTCGTCCGTTTCCTGGACGTAGAACTCCATCCGGTCGAGTTCCTGCAGCAAATCGTTCGGGAACTCGATGTCGGCCTTGTCGATCTCGTCGATCAGCAGGACGGGGCGTGCAGGGGCGGTAAAGGCCTCCCACAACTTGCCTTTTTTCAGATAGTTGCGGACGTCATGGACGCGTTCCTCGCCCAACTGGCTGTCGCGCAGCCGGCTGACGGCGTCATATTCATAAAGACCGTTATGGGCCTTGGTCGTGGATTTGACGTGCCAGGTGATTAGCGGCGCGTCGAAAGCCTTGGCGATCTCATAGGCCAGGACCGTCTTGCCTGTGCCGGGCTCGCCCTTGATCAGCAGGGGACGCTCCAGTGCGACCGCGGCGTTCACCGCGACCTTGAGGTCGCTCGTGGCGATGTAACGGTCCGTGCCTTCGAAACGGCTCATAGAAATACCCACTCCGTGTTTCCACGGAGTGGGTTAGCGGATCACTTGCGTCGTGAACAGCGATCAGGTGATGCGCTTGGCCGAGACCGGATCGCTGGCGGGGAAGGTCTCTTCCAAGCCTTCATCCACCAGGGCCTCCTGGCGGCTATCCGACTTGTCGATCTTGTCGAGTTGGTCCGGCACGCCGTCCTGCGCCGTCGTGCGCTTGGCGTGCGGGGCGTCGGGCGACGCGTCGTGACGGGCTTTGTCGTCGGTCATATCATTTTCTCTCCTTATTGCGCCGGAGCGTCTTGATCGCCGTCCGGGTCGTATCCCAAGTCCGTAATGTCGTCGTCCGAGAGACGTTTGGCCTCCCAATGGGCGGCGCTGGCCTGTGCGCCGCGTTCGTTTTCCATCAGCCCGGAATAGACGAGCTCGACTTCATCCGGCGCTGACGCAGGCCCGCCTTCGGCGTCGATCTGATCGCGGTTTTCGCCATCGACGCCCAACAGGGCGTCGGCTTCGCGTTCGATGCCGTCGAGGGCCAACTGGTCATCGAGATCGATCTCGGCGTCCTCGTCGAAATCTTCTTCGTCGGCGTCGCCATCGGCCTGGGTCACATCGAGCACCTGGTCGGCTTCATCCAACAGAAACTCGCCGTCGCCCTCGTCGTCCAAATGGGTTTCGTCGAACGTCTCAGACTGTTCCTGATCGTCCTGATAGTCGTTGTCCGGCATGGTCGTCTCCTCTTCGACATGCCAACGCAACGGCGACGATACGCGTTCCAGCAGATCGATCTTACAAGGGATGGTTAACTGATGCCGGGGTATGGTCCGTTCACTCGGAGCTGTCGTGCGCGACCGGCTCGACCACGACTGGAGTACGGTCCTCAATGGCCTTGAAGCTGTCGCTGAAACCCGGCGAGAAGTTCGTTCTGAATGGCGCCGTGGTCCAGAACGGCGATCGTCGAGGCGTGTTGATCCTTCAGAACCGCGCCAGCGTCCTGCGCGAGAAGGACATCATGCAGGCCGAGGACGTCACCACGCCCGCACGTCGCATCTATTTCCCGATCATGATGATGTATCTGGACGAGAGTTCGGCGTCGAAGTTCTTCGACGAACTCGCTCTGCGGATCACCGAGTTCATGGGCGCGACGCAGAACCCGGACATCCTGGCCGAATGCGTCTCGGCCTCGCGTCATGTGCTGGCGCGCGAATACTACAAGGCCCTGATGTCGGCGCGTAAGATTGTCGAGTATGAAGAGAGAGTGCTGAATGTCGCTTCAGGCCTACACAGCGGCGACAGCGAGGGCTGAGAGCCCGCGCGACCTGGAATACCGTCTGTTCGGTCAGGTCACGCGCGCTCTGGTTCACGCCTCGACCGTCGACGAATCCGACATCGCCACCCGTATCGACGCGCTGGACTGGAACCGGCGCCTCTGGTCGACGCTGGCTGGCGAGTGCAGCGACCCCGGCAACGCCCTGGGCGCTCCGATGCGCGCGCAAATCATTTCCCTGAGCCTGTTCATCAACCGCCATTCCTCGGCGATCATGCGGGGCGAAGAGAGCTTTCAGGATCTGATCGATATCAATCGCATGATCATGCAGGGCCTGTCCGGCGGGGCGTCGCCGACGCAGTAAATCGGCACGAGTTCACGAAAGCGCGAAGCCCATTGGCGCAAGGCGTTGAGCCGTCTTATGTTTCACTTCCCTGTTCAACAGTCGAAAGGAAGTCAAACCTACACTTGTCTCACATGAGGCGCGGGGTTTGACGAGGATAGGGTAGGGCGGCTTAAGCCGCGATCTCGTCCACCATATCCACGAGGTCATCGGCCGACAGGTGGCCGTAGCGGTCGGCCGTGATCTGGATGCTGGCGTGACCGGCCAGCTTCGACACCATCGCCAGCGGGAACCGCTTCATGGCCTTGGTCAGGGTGGTGTGGCGGGTCGTGTGGTAGCGGACCAACGAGAAATCGTGGCCCCGCGCAGCCATGTCCTGCCTGACCGCCTTCCACATTCCCCAGAGAGTCGAGGCCGTGAACGGAAACAGCGGGCCGTTGCCAGCCCGTAGCCGCAGCGCAGGGAGCATCGCCACGACTTCGGCCGTCAGCGGCACGATCCGAGGCTTCTTACTCTTGGTGGTGTAGCGTTCGAAGATCACGAAGTGCCGGGCGTCACGCTGCTCGATGTGACCGGGCCAGACCCGTAGCGCCTCGCCCCGGCGACAGGCGGTCGCCAACATGAATCGCATGAAGGCGTCGAAGCGGGTCCAGTCGCGGTGCGGTTCGGCCTCGCGACGAGCGGCGATGACCTCAAACATATCCGCCAGTTCGGCGTCGGTGATTGTTCGCTCTTGGATGTTATCGATCTCGAACGTCGGGAAGGTCGGCTTTGCGATCAGGACTGGCGATCCGTCAGGATTGGTCAGCCGCGTGGCGATGGTCAGAGCGTTGGACAGGGTGTCCAGCTTGCGCTTGACGGTCGAGGGCGCTGACGCCTTGCGACCGTGCGTCTCAAGCTGGGAGGCCAGCGTCTTGAGGCGGGTGTAGTGCAGCGACGCGATGTCCTCGTCGCCGATCAAGGCGGTAAGCTGCTTGACGTGACCCTGACGTGACCCCCATTTCTCATCCAGCCATAACGAGAGTCCTTTGGTGATCTGAGCTGGGGTTGTCGGGGTTGGCAAGAGGCCGGTCAGCGCAGCCCCCAACCAGCGCAGCGGACC
>NZ_JAOYTN010000022.1 GCF_026105875.1 Brevundimonas sp. BT-123 | reverse complement strand
CTGCTCCCGCAAGATCCCGATGATTTGCTCTTCCGTGAACCTTGATCGCTTCATTCTGTCCGTCCTTCGTTGGGCGGACTCTAGCTATTCCTGGAGGAGTTTCAGGGGGTCACGTCAGCGCGGTTCGCGGCTTAAGCTTTCGTCAGCCACGTCGTTTCACTCCATCCAAACGCCGCACCTCTAAGACAGAGGCATGGTTCGCATCGATACCCAGTCTGTCGTCGTCCTCGGCTTCGCTCTCATGGCGTCGTTCGGCACGGCGCTGACGATCCGCCATCTGGAAGGCGACGGCATGGCCCAGGCGGCGACGCCGGTGGTCGAGGCGGCGATCGGCGCCTCCGGGACCGACGCCCAGGTGGTGAAGGGCGCGGACGGCCACTACTGGGCCGAGGCCAATATCGACGGCAAGGCGGTGCGGGTGCTGGTGGACACCGGCGCCAGCGTGGTCGCCCTGACGCGCGCCGACGCCCTGCGGCTGGGCGTCGATCCCGAGCCCGAAGCCTTCACCGGCAAGGTCCAGACCGCATCGGGTGTCGTGCGCGCCGCGCCGGTTCAGCTGAAGACGATCTCGGTCGCGGGCGCGCGGGTGGACCGGGTCGAGGCCCTGGTGGTCGAGCAGGGGCTGGAATACTCCCTGCTGGGCATGAGCTATCTGGGCCGGCTGTCCGCCTTTTCCGCCACGCCGGCCGGGCTGACGCTGCGACCCTAAAGGTCGCGCATCTGGCGACGGGCTTCGCTGAAATACTGCCAGCCGGTCCACAGGGTGATGATGGCGGCGAACCAGATCAGGAAGATGGCGAAGGATTCGAACGCCGGCTGCCAGGCCAGCGGCGATCCGTCATCGTTCTGCAGGCCAAGGGCGCCCCACAGCAGGGTCAGCTGAAGCGCGGCGAGCGCCACCATCTGCACCGTGGTCTTCCACTTGGCGGCCAGGGTGACCGGCAGTTCGATGCGGCCGGCCATCGTCTCGCGCAGGGCGGAGACGGCGAATTCGCGGAACAGGATCAGGCCGCAGGGCAGGGCGATGCCGGGCAGGGATCCCGAGGCCAGGACGCCCAGGATGGCGCCGGTCACCAACACCTTGTCGGCGATGGGATCCAGAATGGCGCCCCAGCGCGTGGTCGCGTTCCAGCGGCGGGCGAGGTAGCCGTCGACCCAATCGGTCGAGGCCGCGATGACGAAGATCCAGAAGGCCCAAACGCTGAATCGACCCTGCGTTTCCGGCGACAGCCAGGCCTCTAGCGCGCCCGGCGCGGCCCCGGCCATCATGGCGAACATCACCACCCCGGCCGCCAGACGCAGTCCGGTCAGGATGTTGGGGATGGGGTTGGCGCGGTGGGCGGAGGTCATCGTCATGTCCGTTGCAACGCGCCGGGTGTGGCACGGTTCGCCGCTCAATCCAACGGTTCGAACCGGGGCTTGTCGGTCAGTGCCGTCAGCGCGCCTTCGGCGATGCCGAAGTGCAGGCCGCTGAGCTGAAGTTCGCCCTTGGCTTCGCGCTCGGCGATCCAGGGGAAGGTGCGCAGGTTCCGGATCGACAGCCGCACGATGGCTTCTTCGGCCGCGCGCTCCAGTTGGTCGGGGGCGACGGTCTCGGCGACGTGCTGGACGACGGGCGCGCCTTGGGCGATCCAAGGGGCGACGAAGTCAGCGACGATTTCAGGGGCGCCGTTGATCATGGCGTTGACCCCGCCGCAGTGGGCGTGGCCCATGACCACGATCCGCTTGACGCCCAGCACCTTGACCCCGAACTCCAGCGCCGCCGACACGCCGTGCAGCTTGCCGTCCGGCTCATAGGGCGGGACCAGGTTGGCGACGTTGCGCACGACGAACAGTTCGCCCGGCTTGGCGTCGAAGATCAGGGCCGGATCGGCGCGGCTGTCGGAACAGGCCACGATCAGGGTGTGCGGCTTCTGGCCCTTGGTCGCCAGGGTTTCGTACTCGGCGCGGGCCGTCGGCCAGTGCTCAGCGCGGAAGCGGCGATAGCCGGCGGTCAGTTCGTCTTCGATGTCGCTCATACTGCGCCTGTAGCGTTTTGAAGGGCGGTGATAAATGGTGTATACGTGTCTATACGAAGGAGGCCGTCATGCCCGTCACCAGTCGAACATTCCGAAGCGGCAACAGCGACGCCGTGCGCCTGCCCAAGGAAATCTCGTTCGGACCGGGGGTCGAGGTAGAGATCGAGCGCAAGGGGGATGTCGTCACCATCTCCCCCAAGCAGAAGTCCGTCAAAGAGATGCTGGCCAAGCTGCGCTGCCTGCCTAAGCCCGACAGCATCGGCGTGCGCCATGAGGTGGAAATTCCCGAGCGCCCGGGTCTCTGACGCGTGGCCTATCTGCTGGACACGAATGTCGCCATCCACTTGCGCGATGGCGATGCGGTGATCGATGAGCGCGTAGACGCTTTGAGCCCGCCGCTTCTGCTCTCCATCGTCAGCAGGGTGGAGCTGGAGGCCGATCTCGGCCGAATGGACGCCAGCGCCGACGAACGACGAGCGAGACTGGACGCCCTGCTGGATGCCGTGCCGGTGTTGCCCTTCGGCGCGGCCGAGGCGCAGGCCTATCGCAAAATCGTCGAAACCTGCGGCTTCTCGCGGCGAAAGGTGCTTGATCGCATGATCGCGGCGCAGGCGATCACCGCTGGCGCGACGTTGGTCACCCGCAACGGCGAAGATTTTCGCGACATTCCCGGCCTGATGCTGCTGGAGTGGTGACACGGTTCAGGCCCTCCTGAAAAAGGCGTGGATGCGTTCGGCGAGGGGTTGGTTGATGCCGTCGACCTTGACCAAATCGGCCAGTGAGGCGCGGCTGACGCCCTTGGCCGAGCCGAAGGCGTGCAGCAGAGCCTTCTTGCGGCCGGGGCCGACGCCTTCGATCTCGTCCAGCGGATTCTTCTTGATGTCCATCGAGCGGCGCTTGGCGTGGGCGCCGTTGGCGAAACGGTGGGCCTCGTCGCGTAGCCGCTGCAGGTAGTAGAGGGCCGGCGACTTCAGCGGCAGCATGAAGGGCGCCTTGCCGGGCATGAAGAACTTCTCCATGCCCGCGTCGCGATCGGGCCCCTTGGCCACGCCGACGACGGTGATGTCGTCCAGCCCGCCCAGATCGGCCATGACCGCCAGCACCTCGGCCAACTGTCCCGCGCCGCCGTCGATCAGCAGCAGATCGGGGCGGACGACGTCTTCGCCCTCTTCCTCGTCCTTGACCAGGCGCGAGAAGCGGCGGCGCATCACCTCGCGCATCATGCCGTAGTCGTCGCCGGGCGTCAGATCCTCGCCCCGGATGTTGAACTTGCGATACTGGGATTTCTGGAAGCCTTCGGGGCCGGCGACAACCATGCCGCCCACCGCGTTCGTCCCTTGAATATGGGCGTTGTCGTAGATCTCGATCCGCTCGGGCCGGCTCTCCAGCCCGAAGGCCTCGCACACCTCGTCCAGGATCTTGCCCTGCGCCGAGCTTTCGGCCAGGCGGCGGCCCAGGGCCTCTCGCGCATTCGTCAGGGCGTGGTCGACCAAGGCCAGCTTCTCGCCGCGCATCGGGCGGACGATCTCGACCTTGCGATCCGCCTTCATCGAGAAGGCCTCTTCCAGCAGTTCCAGCTCGTGCGGGCGCACGTTGGACAGGATCAGGCGCGGGATCGGCTTGTCCTCGTAGAACTGGCCCAGGAAGGCGGCCAGGATCTCGGGATCGGTGTCGGTCTTGTCCACGCGCGGGAAATAGGCGCGGCCGCCCCAGTTCTGGCCGGCGCGATAGAAGAAGACCTGGACGCAGGCCTGGCCCCCGTCGGAATGCAGGGCGAAGACGTCGCCTTCGGCCACGCTATCGGCGCTGACGGAGTTCTCCATCGCAATGGCCGACAGGGCGCGGATGCGGTCGCGCACGCGGGCGGCCTGTTCGAAGTCCATCTCGTCGGACGCCGCCTGCATCTCCCTGGACAGGCGGCCGATGACGGCGCGCGACTTGCCGCGCAGGAACTGTTCGGCCTCGGTGACCAGTTCGCCGTAGTCCTCAAGGCTGATCAGGCCGGTGCAGGGCGCCGAGCAACGCTTGATCTGGTGCAGCATGCAGGGGCGGGTGCGGGTCTCATAGACGCTGTCGGAACAGGACCGCAGCAGGAAGGCCTTCTGCAGGGTGTTCAGCGTGCGGTTCACCGCCCAGGTCGAGGCGAAGGGGCCGAAATAGTCGCCGGGCGTCGTGTGGGCGCCGCGATGCTTCCTGACCTGGGGCGCGCGGTGGTCGCGGCGGATCATCAGTTCGGCGAAAGACTTGTCGTCGCGCAGCACCACGTTGAAGCGGGGCTTCAGCTTCTTGATGAAGTTGGATTCCAGCAGCAGGGCTTCGGTCTCGGTGGCGGTGACCACCAACTCCATCGACCGGGTCTGCGACACCATCAGGCCGATGCGCTGGGTGTGAAAACGCCCTTGCGCATACTGGATGATGCGCTTCTTCAACGACTTGGCCTTGCCGACGTACAGGCACGACCCGTCCTCGCCATACATGCGATAGACGCCCGGCTTGTCCGGCGCCCGGCGCGCCTCGTCGGCGATCAGGGCGGCGGCTTTCAGTTGGGAATCAGGCGTCTCCTCGGTCATCGCGCCCGATATAGGGTCAAGAGCGCCGGACCAGAAGGACGCCGGCCAGAACAAGCCCCACCCCGGCGATGCGGCCGATGTTCAGCGGCTGGCGCGGCACGCCCAGCGCCCCGAAATGATCCAGCGCCAGGCTGAGCAGCAGCTGGCCCCCGACCATCAGGGTGATGGTCATGGCCACGCCCAGGCGCGGCACGCCCCAGGCGGCGGCGACCACGAAACAGGCGCCGTAGGCCCCGCCCAGCCAGGCGTACCACGGCAGGGCCCGCGTCGCGGCCATGTCCGGCCGGGTGTGCAGGATCGCCGCCAATATCCCCAGCACCGTGGTCCCGACCGCAAAGGAGATGAAGGCGGCGTTGACCGGCGAGGCCACGGCGGTCGCCAGCCTGGCGTTGGTCGGGGCCTGAAGCGCGGTGGCGCCGCCGGCCAGGATGACGACGAGGATGGCGAGCAGGGACGGGTTCATGGCCCCTGGCTAGCATGGCTTTCGCCGGATGCGGAGGGCGGCTTGAGGCGGCCGGCGCGGCGAAGGCGGCGGCGTTCGGCGCGGTTCAGGGGTTGAGGGGCGGGCGGCGTCGAAACAGGGTGCAATCTGTGCACTTCGTCCGGTTCGGACCCGGCGTCGTCGAAAACGGGGTGCAATCTGTGCACTTCGTCCAGATCGCCCAGGTCGGACGCGGCGGGCGAAAAATCAGGGTGCAATCTGTGCACATTCCGGGTTTCTGCGGGCGGGGTTTCGGCGGGCGCTTCAGCCGCCAGGGACGACAGGGTCTCGAAGATCTTGAGCCAGCGCAGGGCCTCGGTCGCCTCGCCGTCCATCAGCGACAGTTGCAGGCGACGCCGCGCCGTCTGGGCCATGTCGGACAGGTCGACGTCCTTGATGTCCTCAAGTTCGACGGCGGGATCGTACAGGTCGGGATCGTCCTGATCCTGTAGCCGCCAGCCCGCCTTGCGGGCGCGAACGCGAAAGGCCGAGAGGCCCAGATCGTAGCGGCGGCAGACGACGCGCGCCGGCTCGCCCGCCAGATAGTCGTCGCGGGCCAGGTCCCAGACTTCCTGCGAACGGACGCGATAGGCGGGGGCGGCTTGGGTCATGGGCGGACGCTGGCACACGCCTGCGTCAGATGCGGACGCACACGTCTCCTCCCCACAGTGTGGGGAGGGGGACCGCGCGAAGCGTGGTGGAGGGGCTCTTTGACGTCCCACAGGCGCCGGTGATGCGGTGCAGAACCCCTCCGTCACGGCGCGAAGACGCGCCGCGCCACCTCCCCGCAAAGCAGGGAGGAGACGGCGGCGGGATTTCACCAGTCGGGATCGACCGGGGCGCCGTCGAAGATTTCGGCCAGACGCGCGCGACAGCCCCGGTTCACGTCGTCGGGCAGCGCGGAGGGCGAGAACCAGCCGATCTCGGCGATCTCGCCGTGGCTGGTGCGCTCGCCCACATCGAAGGCGTCGATGCGGAAGACAACGACGTGATCGCCGGGAAAGAACCGCTCGTTGGAATGGATCGAGATCAGGCGCGGCGCCCCGCGCGCGACCAGCCCGGCCTCTTCGCGCAGTTCGCGCACCACGGCGGCGTGCGTCGTCTCGCCCCGATCCACCCCGCCGCCCGGCAGCCACCAGCCCTTGAGATAGGTGTGCCGCACCATCAGCACCCGCCCGCGCGCATCCACCGCCACCGCCCGCACGCCCAGCGTCTTGCCGCGCGTCAGCCGCGACCAGGCGAAGAAGAGGGGGCGGGCGAAGGGTTCGACGTGGATGCGCCAGGTCATGGGTGTGTGAAGCCTAGGGGGTTCCGCGCCAAGCAAAACCAATTACTGAGGTCGTGGTCCGTGCCCCGCGCGTGGAGCGCCTGTGTAGCAGGCTGTGGCGCCCCTTAAACTGGCATCTGGCGGAGACGAAAGATTACTCTACGCCTCCAAGAAATCCCGAGAAATCAACACACTCTGAAAAGCGGCATGTAGCGTTTGGTGGGCGCTAATGCAGCAGTTAGCAGCGTGGTCGCAAGCCGATTGCAGGGGCTTAGCGAACCCAAATTTCTAATGGACCGTCAAACGCCGCCCGACTCACCAACGCAGAGTGCGCCAAGGCTTTGCCGAGAGCCGTATGGATTGACTGATGCAGCTTTGTAGTGGACCAAACGGCTTCGACTTTAGCGAGCGTCGGCATCTTTGACCTGACGTATTGCTTGATCTCTTCGTCGTTCATTAGCCCGCCATCGTGGAGTTCTAACAGCTTGGCCACGGCGTCTTCCGGGTATCCCAATTCTGCAAGCTTTGCGGCTAAGTCGTCTCTATTCGCTGCCATGAAGCGCACACTAGACGTTCCAACGCCGGTGAGAATATTTCCTAGATTTCTCACCCCTCCACTCACAGAAATGACGGCGTTGAGACGATCAACAGAAAACCCATTACTTAGGTCCATTCTGTAATTTTCTGTGATAGCAGACCATAAGTCCACACCGGTTATGAGGTTAATCGACACACACCTCATGGCTTCGAGATAGTCATAAGCATGATCGTCAGAGGGAAGGTCGCCCACAAACGGCGAAAAGAAGCCATCTAGCCTTCGGAAAACATCATTTGGATTTTGACCGCCAACTTTAACTTGCTTAATTAAAAAGCAAACAACTAAAGCTGAATACTCTTCTCTAGGCTCAGGACTCATAGCCAGAACAGCACTGTGGCGGCGAGGGCTATGGCGGACAGGAAGACGGTCGGGCAGCGATCGTAGCGAGTGGCGACCCGTCGCCAGTCTTTCAGGCGGCCAAACATGATTTCGATCCGGTTTCGCCGCTTGTAGCGTCGCTTGTCGTAGCGGATGGGTTCGGTCCGGGATTTGCGGCCAGGGATGCACGGCGTGATCCCCCTGGCCTGCAAGGCGTCCCGGAACCAGTCGGCGTCGTAGCCCCGGTCCCCCAGCAGCCACTGGGCGCGGGGCAGACTGTCCACGAGAGCGGCAGCGCCGATGTAGTCGCTGACCTGACCCGCTGTCATGAAGAGGCTGATGGGCCTTCCGTTGACGTCTGTCACGGCGTGAAGCTTGGTGTTCATGCCGCCTTTCGTGCGTCCGATCAGCCGCCCGAGGCCCCCTTTTTTACCGCGAGGCTCGAAGCCGTGCGGTGCGCCTTCAGATAGGTCGCGTCGATCATGACAGTCCGACGTTCGGTCTGGGCGCCGGACAGGCCCTCCATCATCCGGACGAAGACGCCCGCCTCGCTCCACCGCTTCCAGCGATTGTAGAGCGTCTTGTGCGGCCCATAGGCCGACGGCGCATCCCGCCAGCGCAGGCCGTTGCGGTTGACGAAGATGATCCCGCTCAATACCCGGCGGTCGTCAACGCGCGGCTTGCCGTGGCTCTTGGGGAAGAAGGGCTCCAGCCGAGCCATCTGCTCGTCCGTCAGCCAATACAGGTCGCTCATATCCAGACTCCTCAGGAGCCTGAATCAGATCGCACGCCTCACTTCAATGGGTCCTGAGCCTAGTTAAGTTTCCTGCGACAGAAATAGCTTCATTTAATATCATTGCCTTTCTGCTTCCGCTTTCTTGATTTGAGCGGACAGACAGCAATCTAACAAGTTCTTTCTTTAGCCATTCATCACCGTTTCTAGCATAACTCTGTTGTGCTCCCCGCACTACAAACTGATAGTCAGGGTCAAGAAACGCTTCTGATTTGGCATCCGATGTAGATGATGAGAACTCTTCCAGTATTTCATTTCTCAGGTCGTTTATTCTTTGCTCAGCTGTAGCTTCGGCCTTGGAAAAATACGTCCCCAACTGAGAAGCCATGGCAATCATTATCTCCGACATTTGGTCTGGAGATAGGCCCTTGTTAATAGTGATGTTCTGTCCGGCTTGATAGGCCTCTCCGCCCTCCGCGACCCTTTGATCTTGCTTAGACATCATCTTTATCTTTTCCGACATTAATATCGCGCCCAGCCTGATAAGCCGTACCCCCGCGCTGGACCTTCTGAACCTGTCGGTTTTGCCTAAGCTTCTTCACTCCAAAAAATGCCGACACTCCAAAAACGACTGTAAGCACAACCCCAAGCCATCCGAGTATTTCTGCCGACATCACGAAGCTTCCCCGAGAACAATTTTCAACCCAGTCTTGTATAAGCAACACCTCGTCATCTTGGCGACCAAAATCGAGCTTAGCTATGCGAGCGCAGACCTCCGACCCTAAGAGGCATCGCTCCCACGTTACCCCCTCCCGGATGGCCGCAAATTAATCATGCCGCTAAGGCGGTGTTTTCCTGCCGCCAAGCCCCAGCGACGCCGCGTTCTAATATGCCGGGACTTCCACGCCGCCAGAAAAGACAGGGTCAAAAGTAAGGTCCGAGCCTGCCAAAAAGTCCGAATGAATGCCGAGACTAAGCGCCACAGCACGGCTTCAGGGCGACGCTACTGCCGGCTAACTTCTGAGCCAAATAGCCGGGTGGCTATGGTCATTATCAGCTTATTCCTACACCGCCGACACGCTCACCGACCCATCCCCGCTTGAACCCCGCCCCGGTCCGCTCTAATCGAAGACCGACAACAGGAGCATCCCATGCTGGCTCTCGGCATCATCTTCGGCTTCATCGCCGTTCTGGCGGCGTTCAACGTGTTCGAGTTCGGTCGGGTTGACTGAGGCGGCTGCTCGCTCTGAGCGGGGCGTCGCCCTGGTCACGGGCGGGGCGCGGCGGATCGGGCGGGCCATCTGTCTGAAGCTGGCCCAGGCCGGGTTCGACGTGGCGATCCATCATCATGCGTCGGGCGAGGACGCCCGGACTTTGGCCGAAGAGATCGCGGGCCTGGGGCGGCGCGCGTGCCTGTTGCAGGCGGACCTGACGGACGAGGCCAGGGTGCGGGCGCTGATCCCCGCGGCGGTCGAGGCGCTGGGGCCGGTCAGCGTGCTGGTCAACAACGCCTCGGTGTTCGAGGACGACCGGGTCGGCGCGCTGACGCGCGACAGCTGGGACCTGCATCTCGACACCAATCTGAGGGCGCCGATCGTGCTGGCCGAGGCGTTCGCCGCCCAGATTCAAAAGACCGGGGCGGTTGAGGGGGCCGTCGTCAACCTGCTGGACCAGAAGGTGCTGAAGCCGGATCCGCGCTTCTTCTCCTACAGCCTGTCGCGCAACGGCCTGTGGTGGGCGACCCAGACCCTGGCCCAGGCGCTGGCGCCCGGCATCCGGGTCAATGGGGTGGGGCCGGGGCCGACCCTGCCGTCCATCCACCAGACGCCGGAAGAGTTCGCCGCCGAGGCGCGCGCCACCCTTCTGGAAACCCCCGGCAGCCCCGAGGCGGTGGCCGAGGCGGTGTTGTGGCTGATTGACGCCCGGATGGTCACGGGCCAGATGATCGCCGTCGATGGGGGCCAGCATCTGGCCTGGCGCACCCCCGACATCCAGGAGTAGCGCGTGGTTTCCTCTCCTCTGGCGACGCCGGCTCCGGCGGACGATGCGCTGCGTTTCGAGCGGCTGAGCGTGTTCGTGCGCGGGCTGGAGGTCGAGGCTGGGATCGGGGTCTATGACCACGAGCAGGGGCGGCTGCAACGGCTGGTGATCGACGTGACGCTGGAGCTGGCGCCGCGTCCGATCGAACGGCTGGGCGACACCATCAACTATGAGACCGTGGCCGACGCCGCGCGCGCCATCGCCGCCGAGGGGCATGTGGGGCTGGTCGAGACCTTCGCCGAACGGCTGGCGCGGGCGTGCCTGGAGGACAACCGCGTGCAGCGGGCCACGGTGCGGATCGAAAAGCCGGGCGCCCTGGCGGCGGTCGCGGCGCCGGGCTGCGAGATCGTGCTGGGGCGGTAAGGGCGGTTGCTTCGCGCCGCGCCGACCGCCATTGTCGTCGGCAGATTCCAGCCGGGCGTCCGGCGTGACAGAAGCGTTGTTCATGGCCGAACCCGGCGATCCGAAAGACTCAGCAGCGCCCCGCGATCACGACCACGATCATGACGCCGAGGTCGGCTTCGTCTCGCCCGCGTCGCTGGCGGGCCGTGCGCGCGAGCGGCAGCCGGAGCCGTTTCCCACGGACGAGCGCGAACCGGACCTGTTCGATCCACCCGAGCCCGGGCCTTTCGACCGGTCAGGCCCGACGACCCGGCCGACGGCGCCGTTTCCGCCCCGGTCCGAGCCGACGCCCGTCGAGGCCGAACCGGCGCCGGCCGTGCGCGCCGTACGCCAGCGTCTGACGGCAGAGGCTGCTCCCAAACTTCAGGATTCAGGCCGTGAAGGACCGATCGTGCCGATGCGGCTGTATGCGGTCTATGTGCTGATCCTGTTGGCGGTGCCGACGCTGGGCGTGTCGTGCCTGGTGGCCCTGCTGGCGGTGATGCGGCGCGACGGGGCGACGGATCAGCTGGAGCACAGCCATGCCGTCTATCAGCAGCGCACCATCGTCGGCGCGGTCGGGGCGGCGGTCGTCGGGGCCCTTTTGATCGTGGTCAACATCGGCGTGCTGGTGCTGTTCGCCCTGGCGATCTGGGTGCTGGCGCGCGGCGCGTTCGGGGTGCTGAAACTGAAGAGCGGACAGGCCGTTCCTCACCCCCGCAGCCTGTTGTTCTGAAAGATCGACGATGACGAACGAACCCAACTTCATCGCCGGGCAGCCGTCCGAGGGCAAGGTCGGGGCGCTGATCGCCTGGGCCCTGTTCATCCTGTCGATCCCCAGCGCCAATGTGCTGGTTCTGATCGGGCTGGTGGTGTCCTATGTGACGCGCGGGACGGCGACGGGCGTGGCGCGCCAGCATATCGAGGCGCAGATCCGGCTGTTCTGGTCGGTCTTCTGGTGGACCATCGCGGCCTGGGTCGGGATCTTCGTCAGCGCCCTGGCGTCGGTGGTGCTGATCGGCATTCCGTTCCTGCTGCTGTTCCTGCTGGTCTGGTTCCTGCTGAGCGTCTGGTTCACGGTCAAGAGCGTGATCGGATTGCTGAACCTGCTGAACGACAAGCCGATCTAAGGGCCGATCTGAAGCTCGCGGAACGTCCCGGCGGCCTTCGTGGTTGATCCGTCAAAGGAGAACCCGATGGGACAGTTCAAGGACGTCGAAGGCGACAACCGGTTCGAACAGGCGTTCGACGACGACAAGGGCGCGGGCCGGGTTTGGGCCGACTATGCCGTCAAGGGCGATGCGCGGATCATCCTGCACGTCGAGGCCGAGCCGTCGCTGCGCGGATCAGGCGCGGCGGGGCGGTTCATGCAGTCCCTGGCCGACCATGCGCGCCAGACGGGGCTGAAGCTGTTTCCCCGGTGCAGCTACGCCGTCGCCTGGCACAAGCGGCATCCGGATTACGACGACGTGCTGGCCTGACTTCCATTGAAGGCGTCATCCTCGCCCTCGTGGCGAGGATCCATACTCCCGGTGTCTGGCGTGGCGCTACCACATAGACCGGGAGTATGGACCCTAGGCCCAAGGCCTAGGGTGACGGGGTTTGGGGGGCAGGAAGTCGGCGTCTCCTAGCCGCCGGCGTAGCCGCCGATGATCGGCAGGATCTCGCCGGTGATGAAGCTGGACATCTGGGGCGAGGCCAAAAAGACGTAGGCGGGCGCGATTTCCTCGGGCTGGGCCGGGCGTTTCATCACCGTGTCTGCGCCGAAGTTCGAGGTCGCTTCGGCGTCCTTGTCGGCGGGGTTCAGCGGGGTCCAGACCGGGCCGGGTGCGACGACGTTCACGCGGATGCCGCGCGGCGCCAGATGCGTGCCCAGCGAACGGGCGTAGGCGTGGATGCCGCCCTTGGTCAGGGAATAGTCGAGTAGATCCTTATTGCCCATCAGACCGGTGACGGAGCCGGTCATGACGATGGCGCCGCCGGCCTTCATGTGCGGGACCGCTGCCTTGGTCATGTTGAAATAGCCGTAGAGATTGGTCTTCAGCGTGCGGTCGAAATGGTCGTAGGTCAGGTCCTCAAAGGCGGGGACGTGTTCCTGGAAGGCGGCGTTCGGGACCAGGACGTCCAGGCGACCGAAGGCGTCGAGCGTGGCCTTGACCGCCATTTCTGCGAAGGCGGGGTCGGACACGTCGCCCTTCAGCACCACGGCGCGGCGACCCTCGGCCTCGACGGCGGTCTTGGTGGTTTCGGCGTCGGCGTCCTCGTCCAGATGGCAGATGACGACATCACAGCCTTCGCGCGCAAACAGGACGGCGACCGAACGGCCGATGCCGGAATCGGCGCCGGTGATCAAGGCGGCGAACCCGTCCAGCTTGCCCGACGCCTTCCAGAAGGGTGCGTCGTAAAGGGGCGCGGGATCCAGCGCGGCCTCGTCGCCCGGCTTGGTCTGATGCTGTTTGGGGAAGGGCGGTTCGGGGTAGGGGCGGGCGCCGGCCTGCATCGCGCCGGACGGCTTGCCATCGCCCGACGCCTTGTCCTTGGCGTCAATGTCGCGCTGGATGGCGCGTTCCTGATCGGCGATGTCTTCGGCGCGCGCGTGGGTCCGTTCGTCCATGGATGTCGTCTCCTGAAGATGGGGGTCTTCAGGAAAGCGGACGGGCGGGCGGGTCGTTCCAACAGCCCCGCTTCGGTTTTTCAGCCGACGCGGTGGACGATGGTCTTGATGGTCTCGGCCTTGGTCGGCAGATCGGCGGCGAGACGCGAGGCGATCTCGCGCGCCCCGACCGGATAGGCGTCGCCGCCGTCCGCGATGGCCTTGGCCTTGGCGGCTGCCTCCAGCAACAGCTTTTCCAGACCTTCGATCTCTTCCAGCGCCAGGGCGTGGGCTTCGAGCTGGAGGCGTTTGACGCGATCGGCGGTGGTTTCAGGCGCTTTCATCAGGTCGTAGATCTCGGCCTCGGCCGCGACGAGCCGCAGGTCAGGCTTGGGGTCGGAACCGGTGGATTTGGCCATGGAATCAGGTCTCCCCGCAAAGGTCGGGGGACAGAGTGCGGCCGATCAAGATTGACGTCGAGCGTTGCTGTAACGGTTGTGGCGACACTGTGGCCGCCACGCATCGGTCGATTACCGCTCGGGCGCGCGGGCCGGGACCATCGCAGGCGCAGCGACAGGGGCCAGGACGCCGCCGGCGACCGCACGCAGCGGCGAGCGCGGCGTGTGCAGGACGGCCGGCGAGACGCTGACGCCGTCCTGAACCGGGGTGACCAGATAGCCCTTGGCGGCCAGCTTGTCGCCCGAGCGGACGCGCGAGGTCCAGACGGTGATCGGCGCGGCCAGCAGCAGCGGCAGGACGATCGGGGCGAACCAGGTGGCCAGGTCGGGACGGACGGCGAGCGGGATCAGGAAGCCCAGGCCGGCGAACATCTGCCAGCGCATGGCGCGGAAGGCGTCCGACCAAGCCAGGCCGTCGGCCTCGCGCTGCTGGGTCGACCAGCCGGTGTCGTGGCCCGAGACGATCTGGATGAAGGCCTTGGTGTTGGCGACCATCAGGATGGGAGCCAGGATGGCCGACAGGGCGATCTCGGCCGCCATGCCCTTGGCGATGGCGCGACGGCCGCCGAAGGCGCGCAGCTCGGCCGGACGGCTGAGGACCAGGGCGGCGCCCATGAACTTGGGCCCGATCAGCAGCACGCCGGACAGGAAGGAGGCCAGCATGAAGGGCGTGAACTGGGGGTTCAGGATGTAGAAGAAGCTGGTCCAGTCGACCGGATAGAACATCTGGATGAACAGGCCGACCATCAGCGACGCCAGCCACAGGGGCGACGACAGATAGGCCATGCAGCCCATCAGCAGCTGAAGACGGCTCATCGGCGACAGGCCCTTGGCCGTGATCAGGCCCAGGTGCTGCAGGTTGCCCTGGAACCAGCGGTGGTCGCGGCGGATGAAGTCGGTGATCGACGGCGGGGTCTCTTCCCACGATCCGTCCAGCGAGGCGGTGACGTGAACGGCCCAGCCGGCGCGGCGCATCAGGGCGGCCTCGACGACGTCATGGCTCATGATGTGACCGCCGAAGGGCTTCCTGCCCTTCAGGTGCGGCAGGCCGCAGCAGGCGGCGAAGGCGCGCGTGCGGATGATGGCGTTGTGGCCCCAGTAGCTGGATTCCGAACCGGTCCAGTAGGCCAGGCCGGCGGCGGCGACGCGGCCGTACAGGCGCACCGAATATTGGGACACGCGCGCGAAGATGGTGCGGGCCTTGATGATGACCGGGGCGGTCTGGATCAGGCCGACGCCCGGATTGCGCTCCATGGCGTCGACCATGCGCAGCAGGGTCTCGCCCGCCATGGTGCTGTCGGCGTCCAGGACGATCATGTTCTCATAGGCGCCGCCGAAACGACGGACCCATTCGGCCAGATTGCCGGCTTTGCGCTCGGCGTTGTCGGTGCGGCGACGGTAGAAGGCCTTGGAGTTGGCGGCCATGCGGAACGCCTGGAAGACCGAACGCTCGGCGGCGGCGGCGTCTTCCTTGGTCGAGTCGCTGAGCACGAAGATGTCGAAGGCCGACGAGGCGCCCAGACGCGCCAGGCAGGAATCGATCTGGGACAGGCGCGCGAAGGACGAGCGGGCGTCCTCGTTGTACAGCGGCATCAGCAAGGCGGTGCGGGTGCGCGGCATCGGCGGATGCGGCGAGAAGGCGAGGTCCGCCTGATCCTTGCCGCGCAGCATGACGAACAGACCCATCAGGCCGCTGACGAACCAGCAGGAGATGGCGGTGATCAGGATCATGAACAGGCCGAAGGCCAGGATCTCGGTGCCGTCCCAACCCTTGCGGGCATAGAGGTAGAAGGGGGTGATGGCGGACAGGCCGGTCAGGACGATGGTGCCGGCCAACAGGGCCAGGCGGCGCGTCGCGACCGTGCGCGGCGAGGTCGCGGGCGTCACG
This sequence comes from Brevundimonas sp. BT-123, assembly GCF_026105875.1. Classification (GTDB taxonomy): domain Bacteria; phylum Pseudomonadota; class Alphaproteobacteria; order Caulobacterales; family Caulobacteraceae; genus Brevundimonas. Next base: position 11,191 of record NZ_JAOYTN010000022.1, on the reverse strand, counting down.
TCGGCGACGGCGTCGGGCGCGGACAGGGACTGGACCGGCATGGCCAGCGGCGCCTCGTCGGGCAGCCACGACCAGCTGGGCGTTTGCGCGCCGTGGATCGTCGTCTCGATTTCAGCCTTTTCGACAGGCCGGATCGCCAGCTTGTTCATGCCGCTCTGGACGCCCCCGAGTGAACCGTATGTCGCCCCGAGGGCTGGGGGCGACGCGGAGTGCTGCACTGCAACACGACCTGCATAATCGATCACATTCGCGCGATTTTCAATCACGCAATGTTGATGAAACCAAAAATGTGGGGGTGAAGTCAGGCCGGAACGTCGAAAGCGGCGGCAGCCGGGCGACCCTGCGGCGACTCCGTGGCGACCGACAGCAGTTTACGGTCCAGGACCCAGGCTGCAACCCCCACCCAGCAGACCAGGACGATGGCGTAGAGCCGTTCCCACCAGCCGACGTTGGCGTCATTGACCGTGCCGGGGAAGACGAGGTGCTTGGTCAGGACCGTCAGGATCGCCATGGCGACGAAGGTGACGACGAGAAAGAGCTTCAGGCGCGGCAAGTCGCGGCGTTTGGCCAGGCCCCACAGCAGCAACATCGGCGCCAGCTGGATGCCCAGGGCCAGGTTGATGATCATGTGGCGCGGATCGGGCCAGGGCCACAGGGTCGAGGCCGACATGCCGCCGCCGGCCAGGATGAAGACGATGGCGATCACCCAGGCCGCGACCCGCGCGCCGGTCAGGGCGTAGATGGCCAGGCCGAATCCGATCCCCGCCAGCCCGGCCATGACGCCGGCGACGAAGACCCCGCCGTTGAAGATGATCGGCGCCTTGGCCGTCGCCCCGCCCAGTTCGCTGAGATACTGGGTCGCATTGTTGAAGCCGGGGTAGGCCAGGATGGCCACCGCGACCACCGTCAGGGCCAGAAGCGGCGCGGCGACGCCCACGCCCAGCAGGCGCCGACGGCGGTGATAGCGAATCTGCGGCCTCAGCAGGGCCTGAAGGTCCAGCGGCCAGGGCCGGCCGTCCAGCGGCTTCAGCCCCCACAACGGGCGAATGACCGGGATGCGACGCACGACCTCATAGATCGCCAGGCTGCCGACGAAGGTGACGGCGATCAGCGACAGCAGTTCGACCGGCGCGGGAAGGTTCGCCGGGCGGATGATCCAGACGGCCGCGACCAGCACCGTCTGGTGCGCCAGATAGAGGGGGAAGGTCGCCTGGGTCAGATAGTTGAGCGCAGGTCCGCCTCGGTCGCGCAGATGGCGATAACCGAAGCCCAGGATGGCGACGATCACCGCCCATTGGTCGATGCCGTAAACGGCGGCCTTGGGCACGCCCCAGAAGGCCCGCGCGCCGGGATGCCAGACCTGGACCATCATGATCGGCAGGGCGACGGCCGCCAGGGCCAGGGCGATCCAGCGATACCGCTCCATCGTGCGCCAAAGGCTCTCGCGGCCCACGATGCTGAATCCGAACAGGAAGGCGACCAGCGACAGGGCGTGATTGTACCAGTCGTTGTGCAGAGTGTTGGTCAGGCCGAACCAGGGAAAGAGCAGCCACCGGATGGCGAACAGATAGAGGATCGGCAGGACCAGCAGGCGTGAGCCGGTCAGCGCCTTTTCCAACCCGTTCCCCAGTCGGTCGATCAGGCCGGCCTGGCGCCACAGAACCACGGCGATCAGGCTGTAGACCGCGATATAGACGATGAACCACAGATGGTTGACCGGCACGCCGTCGGCGAGACCGCTCCAGCCGAACTCATGACCCAGCCAGGCGACAAAGCCGACGACGCCGCCGGGCCAGCCGCCCTTGTCCATCGACTCGATCCACGATTGGATCGGCACCAGAACCAGGGCGCCGAAGATCAGGGGCGGGACCAGCCGCTCGAACCGGGCGCGGGCGACCTCGCGCGGGGTGCGCCGGAAGGTCATGAACCGCAGGGCGGCGCCCGACACCAGAAACAGCAGGGTCAGCCGCCAGGGATTGGTGACCAGGATCGCCTCGCGCATCCACTCGAAGGTGTGGGCGCTGTGGATGTGCCAGTCATAGACCCCGTAAACCAGGCCGACATGATACAGGATCAGCAGGCCGAAGGCGCCGACCCGGATCCAGTCGAGATCGTAACGGCGCTGGGTCGGGGAAGCGGACGGGTTCACGGCCGCGTCTATGATCCGCGTCTGCGCATCAGGCAAGACGCCGGATGGACGCGGGGCGCCGCCAGTCCCGCATCCGGTTGAACGGACTAGACCGTCTCCGTCAGGCCCAAGGCCTTCAGCGTCGCTGTGATCGAAGTGTCTTGTTCGGCGCGGTACAGGGCCATCTCGTACTGGACCGGGCGGCCCAGCGCCTGTTCGAAATCGGCCTTGGCGGGATCGACGGCGTAGGCGGTTTCGCGGGCCTCCGACCCCAGGTTGGACTGGAAGATGCCGGCGGCGCTGACGGGCAGGAAGTCTTCATAGGTGATGGGTTCGGCGACGACGTGGCCCGAGGAGATCAGGGCTTCCAGGTCGGCGGTCTCGGCCCGGCCGGCCAAGCCCTCAGGCGTCGGGCGATAACGGAACCAGGCGAGGTCTGCGCGGCGCAGGGCGTCCCAGTCGTCGGGCAGGGCGGAGAAGTCCTTCTTCGCCAAGGCCTCGTCATACAGGGCGCGACCAGCGGGGGTCAGGGCGCAGCCGCGCTGTTCGATCTCGCCGAAGCGGGCGGTATGGGCGCCGGCCGTGGGGCCGTCGGCGCCGGGGAAGGTGATCGCCTCCTGCAATGCCTTGAAGCTGGTCTGGCGCAGCAGGATCGGACAGGCGCGAGCAGGCGGACCTTCAATGGTTTCTTTGGGTGAAATGCCGCGTGCGGGCATGGCGGCCTGGGCCGCGTCGATATTGAGCGTGCGCGGCGTCAGGTGGTTGATGTGCGGACCCTTGAAGCTGACCACATCGGCGATCAGTCGGTGGGCGGCGACCAGCCGTTCGTAGGTTTCGGCGCTGACGGTCGCCTGGGCGTGCCAGCGGAAGGTCTCCAGCAGTTCGGAGACGAACCGATCGGCCTGAGCCTCGTCCAGACCGCCAGCGGCCTGCGCCGTCTCGATCAGCTCACGCGCGCCGGGGGTGAAGATGTCGCGGCGAGCCAGTGTTGCGGCCGCCTCCGCGCGCAAGGCCTCGTCCTCGATCAACTCCAGCCGCAGCAGCGAGGTAAAGACCCGGAACGGATTGCGCGCCAAAGCCGCCGGATCGACGGGGCGGAAGGCGGTCGAATGGACCGGCACCCCGGCGGGGGCCAGGTTGTAATAGCTGACCGGCTCCATCCCCATCACCGCAAAGGCGCGCGCGATCGTGGCCAGTTCGTCTGCCGTGCCGACGCGGATGGCGCCGTGGCGTTCCTCCGACAGACGCGCCAGTTCGCCGGACGCCGCCAGCCGGTCCGCGCCGCCGGCATCCGCCTTCAACACCTGCGCATTGATGTCCGCCACCAGCGTCAGCAGGTCGCCGTATTGCGGCACTTCGGCCCGGTACATGGCGGACAGGGCGGCCGAAAACCGGCTGCGGATTTCGTCAGGATGGACGAAGGCGGACATGAGCGCTCCCATTTTCGCCGATGCATAGGCCGACTGGCCGCCGGTTGAAACCCGGCGGCCGTCGCATAGGTCAGGCGTCGACGCCGATCCCGATGGGGCAGACCACGCCGGTCCCGCCGATGCCGCAGTAGCCGGCCGGGTTCTTGGCCAGATAGCCCTGGTGATAGCGCTCGGCGTAGAAATACTCACCCGCCGGCTCGATCTCGGTGGTGATCGTCCCGCGCCCGGCCTGGGTCAGGGCGGCCTGATAGGCGTCGCGCGAGGCTTCCGCCTCCGCCTGCTGCTCGGCGTTCAGCGTGTAGATGGCCGAGCGATAGGTGGTGCCGATGTCGTTGCCCTGGCGCATGCCCTGGGTCGGGTCGTGGTTCTCCCAGAAGGCCTTCAGCAGTTCGGCGTAGGTGATGACGCTCGGGTCGAACACGACCTTCACCACCTCGGTATGACCCGTCCGGCCGGTGCAGGTCTCCTCATAGGTCGGGTTGGGCGTGATGCCGCCGGAATAGCCGGCCGAGGTCACCCAGACGCCCGGCAACTGCCAGAAGATGCGTTCGACACCCCAGAAACAACCCATGCCGAAGATGGCGGTCTGGAAACCGTCGGGATAGGGCCCTTTCAGCGGGTTGCCGCTGACATAGTGGTTCACATCGGTGTCCAGCGGCTCGGCGCGGCCGGGCAGGGCGGTCTCGGGCGTGGGCATTTCGGCAGTCTTCTTGAACAGCATTTGCGCTCTCTCATCGGAAAATGGCGTTGAAGTCCATATGGGGATGCGAGATGCGCTTGCCGAGGGGGCGAGGGTGTTCTATCAGGCCCGCCTCCCGCCGGATCGACCTCCGGCGGCGCGCAAGACACAGCGTGAAACGGACAGGTGGCGGAGTGGTCGATCGCGCACGCTTGGAAAGCGTGTGTAGGTGAAAGCCTACCGAGGGTTCGAATCCCTCTCTGTCCGCCACACCCACGCCCCCCAATGTCACCGCTTGCCAACCCAGCGCCCCGCTGCGCAAGGATTTGCGCCTCAAGCCCGTCATCCCTGGACGGGACGCGAACCGCTCATCTTAGGGCGGGACTTAGGGCGAGCTTAGGGTGGCGACCGCTTCTGTCGTCGGCGTATGTTCTCCTTACGTTCTGGAGAGGCCATGGCGCGCGACGTAAACAGATTGAACGGCAAGAAGGTGCCGGGGATGCGCGAGCCTGGGCTCTTCGCGGATGGGGCCGGACTCTATCTGCGGATCGATCAGACCGGATCGCGGCGCTGGGTCTATATCTTCTATCGAGCCGGACGCCGGCGAGAGATGGGCCTTGGGAGCCTGGAGGCCGTCAAGCTGACCGAAGCCCGCGCGGCCGCTGACAAGGTGCGATCCGAGATCAAAGCTGGCATCGACCCTATCGAGGCACGGCGCAAGGCGAATGCGCCGAAACCAGACACAACCTTTTCAGCCGTCGCCGCCGATCTAATGGACGGCTTGGAGAAGGGTTGGAAGTCCCCGAAGCAGCGCCCGCAATGGGAAGCGTCCCTGACCCAGCACGCAGCGGCTATCTGGAAGGCCGAGGTCAGCGCCGTTGACACCGAAATGGTCCTGAAGGCTCTGCGCGAAATCTGGACCACAAAACCGGAGACGGCTCGCCGCGTCCGGTCCCGCATTGAGATGGTTCTTGATGCAGCCACGGTGCGCGGACTCCGGGAAGGCGAGAATCCGGCGCGCTGGCGCGGCCATATGGCGCGGATGCTGCCGAAGGTCAGGAAGGAGCAGGGCCACCACGCCGCGATGGCCTATCAGGATGTCCCGGCCTTTCTGGAGCAACTATCCGGGCGCCACAGCATATCCGCCGATGCTTTGAGGTTCCTGGTCCTGACCGGCGCTAGATCTGGCGAGGTGCGAGGGGCGACTTGGGACGAGATCACGGGCACGACGTGGATCATTCCGGCCGAGCGCATGAAGGCTGGCCGAGAGCATCGCGTCCCGCTTTCCTCCGCTGCCGTTGGAGTGCTGAACACGATCGACGCTGACGTGCGCCAGGGCCTGATCTTCCCCGGCCTGAAAGGTCCACTGTCCGACATGGCTCTGGCGATGGTTATGCGAAAAATGGGGATCAAGGACGCGACCCCCCACGGCTTCCGGTCTGCATTTCGTGATTGGGCTGGCGACTGCACCAACTATTCGCGCGAATTGCTGGAAGAGGCGCTGGCACATCAGGTCGGTTCTGCCGTCGAGCGCGCCTACCGCCGTGGTTCCGCCGTTGAGAAGCGCCGGCCCCTCATGGAGACGTGGGCCGATCACTGCATGGGCGTCACCCGCGCCGATAACGTCTATCCGCTGAAGGCCTGATCGTGCTGCCGATCTCCACATGGGTCGATGACGGCATAGGCCTGGACGTCTTCTGCAACTGCGGCCGCACGGGCTATGTGTCGGCCAAAGCGGCGCGCAAGCTGGACACGTCGATGTCTCTACCGCTCGTCGCGCATCGTCTGGTCTGCAAGGCCTGCGGATCGAAGGGCGGCGCCCTACAGGTCAGGTTCTCGATTTCGGACTATTACGATCAGGCGCGAGGTAACGGCTGTCTGATACCGGGCGGGCAAAGCAAAACGCCCCCGGCGTGAACCGAGGGCGATCAAAGCGGGCGGTCTCACCCAGGGAACGTAATAGACCGCCCACCGAGCGGGGTGGCGCATATTGCCGGGCCACCACCCTCATAGGCCGGCTCCGCAGATCCAACCCAAAACGGGCGGACAAGGTTCCTATGAGCGCAAAACGACAAAAGCCGCCGTCCTCGAAAGGTCGGCGGCAGTCGGAAAACACATGAGCCGACTTTGCGATCGGCTAGCCAGATAACCACAAAGCGCTGCGCCAAGTTCCCCTTAATCCACTCAAGCTTGGCATTTGCAGCGTTGGTTTTGATTGGTAAATCAGCGCGTTTAGTTCGGAGTGATCAATGCAACGGAAACCTATCGACGAGCTGTGTGAGCTAGCGCGCTGCGGGGGCAGCATCACAATCTATGCCGACACGCGTTCCGCTGACGAACTTATCCAGCTCGCGAGCGCGCTACGCCATGGGGCAAAGCTCACACTGAATGGCACAGCGATGCGGCCGAATGAGGAGCTATGTCGGATAGCCAAAGCGTCGCCGGGAAACGTCACTTTCACGGGCTAGAGGGCTCGCGAGAATACCAGAGCCGACGTCGCTGCTCTTTTAGCTTGAGCCACTCTTCTATCAGCCGCCGCTCCGCGATCAGCGTTTCGACGGCGAGGGCGCGGGCGGCATCCGCCACGCTCAAGGCCTGCTGGGCTGAGCTAAGCGGGGCTGTCGTCGTTGGGGGCTGGTCCTATCCGGGCGATATGGTGCCGCTGGACGGGCGGTCTCCAAACCGGTCAGGCGATACAAAGCCCACAGGCCCAATGAAGCGGATCGGACGGCCGGAGGATTGGGAGTGACGAAGCAAAACGCCCAAGGTGTGAGCCGAGTGCGATCAAGGCGGGGAAGACCTTTGGGTGCGTGCAACACGCCCTACTCAGTCTTTCGGGCTTCCCCCAAACCGCTCCGAGAATCTACGACCGGTCAGCTTGTCGGAAGCGCCTGTGCCGGAAGGTGGAGCCGGTTTCCCTCTCCACGCGCAGGACGACTTATGAGTCAGTGACCGGCGATCTGCAAGGCGGAAACGACGGCGCCGTAAATGCGGGATTTTCCCGCTTTTTCGCTCAGAACGCCCGCAGGCTGGCTTCTAGGTCGGTGCCGAGATTGCGCACCAAAACGACGAAAGGCCGCCACCCCGAAGGATGACGGCCTGGCCATTTTCGAGGTCTTCCCATGCAGCGCCATATGTGAACAGGCCGAGCAGCTTGCTGGTCACGGTTAAAAATAAATGGGATTTTTATCGCGTACCGCAGCAGGGCGCGTTGCTGCCCGCAAGAGCAGCGTGCTCGTACCGGAAAAATCGAAGCTGGTCAAGAGCACTTGACGGATGCGTCAACCGTTCTCCATGTGATGCGTTGACTTTCAACATTCGATTGAAAGTGCCTGACGATCATTTGGAGAGAGGAGACGCTTATGGCAACGCTATCGAAACCGAGCGGCAACTCTAAGCCGACTGGCTTTCTCAAGGCTCGGGATTTCCGGAAGGTCATGGAGGTTTGCAAATCCCCTCCACGTGCCTCTGCTGGTCTGAAAGCTAGAATGGCGGCGGCGAAGGTACTCGTTAAGCGCTAAGGCTCGCACTTTGGTATATGTGCTAGAGGCCCTCAACGAGCGCCACAACCGGCAGAGTTTCTGCTGTGGAAAGTCTTCTTTTTTGGACGATTTCTGCCGTGATGATGCGCTGGCTGACCACGACAAAAATCTCACTCGTGTGAAGGTCGTCGTCCAAGAGGGTTCCGATCGCGTCCTTGGCTACCACTCAATGTGCGCGGCCGAAATCAAGGAAAGAAGGCTCTCGTACCTCTTTGGTGGTAAGGACGGGCCCCACGTCCCGGCGGTTAGGTTGGAAAAATTTGCAGCCGACCGTGAACATCAAGGAGGAGTGTTATCCGACGCTCTTATGTTGGACGTTTTTCGTACTGCCATCGAAGTCGCCAGCAAGGTTGGTGCCTGCTTCCTGTACCTTGACGCGGCTAATGAGCGCCTAGTGAAGTACTATGAAGGGTTCGACTTCATACGTGTCAGCAGCAAAGGCCTCGGAATGTATATTCCGATTGAGACGATGCGAGACGCTGTTCCTGCATAAAGGAAATGGGCCTCAATAGCGGAGCCGAGGCTCGACGCTCAGATGGCGTCGGTAATGCCGACGGCACCTAGCCCGGTCGCGGCGGCGGCGGACAGTCCAGCCCCCGCATCCCCATCGTGTCGAAGAACCGGCATAGGCGCGACACCCGCGCCCACCCTTCCTCGCCCCAGGCTTCGACGGCGTTGTCGTATTGCTCGCCCGCGATGCGGCTGGTCAGCACGTCGTCAGGCGGGACCGGCTTGGACTGGACGATCAAATCCGTTGCAGGCGGGACGGCTCCGACCGGCTTCGCGCAACTGGCGACAGCGGCGCCTAAGCTCGCGATCATCAGGGCGGCTGTCAGGGATCGCTTCAGCGGCATGGTCTCTCTCCTCTTGCCGGTTGCGGATGGCGGTCGTGTCGGCTTCGCGCTCGACAGCAGCGGTTTCTCGTGCGCTGGAGGCCTTCGCCTCGGTCTTATGTGTCTGGACCGCCTGACGGTCCCGCTCGCCCTGTGCGCCCCTGTAAGAGCAGTAGGCGCCGGTCAGGACGAAGGCGGCGATGATGACGGCGATAAGCCAGCCGGTCGGGCTGAGCAGGCGGGGAATGGAGCGGAGGAAGTCGAGGGCGACGCTCATCGGGCCAGCTCGAAGTGCGGGCCATCGGTGAACGCTGCCTTGCCCAGCTTCCGCCGCGCAGCGCCATAGGCGTCGACTGCCGCTTTCATTGCGCCGGGCGTGCCCGTCTTGATGTCGGCCAAGTTGATCCAGGCGCCACCCCAGCGGATCGAGACGCCAAGCTCGCGCGAGGCCAGCCAGACGGCGGCGGCGATCGGGTAGATGGCAGGCCATTCCCAGCGCATCTTGCCGTTGATAAACGGCACGAGATCCACGGCATGTCCGAAGCCGTCAGCCTGGGGCCGGTGCATCGAGTTCATGGTCTGAGACGCGCCCGAGGCGACCAGCGACTTCTGCTCTTCGGCCGTGCGGAGGCCGTCGTGAACGCTGAAGTCCTGCAACGTGATCTGGATGGCTCGTTCGACGACGCGGACCAGATCAGGGTGGACACCCTTGAGTTCGGCGCGCGACTTCGCGCCAAGCACATACCGCATGGTCCTTCTCCAGATTGTGGGGGTGATGTTTCGCAGCTAAGGCGAAGCCGTCGCGGCTCGTGCCCGAACTGCGTCAGGCGGCCCGGCTGGGCGAGGACATCATCGGCTGGGCCGCTATGCGGCGGCGCTGTTGGTCAGGATAAAGCCGGCGACACTGGCGATGACGGCGATAGCACCGGTCAGGACCAACAACCGGAGACCACGTTTCCCGTCGTCCTCGGGCGGGGGCCCATCGTCAGTCGCGGCGGGCGGAAGCATGAAGGCGGCACGGCGGGACAGGCCGCCCATGCCAAGCAGCACTAGAAGCTGAATGAACTGATGGCTCCAGGGCGGCGGCTCGCGCTCGCCCATGACGTGGTCGAGATAGGCGAGGGCGCCAACGATAATCACCGTCCCCACCAACGGCAGGCCGATGCTCATGTGCTGCACCTGCAATGCGCGTCCGGGGAACAGGACCATGCAGCCGTAGACAAACAGGATCGCAGCACCGATGAAGTGGACGCCTCGCCAAAGCATTGAGGCCGACGCCTTCGTCTCGTAGGTCTTGCCGAGCAGCCGGCAGATTTCCAGCAGGCATGCGCCGGCTGAAACGAAGGTGATGCCCGTGTAGAGCACCATCAGCACGTGAGCGTTCATCGCTGAGGCTCCTGGTTGAAGACGGCCCGCACCACGCGGGTCAGGGTGTCAAAAAGGGCTCGCGGGTCATTGGCGACCATCCACCCGAGCGCGAGCGATACGCCGCGCATGTCTAGGACGGGCACGACAGCCAAAATCACGCCATGGGTCAGGGCTTCCGCCACGATCGGCCCGGCGACGATGCCGAGACCGAGGTGCAGCCATGCCTTCCGTTGAGCGACTGGATTTCCCGCCTTTGCGGAATAGGCCGTCACCAGACCTACAGCCCCCGACAGCAAACCGCCGCACAGGCCCCAGAACAGAGGCAATTCACGCGGGTCGAACATCCGCCCCTCCGATAGTCAGGCCGTGTGGAAACAGCCGGCGGGCGGCTGGAGGGAACCGAGCGGTCAGGCGGCCCCGCCCGTGGTCAGGCTGAAGCGGACCTTTTCTCTGTCCTCGGCAATCCACCTCAGCAGGTCGCCCGCGTTCGCTGTTGTGGAGGGGGCGGGCGTCGGGTGCCCGCATATCCGACCTCGTCGACGAAGCTGGCCGCTTCCTTCACGGTAGCGAAGCTGGAGGACCAAAGCGGCAGAATCGACACGACTGGGGCGTCCGTGCCGACCGAGTCGCGGGAATGGGGGCTACGACATGGCGAGCTGCGACGCACGGGGGTTGTGGGGCGATGGCGTCATGCGCCGCCTCCATAAGCAGGGTGGATGGAGGTTACGGCTTCTTGCTGACCCGCACTGAAAACCGTTCCTGCGGGCAGGGTGATATCTGCGCCCGTTGGGTTGGTGAGTTGAAGACGCACGGTGTCCGCCAGCCCGACGTAGCCGCCCACCAACACGCCGGTAGTATTCAGGCTAAACGACGCCGTGACGAAATCGCCAATGACGGCTCCCGGAACGGTCACATCCACGATGGAGGCCGGTCCCGGCGGAGAAGCCTCTGCTCCAAGCTATTCGTCGGGTTTGGCCGCCGAGGCGGTCGGAGAGTGGCAAACGTCTTAACGGGGGGTCACCCTCACGTAGATGGTGCCAGCGGGGATTACCTTCGAGCCGCCAGTCTCGTTCTGGAACCGGACGCCCACCATGACGTGACCCCCTGAAACTCCTCCAGGAATAGCTAGAGTCCGCCCAACGAAGGACGGACAGAATGAAGCGATCAAGGTTCACGGAAGAGCAAATCATCGGGATCTTGCGGGAGCAGGA
>NZ_JAOYTN010000021.1 GCF_026105875.1 Brevundimonas sp. BT-123 | reverse complement strand
GGTCCGCTGCGCTGGTTGGGGGCTGCGCTGACCGGCCTCTTGCCAACCCCGACAACCCCAGCTCAGATCACCAAAGGACTCTCGTTATGGCTGGATGAGAAATGGGGGTCACGTCACGTCAGGTGGGGCAAGTTACGGCCAACGGCGCTTAACCTGACAGCACTTGGCGGACCTATTCTCCGCAGATCTTTTAAAGCAAGAGTTAAGCTTTCTTCGAATTTAGGGCGATTTCTCTAGATCGTCTCGCGTTGAAGACGGCGCAAATCCGCCATCGACTTGTAAGGTTGCGTCAGAATTCTCGACCACTGCCAAGCGCGACACTTCGAGCCCATGCTCGTCCTTCAGTGCTGTAAGCCAAGGAAAAATCTGCGCGCTGGTCGTGGAGTCCACTCTGAATCCCAGGCCGCCCGAGGGGTCCATTCCGGTCGTCACGATGAGCCCGGCAACTTCTGCGCTTTGTCGGACCACAGGCTCGATGTCGGCCGAAGACCCGCGTGGGCCTTCCCGACCCGGATCGCGCGACAGTCGTCTCGCGCCAGCGTCAACCTTAAGCAGAATCATGCGCGCCTCGTCACGCCGCTCCGCCGCAGCTTCGCGCCAGGACCAGATTGGGCGCACGACAAGCAACCAAATCAAAACTGCAGCGATCAGAAGCACCATGACAGCCAGCATCTGCCGCTCACGGTCCGTACGAGACCACCACCAGCGCGTGGCTGGATCAAACACGGCGCTCATATCGCAGTTCCTATCTGGACTTCGCTGACGACGCGGCCCGCATCATCGACCGTGCTTTGGTCGCTCATCACAAGGCCGGCGCTCGCAACTGCCCGCTTCAACGTATCGAGGTCTTCGTACGCGGGATAGCTCACGGTGGCTCGCACACCCCCTTCGGGATCGGCGGTAAAACTGTCGAGTTCAGCGCCGTCGACAGCCTCTACAGCTGCAAAGAGAGCCGCCGCAACGCCGGTTATTCCGCCTGGAGGCGATGACATGAGGCGACGCTCCAGAGCCGCCCTGGGGTCGGACGACGCCGCGAGATCAGGTTCCGTGCGCATCAGTGTCGCACGGGTCTGATCCTGCATTCGCTTCGCCATCAGGTCGTCACGCGCCGCCATGGCCAAGGTCAGGATCAGCGGCGTCAACACCAGGACGCCTGCAAGCGCCGCAACCCGCCTCCAACCGCCACCCACCGAAGCGCTGCGGCGTTCAATCAGATTGACGATAGGCCGCACCGACGCCTGGATCGTCAGCCGTTCGACCTCTTCATGAACGTTCGGAACGACAAGCCGGCGCCCCTCGGTAAGGAGTTCGACCATATCGGGTTGAACCGTTGCGGCCAGGCCCTGACCACGCAGCGCCACATTGGGCGGGAACGACACCGCCACGACCTCCTCATCCGATAGCGGCGCGGGAACGGCGAGCATGTCCGGCAACAGCACGTCGGCGGTGACACCGAGCGCATCGCAATAGTCCAGCCAAACCCGGCGCAAGGCCGGGTCGAACACGACGGCCATCTGGGCCTCGCCCTGAACGGCTTCGCCTAGAGCGACCTCAAGGCTTTCTGGCGGCGACCCGAGTTGGTCCCGTAAAGCCCAAAGGACTGCTGCGCGTTTCTGGACGTCGCTCCCAGCCGGCACAACCGCCCAACGGACCAGGACATCGGCGCCCGGCGCAATGACGACCGTTCGCATGGCCAAGGGCTTCTCGACCGGATCGACCGTCATCAGGCCGCGCTGCAAGACCGCGCCGTCCGGCGCAACGATCATAAACGGAGCCGGTTCGGACGCCAGGGCCGGGATCAGGATTAGGCGCGTATTGGAACTCATTCGTCGAGGGTCCAGCGTTGGATGACGGTTTTGGCCCCGCCCTCGGGGGGGGCGTATAGAAGGGCGGTGCGCACGGCGCGAGAGCCGCCGTAGTCGATATCGACCCGCAGATCGAAATAGCGTGTGAGAAGGGTCGTCTGTTCACGCACTTGCGGAGAGGCCGCAGAGCCGAGAAGCGCAGGCTGGCTCCAGAAGGCGTCGACGCTTGGCCAGCCGCTCCGGGGCCGCGCCTCGATCGCGGCGCGCGCTGCCGTAAGGCTAAGCTTGCCGTCCAACACCATCACCAGCAGGGGTGCCGCCTCCGGCTGCAGCGTGTTGACGTTGAGCACACTGGGCCGAGCAACCGGCAGAGCGCAGACGAAAGGTCGCAGACGGCGATAAGTTTCGGCGTCGAACCCGCGGATCGCGCGAAGTTCGCTGACCTCGGCCAGCATCACGCCGCCCGTTCGATAAGGGACGGCCGAACCGGCGTATGCGCCGTCCTCTGCGCCCGCCGCTCGTGTCGCCGGATCGACGTCCAGCCAGTCCACCAGACCGTCCGCAGCGGCGAGCGCCGACCCTTCCGTCAAACCCAGGCTTCGTCCGAGGGCGATGAACTGCGCGATCCCGGCAGGGCTCGCCGTGAGATCCTCCCCCTGACCCTCAACCACGCTGTTAAGATTGAAACAGTTCTGACCGTCGCGCACGACAGCACTCAGATTTCCACCATCGATCGGAAAGCTCAGGAGGCGACCGTTCCATTCAGGCTCCAACGGCGTCCTGGTCGGCCCTGCCGCGATGAGTTGCTCAATCTGACGCAATGCGAGCAACTCGGCGCCGTCGGCATACAGCTGGGCTTGGGCTTGGCCCTCGGCGTTTGAGGCGCGCCTGACCGAAAAACGCACGTCATCTAGGACGGCGACAGCCACGACCGACATCACCGCCACCAGCAGCAGCACGGTGAGCAAGGCCATGCCTTCGCGACGTCCTGGCGCCTTGGTTACACCTCGTGAGCTCATCGACCGCCCACCAGAAACAGCTGCTCGACCTCGCCCAGACCCTTCAGCGTCATCACCAGACGCACCGCGTCCGGCATCGGCTTGTCTGCACTGGAGATAAAGGCCGGCGCCTCGACCCCGTCCCTGATGAAGCTGATCTTGAGAGCCGATACGCCGCGATACAGCACCTGAGCCGATCTGGCGCGCGAGCCGTCTAGGCGCGGCGCAACCCTGCGCTCCAAGCGGTCGTCGACAAGGCTGTATTCGACCCGTTGAAGCGAGGCGCGCGGCTGTTCGCCAGGATTGGACCAGCCCGCTCTCACCAGGATCAGGACCGGGGCCCCCGGCCCCGTTGCACCGACGATGGGCTGTTGTTGCGGTCGCCCCGTCGTGCCCCGCGTGCGACGGGCGGCGGCCTGGCCGATATCCGATCTCAGAAGCGCCCGCATACGCTGCAGGTCGCCTGTACGGTCCGTTTCAGTTTTGATAGCGAAACGGTTGTCGATGGTCTGTGTCAGCACCGTCGCCCCTGCTGCGGCGATCAACGCGAAAATCAGCAGCGAGATCATGACTTCGACCAGACTGAAACCGGCCCGTTCTGAAGTCCGCCTCATGAGGCCCGCGCGCGCAAGGCCGTGCGGTCCGCTGCCTGGCCTTCATCACTTGCAACGCGTACCTCGACCCGCTGCAGATCTGCGACATCGGTCGGCGTCACGGTCCGTGTCCAAGTCCAGTCGCGGCCGGCCAGATGGGTGCGTCCGTTAGATACGCCATCGCTGAGCGAAGGCGCGATCAACGCCTCAATAACCAAGTTGTCCGCCACAACGCCGCCGAGAGTTCGGCTTTCGACCCTCGCCGCCGAGCGCGTGTTCTCCCCCGCCAGGTTCAACAGAGCCATGGCGGACAGCCCGAAGACCGCCAGTGCGACCAGCATCTCGACCAGGGTGAAACCACCACGCAGGGCATGTCGATCAGTCATCGATACTGACCTCGCCGGCGCCGTCCACGATCACGACGCGCTGTCGGCCCTCGCGTCTGAGCGTCAGTCGATAGGGCTCCGCCACGCCTGTCGGATCGAAGACGATCCTTGCTGTATCCTGGCCCGGCTCAGCGATAGTGCCCGTTTCCCAAGATACCGATTTGAACGGACCCTCTTGGAGGCGCGTCCATTCCCGACCATCGAAGGATTGGAATCCATAGCCTGACGTCGTCGTCGCTACGGCGATCGGTCGGTTAGTAAGCACGGCCTCGTCGCGCGCGCTCATCAGCCGCGCGGCGTAGCGCTCGGCCTCTGCGCTGACTGCGGGCCTTGGATCGGGCGCCACCATCACGACGGCGGCGCCGGCCATCGCAATGATGGCGACCGTCATCATCAGCTCGACCAGGGTGAAGCCAGCGCGCGACCTGCGACCTGGTCTAGCTCTGCCAGTTGCCAAGGTCCGCATCCTCACCCTCGCCGCCCTCCTTGCCGTCCGCGCCCCAGGAGAAGACGTCAAATTGACCGCCATGCGTGCTGGGGCGGCGATACTGATAGTCGCGGCCCCAGGGGTCCTTCGGCAGGCGGCGTACATAGCCGCCTTGTCGGTAGCGGTCGGGCTGCGACAAGCCTTGGGGCGCTGTCACGAGGGCCTGCAGGCCCTGGGCGTTATCCGGGAAGGTGAGGTTGTCGAGCCGATAGGTTTCGATCGCCTGTTCCAGCGTCGAGATATCGGCTTTGGCCTTTCCAACCATGGCCTTGCCTTGGGCCGGCAGGACATTGATGGCGACAACTGTCGCCAAAAGACCGATGATCACGATCACTACCATCAGCTCCACTAAGGTGAAACCGGCGCGTCGGCGGCGTTGCGCCTGTTTTTGGTCCTGGGTCATATCAAGCAACTCCTCACCCCATCGCCAGGGTATTGATCTGAAGAATGGGCAGCAGGATCGACAACACGATCAAACAGACGATCCCGCCCATGACGACGATGATCGCCGGCTCCAGCAGGCTCAGCATCACGGCCGTGAACGTCGCGAATTCGCGCTCGAGATAGTCGGCGGCGCGGTCCAGCATCGGCTCCAGACGCCCGCTGCTCTCGCCGGAGGCTGTCATGTAAACAAGAATGGGCGGAAAAACGTCGGCTCGGCGCATAGCGCTGGACAGGCCGCCGCCTTCGCGCACCGTATCCGCCATCGTCTCGGTCGCGCGCCTCAGCGCCCGGTTGGACACGGTGCGGGCGGTAATGGTCAGACCCTCCAAAACCGGAAGCCCAGCGGCGATCATCGTCGACAGTGTCCGCGCCATCTTTGCGCCATGCAGATCGCGGGTCAGTCGCCCCACCAGGGGCAAGCGCAGTTGAAGGCTGTCGATCGTCAGTCGGAAGGACGGGTTCCGCCATAGCGCCGCAACACCGAGCGCCCCGATGGCGATCACGAGCGCGAGCAACCAGCTCCAGTTCTGCATCAGTTCCGATACCCCGATAACCAGGCGGGTCAGCAGCGGCAGGGTCTGACCCATGCTGTCGAACTGATCGACGACCTTCGGAACGACGAAGGTCATCAGGGCCCCGATGACGCCCAGCGCGACGACGGCCAGTACGAGTGGATAGACCAGGGCCGTGATCACCTTCCCCCGAACCTGTTCATCCATTTCGAGCCTGTCGGCTAGACGCTCAAGGATCGACTGAAGCGCGCCGGACGTCTCGCCCGCCGAAACCATCGCGCGATAGAGCGGCGGAAAGGCCTTGGGTTCTAGGGCCATCGCATCCGACAGACGCCGCCCGCTCATCACTCCGCCGTGCACGGTCTCCAGGATCATTCGCACCATGGGCCGATCCGCCTGAAGCGCGATCGTGCGCAAGGCTTCTTCGATGGGCGCGACCGAAACCAGGGTCGCCAGTTGCCGTGTCGTCAGCGCAAGGGCTTTGGAACTGAAACGCCCGGGCTTGCTGGAAGGCGCGCGTTCGACGCGGGACGATGCGCTGGTCGAAGGCGTGATGCTCAGGGGAACAAGTCGCTTTCGATCCAAGGCCTTTCGGACAGCGGCATCGTCCGTCGCCGCCACAGCGCCCGTGACGGTTCGGCCCGCCGTATCGACAGCCACGTAGTCGAATAAAGCCATCAGGCCGCGACTCCCTGCGTCGACGCTGGAATCTCAAGGTGTGCGGAGTCGTGCGGCGTTTCTTGCCGGGCGACACGGACGGCTTCCTCGACAGAAGTGACGCCGGCGACGACAAGTTCACGGGCGCTCTGGCTCAAGGTGCGCCCTCCCCCGTCCGTCGCCGCGAACGCGACCGCGGCGATCGCCTCTTCTCCAGCCTCGGAGGCGATCAAACGCCGGACGCGATCGTCCACGCGGATCAGCTCGTAGAGACCTGTGCGTCCGACATAGCCCGTTTGGTTGCAACGCGCGCAGCCATGCGCTCGCCATACAGTCTGGCCGACTGCGACTCCCGCTAGTTTGGCGGTTGCGACATCTGCTGGTTCCGGACGTCGACACTCGTCGCACAGTCGTCGCACCAGCCGTTGGGCGACGATCAGCCGAAGAGTCGAGGCCAATAGGAAGGGTTCCACGCCCATGTCGCGCAGGCGCGTGATGGCGCCCGCCGCGTCGTTCGTATGGACGGTTGTCAGGACAAGGTGTCCCGTCAACGCCGCCTGAACGGCGATGCTGGCCGTCTCGGCGTCCCGGATTTCACCCACCATGACCACGTCCGGATCTTGGCGCAGGATGGCGCGAAGTCCGGCGGCGAAAGTCATCCCCACCTTGGTGTTGACTTGGGTTTGGCCCACGCCGTCGATCGCATATTCGACCGGATCCTCCACGGTCAGAATATTGCGGGTCGCATCATTGAGCAGGGAAAGACCCGCATAGAGGCTGGTCGTTTTGCCCGATCCCGTGGGTCCGGTCACCAATATGATGCCATTGGGCTCAGTCAGCGCCGCCCGAAAAGCCTCAAGCACTGGCGGATCCATGCCGAGTCGATTCAGATCCAGATCGGCCTGCGCCTTATCGAGAATGCGCAGCACGACACGCTCTCCGCCCCTTGAAGGCAGGGTCGAGACACGAACGTCCAAGGTCTTGCCCCCCAGGGCGAGCGGAATCCTTCCATCCTGCGGCACGCGTTTTTCGGCGATGTCCAAACGCGCCATGACCTTGATGCGCGATACCAGAAGCGGCGTGATCCGCGGGTTTAGGCTGAGAGCTTCGCGCAGCACGCCGTCCACCCTCATCCGGATCGTCAGCGCGTTTTCAAACGGCTCCAGATGGATGTCGGAGGCCCCCGCCCGAACCGCCTCGGCGATCACGCCGTTGATCAGCCGGATCACGGGGGCGTCGTCGGCGGTGTCCAGAAGATCGGCGGCGGCCGGCATGTCGTCGATCAGACTATCTAGACCGCCGGGCATGCCGCCGCCCGGCAGACCCAGGTCATCGCCGTCGCCGGTCACTAATGGGTCGCCCGCATAGATCTGCGACAGATAACGATCGAACGTCGCCTGATCCATGTGTTCAATCTTGAGCGGACGCCCGAGCACACGGCGAGCCTCGATGAGACACGCCGGGTCGGCCCCTTCCCTCAAGCCCACTAAGGCGACTTCGCCGGCCTCGAGCAGGACCACGCCGCTGCGCTTGGCGAAACCATAAGGCAGCGTCGGATTGATCCGCGTAATCATGGGCGACCGCCAGGGGGCGGAGCGCCAGCTGTGACAGGTTGCAGGGGCGCCCCTGCAACCGATGCGACAGGGGCGGCGCCGACTGGAAGCTGTTCAGGCGGCGTTGCACGCATATACTCACGCAACATTTCGTCCAGGCTGGGCTCAACACCTGGCGTGGCGTTCATTTGCTGCTGGCGCATATAGCCCCAACGATCAGCGGCCAGCCTTTGGGCGTCCGCCTCCGACCTCACGATCGTCGGACGGATGAAGATCATCAGGTTGGTTCGGCCTCGCTGACGGCTGGAGGACCGGAACAGAGCTCCGATACCGGGCAGGTCGCCTAGCCCCGGGACCTTGTCGATCGACAGCCTGTCATTCTGGTCGAGCAGGCCGCCGGCGACCGCAATCGCCCCGTCATCGACGACCATGGTGTTCTCCAACTCTCGCTTGTTGAGGACGAGATCGGACGAAGAATTCGTCAGGACGCCATTGATGCTCGACACCTCTTGACGCACGTGGAGTGTGATCGAGCCGCCTGCATTGATCTGAGGTCGAACGGTCAACTTGACGCCGATGTCCTGGCGCTGAGTCGTTCGGAAGGGATTGGAGTTGCCGTCGAGCAGCGTCTCCCCCGTCGTGATCGGCACCTCCTGCCCCACCAGGATTGTGGCCTCCTCATTGTCGAGGGTCATCAGCGACGGCGTCTGCAGCAGGTTGGAGCCTTCGTCAGTCTTCGCCGCATTGATGATAAAGCCGAACAGGCCGTCGCCGATGCGGCCGCCACCGCCGCCGACAAAACCGTTCGCACCCAGCAGACTGTTAAGCGCCAACCTCTGTAGCTGATCACGGACGGTCGCATCCTTAGGATCGTCCAATTGACCGGCGACCGCGCCGCCTGCGATCGGCGCCAGAGGGGTCGACCGATTGGGATAGTTTGTCAGCCCTGCGGGATTGCCGTCTTCCCCCGCTAATACCCATTGCACGCCAAGCTCGCGGACCGCCGTATCGCTCAGTTCCACAACGATCGCCTCAATCAACACTTGCTGGCGACGAGCGTCGAGCTGGCGGATCACTTCGGCGAGCATCCGTTGCGTATCTGCTGAGGCCGAAATCACCAGAGCGTTTGCACCGGGGAAACGCGCGATCGTGGCCTTTTGACCAGGCAATACGGTGGTCGGCGCCGATGCCGTCGTGTCGACAACCGCCGCCTGACCGACTCCGCCCGACCGGGCCTGGCTTGCAGGCGCGGCATTGGCGCTGGCTGCCGTGACTTGCTGACCCACGATCTGCTGCAGGACGGGCAGAAGCTGTTCTGCGTTGGCGTGTTCGAGGAAGACCACCTTGACGTCGTCCGCCGATTGGGCGCGCCGGTCCAGGTCTTCGATCAGCGGGCGAACGCGCGCGACGGCTGCAGGATCTCCGCGCAGGATAACGGAGTTGGAGCTCTCGACCGGCGTCACGGACACCATGCCTTGTCCGGGCTGTCCGCCCGGCGGTGCAAGAACCGTCTGAAGGACGGCCGCAATCTCACGCGCCGAGGAGTTCTGCAGCGTCAAGACATCGAATGTCCCACGATCCACGTCGATGCGGCCAATCAGGGCGCGAATACGCGTCAGATTGTCGGCAAAGTCCGCAACGACCACGCTGTTGCCGGCGGGGTTCGGCAAGACCTGTCCCTGGGCCCCCACCAATGGTCGAATGGTTTCCGCCGCCGAGGCAGCGTCGATGTTGCGAAGCTGGAATACCTCGGTCGAGAACCGCTCGGTTCCGACGGTCGACGGGCCTTGCGCCGCACCGGCCGCTGGACTGATGCGGTATGCGCCTGACCCTGTCGGCGTCACGACCAGACCGTTGGCGCGCAGCGTCGACAGGAAGACTTCGAACAGCTCGGCGCGACTTATTGGCTTGTCACTGGTCACCGTGACGGTCCCCGTCACCGCGGGGTCGACGATAAAGGTCCGCCCGGTCATTCGGGCGACATCTTGAATGAACGCGCGGATGTCTGCGCCTTGAACGTTCAAGGTCTGCCGGTTGGCGGATTGGGCGATGGCGGGCGAGGCAGCGATCGGCCCCTGTACAAGCAATATCGCCGACAAAACGCCGACAAGAAGGTTGGAACTGCGTCGGTTCACCGAGTTGTCCTTATGGTGGTCGTCTGCACTTGGCCGGCTCGCTCGAAACGGACTTCGGCATTTGCGCTATTGGCGAGCTGGCCCCGGAGGGCGGCGATCCGGTCGAGGCCGGTCAGTTCATTGCCGTTGACGGACAAAATCACGTCCCCGGCCTGGAGACCCGCTGCGGCCAGCTGATCGCCGGAGCCCGAGACCGTGAAGCCCTTGATGGCCATTCCCTGCATTCGGGGACGCAGCGAGGCCTGTGCCATCAGTCTAGACGGATCAACGACAGCGACGGGGGCAGAGGGTGCGGAAGCAGGCGCTACAGGACCGACCACCTGTTCGCCGGACGGCGGCGGAGGCGGAGGCGGCGCCCCAACGGGCACTTCAGAGAAGATCAGGCGGCTGACAGACTGCCCCCTCGCCAGGGTCACATAGTCCTGGCCGACTTCCTTGAGCACCAAACCGGGTTCGACTTCCTCGCCAACCCCTACGGAAATCTGCCGGCCATCAGCCAGGCCGATAATCGCGGATCCGTCACCTACGCCGCCACTGCGCACGCCGAACAGGCGAAGCTGCGTCGCGTCAGCGTTCGTCACATCAGCCAAGCTGCTTACATCGCCTGTGCGGAAAAAGGCGTCGAAGCGTTGAAATATGCTGGTGTCGGCAGGCTTGATCGTCGGCTGCGGCAGCGGGGCCATGGATGGCGCGCGGGGATCGACCACGATCCACACCAAACGCCCAGCTTGAACTAAAAGCAACGCGACCAAGACAGCCTCAGCGGCCAATCGTAGACGCGAGCCGCGGTTAAGACCGCGCGCAGACTGCGCAGTCGCGGATGTCCACTGGCGAAGTTTAGAGATCACGTTTGCACGCCCGACACATGCCGTCGCGTCCGATGCGCGCGGCAAGTTCACGCTCGTAGACCAATCGGCGAAAGGCGGCTTCACTGGTATGCGACATCCGCGAGAAGGTCGTGCGACACTTGCAACGACTGCGGATGGATTGTCATAAAAACGTCAGGGGTCGCTGGACCGACCCCTGACGCTCTATTCCTAGAAACGCGCCGTCAGGCTGACCGAAGCGCTGGATCCGAGATCGTAGTTGTTGATACGGATCTTGCGGCCCTGTTCCTGATATTCGTCGTAGTCGGTACCGAGGAGATTGCGAAGCTCAATAGCAAATCCGAGATCCTGACCGATCACGCTGAAGTCCTTGCGGTACACCAGATCGAGAAACACGCCAGGATCCTGGATCAAGTCCGGCTCGCCAGGACGGCCACGCGCCGAGGTCCTTTTGGAGACGTAGTTCACGATGATCGTGGCTTGCGACCTCGCCGTATCATCTTCCCAGCCGAACTGCAGGTTCGCGACATGGTCCGACTGGCCTTGAAGGCGGCTGCCGTCAATGACGTAGAAGGAAGCCGGCTGAGCGACGCCGAGGCTGGACTGGGTCGTGACGGTATCCCCGTCTTCGACCTTCACCTCAGAGTTGGAATAGGTGTAGTTGCCGGAAACCAGCCAGCGCTTGCTCGAAATGAAGGACAGGCCGTTGTCCGGGAACTCCCAGAATTTCTTCGCCTCCAGTTCGACCCCCTTAACGATCGCCTTCGGGGCGTTGATGAAGGTCTGGGATATGCTGGCGCCCTGATCGACGACGCTGGATTCAACCGGCTTGTCCAAATCCTTGTAGAAGAGCCCGAACGTCACATATTGGTTGCGAGCGAAATACCATTCGTACCGCGCGTCCAGGTTCAGGAACTCGGTGTTCACCAGATACGGGTTCCCGATGAAGGTCCTGTCGCTCTCTACGTCGGTGTATTGCTGCGGCGCCAGTTCGCGGAACTGAGGCCGCCCGATGGTCTTGGACGCGCCGAACCGCAACTGCATGTCTTCGGCGAAGTTCCAGGTCACGGTCGCCGCCGGCAACACATAGCTTTCGTTGATTTCGGTCGGAAGAAACCCAGTCGCCCCCCCGAAGAGGTCGAACGGGTTGACGCTTTGCTTGCCGTCTTCGAACCGGACGCCGAGGTTTAGGTTGACCAGAGGTATGACCTCGGCCTCGACCTGACCGTAGACGGCGTTGACACGCAGTTTCGCATCATATGCCGAAGCGCCGTTCGAACCCGTGATTTCTTCCAGCTGAAGCGTCGACCCGATGTTGAAATCAGAAAACAGGTAATCGACGCGCGAAAGCTGTTGTTCCGGGGTCAAGCCGTTGGGGGCGATGAAGTGAAGCAGGCGCTGCTGCGACGAACGGTCATTGTCGCTGCTCGCCACGCCCAGGGTGAACTTGGCTTCACGTGCATCCGAAAGCGGCAGAGTATAGCTGACGTCCGCGCCGCCCGAGATGATGGTGTCGTCCAGGTTGCTGAACGAAATACGGTTGGTCTGGATGTTGTGGATAATATCGCCAGTTGCGTTCTTGCCGTAGCCGAACTGGGTCTCATACGGCGCATCACGCGAGGTCTTCGCATAGGCCGCACGCCAGGTTAAATCCCAGGCGCCTAGCGTGTGATCGCCGGACAACTGCGTGGTGAACAGCTGACGGGCGAACCATTCGGTGTAGTCGGTACGGCGATAGGCGCCGCCGCCCAAGTCGTCAAATCCAGCGACCGAGCGGGCTTCCTTGGTCGTGTTTCGGACGTAGAAGTTGGTCCACTTAATCTCGTTGTCGTCGTTGGCGAGGCTAAGCGAGCCGAACAGATTGAGACCGATATTGTTCTCGTTGGAGCGGAACACGTAGTCGTCAGCCAGCACTAGCTGACCGCTGTCGATACGACCGGATTGTCGCACGCCCTGGCGACCCTTCCAGCTGTTGTCATAGCCCGCGACGAAAACGGCGCCCAGCGTCCCCCACGGGGTCTGCATGGCATTGCCGCCCGTCAGGCTGAAGCCAAGATTCGCAGGTGTCTGCTCTTTCTGGAGAAGTCGCAGCGGAGCGTTCTCGAGCGACTGACCAAGGGTCCGAAGCTGGGCAGCCGTGTAGTTTGGCCCGACCTGAATCCGGTTCCCCGATTGGAACGCGAGGTCGATGCCGCCGGGCAGACTGCGGGTGCCGTCGTCGAAGCCGGTGAAGTCCGTGCGCGATCCGAAATAGATCAGGTTGTTTCGGCCGGTGAACTCCGTATCCGCGCCTACAGACGCCTTCATCGTGAAGAAGGCTTCGGTCGGCGCTGAAAGGGTCTGAAGATCGATGACGCCGCCGCCGAACTCACCAGGGAAGCTGGCCGAGTAGGTTTTTTGGACAGTGACGCCCTTCAGAATGTCGGACGGGAACAGGTCCAGCGGAATCACGCGTTGAAGCGGCTCGGGGCTGGGCAGAGGTGAGCCGTTAAGCAGGGCGGACGAGTAGCGCTCACCCAGACCGCGGACATACACAAACCGGCCTTCGACGACCGATAGGCCAGTCACGCGCGTCAAGGCTGCGGCGGCGGAAGAATCGCCGGTGCGTTGCAGATCTTCGGCCGTCAGGAAGGCGGCCACTTCCGGGCTGGCGCGGTTCGGCTCAGGGATGAAACGGCCAAGAACCACAATCTCATCGACGGTGGACGGCGTCTGATCGATGTCGGTTTGCGACTGAGCCGCCGGGGTCTGCTCGACCGGAGCCGAAGGGTTTTCGGTTTGTGCGAATGCCATGCCAGGCGCGACCATCGCGCTCGTGGCTAGCAGGACCCCTGTCAGGGTCAGAGTAAGTGTCTTCATGATCTGCGCCTTGAAGGGGGGTGTGACGAAAGCAGGCGAAATGGGACGGGGACCCGACTCGGTCCCCGTCCGCCTTTTCGTCATCAGCAGGTCGAACCGGCAGCCAAACCGCAGGTCCAGCCGAGGTACCAGGTGTCGGCAGCGTTTCTGACGGCGCCGATGTAGGTGACCGAGGTGAAGAACGGATATAGCGCCGGCGCATTGGCGGCCGTGACCGCCGTCTCATTGGCGCCGTTGATGAAGGTCAGACCGTTGTTCGTCATGGTCGCCCCCGCCGGGGCCGTCATGGTCGACGTGCCGGTTGCGGTGTTGTTGACGTTGGTGGCGTTAATGAACACCGCCGCCGTCGCAGCCGCGTTCACGTTGCTGTCGTTCTCATAAGGACGCGAGCACGCGAAATAGACCGAGCGGAAGATCGGCGCATTCGTCACCGTCTGCGCGTCGTCGATGTCGAGGCAAGCCGCCGCCGAGGTCGTCGGGTTGGTGAAGACCGAGTTGATGATCGACGGCGACGTGCCGGTGTTCAGGGTAATGATCGCGTCGGCCGCCACAGCGGCGTTACGTCCCACGATGGTGAAGTTCGAAACCTTCGGCTGGGCGAAGTAGGTCGTGCCCGACGGCGCGGCCGACCATTCGAAACCACGGCTGCCGTTGGTTACGGCCGTTGGCTTCTGGGTGATGATGCCGAACTGCGCGCCACCGCGCCAGCCGGTGTCGGTATCCAGACCATCATCGTCCGCGCCGTTGATGACCAGATACCTGAGGTTGACGTTGCCGCCGAAGATTTCGATGCCGTCGTCCGACGAGTTGTAGGACTGGAAGTGATCGACAGTGGTGCCCGATCCGACGCCGGCCAGTGTTAGGGCCTGCAGCTCGTTATTCGGCGAGATCTCGAAGCCCGAATAGTTGACCTGAACATAGCGAAGGCGGCCCGAGTTGTCGGCGGGGCTGTTGCCGCCATAGTTTGCGCTGGTGCCTTCGATCTGACCGACGCAGGCTGCGTTCGGCGCCGTGACGCCCACGGGGCAGACGGCAGTCGGCGCGCGACCGGCGATGACAAGGCCACCCCACTGCCCTTGCGACGTCGGGGTCGTGGTGCCTTCGACATTCTGCCGACTCGTGAAGATGATCGGGCTGGTCGCGGTGCCTTCAGCGAAGATTTGCGAGCCGCGATTGACCAACAGATAGTCGGTTCCGCCAGAAGCGAAGACTTTGACGCCGGCCTCGATGGTCAAGATGCCTTGCGTCGAACCTGGAGTCGGGGCGGCGGCGTCAGGTCCTCGGTCAGTGCCGACTTCCGTGCGACCCGAGATCGAATAGATGGTTCCCGCGCGCAGCGGTACGGTCAGCGAGCCGAGAATCTGTTGCGGTAGTTGGCAAACGCGCAGCGTGCCGTTGGCGATCAGGCCGACATTGGCAAATCCCGTGGGGCAATCGCTCGCCGGAGTACCGTTGCCAGGAGGCGGGTTGGTCGTTCCGCCGCCGCCGCCGCTCCCGCCGCCGAAATCGCCTTCGCCCGGCGAGGCGACCTCTGCGGAGCCGCATGCAGCAAGAGCCAGAACGCAGGTTCCAGCCAAAAGGATATTGGTCAAGCGAAGCATAGAGATCCCCTAGGATTGTCCGCGGGTCACCGCGCATCGGTTTGACGCAGTCCAGCACCCCTCCTTTCCGACCTATGCTTTTATTGTAATAGACTCATGACATGATGTTGACAGATTATCATTTAGGTCTCTGTACTGATCATTTTCGACAGCCTTTTTTTGCGTATCTCGCGCACGCTCAACATTCTTTCAATGTAAGCTCGGCCCTTGAATCCTCCGAGTAGTGAATACATTAAATATTTTTGTCATAAAGAACAGTAAGATATAATGGCGCGTCAGAATAATGACTATCAAAAAAGCTCGACACTGATGTGTATTGATACGTGACAGGTTAAGACAATGATGATTAACCAAATAACGTTCGCTGCAACGCCAGTTCTCCTGCGGTCCTGCGTGTGGGTTATATCTTTGGACGCAGATCGGGCATTTGCACCAGCAATTCTTATGCGGGCAGCGGCTCATAATGACCTTGTTATTGTGCGATAATATGGTTGTTCGGACACGCCGACCGACCGGAAGATCGTGCGAAAACGAGCCATAAGCGATCTCAAACGGGGCTTTATCGGAACGATTATTTCTCCCAACCTCTGGACCGTCGCGCGCACAAACTCAGAACTTCAAGATATGGCGAACGCCATGGCGTTTGCTGGCGGGCGTCTGATTTTGACCGACGACAACGTGGACACGGATTTGTCCGGCGCTCAGGCGTTTGCAAATGCTTTGCTGGCTACGGCGATGCGGCGTGCGTCGATCAGCAGAGACGCTGGGAATCAAGACGTCATCTATTCCCACGCTCCAGCTTAAAGGATTGCGGCAGCGCCATTTGGGTTTTGGTGGAGCGAAGGTCGGTTAGAGCCCCACCTCTTGAGGCCCCCATCCGCGCCGAGGCTTACACCCTGTTTGCTTCGGTTCGGGACCTTGCCGAAGTCGCGACGTCTCTGAACATTCGAGGTCGACGACTACGCAGGAAAAAGCGTTTCACCCCTGCAGACGTTAAACTGATGATCCAAGATCCAGTGTCTATGGGCCTGAACCGAGGAAACTGTAAGCGCCACCATAACGTGGATGCTCGAGCAGCTGTCAGCTCAGTTTCCGTTCATCAAATCGAGTCAAAAGAACTTTGGACAGAATGCAATAATGTCATCGAGTGTAACAGCAACATTCGCGACTAAGACCACAATAGTGCTGCATACGTTGAGTTATTACATTGGTCCAATCGGAAAGGGTCTTTAGTAGAATACGAGCCGCGTCAGCTTCTAGTCGCTGCAAGAATTGCTGGAGAAGGCGCTCATTTTGCCGCGATCACGATCGCTGAAAGATCCGCAGCGGCATCAAGCGGTAACCCGCTCGCCTTTCGCTCGGAATAGCGGTCAATGAGCTTGTGGGCGTGCGGCCGGGTCAGGACCGTGAACCGCACCAGTTCCTCCATCACATCGACAATGCGGTCATAGTAGGCCGACGGCTTCATCCGGCCTGCGTCGTCGAACTCCATGAAGGCCTTGGCGACGCTGGACTGATTGGGGATGGTGATCATCCGCATCCAACGCCCGAGCAGGCGCAGGGTATTGACGGCGTTGAAACTCTGCGAACCGCCAGACACCTGCATGACCGCAAGGGTGCGGCCTTGCGTCGGCCGCATCCCGCCGATGTTGAGCGGCAGATGGTCGATCTGAAGTTTCATTATCCCAGAGACTTGCCCGTGGCGTTCGGGGCTGCACCAGACCATGCCCTCGGACCACAAGGCGTGCTCACGCAGCTCATGCACGGCGGGATGATCGTCGCCCGCCACCTGATCGGTCAGGGGCAGGTCGGACGGATCGAAGATGCGGGTCTCGCACCCCATGTAGCGAAGCAGGCGGGCCGCCTCCTCGACGCAGAGGCGTGAAAACGACCGCTCACGCAGCGAGCCATAAAGCAGCAGGATGCGGGGCGGGGGATCACCGGCTCCGAGACCCAGCACCGGCGTATTCGAAAGATAGGCCGCATCGAGCGCCGGCAGATGGCTGGCATCAGGCAGATCGCGAAGGCGGTTCATCTGCGCACACGGCGCCCGTCGGCGTCGATAACGACTTCGCCATCCTCCTTGGTGAAGGGTTTCAGCCCCTCCTGGGGCAGCAGGTCCAGAACCGTCTCGGACGGGCGGCACAGTTTGACGCCCAGGGGCGAGACGACGATGGGGCGGTTCATCAGGATCGGATGCGCCGCGATGGCGTCCAGCAGCTGGTCGTCCGACAGGCTTGTGTCGCCCAGGCCGAGGTCGGCGTAGGGCGTGCCCTTTTCGCGCAGGATATCGCGCACCGATCCACCCATCCGCTCGACCAATTGGGCTACCAACGCGCGGCTCGGCGGGGTCTTCAGATACTCGATCACATGCGGCTCGATCCCGACGTGGCGGATCAGGGCCAGGGTGTTGCGCGACGTGCCGCAGGCGGGGTTGTGATAGATGACGACGTCCATTGGGCCTCAGTCGCAGCAGGGGGCCAGTTCGGCCAGCAAGGGTTGGCAAAGCTCGGCGCGGCCCTGGCAGCAGTCCTTGAGCAGGAACAGTACGACCTCGCCCAGTCGATCCAGATCGGCCCGGTAGATGATCGACCGGCTGCGCCTCTGAGACGCGATCAGCCCGGCGCGAGACAGCACGCCCAGATGCGCCGACATCGTATTCGTCGGAACGGCGAGCCGGTCGGCGATTTCTCCAGCCGGCAGGCCGTCGGGCGCATGGCGGACCAGCAGCCGGAAGGCGTCCAGTCGTGTGGATTGCGCCAAGGCGGCGAGCGCGAGAATAGCCGGTTCCAATTCCATTATTCCAAGATACTGGAAATACAGTTTCATACAAGCTAGAGGGGGCGCTGCGGTCGTCGTTCGACCGGGATGGGGCCGCCCATGGTCGTCGCCTTTCTGATCTTCGCGGTCACCATCACCCTGGTGATCTGGCAGCCGAGGGGCCTGCAGATCGGCTGGAGCGCGATGGGCGGCGCGGTAATCTCGACCGCTGCGATAAAGCTAGTGATGACGATGTGACAGGGATCGCGCGCAACGCTGTTGCATAATGGAGCGCTCAGACTTCCGCCAAGTCGCCCGCCGGCGAGACGGTAAATGCCTTGACCATTTTGAGATCGTAGGGTTTGGCCGCGATAGTCGACACGGCCCACAGCTGGCCCACGACCCGATCCCGCGTGATGTTCAGCATCACATAGCCCTTCGACGTCTGGTCGCAGAACCTGACCTCGGGATTGGCCGCCGACAGCGCGGCGCCCAGCGGCAGCCCGCCCACATGGTCGCCCGGGGACGGGCTGGAGATTGAGGATGTCCCGAACTCCACCGCCCGGCGCGCGCCGTCCTTGTCGTGGAGTTCGTTGACCCAGAAGGCGTGACTGTCGCCCGATAGGACAATGGGGGCGACGCCCGCCGACGCAAAAGTCTCGTACAGACGCTCGCGCCCGGCTGGATAGCCGTCCCAGCTGTCCAGATTGAACGGCAAGCCCAGCTTGAACAGCTGTATCGCCGCCGCGACCTGCGGCCGAACGTCTTCCGGTAATGAGGCGACCATCTGCTGGAGCTGCTCCGGCGGCATCATGCGCGAGATGTCCGGTCCCTTGACCTTGGCCATCACCACCTGATTGCCGATGATCTGCCACGGACGGCCGGCCGCCTTGGAGCGGCTCAGCGTCTCGCCGACCCACTGACGCTGGCGCTCGCCTAGGAGATCGCGATCCGGCGCTTGGCGCAGAGCTTCGAACGCCGCGACGTCCGGCCCGCCCGCCGCCGTCTTGGGCATGTCGGCGAAGGTCATCTGCTCGCCGCGCGCCAACAGCCGCGTCTCGACCATCGCCAGGGTGGCCAGGTCGCCGAAGTCGAAGCTGCGGTTGATCGCGTCGTTCAGCGCGCCCGACTTGGGTTCACGGATCGGCATCCATTCGTAATAGGCGCGAAGGGCGGCCGCCTTGCGCGTCGCGAAGTCGCCCTCGGTCTCGGGCTGGTGGTTCTCCGCGCCCGTCATCCAGGCGTCGTTGGCCACCTCGTGGTCGTCCCATACGCAGATGAAGGCGGCGCGGGCGTGGGCCGCCTGAAGGTCGGGATCGGTCTTGTATTGGGCGTGCCGCATCCGATAGTCGGCCAGGCTGACGATTTCGTGCGCCGGCTGCGGCACGCGGTTCAACGCCGCGCCCGACGTCATTCCATAGTCGGACGGCTCGGCCCCATATTCGTAGATGTAGTCGCCCAGGTGGATGACGGCGTCGAGCCGTTCACGCTTCGACAGGGCGTCATAGGCGTTGAACAGGCCGCCGGGATAAAGCTGACACGACACGACGGCCAAGGCCAGATCGGCGGTCGCCCCCTCCGGCAGGGTCCGCACCCGGCCGACCGGCGAGATCACGCCATTGGCGACGAAGCGATAGAAATGGTCG
This sequence comes from Brevundimonas sp. BT-123, assembly GCF_026105875.1. Lineage (GTDB taxonomy): Bacteria > Pseudomonadota > Alphaproteobacteria > Caulobacterales > Caulobacteraceae > Brevundimonas. The sequence continues at coordinate 19,224 of NZ_JAOYTN010000021.1, read as the reverse complement.
CGTCCCGGCTCCAGGCCCTGGCCGTCCAGATCGTGTTTGACGGTGAAGTCCCGCTCGGCCCGCGCGCGAAGACCGGTCGAGCGACGAACGATGTCGCCGAACCCGGCGTCATTTGCGACTTCCAGCACGACGGCGACCTCCCCGACCGACGGATCGGCCGGCGTGACGCGGGTCCAGAAGACGGCCGAGCGCGTGTCGGGATCGCCGCTGGCCACCCCGTGCAAGAAGGCGACCGATCCGGTGTTGGCGCCCTGCGCGACGGCGGGCGACGCCGCCCCCGCGCCGAGCAACCCCAGAAGACTGCGGCGATCCATGTTCATCGTCGAACCCTTACAGCTTGAGCTTGAATATGAGGCCGTACGACGCGGGCCGTCCGGCGATGAAGGTCGGCATGCCCAGGCCGTCGCCGGTGTTGCCGGCGTCCTTGATGTAGTCCTCGTCCAGCACGTTCTCGCCGAAGGCCTCGACGCCCCAGGCGCCCGAGTCGGGCGTATAGCGGACGCGCAGATTCAGCAGGCCGTAGGCGTCCTGATACTCGTCCTGGATCAGGTCGCGCACGATGTTGCGGCTCTGAAGCGCCGGGATGTCGTTATCGTCGCTGAAGAAGACCTTGGACTGCCAGGTGTAGGTCGGCTGGACGACGACCGCGCCGCCGGACACCGGCAGACGCCAGGTCGCGCCGATCGAGGCGGCATTGTCCGGCGACAGGCGGAACTGGTTGCCGTCATAGATGCCGTTATCGAACCGCGAGTGGTTATAGGCATAGGTGGCGAACAGGTCGATGTCCGGCGTGACGGCGAAGTTGGCCTGGGTTTCGAAACCATACGACCTGGCCTCGCCGGCGTTGGTGACGATGAACGTCGTGCCTTGCTGCACCGTCGTCTGGAAGTTTTCGTAGTTGTACAGGAAAATCGCGCCGTCGATCCGCAGGCGGCCGTCCAGCAACGACGACTTGGCCCCGATCTCATAGCTGTCGACTGTCTCCGCCTCGACCGGAGCGAACCGGGGCGCGCCCAGTGGCGCGGACGGGGCCGAGGCGCTGATGACCTCCGGGCGACGACCGCGTGCATAGTTGGCGTAGACGTTGGTGTTGTCCGTCAATGCATAGCGCGCCGTCAGACGCCAGGTCACGCCATCGTCCTCGGAGTCGAAATAGGCGAAGTCGCCGTTGTTGGCGGTCGGCTGCGAAATCAGGCCGAACAGGGGGAAGCCATTGGCCGGAATGGCGAGATAGGCTGGGTTAGCCAGGGCGCCGAGGAAGGTCGGAACCTGCGCCGCCGGGATTGCGCCGGCCTGAAGCGCCAGCAGGGCTCCCAGGGTTGAGCGGCTCTGAACCGAACTGGCGAAGCCGGTGGTCTTGTCGTCGCGGGTGTAGCGCAGCCCTGCCGACACCTCGAACCGGTCGGTGAAGGCGTAGGTCGCGTCGGCGAAGATGTCGTAGGACGTCAGCTCCGAACTGTTGGTCGGGGTCTCGATGTGCGTCGACTTCAGATTGGCGGCGATGGGCGCGGCGAAGGCGCCGGCGCCCAGCGGCGTCAGAAGACCGCCGAGCGCAGCCTGGGCGATGGCGGGATAGGCGGCCAGCGGCAACGTCCTGTCGCCGACCGTGGCAGGCGAACCGTCCAGCAGGCCCGACAGCTGCGCCAGGATCAAGCGTTCATCGAACTGGGTTGGGGTGCGCTGGTAACCTTCTTCATGAAACCAGCCGGCGCCGACGAAGCCGGTCAGACGCCCGCCGTTATCAAAGCCCAGACGCAGGTCCTGGCTCCACTGTTCACCGTGCGTGTCCTCGGCGGCGGTCAGCAGCGGCAGAGACACGCCGTCGGCGTCGAAGGTCTCGTAGTTGGTGAACTCGCGATAGGCCGTGGTCGCGTTCAGCGTCCAGGCGGCGTTCAGGTCGATGCGGGCCAGACCCGTCACGCCCCAGACTTCTCGGTCCAGACCCAGCGCCTTGCCGCCGTCAAACGCCGCACCGCGTGTCAGGGCAGCACCCTCCCACGGTTCCTTGCCGCCCAAGACGGCGCCGGTGTTCGGATCGGCCGGCGCATAGGCGATGGACTTGAACGACGTTCCCGACGCGTCGTCCTTCTGATAGTTTCCGATCACGTCGAACCGCATGGCGTCCGATGGCGTCCAGGCGCCGGACAGACGGAAGGCGCGAGTCTCGATCGCGTTGAAATCCTCGCCGCCCAACAGATTCTCGACCGAGCCGTCGCGCGTCTTCAGACGTGTCGCCAGCCGCAGGCCAGCGGTCTCGCCCACCGGCAGGTTCAACGCGCCCTCGACCATGCGATAGCCTTCGTTGCCGGCCTCGATATTGGCATAGGCTTCCGTCGCGCCGGGACGCGCGCGGTTCTGCACCAGATTGACCGCACCGATCAGGGCCCCGCGCCCGTACAGGGTCGACTGCGGGCCCTTGGCGACCTCCACCCGCTCAAGGTCGAACAATTCGACATAGGAACCGCGCGACTTGGAGATCGACACCCCGTCCTGGAACACGGACACGCGAGCCTCGGAGGTCGACGCGCCGGAATCCGATGTGATGCCGCGCATCACGAAGCCCGGGTTGTTCGGCGATTGGTTCTGCACCTGAAAGCCCGGCACGAAGGCCGACAGCTGTTCGAACTCCTGAATGCCCAAGTCTTCCAAAAACTGGCCGGAATAGGCCGTCAAGGCGAAGGGCACGTCGATGGTTTTCTGTTCGCGCAGCTGCGCGGTGACGATGACGTCGTCCACGTTGTTGACCGGCGCCGGCTCCTGCGCCCAGGCGGCCGACCCCGCCGTCATGGCGCCCGTCAGGGCCGCAGCGGCCAGCAGGCGCGTCTTCAATGTGGTCGTGGACATCTGATCCCCCAGATTCGGCTAAGCTGAAGAGGTGCCTACGATGGACCGATGTCGAGGCGACGACATCGCCGCATCGCTTTGGCGACGAGGTCTGCACAGTCTGGCGACGGTTCATCCGACCTCGGAACTGTAGATGAGCATGTGGCCTTGGCGCGGACTGCCGGAAGGTTCGATGCTTCGGTGAACCATCTGACTTGCCAAGGGCTAGCACCGCAACTTCATCTTCCCAGCCTTCTCTCGCGAAACAGCTCCAAGCGCGCCGTAGCGACGTCCGCCTGAAGCGGGGCCAAACAGGCGATCCGCTAGCCCCGCTTGTCACGCCGCTGTTGAGGAAGCGTGCTTCACGGTCGTTGTGTGATCGACGCGCGACTTCCAGCGGCGTCGCTCCCGGAGATCGATCATGAGCGCTCTTGTCATCGCCCTGCTTCTGGGTGCGTCGGCCTGCGAGCCGACCGCCGCAGATGTGAAGGCTGCGGGCGGCGACGCCTGCGCGCGGACCTGGATGGACAAGTCCCTGCGGATGAACGACATCGCCGCGGTCGGCACCCACAATAGCTACAAACTGGCCATTCCCGAGGCTGAGCTAGTGGCGATGACGGCGGTCAATCCCGCTGCGTCCGGGCTGGATTACTCCCATCGCCCCCTGGTCGAACAACTGGACGCCGGCGCGCGTCAGCTAGAGATCGACGTGCTGAACGATCCCCAGGGCGGGCGCTATGCGCGTCCGGCCTCCGCCCTTGGTCGCTCCGGTCAAGGCGCGCCGACGAGCGCGAGTTTTCGGGATGCCATGGCGCGGCCAGGGATGAAGGTCCTGCATATGCCCGACGTGGATTTTCGCAGTTCGTGCCTGACCTTCGTCGCCTGTCTGACCCAGATCCGCGACTGGTCGTCCGCCCATCCCGATCACGCGCCGATCCTGATCATGCTGAACGCCAAGACGGGCGCAGCCTCGATGCCGGGCGGCGTGGCGCCGATGGACTTCGATGCAGCGGCCTGGGATGCGCTGGACGCCGAAATCCGCGCTGTGTTCGACGCCGATCGCCTGATCACCCCGGATCAAGTGCGCGGTGACCACGCCACCCTGCGTGAGGGCGTGCTGGCCGGCGGGTGGCCGACGGTCGGCGAGGCGCGCGGCAAGGTCTTCTTCGCCTTGGACGAAGGGTCCGAGAAGGTCGCGGCCTATGCGGCGGGAAGGCCGTCGCTGCAAGGGCGGGCGATGTTCGTCAACACCGACGAGGCCAGCCCCGCCGCCGCCTATCTGACGCTGAACGATCCGGTAGCCCAGCAGGATCGCATCCGCGCGGCCGTGCGCCAGGGGTTCATCGTCCGCACCCGCGCCGACGCCGACACAGTCGAGGCCAGGCGCGCCGACGTGTCACGTCGCACCGCCGCCTTCGTCAGCGGGGCGCAATATGTCTCGACCGACTACTACTGGGCCGATCCGCGCTTTGCGACCTATGAGGTCCGGCTGCCGGGCGCCCAGGCGGCGGCGTGCAACCCTGTGCGGGCGGCGGCGAGGTGCGACGGGCTGGCGGTCGAGATGATCGCGGGGGCGCCGGTGCGCGGCTATCTGGCGCCGGCGGAGCGCCCGGACTTGACGACGGTGCTGGCCCCGCCGCCCGAGCCGGGCTCGCCCCGCGACATCGCCAACGCCGGGGTGTTCCGGGAAACCCGCGCGCTTCAGGGCACGGCGCGCTGGGACGTGGCCACCGGCGACGTCACGGGCGACAAATACGACCATTTCGCCCAGGCGCTGGGCGTGCGGCTGACGCCGGAACAGGCGCCGGTTCTGACGGCCCTGCTGGATCGGTCGGGCAACGACCGGTCGGTGGTCGGCGTGGCCAAGGAGCACTGGGGAACCAAGCGACCCTACATCGGCACGGACCTGCCGATCTGCGAGGCCAAGAGCGATCACCTGGCGGGCAATCCCGACTATCCGTCGGGCCATTCGGCGCATGGGATGCACATCGCCATGATCCTGGCCGAACTGGCGCCCCAGCGGGCCGACGCCCTGTATGCGCGCGGTCGCGAGTTCGCCGAGAGCCGCTTCGTTTGCGGCTCGCACAGCTACAACGCCGCCGAGGCCGGCATCCTGTCGGGCGCGGTCATCTATGGCGCGGAACAGCGCTCGGAGACCTTCCGTCGCGACATGGAGGCGGCGCGCGCAGAGGTGCAGGCGGCGCTCGCCCAGGCCCGCCCAGAGGCGGGGTCGGTGGCCGTTCCGGGGTCGAACGCGACAGCGCCGTGAACATTGGATGAAATCGGCTGTCACATGCTGAGGGGCGGTGCGACGCTGTCGTTGAGGGCGGTAGATCGGCCGGCGCGACGCCGTGGTCGGTCGACGCGTTTCGCGGGTGAAACGCGTCAAGCTCTCTGGGGGTAGTCCAAATGAAGAACCGAATGCTCGGCACGACGGCGCTGGTCGTCGCGGCCGTCTCGCCGTTCGCCGCCTTCGCGCAAACGGCTGATCAAGTCGCGACACAGGCCCCGGCTCAGGCGGATGTGTCCCAGGTCGACGAGATCATCGTCACCGGCAGCTATCGCCGCAGCCTGGAAGAGGCCGTCGACATCAAGCGCAAGACGGTCGGCTTCTCCGACTCGATCGTGGCGACCGACGTGGCCAACTTCCCCGAGCAGAACCTGGCGGAGGCGCTGCAACGTATCCCCGGCGTGACGATCGAGCGTAACAGGGGCTTGGGCCAGCGGGTGTCGGTGCGCGGCCTGCCCAGCGAGTTCACCTTCGTAACCATCAACGGCCTGGCGACCGCCTCGGGCAGCGGCGGCCGCGATGTCGAGTTCGACATCTTCGCCTCGGAAATCATCCAGCAGGTCACGGTGCAGAAGTCCCCGCGCGCAGCGGACGAGGAAGGCGGTATCGCCGGTTCGGTCAACATCTCGACCGCGCGCCCGTTCGACTACGAGGTGCGTCGCGTCGTGGCGGCGGTCGAGGGCGCCTACAACTCCATCTCGGAAAAGACCGATCCGAAACTGTCCTTCCTCGCCAGCGACACTTGGGGCGACTGGGGCGCGCTGGTGTCCTTCTCGACGGCACGCCGAACCAACCGGACGGACTCGGAGTCGGGCATCAACTTCCGCCCCCTGACGCGCTTTCTCAGCGCCAGCGGCACGCGAGGAACTCAGGCGCAGGCCGTCTTGGCGCGTGATGCCGGCGTCATCGTCCAGAACCGCGCCAACGCGGCCGAGACCGACCGGATTATCTTCCAGGACAAGGTCGGGGACCGCGCCTATCTGAACACCCAAGACCAGTGGGGCGGCTCTCTTTCGCTGCAGTATCGGCCGTCGGCTGAGTTCAGCCTGGCCTTCGACGCCCTGATCGGCCGCTACGAGACCACCGAAGACCAGTATGATGCGGCGGCCTATTCGGCCTCCAGCCGGTCGACGCTGGAGACGATCCACGAATACGACAAGACCACCCTGGCCGACTACAACATGGTCGTGCTGCGCGACGTTTCCTACACCGCCACGCAGCACGAGATGCTCAGCAAGGAGCAGATCAACGAGACCGACTATCGCCAGTTCGGGACCGAGTTGAACTGGAGCGGCGAAAGCTGGAAGCTGCACGCCCTGGCCGGCTATTCCGGCGCCGAAAAGACGCTGGACTATTCCAACCTGAAGCACGTCGCCTATGCGCCGTCGCGCACGCGCTGGACCGCCGACGGCGGCGAGACCATCAAGAGCGCCAATCCCGCCTCGATCGACATGTACAACTCGCCTCAGTGCTATCTGTTCGAAGCCTATGAGACGTCATTGGAACAGATCACCGACGACAAATACGCCGCCCAGATCGACTTCACCAAATACTTGGGCCTGGATTTTCTCCCGGCCCTGATCAGCGTCCAGTTCGGCGCGCGCTATACCGACAAATCCAAGGAGCGGCAGTACGGCGCCCTGAACATCCAGGGGACCGGGCCGGGCCGGGTCGACTATCTGAACCGTCCGATGTCGCGAAGCGAACTGACGCCGATCGGCGACCTGGTTCCCGGCGGCGCCTTCAGTATTCGTGATCTGAACTGGAGCCAGGTGTCGAACGACTATGCCCGGCGCACCTTCCGCTACGACGGCTTTTCGACGCCGTTCGCGCCCGGCGACTATTACGAGGTGTCGGAAAAGGTCCTGTCGCTCTACGCCCTGGCGGACCTGAACTTCGACATCGGTCCAGCGCCGGTCTCGGTCAACGCCGGCGCGCGTTATGTCGACACCTCGATCACCTCGTCGGGCTATCATCAGATCCAGAACCCGAACGGCACGACCGGCTTCACCCCCGCCCCGATTTCCAGCGACGGCGGGTATGACAAGCTTCTGCCCAGCGTGAACCTCACGGCCGAACTGACCGACAGCCTGGTGTTGCGCGCAGCGGCGTCCGAGACCCTGATCCGCCCGGCCCTGACCGACCTAGCCTACAAGCGCACGGCCAGCTTCAACTCGTTCCGCTTCACCGACGGTAATCCCAACCTCAAGCCGACCTATGCCAAACAGTGGGAAGTCGGGCTCGAGCAGTATCTGGGCGACGGCGGCCTTCTGGCGGTCTCGTATTTCTGGAAGGAGATCGAGGGCGTGGTTCGTCAGGCCCTGACGGGCACCGTGCCGAACGTGACGAAGTACAACGCCAACGGCACGATCGACGGCGTCTATACCTTCGACGTCTATCAGCCGATCAACGAGGCGGGCTCCTATGAGGTCAGCGGGGTCGAGCTGGTCGCCGTGGTGCCGTTCGGACAGTTCTACGCGCCGCTGGAAGGGTTCGGGATCAACGCCAACTACACCGTTCTGGACAGCTCGCTGACCGGCACGTCGAAGCTGGGCATTCCCACCCCGCCGGTCGGCCTGGCCGACAACACCTACAACGTCACCCTCTTCTACGAGAACGCCAGGTTCCAGGCGCGGGCGTCCTACAACTTCAAGGACAAATACGTCGAAGCCATCGGCTACGAAATGTATCCGATCTGGCGCGAGGGTTACGGCCAGGTCGATCTGTCGGCCAGCTACCGGGTGACCGACGCCATCCAGATCAACCTGGAAGGCATCAACGTCACCGACGAGGCGACCAAGGGCTACACGATGGATCCGTCCTTCCCCACGATGTACGAAATGTCGGGACGCCGGATCAATCTGGGCCTGCGGATGGAGTTCTGATCCGTTCGTGGACCTGAACCCCCGCCCTGACTGTCAGGCGAGCGCGTGATCCCCGCGCGTTCGCCTCGCCGTGACGCCTCCTCCTTTTCAGGAGGGGGCGTCTTTGCGCGTGCGCCGGACACCGACGTCGAGGCCGAGGTGAACCGTCTGCGGGCCGATCTGGTCGCCTATCTGCTGCGCAAGACACGTGGCGCCGGCGACGCCGAGGACGTGGTTCAGGAGGCCTTCGTGCGCTTTCACCGCGCCGGTCACGACCTGGACAGCGCCGACGCCCGCCCCCTGCTGTTCGTCATCGCGCGCAACATTCAGCTGGACCGCTGGAAGGCCGATGGACGCGAGGCAGCGCGACGCAGCCCCCACGACATCCATCACCTGGACAATGGACCGCGCGCCATCGCCAGCGAGACGCCCGACGCCGAGACGGGGCTGATCCGGCGACAGGACCTGGCCGCCGCCGCCGCCGTGATCCGGGCCTTGCCGCCCAAGACCCGCGACGCCTTTCTGCTGCATCGGTTCGACGCCCTGACCTATCGCCAGATCGCCGGACGGCTGGGCGTATCGGTCAGCATGGTCGAAAAACATATCGCCGAAGCCCTCCGTCAACTGAAGAAATCCCGGGGCGACTGAGGTGTCTCACCGCTGGATCGTTGTGTTTTTTGAGGCGGGTTGCAAAGGCGACCTGCACCGCGCGTCTAAAAGGAAATCGCCACGCTGATGCTGGAGCGCCTGAACATCCTGATCGCCGCCCGTCCCAGGACGGCCGAGGCGTGGCTGGCCCGCATGGCGCGGCCGGGCGCGGGCGCGCGCGAGCAGGCGGCATTGCTGGCATGGCTGGATGCCGACCCCGACCATCTGCGTCAGTATGAGCAGGCCAAGGCCGACCAGGCCGCGCTGGAGCCCCTGCACGGTGCCTTCTCCGGCGACCTGGCGGCCCTGCGTCGCACCGAGCGCAAATCGACGCGCCGTCCCCTGCTGGCGTCGGGTCTCGCCGTAGCCGCCGTAGCCGCCGCCGTCGTCTTGGTCCCGATGCTGAAGGGCGCCGAACCGGGTCGGCTTTACGAGGCCGCGCCCGGCCGGATCACCGACATCGCCCTGGACGACGGGTCGCGAGTGACGCTGGACGCCGATTCCGCCATCCGCGTGAACCTGGGCGACGATGCGCGCCGTGCGACGCTTGAGCGGGGCGCAGCTTATTTTGAAGTGGCCCACAACGCCGCCCGTCCCTTCCAAGTGGCGGTCGGAGATCGCCGGGTGATCGTGACCGGCACGCGCTTCGTCACGGCCCTGACCGGCGACAGCGCGCAGATTTCGTTGTTGCAGGGTCGCGTCGCGGTCGGGACGCGCGACGCGACGGCCAAAGGTGCGCTGGAGGGCGCCCTGACGCTGTCGCCGGGCGAACGCGCGGACTTCCAGCCGGGCAAGCCGGGCATCCGCAAGACCGCCGCCGACGTCGAGATGGCGACGGCCTGGCGCAAGCGTCGCCTGGTGTTCCAGGACGCGCCCCTGTCGGCTGTGGTCGCCGCTGTCGCTCGCTATTCGGACCATCCCCTGATTCTGGCCGATCCTGTGCTTGGCCGGACGCGCGTAACGGTGATCCTGCCGCTTGAGGGCGAGGATGCGCTGGAGGATCGGATGGCGGGGCTGCTGCCGATCCGCATCGTGCAGGACGAAGACGGTCGGCGGCTGATCCGCGCGGAGTAAGGCGGCCGTATCGCAGACCTGTCATGGGACTGCGCTAAGGGCTTCACGGAACATTTCCCAGGGGCTCGCTGTTTGAAACCGCTCGGTGCATCGCTGCCCGCCGGCGTGCGACGCAGGCCATGGCGCGTCGTCTGCATCGTTGCGACCGCCGCCTTGATCTCGGCCATCGCCCAGCCGGCCCTAGCCCAGTCTGGATCGCGCGTTCAGACCTTCGACATCGACAGTCGGGACGCCTCCTCCGCCCTGCTGCGCCTGTGCCTGGAGGCGGGGTGCGAACTGGCCTTCATCCAACGACCCGGCTTGGACGTGCGCACGCGTGCAGTCAACGGACGGATGAGCTGGCGCGCCGCCCTGGCGCGGATGCTGGAGGGGACCGACCTGCGCTATCGCTTCGTCGGATCGCGAGGCGTGCGCATCTGGGCCGTCGCCCCGAGCGCCCGCTCGGCCGCGCCGCCCCTGCCCGAAACGACCGAACTGGACGCCGTCGAAGTGGTTGGCCGCCTGTCGGATCAGATCGACGAGGCCTTGCCGAGCAAGCGCGACGCCGACGTCATCTCCGATGGCCTGTCGTCCGAACGGATAGGCGACCTGCCGTCCGCCAATCTGGCCGAGGCCCTCCAGCGCGTGCCCGGCGTCGCTATCGAGCGCGAAGTCGGCGAGGGTCAGTTCGTCAGTGTCCGAGGTTTGGGTCCGTTGTTCCAGTCCGTGACCCTGAACGGCGCGCCCGTGGCCTTCAACGAGAATATTCGCAACTCGACCCAGAGCGGGCGGCAGTTCCGGTTTCGCGCCCTGTCCGTCGATCTGCTGGCGGGCGCGCGCTTGACCAAGTCGGCGACCGCGGACCTGATGGAGGGCGGCATCGGCTCCAACATCGACATAGAGACGGCCGGCGGGCTGGACGGCGATCCGTTCCTGTCGCTGCGGCTGGGCGGCGAGGCCACGACGCACGACGGACGCATCAGCCCCGATCTGTCCGTCGGCGGACGATGGGTGTCGTCCGGCGGTTCCGCCGGCCTGGTCGCCGGTCTGTCGCAGGAGCAGAGATCGGTCCGGTACGACCGGTTTCAGGTCATGCGCTACGGAGAAATCGTCGTGGACGACCGCCCACTGGCGGTTCCGACCGACCTGCGCACAACGGTCGAAAGCGAGGATCGACGCCGCCGCAGCGGTGTCGTCGGCGCGGACTGGCAGGTCTCACCTGACCTTCGCCTGGACCTCGACGCCCTGGTCTCGACCTTCGACAACGCCATCCGCGAGGACCGGCTGGTCTTTGGCTTGGGTCAGCGGCTGGGGACGCTGGGCGCCATCCAGCGGATTGACGACGAGGTCGTTACGGCGGGGCGGATCGCCGCCGGACGCATCGACAACAACACCGAGTTTTCGGACCAGTCGCACCTGAACATCGCGGCCTCACTGGGCGCCGAACTGCGGCGCGGCAAGTGGCGGCTGGCTCCGCGCCTCAGCGTCTCCAGCGCCCGTTCCGTGCTCGACACGCCGCTAGAGCGACTATCTGCCCAGTCGCCGGAAGGCGTCGCCTACTCTTTCGATCTGGACGGCGCCGCCGATGCGCGCCGGGCGGCGCGCCTGACGACCGACTTCGACCTGCGCGACCCCTCCCCTCTGGTTCTGGCCCAGTTGAACATCAGGGCGGTCCAGTCCCGCGACGAGGACATGACCGCCGTCCTGGATGCCCGCCGCATCCTGGACCTAACCTGGAGCGGCCTTCGGCTTTCGGCCGTCCAGATGGGCGGCCAGTTCAGCGCGCGCAGCCGCGACTATCAGCGTCGCGACCGCCGTGCGGCCCTGCGACCGGGCCGGGACGACATCGCCGGCCTCTATAAAAGCGCTACGCCGGAAGATGTGTTTTCCGACCTGATCGCGGCGCGTCCTGGCCCTTGGATCACCCCGTTGTTCGACAAGCTGCACGCCTCCTTCGTCCTGCCCGGCGAACGTGACGACGTGATGTTTCGACCGGACGACCTGAGGCCGACCGGCTCGGACCTGCAGAATTCCTACGGGGTCGAGGAGCGGGTTGCGGCGGCTTATGTCCGGGCGGACTTCGACGGTCGCGGGAGCGGCCTGACCTATTTCGGCAACGCCGGGCTGCGGCTGGTCGGAACACACACCCATGTGGAAGGCGCGCGCATGGCCGGCGTCGGCGGCGCGGCGCAGGTCATGCCCCTGACCCACGAAGGCGCCAATGCCATCCTGTTGCCCAGCCTGAACCTGGCCTTCGACATCGCGGATGACGCCGTGGTGCGCCTGGCGGCGTCGCGCACCCTCACACGCCCGTCCCTGGCCGACCTGCGCGCCTCGACGGTGCCCGCCAGCGTCCTGGTCTCGGCTATCTATCAATACGGGCAGACGGCCGTCGACAGCCCCGAGCCGGGCGTGATCTTCAGCGGGATCGGCGGCAACCCTGAACTAACGCCCTATGTCTCGACCAATCTGGACCTGTCGTATGAGATCACCGGCCGCCGAACCAATTTCAGCCTCGCCCGATTTCACAAGACGATCCGCGACTTCATCCAGGCGACCTGGGCCGTCGAGACCCTGACGTTCGAGACCCGAACCGGCGCGGCGGTCCAGGCGCCGGTCCTGATGTCGCGCCCGCGCAATGTCGGCCAGGCCCGGATCGACGGGCTGGAGGCGGGCCTGCACCACCGGCTCGGCGGCGGAGTGGGCGTCTGGGCCAGCGCGACCTGGACTGACAGCCGCTTGGCGGACGGCTATCGCCTGACCGGCGTGTCGGACCTGGCCTGGTCGATTAATCCCTATTTGGAACGCGGCCCTTTCGCGCTGAACCTGTCCTGGTCGTGGCGATCCGCCTTTCGCTCAGAGGCCGACCTCCAAGGCGGCGGTGTCTCAGCCTTCATCATAGGATCCGCCGGCTATCTAGACGCCCAGGCCACCTACCGGATCGACGCCCGCGCCCGTCTGTCCATCGCCGCCACCAATCTGACCGACACCCGAGACCTGGCCTACGAACACACCCCCGCCCGCCTACTCCAGATCGGCTCGGCCGGCCCACAGGTTTCGTTTGGCCTGAAAGTGAACTGGTAGGAAGCTTTCCGAAAGCCCATCATACCAGCCGACCTGGGGCATGGATTGAGCATTCGTCGATTATCGATCGGTTTCCGTGAATGATGTGATTCAAAGCCGTGCCGACTACTCATTGGGTAGGTCAGCAATGCGCCATGAGCGGTCATGACGGACGTGCCTTAAACACGACATTCCGCGCTGAGCTGGAGGTCCGCTTTAAGCCGCAATGCCAACGTCTCAAGCAGGAAGGGTTTGCGCACGCACCGGACATCCAAAAGCCAACGACAAGCGGCATTCGCATAAATCTTGGGTTTCACTTGGTTTACGGCAACATTGCGTGCCGCTTCCGCGCGCCCAAGCGACCATGGACCCCAAAGTCCCCACGGGGACGGCGCCGGGGCGGTAAAGGGAATGGTCGGCTCAAAGGAGGTCTGCGCCGGTCGAAGGCAGCTCGTGGGCACAGGCAGCCCACGATCCAGTTGAAGCCATCGCATTCGTGGCTATCGGGGCGATCAACCGGCTGGGGAGAGTTCATTTGGCCAGGAACTTTCAAGGCGAGACGGTGCTCGATATCTGTCGGTAGACGACATGTTGCAACCACTGTCGAAAGCCGCAAAGGGAGACATCATTCGAACGATCGGCGGATGGGGTTTGGGGACGCTAGCGTTGGCGCTGTGCGTGCCGACGCTTGCGCGCGCACAAGATCAGTAATGCGGGGACATCGGGGCGATCGTTCGTCAAGCCTATCCCGATGCGGTCGCGGACGGCGAGCGCACTATGAGAACTGGAAATCGCACGCTCACCCTCCCCTCGCCCTCGTCGATAAACCCTCACGCCATTGTCTGTCGTCGCTGGCGGGGGAGCCCCGGACGCCTTCTGGTCGCTATCCGGATGATCGCTGAGGTTGGTGTGGACTCGACGCTTGGTGATCTGGATGTGCTTGTCGTCGACGAGCCAACCGGCACGCCGCGCCAGAGGCTCCGCATCTCCCACGCCATGGACGACGCCGTCCGGATTTCCGGGATTTCTTTTGACACTGCCCCATACCGTCTCAGGCCAGATCGCCTGGCGTTTGGCGTGAGACGAGACTGGGTCGGCAGTTCGCGCCCGAACCCGTTCAGGAAACCACTCTATCCCTCTACGAGATACGGGGCGCGGCCCTCGCGTCGGTCTTGAACGATCTGATCGTTCAGCGCAGTCAAGGGGAATGGGATCTGTCCTGCGCCGGCCAGACGGTTGTGACCGAGCGACTCCTTCGAATGATTCCCGGCCCGAAGGGACGGGATCTTTCTGTGCTGGAGCGCATCACACAAAGCACATCGAAGGAAGCCAAGAGTGGTGAGTGCAACACGACCGACCAGGCGGTCGCCCCTCGCACGATCTGCCTTTCATTCGACGGCATGCGCTACGACGTTCCCCGCCTGTTCCAGCGACGCTGACCGTCGGGTGTCGCTGCAGCGCTACCTGCGAGTTCGTCGACGTCCCGGGTACGCAAGGGTCGGTCAGCCATTGCCTGAAAGCCGACATTCAGCCGATCGCAGGAGACGGCCTTCGACCCGTTGAGACCTGAAGGTCTCGCATCTGCCGCAGCAGTAACGCGGTCGCCGGACCAGCGTACATCCGGTCAGAGCTTCATGCTGATGCGCCTCGTCCTGAAGCCTCGGCCTTCACCCCATCCGCATCCGCATCGGGATTGCGACCCTGGCTGCGGTCGAACCACCGCATGACTGGCGTGACCGTAATCCCATGAAGCAGGATCGACATCAGGCAGATCAGACCCACGATGGCCCATAGGCGGTCGCCACCCTCAAACGGCGCGGCGTTCAGCCCATAAGCCAGATAGTAGAACGACCCGACGCCGCGGATGCCGAAGAAGGCGAGGATCATCTTCTCGCGCAGAGGTCGCTTCCAACCGATCAGACCGATCATGCCGGTCAGGGGGCGCACGAGCAACACGATCACAGCAGCCACCGCCGCATCGATCGGCCTCAACGGCGCCAATAGACCCGACACCAGCGCGCCACCAAAGAGGACCAACACAACCATCATCGCCATCCGTTCGATCTGTTCGATGAAGTCGTGCATTTGAGCGTGGAACTCGTGGTCCCGATCGGCATGCCGGAACGCCAGCGCCGTGATGAAGACCGCCAGAAACCCGTAACAGTGCAGCATCTCCGTGACCGAATACGAGATGAAGGTCGCCGCCAAAACGATGAAGCCGTCCCGTGTGGCGGCAAGCCGCGAGCGGACCGGGATCGCAAAGGTCAGCCACCCGAACAGCCAGCCGATCGCCCAGCCGACAACCAGTCCCGCGCCGATCTCCCACAGCACGCTGACGCTCAACCATTCGGCGAACCAATCATGCTTCTGGCCCGCCGCTACCATGGCCAGGGCGATGGCCAGGTTGACGAACGGAAACGCGAGCCCGTCGTTCAGCCCGGCCTCGGACGTCAGGCCGAACCGAACCTCGTCTTCCCGCCCTTCGCGCGGCGCGCCAACCTGGATGTCGGAGGCCAGCACCGGGTCGGTCGGGGCCAATGTTCCCGCGAGCAGGATTGCTCCCGCCAGCCCAAGCCCCAGCACCGTCCAGCCCAGGATCACGATCGCGGCAACAGACAGCATCATGGTCACGCCCAGCAGTCGCCAGGTCACCCCCCAGCGCCGCAGGTTGAAAATCCTGTCGATCTTCAGGCCAGCGCCCATCAAGGCGATGATCACCACGAATTCTGTCAGCCGCTCGGTGATGTCTGGATAGTTCTGGGGCAGCGGATCGAACCCCACCTGCGGCAGGGCGAAGAGCCCAGCCCCGAGGATCACGCAAACGATCGGCAGCGACAGCGGCGCGCGTCGGAACACCAGCGGCAACCATGCCACTAGAGCGACCAGCGCCCCCACCACAAACAGCATCAGGATATAGGGATCGGGCATGGCTTTCCTTGGCCGTCGACAAGACCGCGCTTACATAATGCTACAGCTCCGATAAGGTCTCCTACCGCTCCGACAGGCGTCTTCATTTGTCGACTTCACAGATGCGCCATCAGCGGACATCAGATGGCCACCCGAAAGCTGGCGTTCAAACGCCTCCTGGCCAAGCATTGGCTTTCGATCCGGTACGGGAACTCGAGGCAGCCTATTTTAGTGGTCTACGACCGTCGTGGAGCATCGGCTGCGCGGTTGAGCTTGCCGTCAGCGCCGTGCGACGGCGGTTATGCGGGCGTATTGCGCCGTGTCGCCGCGCGCCGGCGTCGATGGGCGGGGCGCCGGGGCGGCGGCTCGCGCGCCGACCGCCTTCGCATCGCCGCAGAAGATTTCGTAGAGCATGCCCATGACCGCCTGGGCCCGCTCGTCGGCGATCGAGTAGAAGATTGAGCGGGACTGACGACGCGTCTTGACCAGACCGTACTGGCGCAGCTCAGCCAGTTGCTGGGACAGGGCCGGCTGTTTGATGCCCAGGTCCGCCTCGAGCTGGCCCACCGACCGTTCCTCCTCGGCAATATGGCACAGGATCAGCAGCCGGTTGGCGTTGGCCAGCTGGCGCAGCAGCTCTGCGGCCTCCGGCGCCTTTTCCTTCAACCGCTCCATGGCGGCCGCTTGATCGTCGGTCATGCGCGGCGCTCGCGATAGTACCAGGGCGCATCGCCTTCACCGTCGGCGATGGCGGCGTCCAGGGTGGTGGCGGCCGGCTCCAGGAGAGCGTCGCCGGGCGTCCAGCCCGCCGGCGTGGAGGCCGCCTCGCGGTCCGAGGTCTGCAGGGCGGTGACGAGACGCAGCAGTTCATCAACCGAGCGGCCGATGTTCATCGGGTACCAGCTGATGGCGCGCACCACGCCTTCGGGATCGATCACGAAGGTGGCGCGCACCGTCGCGCTGTCGCTCGAGCCGGCGTCCACCATGCCGAAGGCGTGGCCGATGGCCATGGAGGGATCCTCGATGATCGGGAACGGCACCTTCACGCCGAAGCGGCGGTAAATGTCCTTCAGCCAGGCCAGGTGAGAATACAGACTGTCCACCGACAGGGCCATCAGATCGCAGTCGATCGCCGCGAAGGCGTCGGCCTGCCGGGCCAGGGCTACGAACTCGCTGGTGCAGACCGGGGTGAAGTCCGCTGGATGCGAGAAAAGCACCAGCCAGCGTCCACGGTAGTCGCTGAGGCGCTTTTCGCCCTGGGTCGTGCGCGCGGTGAAGTCCGGCGCCGTGTCGTTGATGCGCAGGGCGCGCATCGCGGTGGGAGAGATGGCTGGCCCGGTGTCGATCGTTTCCATAGCCGCAAGCTAAGCGCTTCCCACCGTTTCCGCTACATTAAAATACATACTTGCACGAACTATGAATGGATATATGTGTTGGGTGACCGCAACGGAGACACGCCATGTCCTCGCCCATCCTCGATCCCACCCGCGATCACGCCGCCGACATCGTCCGCGCCGCGCTGGGCGATTCTCGCCAGCGCCCTGTCGTCAAGTCGTTCTTCGACGAGACCACCTTCACCGTCAGCCATGTCGTGCGCGATCCCGGCTCCGATGTCTGCGCCATCATCGACAGCGTGTTGGACTACGATCCGGCGTCAGGCCGCACCACGCACGCTTCGGCCGATGCGCTCGTTGATTACGCAAAATCCGAAGGTCTCACGGTTCAGTGGCTGCTCGAGACCCACGCCCACGCCGATCACCTGTCGGCGGCGCCCTATCTTCAGGAAAAGCTCGGCGGTCGGCTGGCCATCGGCCATGAGATTCTCACCGCTCAGACGGTCTTCGGCAAGATCTTCAACGAAGGAACCGACTTCCGCCGCGACGGCAGCCAGTTCGACCATCTGTTCAACGACGGCGACCGGTTCGAGATCGGCGGGCTGAAGGCCACGGTCGTGCACGTGCCCGGCCATACCCCGGCCTGTCTGGCCTATGTCATCGGCGACGCCGTCTTCCCCGGCGACACGATGTTCATGCCCGACTACGGCACGGCGCGCTGCGATTTTCCCGGCGGCGACGCCGGGACCCTGTATCGTTCCATCCATCGCCTGACCTCGCTGCCGGACGAGGCGCGGGTCTTCCTGTGCCACGACTACAAGGCGCCCCCGGGCCGGACCGAATTCGCCTGGGAGACCACCATCGGCGCCCAGCGCACTGGCAACATCCATATTCGCGACGGCGTCAGCGAGGACGAGTTCGTCGCCATGCGCACCCAGCGCGACGCGACCCTGCCGATGCCCAAGCTGATCCTGCCGTCGGTCCAGGTGAACATGAACGGCGGCCGGCCGCCCGAGCCCGAGGACAATGGGGTGCGCTACCTCAAGGTCCCGCTGAACGCGCTGTGAGGCGAGCCCCCATGCTTGAACACATTTCCTTCGTCTGGCCGCTGGCCGGCGGCCTGCTGGTAGGCCTGTCCGCCGGCCTTTACCTGTTGCTGAACGGGCGCGTGGCCGGGATCTCCGGCCTGACCGCCGCGGCGACCGGCCTGTCGAAAGGCGCGCCGCGCACCCTGGGCCTGCTTTTCATCGCCGGCTTGCTGGGCGGCGCGGCGCTGGCCTCGGCGCTGATCCGCAGGCCCGAGGTGCAGATCACCTCGGACATCTGGCTGCTGGTGCTCGGCGGCCTGATCGTCGGCTTCGGCACCCGCTGGGGCTCGGGCTGCACCAGCGGCCACGGCGTCTGCGGCCTGGCCCGCCTGTCGCCCCGCTCCATCCTCGCCACCGGGGTCTTCATGGCGATTGCGGCCCTGACCGTCTTCGTCACCCGCCACCTGTTGGGAGGCCTGGCATGAACCGGCTGATCGTCGCCGTCCTGTGCGGCCTGCTGTTCGGCGCCGGCATGGTGGTGTCCGACATGATCAACCCGGCCCGCGTCCTGGCCTTCTTGGATGTGACGGGCGCCTGGGATCCCTCGCTGGCCTTCGTCATGGGCGGGGCGCTGATCCCCTCCGCCATCGCCTATCTGATCCGCCGGCGCATGGATGCTCCGGTCGCGGCCGAGACCTTTCACGTCCCCGAGAGCCGGACCATCGACACCCCCCTGGTCGGCGGGGCCGTCCTGTTCGGCCTGGGCCGGGGGCTGGTCGGCCTGTGCCCCGGCCCGGCGCTGGCGGCCCTGACGACCGGCGCCTGGCAGGCCTTCGTCTTCGTCGGCGCCCTCGTGGCCGGCATGGCGCTGTTCCGCCTGACCCTCGACCGAAACGCCTGTCGAGTGTAGCAGACATTCGGGCCATGACCATTTTAAGTGACTAATTTCGCGCCAAAATCTTGAATATCAAAAGCTTTTAACACCGTGGCAGTGCTGTCAGTCTAACGCCAACTTGTCTCCACTGAAGGACGGCGCAGGCGGTTGATTGGGATGAGTTTCGTTGAAGCCGTCATCCTTCAAGCGCCATCGTTTCCCGTGACGTGACCCCCATTTCTCATCCAGCCATAACGAGAGTCCTTTGGTGATCTGAGCTGGGGTTGTCGGGGTTGGCAAGAGGCCGGTCAGCGCAGCCCCCAACCAGCGCAGCGGACCG
>NZ_JAOYTN010000020.1 GCF_026105875.1 Brevundimonas sp. BT-123 | reverse complement strand
CCTGCTCCCGCAAGATCCCGATGATTTGCTCTTCCGTGAACCTTGATCGCTTCATTCTGTCCGTCCTTCGTTGGGCGGACTCTAGCTATTCCTGGAGGAGTTTCAGGGGGTCACGTCAGACAGGCTGATTACGCAGGAGACGTCGGATCAGCTTCAAGGCCGCGTCGGTATCTAGCCGCCGAGGGGAGAAGCGTCTTCAGCCGTCGTGCAATCTGAAGTCCAAACTTGATCGTTCAGCTGCGGATCGCCTCGTAGCTGCCATCGATTCCGCGTGCGGCCATAAGCCCTTCGACGTCGCCAAGGTTGAGGCTGAAGCGAAAGTAAAGCCGCACGGCTTGGCGGATCACCGCCGCAGGGAAGCGATGGCGCTTAAACGCGAGGGTCCTCACAAATTACGATCTCCGGTCAGACCGTTGGGCAGTCGTGAAAGAGAGACTAGCTGGTATTAGACTGACAGCAGCAGACAATGGCGTTCATCTCGCCGATTAAAAAAAGTCTGTCGCCTTCGGCAGCCCTTCGCTCTAGCGTGACAACGCTGTAATCGAAGGCGGATCAGCCGCCGGGTCAGCAAGAGGAAACAGACTATGCGCATCCTGTACATCGCCGCTGCGGCCGCCCTGGCCTTGGCGGCCTGCTCCGAGCGGACTGAGAAAAACGCCGCCGCCACTGCGGAAAACGCGGGCGACACGGTCGCGTCGGCGGCCAGCGACACGGCCGCGAATGCGGACGCCGCCGCTGACGCGACCGCAGATGCAGCCCAGGACGCGGCAGCCAACGCCGACGCCGCCGCCGATACGGCGGCGCGCAAGACTGATGCGGCGGCCGACGCCGCGGCCCGGACCCAGTAAGACCAACGTCGCGACGCTCCCGATGAATTTCGGGGGCGTCGCGTCATCTTCGATATGATGTAAGCGGTGCGACCGGCTCACCGGGCGATATTTGTCGGGAGACGTCCACATGCTGGAAGCCGGAACCACCTGCTGGCGCGCCGAAGTCGCGCCTCGCGCCGCGCTGCTGGTAGACATGGAACCTTACCTGGCGGCCGCAAAGGCGGCGATGAGCCAGGCAAGCCAGTCCATCCATTTCCTGAACTGGGCCTTTGATCCCGACACCATCCTGGATCACGAACCGATTGACGGCTCGGGTCCGCAAACGATCGGCCGCTTTCTCAAAGAACTGTCGCAAGCCAGCCCGGACCTAGAGATCCGGATTCTGTGCTGGAAGTCGCCTGTCGCCGTTGCGGCCACCCAGCGGTTCTTTCCCTGGCGCAGTCGCCGCTTCTTCGCCGATACGCGCGTCGATTTTCGTCTAGACGGAACCTTGCCGCCAGGCGCATCCCACCATCAGAAGGTCATCATCGTCGATGACGCCGTAGCCTTCTGCGGCAGTTGCGACATCGGTCCCGATCGCTGGGACAGCCCCGAACATCTTCACCCCGACCCCCGTCGCAGCAAGACCGCCAGGGGAACGCCCTGCTACGATTGCCGCCATGAGGTCATGGCGATGGTCGATGGCCCACCGGCGGCCACCTTGGGTGATCTTTTCCGTGAGCGATGGGCGAGAGCGACCGGAGAGCCGCTTTCCGCCCGGCCCGAAACGGTTTCCGAAGTCTGGCCGGCCGATGTGAAGCCAGATTTGGAAAACGTCGAGATCGGCGTGTCTCGTACCCAGGCGCCGTGGAAAGATTTTCCGGAGTTGAGGCAGGGCGAGGCAGCCACCCTGGCCGCGATCGCTGCGGCCAAAACGACCCTCTACATCGAGAACCAGTATTTCACCTCGCCCATCGTTGCGGAGGCCATCGCCCAGCGGCTTGATGAAGCCGATGGTCCGGAGGTGATCCTGGTGTCGACTCAGCATTCGCCCAGCTGGTTCGATCAAATGACCATGGACAAGACGCGCTCGGCCTTTCTGAAACGGCTAGAAGACGCGGATCGGCATGGGCGGTTCAGCGCCTACAGTCCCGTCACGCGCAATGGCCGGATCATCATCGTCCACGCCAAGCTCGCCGTCGTCGATGACCGTTTCGTGCGTATCGGGTCCAGCAACGTCAACAACCGGTCGCAGGGCTTCGACAGCGAATGCGACCTGACCCTGGATGCGGGATCGGACCCCGAAGCGGCGGGAGGGGCGTGTATTGGCGTGTTTCGTAACCGGCTGATTGCGCACTGGCTGGGGTGCGAGGAGATGCGGGTTAGCCAGGCCGTCATGGCCCATGGCGGAGTCGGCGCGGCCATCGAACATCTGCGCGACGAAGGATTGGACCGTCTGCGTCCGCTTCGATCACGCCATCACAGCGCCTTTTCCCAGTTCGTCGCGAAACATCACCTGGGCGATCCTATATCGGCAGCGGACAGCCTGCGACCGTGGCGGCGACCGGCGCAGATGCGACACAAGCTTGCTGCGGCGGCGCATCGGCTGGTCCGTGCGGACATTGCGGCCCCCGAAGTGCCGCTCGGCGGTCCGGTCGAACCGGACCTCAGTCAGGACTAGCCATTGGCGCTGGCGACTGTTCGCATTGGGAGCCGATCTGTCAGGTGGGCGAGTCTTCATCGTTGCCGTGGGGTTGAGCACCTCGCGCATTCAATCAGCTGACCGCGGAAGCCTGGATCGAGCGCGGGGCGCGAAATGGGCGCCTTGATCAGCCACGCCGTTTTTCAGAACGCCGTCGACGTTCGCCCATTACTGCGCGAACACAGCCGCCAAAGCGCCGGCAACGACAACAGCTAACTGGCGGAGCTCCCTATTCGGCTGTGACCATGACGGCTGGTCGGCGTGACATCAGCACGATCATCAGCAGACCGAGCGCGGACGCGCCGGCGCCGGCCAGAGCAACGGCCGGATAGCCGAGGCCGCCGGCGATGACGGCGCCGCCCAGAGCGGCCCCGATGGCGTTGCCGAGATTAAAGGCGCCGATGTTGACGGCCGAAGCCAGGTTTGGGGCGTCACGCGCTGCATCCATCACGCGAACCTGAAGCGGCGGCACGAGCGCGAAGCTGGCGATGCCCCACAGGAAGATGAGAACGGCGCTTACGCTGGCCAAAGGCATGGCCACAGCGAAGGTCAGCAGGACCAGCGACAGGCCGGCGAGGGTGACGATCAGCGTGCGATCGACGGAACGGTCAGCAAACTTGCCGCCGATCCAGTTGCCGACGGTCAGGCCAAGCCCATAGAGGACGAGCATCGCGGTGATGAAACCCAGCGACGCGCCGGTCTGTTCGCGCAGGATCGGGGTGATGTAGGTGAAGACGGTGAACATGGCGCTGGAGCCGATAACCGTCAGGGCCAAGGCCGACAGGACGCGTCCGCGGCCCAACACGCGCAGTTCAGCCAACATGTCGCCGGCGGCAGGTGCGGCGGCTTTCGGCAGGGTCAGGGCGAGGGCCGCCATCACCATAACGCCGATCATCGCAATGCTCCAGAAGCTGGCCCGCCATCCCAAGGTTTCCCCAGCCCAGGTGGCCAGAGGCACGCCCACGACATTGGCGATGGTCAAGCCCATGAACATGGCGGCCACCGCCCCGGCCTTGCGGTCCGGCGGCACCAACCCTGCCGCGACAATGGCGCCGACGCCGAAGAAGCCCCATGGTTCAGCGACGTGATGATCCGCGCGATCATCAGTAGGGCGTAGTTGTCAGCCAGCGCAGACAGCGCATTGCCAATCGTGAAGATGCCGGCGAGACCGATGAGCAGGGTGCGGCGCGGAACGCGGCCTGTGGCCAAGGTCATCAAGGGCGCGCCCAGGACGACGCCCATTGCGTAGGCGCTGATCAGCAGACCGGCCGATGGAATAGAGACGCCCAGATCGGTTGCGATGACGGGCAACAGCCCCATGGGGGCGAACTCGGTCACGCCGATCCCGAACGCGCCGGCGGCGAGCGCCAGCAGGGGAGGGTTAAGTTTCATAGGATGGAAATCCGCAGACTAACAAGACTTGCGCACAGATGGACGCGACCGTTCCCAGCGGTTAGGCCTTCCGAAAGCGAAGGATTTTTGAAATGCACGCAAAGGCGCCGTCAGCGGGCGCGGATCGCGCCCGCGATATGGAGGTGTTCGCGGCCGTGGCTGCGGCCGGAAGCTTTTCAGCGGCCGGTCGGGCTCTTGGGCTACGCCCTCGGCGGTAAGCCGAACGATCGATCGGATCGAGGCGCGACTGGGTGTGCGGCTCGTCCTGAGGACAACCCGCGCCTTGACGTTGACGGTCGAGGGCCAGGCCTATCTTAGCGCCGCAAGGAGAATTGTCGCCGACCTGGATGAGGCCGAGCAGTCCATCTCGGACCAAGGCGCGCCGCAGGGACGCCTAAGGGTCAGCGCATCTCTGGCGCACGGTCGGCAGGTGGTCGTGCCGCTGATCGGCGTGTTCGTGGCGCGCTACCCGCAAATCCTCGTCGATATCAATCTGACGGATACGGTCGTGGATGTCGCGGCCGGACAGGCCGATGTCGCCATTCGCTTTGGACCGTTGCTGGACAGTCCGCTGACGGCGCGACGGCTGGGTGAAACAGGGCGAACGATCGTGGCGTCGCCGACCTACCTCGCGCGTCGCGGCGTGCCGCACGTACCAGAGGACCTGCACCACCATGACTGTCTGAACTTCAACTTCCGAAGATTGGAGCCTGTGTGGCCTTTTCGACGGGACGGTCGTGACTATGCCCTGACGGTTCGTGGCCCGGTGGAAGCGAATAATGGCGAGAGCCTGACGCAACTTGCGCTGGCCGGCGTCGGCGTAACGCGCGTGGGCAACTTCAGCGTCGCCGACGCCATTGCGAAGGGTGCGCTCGTGCCGCTGCTTGAGGATTTCAATCCTGGCGATCGTGAGCCCATCCATGCCGTATTCGTCGGCGGCGCCAGCGTTCCCGCTCGCATCCGGGTGTTCGTCGACTTCTTGGTCGATCAACTGCGGCCACGATCGGTTGCAAGGGACGCGACCGAAGTCGCCCCTGGTGCTGACACGGGGTGATCGCGGCAAATCGTCGTGGAAATGATCCGTGCGGAACCGTCGCAGCTGGCTTGGCTTTTTCCTTTCACGGGGATCAGGAGATCCGGCAAGCGGTTGGGGGTACAGCTTTGAGTTGGATGCCGTATTGCGGTCCTGCGCCAGCCCTTGGCGAGTGGCGCTGGAATCTTGATCCGATCTTGCTGGCCATCCTCGTTGCAGCCGCAGGCCTGGTCCTGTGGCGGCTGGAAGGGCGGCGGCGCGGTTATGGCCTGGCGGCCGTAGCGGTATTGGCCGTTGGATTTGTGTCCCCCCTGTGTGCCCTTAGTTCGGCGCTGTTTTCAGCGCGAACGGTGCATCATGTGCTGTTGGTCGGCTTCGCCGCGCCTTTGGTGGCGGTCGCCCTGCCCATGAAACGATACGGGTCGCTGATCTTGGCGACGGCGGTGCAGGCGGTGGTGTTCTGGGCTTGGCACGCGCCCGACGCCTATGGCGCCGCCCTGTCGAATGATGCGGCCTATTGGGTGATGCAGATCAGTCTGCTGGCGAGCGCCGTCTGGTTCTGGTGCGCGGCGCGGTCGGCGTCTGCGCCAGCGGCGGTCATGGCCCTGTTGGCGGCCATGCTGGCGATGGGGCTGCTCGGGGCGGTGCTGACCTTTGCGGGGCAGGCGGTCTATGCGCCCCATGCCTATTCCACCCTGTCCTGGGGCCTGACGCCGCTGGAGGATCAGCAGGCGGCCGGGCTGATCATGTGGGCGCCGGCGGCGGCGCTGTATCTGTTCGCGGCCCTGTGGCGGCTGGGGCGGATGATCGGACCTGACGCCGAGGCGCATCCGGCATGATCGAAAGACTGTTCAGGCAGCTGCTGGAATGGGCGGCGGGTCACCACGACGAGGGTCGCTATTCGCCCGTCGGCATCGGCTTTCATTGGGTGATGGCGGGACTGGTGATCTTCCAGCTCGGCTGGGGCTGGTGGATGGGGCGCCAGCCGGTGGGCGGCGCCATGATGGCCGCCTACGACCTGCATTTCGCAATCGGCGTGCTGATGCTGATCCTGGTGATCGGCCGGCTGTCGTGGCGTTTGCTGGCGCCCGACCTGATCAATGATGCGGACAAGCCGGGTTGGGAAAGCATGGCCGCCCATGTGACCCACTATGTCTTCTACATCTGCCTGTTCGGCCTGCCGCTGTCGGGCTGGGCCATGATTTCGGCGACGGATCGGACGCGTCAGCTGGAGACGTTGGGCTTCATCAAATGGCCGCTGCTGCCGCTGCAGGATCTGTCCAACACCCAGCTATGGGCGATCGAGGCTGCGGCGGAATGGATGCACTGGGGACTGGTCATCACCCTGCTGCTGATGATCCCGATCCACGCCGGCGCGGCGCTCAAGCACCATCTGATCGATAGGGACGACGTGTTTCACGCGATGCTGCCGGTCGTGCCGCTGCTTCGACCGAAGCGGACCCGGTGGCAGCGGCGCTGGCGCGCGCTGGAGAAGCGGGTTGGGTCGACAGCCAGGACGCTATGGCGCGGGCTTCTGGGTCCGAAAGCGATTTGACGGCGGCGGCCATGACGCCGCGCGGGTCGTTGCGGCGTTTGCCCGCTTTCCAGCGGTCGATCTGTTCCAGCGTGTAGGCGGCGGGCTGACCGGCGATCTGCGGGTTGCCGCCCTGGCCCGAGCCTTGACCCCGGTCGCCGTGACACGAGGCGCAGGCGACGATGCCGCGCGAGGGGTCGCCGTTCAGATAGAGGGCGGGCGCGGGCGCCATCGACACGGGCGTTTGCGTCGGCGGCGCGGGCAGGGCGGCGTAGAAGGCGGCGACTTCGCGTCGGCCCTGCTGGTCCAAGGCCTTTGCGATGCGGGTCATGGCGTCGTCGGGACGCAGGCCCGATGCATAGTCTTCCAACTGCTTTTGCAGATAGCCGGCGTCCAGGCCCGCCAGGCGCGGGGCGGCGACCCCATCCCCGCCGCCGTCCAGGCCGTGACAGGTGAAGCAGGCGTTGGCCGCCCCGCCGGCGCCGCCGCTCATGGCGATGACCTGACCATTCGCCGTGAAGGTGCGATCCGTCTGGCCCGGCGTGGAGTCGCAGGCGGCGAGGCCGGTCAGCAGCACAAGAACGGAAAAGGAGGCGCGCACGGCGGTGCAACACCTGCTTATGGCGAAGGTTCCTTGTGGCGATGCGCCGAGGCTCCATGTCGCAGTCGGGAACCTCCGTCCGACAAGGGGATTGCTCTGGCGAAGCTTTGGGGGGCGGATGGGTTTTCGGACGACGGGCGAGCTGATGGGACGACGGGCGGCGGCCTGCGCGCTGGCGCTCGCCCTGTGCGCCTGCGTGGACAAGTCCGATCTGCCCCGGCCGGTGGTTCAGGCCGATGCGGCCGCCGGACTGGCGGTGATCAAGGAGGTCGGTTGCGCGGCCTGTCACCGGATTCCCGGCGTCGCCTGGCCCGAGGGCCGGTCCGGCTCGAACCTTGCGGGGTTCGGCGCGCGCCCCCTGATCGCCGGACGCTTGCCGAACCAGCCCGATGTCCTGATCCGCTGGCTGATCGACGCGCCGTCGATGGACCCCGGAACCGCCATGCCGCCCATGCCCCTGACGCAAGACCAAGCCCGCGACGTCGCGGCCTATCTGTACACGCTCGATGAAGACTGACGCCCCTCCCGGAATCGCCGGCTGGCCGCCGCCCGTGCTTGATCCCGCCGGGCCGTTCGCCGGACCGATCCAGACCGTCGCCTGGGTGCTGTTCATCATGGCGGTGGTGGTCATGGTGGTGGTGGCCGTGGCGCTGGGCATAGCCCTGTTCGGGCCGCGCAAGTGGAAGCGGCGGGTCGGCGGCGAACGCCTGATCTGGATTGCGGGACTGGTCTTCCCGGTGGTCGTTCTGACCGGGCTGCTGGTCTATGGGCTGACCACGACCGCGCGGGTGGCCGATGCGCCCAAGCCCGGCGAAATGCGGGTGCGCGTCACTGGCGAAATGTGGTGGTGGCGCGTCGCCTATCTGGACGGTCAGGGGCGAGAAATCGTCCAGGACGCCAACGAGGTCCACATCCCGGCCGGCCAGCCCATCGTGTTCGAGCTGGAAAGCGCGGACGTGATCCACAGCTTCTGGGTGCCGCGCCTGGGCGGAAAGACCGACATGATCCCCGGCCGCCGCAACTTCATGCGTCTGCAAGCCGATGCGCCGGGCACCTACGGCGGCCAATGCGCCGAATACTGCGGCGGTCCTCACGCCCTGATGGGGCTGGTGGTCGTGGCCCATGCGCCGGACGACTACGCCGCCTGGTTGGCGCGTCAGTCGCGGCCGGCGGCCGTCGTGCCCTCGGCCCAGGGGCCGCTCGCCTTGATCGACCAGGGGCGCAACGTCTTCGCCGCCTCGGGCTGCGCCGCCTGTCACACCATTCGCGGGACCGAGGCGAACGGTCTGGCGGGACCGGACCTGACCCACGTCGGCTCGCGCCAGACGCTGGGCGCCGGCATCCTGCCGAACAATCAGGGGACGATGGCCGGCTGGATTTCGGACAGTCAGAGCCTGAAGCCCGGCAATCGGATGCCGTCCTATGCGGTCCTGTCGGGCCAGGACGTGCGCGCCGTCGCCGCCTATCTGGAAAGCCTGAAATGAGTTCGGAAACCGGGTTCGATCCCGAACTCTACAAACGCTTCCCCACCACCGAAGCCCGGCCCAAGGGCGAGCTGGAGCAGCTCGACGAGGTCTGGTGCGGCCCGCGGCGGCCGTGGGAGTGGATCACGGCGATCAACAACAACTACATCGGCGTCTATTACGTCGGCGCGGCCATGCTGTTCTTCGTGCTGGCGGGCGTGCTGGCGCTCTTGATGCGGACCCAGCTGGCCCTGCCGATGACGGGCTTCCTGGCGCAGGAAACCTACAATCAGATCTTCACCATGCACGGCACGGTGATGATGTTCCTGTTCGCGGTGCCGGCGGTCGAGGCGCTGGGCGTGCTATTGCTGCCGCAGATGCTGGGGGCGCGCGATCTGCCGTTCCCAAGGCTGAGCGCCTACGCCTTCTGGGCCTATCTGGTCGGGGGGCTGTGCTTCTTCGCCTCGCTGTTCTTCGGCCTGGCGCCGAACGGCGGCTGGTTCATGTATCCGCCGCTGACGTCGATGACTTACTCGCCGGGGATCAACGCCGACTTCTGGCTCCTGGGCATTGGCTTCATCGAGATTTCGGCCATCGCCGGCGCTATCGAGATCATCGTCGGGGTGCTGAAGACGCGGGCGCCGGGCATGACGTTGGACAAGCTGCCGATCTTCGCCTGGGCCATGCTGATCTTCGCCTGCATGATCATCATCGCCTTCCCGTCGATCATTCTGTCGACCCTGCTGCTGGAGCTGGAACGCGCGCTGGGCTGGCCCTTCTTCGATGCGGCCAAGGGCGGCGACCCGATGTTGTGGCAGCACCTGTTCTGGTTCTTCGGCCACCCCGAGGTCTATATCATCTTCCTGCCGGCGGCGGGGGCGATGTCGACCCTGATCCCGGCCGTCGCCCAGACCAAGCTGGTCGGTTATCGGCTGGTGGTCCTGGCCATGCTGGCGACCGGCTTCATCAGCTTCGGCGTCTGGGCGCACCACATGTTCACCACGGGCATGCCGCAGATCTCGATCAACTATTTCAGCGCCGCCTCCATGGCCGTCAGCGTGCCGGCGGGGGTGCAGGTCTTCGCCTGGATCGCCACCCTGGCGGCGGGCAAGATGCGGTTCAACACGCCCGGCCTGTTCGCCGTCGGGGGGCTGGTGATCTTCGTCATGGGCGGACTGACCGGGGTGATGGTGGCCATGGTGCCGTTCGACTGGCAGGCCCACGACAGCTATTTCATCGTCGCCCACCTGCATTACGTCCTGATCGGCGGGATGGTCTTCCCGCTCTTCGCCGCCATCTACTACTGGACGCCGATGTCCAGCAGCCGGCCGCTGAGCGAGCGGTGGGGCAAGTGGATCTTCTGGCTGATGTTCGTCGGTCACAACGTCACCTTCATGCCCATGCACCTGACCGGGCTGATGGGCATGCCGCGCCGGGTCTATACCTATCTGCCGGATCGGGGCTGGGACCTGCCCAATATGATCTCGACCGTCGGCTCCTTCATGTTCGGCCTGGCGGTAGTGTTGTGGATGATCGACATGATCCGCAATTTCCGGCCCTTCGGTGAAAAGGACGCGGGCAATGTCTTTGGCGGTCCGGGGCTGGAGTGGCTGCCCGCCGGCCGCTACTCGCTGCGCTCCGTCCCGGTGATCAAGAGCCTGTATCCGGTGTGGGACCAGCCGAACCTGGCGCGCGACGTCGAGGCCGGCCGCTACTTTCTGCCCGGCGCGCCGCGTGGCGAGCGCGAGACCATGATCACCAGTCCGATCAACGCCGAGCCCCAATATCTCCAGCGGATGCCCCGGCCGTCCAGCTGGTATGTCTGGGGCGCGATCTTCACCGCCGGCTTCTTCCTGATCCTGACGATCCAGGCCTATGTCGCCTCCTTGGTCAGCGGCGTGCTGGCCGTCTACTGCATCGTCAAATGGTGCTGGGGACTGGATCGGCCCGGCGGTCCAGCGACGGTGGATGTCGGCGGCGGCGTGCGACTGCCGACCTATGTGTCCGGCCCCAGCAGCCACGGCTGGTGGGCGATGGTCATCACCCTGATCGTGTCGGGCATGGTCGCGATCATGGCCTGCTTCTCCTACGTCTTCCTGTGGAGCCGGCGGCCGGACCTGTGGCAGGCGCCGCCCGAGATCGGCTCCCTGCCTTTGACCTTGGGGCTGCTGGCGGCCGCGGGGATCGGCGCCTGGGCGTCTCAAGGCGCGCTGAAGCTTGACCGACCGCGCAGCGCCGGCATCGCCTCTGTCCTGATGCTGGTCGCCGCCCTGGCGGCGGGCGGCGCTTTTGCGGCCGAGGCCTCGGCCTGGTGGAACTCGGGCCTTCGCCCCGACGCCTCCAGCCAGGGCGCGACCGTCTATGCGCTGTTGGCCTGGCAGGGGACGTTCGTCGGCATCTCGTTGTTGATGGGGCCGTTCGTCCTGCTGCGCTGGCTTTGCGGCCTGGTGTCGCCACGTTATCCGGCGACATTCGAAGTGGTCGCCCTGTTCGTGGCCTTCACGGCGGTTCAGGGCGCGGCGACGACCCTTCTGATCCGCCTGTTCCCGGGCGTCGGCGCATGAGGTTCTGGCTGCTGATGCTGGGCGGCCTCCTCGTATGGGCCGCGCATTTCATGGGCCTGTATCTGCTGTCCAGCGCCGCCGATGTGGCGCGTGAGGATGCCGGCGCATGGAACGCTCTCGGGCTGACTTTCAGCGCCCTCTGCCTGGCAAGCATTGGCGCCCTATGTTGGAAATGCCTGATTGCCCTGCGTGCAAAGCCTGAAGCGACACAGTCCTTCGGCTTGCGCCTGGCGATAGCCGGGAGCTTGCTTGGCGCAATCGGCGTTGTGTTTCAAACTCTGGTGCTTGTCGTCGGTGGTAGGATGTGAAGCCGATTGTGCAGCCTGATCTCTCCCGGTAATCAGGCCGCATAGTATTTCCAGTCGGCGCGGTAGTCATAGCCGGCGTGGCCATAGCCTTGGCCTGACTGCGCCCGAACATCGAGCTGGGACAGGGTGACGCCAAGGGGGCGGGCGCCGGCCTGATGCAGGATGCGGATCGCGGCGGCGACGGCGCGCGCGGGGGTTTTTCGCCAGCGGGCGAGCAGAATGACGGTGTCGGCCTTGGCTGACAGGATGCGGGCGTCGGCGAGGACCAGGACGGGCGCGGTGTCGATGACGATCAGGTCAAAGGCCTGACGCAGGTCGTCGAGCAGGGCGGTCATCGGCGGGGCGCCGAACAGGTCCTCGGCCGACAGGCCTGATCCCGACAGGGGCAGAACCTGCGCGCCGGAGGCCGGGTCCAGCACCAGGACGTTTCGCCAGGCCGCCGCGCCATGCAGGACCTCGGCCAGGCCGTGGTCGGGATTCAGGCCCAGCATCCGCGTCACGCCGCGCCGGCGCGGATCGCCATCGATCAAGAGAACGCGTCCGCCGGAGCGCGCAGCGACGCGGGCCAGACAGACGGCTGTGGTGGTCTTGCCTTCGCCGGGCAGGGCGGAGGTGACGGCGACGATGCGCGCCGACGGCTCGCCGACGACGCTGACGATAGGGGTGATCGACGTGCGCAGCGCTCGAAAGGCCTCGGCGAAGACCGACAGCGGTCGCTGGACGACGAGGTCGATCGGGTGCAGCGTCTGATCCTCGGCCGTCGCCACCGATGAGGCGAGGGGAACGGCGCCGACGGCGCCGACGCCCAGCCTGCGCTCGATGTCATCGGGGCCGCTGAGGCCGGTCTGCATGGCGTTGGCGATGATGACGGCCCCGGTCCCCGCCGCCGCGCCGAGCATCAGACCGAGCGCGAGGCTGATCATCAGGTTCGGCGCGCTTTGCGCCGTCGGAGGCGTGGCGCGCGAGACGATGCGAGCGTCCGCCTGTTCGACGCCGGTCTGGGCGCTGGTCTCGCGATAACGATCCAGGAAGGCGCGGTAGATGGCGCGGGCGGCCTCGGCCTCGCCCTCCAGTTCGCGCAGACGCACCGAGGCGGCGTTGTTGTCGGCCAGGGCGCCGCGCGCAGCATCCAGGCTGGACTGGACCGAGGCGGCGCGTTGGCGGGCGACCTGGGCCTGGGCGTCCAGGTTCGAGATGACACGGCGGATCTCGGCCTGAATCTGGGCGTCGATGTCGGCCAACTCCTGACGGCCGCGGATCATGTCGGGGTGTAGCGGGCCGTAACGGACGGACAGATCGGCGACGCGTGTGCTGATCGCCGCGCGCTGAGCCCGCAGGTTCTGGACGACGGGCGAGGAGAGGGCCTCGCCCACATCGTCGCCGTTGGAGCCGGCGGCCATTTGGGCGCGGGCGGTGCGCAGGCGGGCGTCCTGT
The DNA here is from genome assembly GCF_026105875.1 of Brevundimonas sp. BT-123. Taxonomy (GTDB): domain Bacteria; phylum Pseudomonadota; class Alphaproteobacteria; order Caulobacterales; family Caulobacteraceae; genus Brevundimonas. The sequence continues at coordinate 27,270 of NZ_JAOYTN010000020.1, read as the reverse complement.
TCAGCCTGCTGTGCGCGGGCTAAAGCGAGTTGCTGGTTGTAGGCCGAGATCTCCTGCTCGGTCAGGGTGGCGCCCTGGGCGCTGAGCAGGCCGTTGTCGATCCGGTAGGCTGAGACCGCCGCGTCGGCGGCCTCGACCTGACGGCGAAGATCTTCCAGCCGGGCGCCCAGGAAGGTGTTGGCCTGGGCGTTGGCGTCGAATTTGGCGGTGAGTTGAGACTGGAGATAGGCGTCGGCGAAGGCGTTCGCGATGCGGGCCGCCTTGGTTGGATCTTCGGAGGTGAAGCCGACCGCCATCGAATAGGTCAGGCCGACGCGGCGCACGGTCAGGCGTCGCCGGACGGCGTCGATCACCTGCTGCCGCTCGATCTGAGCATCGGTCGGCGCGGGCGTGGCGCGCGGCAGGTGTTTGGTGAGGGGCGAGGATCGCAGGCGGGCGTTGAACTCCGGATCGCGGATCAGGCCCAGCGTCTCCACGACCTGGGCGGCGAGCCGGGGTGACTTCAGAACCTCGACCTCGGTATCGACGATGGCCGCCTCGGCGTCGAGCGCCGACAGCACGGCCTGTCCGGCCACGACCTGTTCCTTGCGAGTATTGATCTGGAGACTGGCGGTCGCGGTATAGACCGGCGGCTGGCCCAGCATCAGGGCCAGAACGATGAGGCAGACAGCCGCTGCGACAGCGGTGAACAGACCGAGACGACGGCGGAAGGCGGCGATCAGGGCGTGGAGGTCGATGGCGTCGTCGGCTGGCTGGCCGGGACCGCCGATCGCGGTGTCGTGGTAGGTCATCGCGCCATCGAACGGTGATCGTCCCGTCCAGTGGTGCGATGATGCCTTCAGGTTGTCAATCTACGCGCTTTGGTCGTGCAATTAGAATTGTGAGACGACGGCGACAGAAAGGCGCGTCGAGCGATAGCTCGGTCCCGCTACCGCGCCGGACGACGATTGATCGAGATAGGCCAGACCGGCGGTCAGGCCATAGCGACGGTCGAGGCGGTAGATGGCGCTGAAGCTGGCGGCGAAGCGGATATCCGTGCGGTCGAGGCCGTTGTAGTCATCTTCGCTCCACGCCGTTTCCGCCGTCAGGATCAGATTGCGCAGCAGTTCGTGGTCCACACCGATCGACACGTCGGTGCGCAGAGCGCCGGCCGAGCCGATCACGCCGGTGTCCTCGACGCTGCGCGCGGCGGTGGCGGTCAGGGTCGTCAGTTGCGTTGGAAACCACGACAGGCGCGCACGACCGCTGAAGCCGTCGAGATCGCCATAGGCTGTATCCTGGAAATCCTGTCGGATGTATCCAGCGGCGACATCGCCCCGGATCAGCGCGCCCAGCTCGAAGTCCACGCCAGCGAGGGCTTCGTGGCCGGCAGAGGATCGTTCCGGCGACCCTGCCACGATGCGATAGTCGCGATCATCGCGGGCGACCTGGACGAACAGGGCCGTCGCGGGAGACAGGGCGTAGTCGGCGCGGCCGGTCAGGCGGGCGACGGTGCGATCCCGGTCGTCCTGTTCGATGGCGACGCCGGCAGCGCTCAGTCCATCGCGGTAGTCATAGCGAAGAACGGCGGCCTTGGCCGACAGCCGCAATCGACCCCGCGTGCGCGTCGCCGCGAGCGAGGCGGAGGCCAGATCGAAGGCGATCGGGCGGCGAGCGGCGGGATCGGAGCCGGCGGCGGTGCGGGCCTCGTGATCGCGGGCGTAGTCCGCGGCCAAGGTGACGTCGGCGCCTCGAACGATGTCGAGACGGCCGGCGCCGCCCAGGCTCCAGTCGGTCGTGTTCTCGCTGTCGAAGTCGAGGTTACGGTCGATGTCGGCGCGGACGCGGGTTTCAAGCGCGTGGCGCGACCAGTGGGATCGGACGACGACCTCAGGCGTCACCCGCAAGGTCGTTGCGGACTGACGGTCGGCTTCGGCCGCAAAGACATTGTCGTCATAAACGACGCCCGACCGAAGCCGGGGAAAGGCCGTGAAGCCGCCGGCCCGGACGCCGAGCGGGTCATAGGCGGGTTGCGGCCGGTCGCGCACGGCGACCGCGCGGTTGCGAACGAAGAAGTCGACCTGCGCGTCCTGAGCCGAGCGCAAAGCCTGAGCCGAGGCGTCGGTTGCGCCGAACAGTATCAGGGCGACGCCTGCCGGCAGGATTTCGCGTCGCATCGGCCCCCCAGCCTTCGTGCGTTAACCGTTCTCGTATTGACGCCACCAGGCGACGAACTTTTCCAGTCCGATCTTCAGCGGGACCCTTGGCTGATAACCGCACAGGGCGTTCAACTTTGAAATGTCGGCATAGGTGGCGGTGACGTCGCCTGGCTGCATCGGCCGCATGATCTTGTTCGCGCTGACGCCCAGCGCGGTTTCCAGCGTGGAGATCATCTCCATCAGGCCGACGGGCTGGCTGTCGCCGATGTTGTAGACCTCATGAACGCTCCGCGAGGGGGGACGGCCCAGAACGGCGACCACGCCGTCGACGATGTCGTCGATATAGGTGAAGTCGCGCGCCATTTTGCCTTCGCCATAGACCTCGATCGGATCGCCGCGCACGATCTTCTGGGTGAAGCTGAAATAGGCCATGTCGGGCCGGCCCCAAGGGCCATAGACGGTGAAGAACCGCAGGCCCGATTGCGGAAAGCCATAAAGCTTGGCGTAACTCTGGCTCATCAGTTCGCACGAGCGTTTGGTCGCGGCGTAGAGCGAAACCGGATGGACGGTCGGATCGTCCTCTCGGAAGCCCGAACCTTCCAGCGGCCGGTCGCCATAGACCGAACTGGACGAGGCATAGACCAGGTGGGTTACGTCATTGTGCCGCGCGGCCTCCAGCATCGACAGATGGCCGGCCAGGTTGGACCGCTCATAGGCGAAAGGGTTTTCGAGCGAGTAGCGGACCCCGGCCTGAGCCGCGAGGTGGACGATCTGCTTGACCCCGGCGTCCGCGACCAGCGCGCGCATTTGGGCGTGGTCGGCGATGTCGGCGCGGACCATCTTGAAGCCGTCTCGCCCTTCCAGGCGGGCGGCGCGGGCGGCCTTCAGGCGCGGATCATAATAGTCGTTGAAGACATCGACGCCGATCACCTGCTCGCCCCGGTCCAGCAGACGCTCGGCGACGTGCATGCCGATGAAGCCGGCCGCGCCCGTGACGAGGATCGGCGCGCCCATCAGCCGCGCCCGATGCCCATGTAGCGGAAGCCGCGATGCTTCATGTCCTCGGGCCGATAGATGTTGCGCAGATCGACCAGGACCGGCTGTTTCATCAGCAGCTTGATGCGGTCCAGATCCAGGGCGCGGAACTGGTCCCATTCGGTGACGAGGACCACGGCGTCAGCGCCGACGACGGCGTCATAGGCGCTGTCCTTCATCTGGATGTCCGGCAACAGCTTGGCGGCCTCATGCATGCCTTCGGGATCGAAGGCCTGGACGGTCGCGCCGGCGGCGATCAGGGCCGGCGCGATGTCCAGCGACGGGGCGTCACGCATGTCGTCGGTGTTCGGCTTGAACGTCAGGCCCAGGAGGGCGATCGTCTTGCCCTGGACGCTGGTGCCTAGGGTGGCGGCGACGCGGTCGGCCATGGCCTTCTTGCGGGCGTCGTTGACCTCGACCGTGGCCTCGATCAGCTTTGTCGGCGCGCCATACTGCTGGGCGGTGCGGACCAGGGCGATGGTGTCCTTGGGGAAGCACGAGCCGCCATAGCCCGGTCCGGCGTGCAGGAATTTCGAGCCGATGCGCTTGTCCAGACCGATGCCGCGCGCGACCTGCTGGACGTCGGCGCCGACGGCTTCGCACAGGTCGGCCATCTCGTTGATGAAGGTGATCTTCATCGCCAGGAAGGCGTTGGCGGCGTATTTGATCAGTTCGGACGTGCGACGGCCCACGAACAGCAGCGGGCTCTCGTTCAGGTTCAGCGGACGATAGAGTTCGCTCATGACCTTTTGCGCGCGACCGCCGGCGTCGCCGGTCATGTCGTCGATGCCGATGACCACGCGGTCGGGACGTTTGAAGTCGCCGATCGCGGCGCCTTCACGCAGGAATTCGGGGTTGGAGACGACGGCGAAGTCGGCATTCGAATTGGTCTTGCGGATAATCGCCTCGACCTCGTCGCCCGTGCCGACCGGGACGGTCGACTTGGTGACCACGACCGTGAAGCCTTCGATCAGACCGGCGATCTCCTCGGCGGCGGCGTGGACGTAGGACAGGTCGGCATGGCCGTCGCCGCGACGCGTCGGCGTGCCCACGGCGATGAAGACGGCGTCCGCCCGGCGAATAGCCTCTGCGCCGTCCAGCGTGAAGAACAGTCGACCTTCGCGCACATTGGCGGCGACCAGATCATCGAGCCCCGGCTCATAGATCGGGATTTCGCCCCGCTCCAACCGCTCGATCTTGGACGGGTCCTTGTCGATGCAGGTGACGACATGGCCGAAGTCGGCGAAACAGGCGCCGGACACCAGGCCCACATAGCCCGTCCCAATCATCGCTACGCGCATCGAAATCCCTCATCAGCCGCGAGCCGACCTTTAGCGGTGCGGTGCGCCCGGGGACAATGGCTTTTGGTTTCGCGGTGCAACGGGTCTGCAGCCGACGCCATCCAGCGTCGGCTGCAGCATCAGAATTAGAGCACGCCGATCATCGAGGCGACCAGCGGGTGGCGGACGATATCGCGCTCGGCCAGACGCACCACGGCAATGTCGGGTACGGCCTCCAGTCGCGCCGAGATGTCCGACAGGCCCGAGATGCCAGGCAACAGGTCCGACTGCTGCGGGTCGCCCGTCACCACCATGGTCGAATGCCAGCCCAGGCGGGTCAGCAGCATCTTGAGCTGGACGTAGGTGCAGTTCTGCGCCTCGTCCACGACGATGAAGGCGTTATTCAACGTGCGGCCGCGCATATAGCCGACCGGGGCGATCTCGATCAGGCCTTCGGCCATCAGCGCCTTGACCCGCTTCATCGAAAGACGATCGGACAGGGCGTCGTAGAGCGGGCGCAGATAGGGGGCCAGCTTGTCTTCCATGTCGCCGGGCAGGAAGCCGATGGATTCGCCGGCCTCGACAGCGGGGCGGCTGAGGACAATCCGGCCCACCTTGCCCGCCTCCAGCGCCTCGACCGCCTTGGCGACGGCGAGGTAGGTCTTGCCGGTGCCTGCGGGACCCAGGGCCATGACCAGGTTGTGGTGGTCGATGGCCTCCATCAGTTCGCCTTGGCCCTCGGACTTGGGCTTCAACGTCTTCAGGTATCCTTGGTCGCGGTCGTCGTTCGAAGGATAGGGCGACCACCCTGATCGCTCGTGATGGGGGGCGTGAAGCCGACGAACTTTCGACTCCTCCATGAAATCACGCGAATCCAGGATTCCGTGTTCACGCGTTTGACGCTTGGTTGCAGCACGCTTGGTCATGGACGCCTCCAGGGCATGAAAAAAGGCGGACCCGAACGGGCGCCGCCTTGGATGGTCTTGGGGAGGAAGAGGTCGCGACCTGCACAGCAGCGGCCCGGATCGACAGCAGGGCCGTCTGCAACGGGGTGCGCCCGCCGCCGAACAACCGAACCAGGATCCCAACGCGCCACGCGAAAGCCCCGACTTGATGACCGGATCGGGCTTGATCCGGTTTCGGATCCGGGGCCGAAATGGCGACCCACGAATCGCATCAACAGAATGATGCTATCGTGGTTAGCGATCCGTTAAAGCCCTCGTTTTTCAAAGATTAGGCGGTGTACAGATGACCATTTACGCTTTGGGCGACAGCAAACCGCAGCTTCCGCCGCAGGGCGAATACTGGGTGGCGCCAAGCGCATCGGTGATAGGGAATGTGATTCTCCATCCCAACGCCAGTGTCTGGTTCGGCGGCGTGCTACGCGGGGACAACGATCCGATCACGGTAGGGCCTGACAGCAACATTCAGGACGGCAGCGTTCTGCATACCGACATGGGCTCGCCGCTGACCCTTGGGCGCGGCGTGACAGTGGGGCACAAGGCCATGCTGCACGGCTGCGAGGTCGGCGACTACAGCCTGATCGGCATCGGCGCGGTGGTGCTGAACGGCGTCAAGATCGGCCGGAACTGCATCATCGGCGCGAATGCGCTGATCACCGAGGGCAAGATCATTCCGGACAACAGTCTGGTCGTGGGCCAGCCCGGCAAGGTGGTGAGGGAGCGTGACCCGGCGCAAATCGCCGTGCTGCAAATGTCAGCCGAACACTATGTGCAGAACTGGAAGCGGTTCGCAGCGGAGCTTCGGCCCCTATGATCGGCTGAGGACAAACCGCGCCGCCGCCGCGTCGGCGTCGATCTGGGTTTTTAGGGCGTCGAGACCGTCGAAGGTCTCCTCGCCGCGCAGCCAGGCGACCAGTTCGGTGTCCAGCGTCTGGCCGTACAGGTCGCCGTCGAAGTCGAACAGCCAGACCTCCATCAGCGGGGTCTCCAGCGCATACATGGGACGCACGCCCAGGCTGGCGACGCCATCGACCACCCGCCCGTCCGGCAAACGACTGCGGGTCGCATAGACGCCGTAGGCGGGGCGCATATAGTCGCCGAGCGCGATATTGGCCGTCGGCACGCCGATGCTGCGGCCGCGCTTGTCGCCGTGGATGACCTCGCCGCGAATAACGAAGGGGCGGCCCAGGATGGCGGCGGCGCGGGCCATGTCGCCGGCCTTCAGGGCCTCGCGCACGGCGCTGGACGACAGTTTCAGCCCGTCCGCGTCATCCAGCCCTTCGGTGACGGAGACGGTGAAGCCCAGCCATTCGCCGTAGGCGCGCAAGGCCTCGGGCGAGCCGGAGCGGCCCTTGCCGAAGGTGAAGTCGAACCCGACGGCGGCGTGGCGAATGCCCAGACCCTCGGCCAGCACCCGTTCGGCGAAGGCGGCGTCGGTCATGCCGGCCATTTCGGCGTCGAAGGGCAGCAGATACAGGATGTCCACACCGAGCGGCGCCAGGGCCTCGGCCATCTGCTCGGCCGTCATCAGCCGAAAGGGCGCGGCGTCCTTCTGGAACCAGCGGCGCGGATGCGGATCGAAGCTGACGACGCCCAGCGGCGCGCCCAGCCGTTCCGCTGCGTGACGGGCGCCGGCGATGACGGCCTGATGCCCGCGATGCACGCCGTCGAAGGCGCCGACGGCGACCGCCGCGCCCTTCAGCGCGTCCCGCAGGTCGCGCCCGTCGCAAACGATTTGCATCAACGCTGGGACGGTTTGCGACGACGGGGAACGCGGACGACCGCGACGCCGTCCATGATCATCGTCTCGCCGACGAAGCCCTCGCAGCTGAGCTTGACCCGTGCGCTCTCGGGCTCGACCTCGATCACGGTGATCAGGATACGCACGACGTCGTCGATCCGCACCGGCTGATGGAAGGCCAGGGTCTGGGAAATGTAGATCGACCCCGCCCCCGGCAGGATGGTGCCAACCACGGCCGATCCGAACGAGGCGCTGAGCAGGCCGTGGGCGATCCGGCCGCGATAGGCGGTCTTGGAGGCGAACGCCTCGTCCAGATGCACCGGGTTGAAATCGTCGGACGCCTCGGCGAACAGCCGAATGCGGTCCTCCGTCGCGACGACGATTTTCTCGGCCGCCATGCCGACGTGAAGTTCGTCCAGGATGTAACCACCGGACGGATGCTGCTGAACCAATTCGACCATGGATGAGGCTTTAGCGGCGGTGCGACAAAATGGCGAGCCTTACCAGTTCAGTTCGAGCGCGGCGTATCGCGCATAGGTCGTTTCCGCCTTCAGCAAAGCGGCGGCGCGGGCCGGATCGAGCGCGCCGTCTTCGCCCTTGGCTTGGTCGCCGTGGATGCCTTGCGCGATGAACACGCAGTCCAGCCCTTGCGCGTTTGCGCCCATCACGTCGGTGACGACGCCGTCGCCGATGCACAGGATGCGCGAGCGATCGACGGGGCGGCCCAGCAGACCTTCCGCCTCCTTGATCGCCAGATCATAGATCGGGGCGAAGGGCTTGCCCGCCATGACGACCCGGCCGCCCTGCGATTCATAGAGGTCGGCCAGCGATCCGCCGCAATAGATCAACTGGTCGCCGCGTTGGACGACGCGGTCGGGATTGGCGCAGATCAGTTCGATGTCGCGTGCGGCGCCGACGGCGAACCGCTCACGGTAGTCTTCGGGCGTCTCGACCGTGTCGTCCACCGGGCCGGTGACGGAGATGAAGGCGGCGTCCTCAGGCGACGCGGCGCGCTCGAGGCCAAGACCCGCGTACAGCGGCGCGTCACGCTCGGGGCCGACGATCCAGGCGGGACCGGGCGCGCGCCTGGCCAGTTCGGCGCGGGTCGCGTCGCCGGAGGTGACGAAGGCCTTCCAGGCCTCGCGCGGCACGCCCAGCCCGTCCAGCTGAGCGATAACGTCCGACGCCGGCCGTGGCGAGTTGGAGATCAGCACGACGTGGCCGCCCTCGCGATTGAACCGCGTCAGCGCCTCGCACGGGCCAGCCCAGCTTTCGCGGCCATTATGGATGACGCCCCAGACGTCGCAGAGCAGGATGTCATAATCACCGGCGACGGCGCCGAGGTGGGGCAGGGCGTGGGGGAGGGGCATGGGACTTTGGTAGCCGCTACGACGCAGAGGCGAAAGTCTCCTCCCCATGAAATGGGGAGGGGGACCGCGAAGCGGTGGAGGGGTTCTTGAAATTGGCTCGGCGCCTGTCGTGAGGGAAGAACCCCTCCGTCGCGGCGCGAAGGGGCGCCGCGCCACCTCCCCGCAAAGCGGGGAGGAAACGGGACAGTGGCTCTAGTAGCGCCTGCGCTGCTCGGCGCTGCGCAGGGTGGAGCGCAGGAACTCGGCCGGGGGGTCGGTCTCGGCCAGCACCTGTTCCTTGATGGCGCGGGGTTCGCCAAACAGGTGACCCTGGCCCATGCCGACGTCCAGTTCGAGAATGTCGACGACCTGGCGCTCGTTCTCGACCTTTTCAGCGATGACTTCGACGCCGTAGCGGAGGGTCAGGGCGGCGAAGTCGGCGGCCTGAATGTCGGGCATGGAGCGCAGGGGTGCGCCGCCGTCCAGATCCAGCAGCTGTTCGATCATCAGGTCGGCCGCGACCTTGATGAACTTGACGTCCGAGCGTTGCAGGTCGGCGAAGTCGAGGTCCAGCGTCTGCACCTTATCCAGCGAGAAGCGGAAGCCCAGGTCGGCCAGCTTGGCCATGTTGCGCGCCTCGATGGCGCCGCGCGCGTCGAACGTCGCCTGACCCAGTTCGAAGATCAGCGCCTGGTTCAGGTCACGGTTCTCGCTGAGGAAGTCCAGGAACTGTGGGAAGAAGGTCTCGTCGCCCAGCGAGGTCAGGGCCACGTTGCAGAAGACGCCGACCTTGCGATCCTGACGCGCCAGGCGCCGCACGATCTGGGCGCAGCGGAACAGCAGCAGATTGTCGATCGCCGGCACCAGGCCCTCGCCCTCGGCCAGGGACAGATATTCCGCCGGCATCATGACGCGGTCGGTGGCGTCGCGCAGCCGGGTGAAGCTCTCGTAGAAGATCGTCCGGCGCTGGGGCAGGGAGACGACCGGCTGAAGATACAGATCGACGCGGCCTTCGCTGAGCGCTTCGTGGATGGTGCGCAGCAGGACGTTCGACTGAGCCATGCGGCGGCCCTCGAAGGTCTCGACGCCGATATGCGGTGCGGCGGCCAGACGTTCGTCGATGCTTTCGCTCATCTGCTGGACCAGGGATTCCAGCATTCGGACCTCGCCGGTCAGGGCGTCGGTGTCGGACAGGACGCCGGTCTCGATGGCGTGCGCCAGTTCGGTCAGGGCGCCCTGGGTCGATTCCATCGCATCGGCGAGCAGACGGTGGGCCTCGCGGACCTGGCCGATTTCCTTTTTCAGGACGCGGCGCTCGGCGATGCCGGTTACGATGCCGTGGAAGGCACCCAGCAGGCCCAGTGCGCCGAGGGTTCCGGCCACGCCTGCGCCGATCCCTAAGCCCGCGCGCCATAGGAAGGCGCCCACGGTCATGCCGAGGAACAGATAGGCGAAGTAGAGAAAGCCCGTTGTTACGTTGCGCATCGGCTGGCGGTCGGCCACTCCCGGATGGAATCGCCTGAGTATCAGGCTATCAATGTCATTCGGCTAGAGCGGGGCTGCAAATATCCCCGCCAAACCTACGGGAAACGCAATGGAACTGTTCGATCTGACCGGCAAGGTCGCAATCATCACCGGCTCATCGCGGGGAATCGGCAAGGCCATCGCCGAACGGCTGGCCGAACATGGCGCCAAGGTCGTCATCTCGTCGCGCAAGGCCGGGCCGTGCGACGAGGTCGCCGCCGAGATCAACGGCAAGTATGGCGAGGGTCGGGCCATCGCGGTGCCGGCCAACATCGCCTCGAAGGAGGATTTGCAGCGGCTGGTCGACGAGACGAACAGCGCCTTCGGCCAGATCGACATCCTGGTCTGCAACGCCGCGACCAATCCCTACGCCGGGCCGATGGCGGGCATCGCCGACGACCAGTTCGAGAAGATCCTGCAGAATAACGTCATCTCGAACCACTGGCTGATCCAGATGGTCGCGCCGCAGATGGTGGAGCGCAAGGACGGGGCAATCCTGGTGATCTCGTCCATCGGCGGGCTTCGCGGCAACGCGCTGATCGGCGCCTACAATATCTCCAAGGCGGCGGACATGCAGCTGGTGCGCAATCTGGCGGTGGAGTGGGGGCCGTCGAACGTGCGGGTCAACTGCATCGCGCCCGGGCTGGTTCAGACCGATTTCGCCAAATATCTGTGGGAGAATCCGGAGCTGCTGAAACAGGTCACCGAGCCGGCGCCGCTGAAAAGGATCGGTCAGCCCGATGAAATCGCGGGCACGGCGGTCTATCTGTGCAGCCCTGCGTCGGCCTATGTGACCGGCCAGACCCTTGTGGTGGACGGTGGATTGACGATTGCCTGGTGAAGACACGCGCTCAAGCCGCCCGACGGGCGGTAGCGCGACAAGCGTGAAGCAGGATCTGATCTGGCGCCTGGAGGCCTTCGGCTTTCAGGCGCTGTTCGGCTTTCTGCGCCTGTTGGGCGTCGAGCGGGCTTCGGCGTTGGGCGGCTGGCTGCTGCGCACCCTGGGGCCGCTGACTGGCACGCAGAAGACGGTGATGCGAAACCTCCGCATCGCCTTTCCCGACATGCCGAGCGATGAGCGCGAGGCCCTGGCCCTGGTGCAGTGGGACCAGACGGGGCGGACCTTCGCCGAACTGGCGGTCATGGACCATCTGACGCCCGAAGGCGGGCGGGTCGAGGTGGTCGGGATGGAGCGGCTGCACGCCCTGCGCGACAGCGGCAAGCCGGCGGTGCTGATCTCGGGCCATCTGGCGAACTTCGAGGTGATGGCGGCGGTGATCATGGCTTCGGGCGTGCCGTGTCAGGTGACCTATCGTGCCGCCAATAATCCGTATGTCGACGCCCTGATCCGCCAGAGCCGGGAGCGATACGGGATCCGCCTGTTCGCGCCCAAGGGCGACGGGACGCGCGAGCTGATGGCGGGGATGAAGCGCGGCGACTCCATCGCCCTGCTGGTCGATCAGAAATACAACCAGGGGCCGGAGGTGGAGTTCTTCGGCCAGCCGGTGAACGCATCGCCTGGAGCGGCGAGGCTGGCGTTGAAGTTCGACACGGTCATGCTGCCGCTGTCGGTGGTGCGCCTGCCTGGCGTGCGGTTCCGGGTCACGGCGCATGAGCCGATCGTGGTCAATCAAAGCGAGGACAAGGCGGCCGATACACTGGCGGGCATCCAGGCCGCCAATCGCTTCGTCGAGGATCGGGTCAGAGAGCATCCCGTGGACTGGTTCTGGGTCCACAAGCGCTGGCCGGACAAGGTCTATGCAGCGTTGGACCGCGAGGCGTCCGATCCTCGACGGTAAGGCCCGGCGTAGTCGGGCGTCTCGCGGCGCCGACGGCAGGGGCCGATGTAGCCGTCAGCCTTGATGAAGGGGCGCGGCTTCATGATGACGGCGTTCAGCCGATCCAGCACGGCCTTGGCGGTGATCGGCTTGACGATGAACTCGGTCACCCCGGCGTCGCGGGCCTCGTAGACGCGGCTGCGTTCGGAATGGCCGGTCATCATTATGATCGGCAGAAACGGATTGGGGCTGTCGGGGCTGGTGCGGACGAGGCGCGTGAACTCGACCCCGTCCAGCGGGAACATGTTGAAATCGACGATGGCCAGATCGATCGCGTGGCGACGCAGCAGATCGAAAGCCGTTGCGCCTTCCGACGCCTCATAGACGTTGCGGATGTCGGCCGAATGCAGCACGGCCGACGCGATGGCGCGCATATTCTGATTGTCGTCCACAAGCAGGACGTTCAGCGATTTCAGAGAAAACATCGGGCCCCGCCAGATCTTGGATCGAGGCTAAGGGGATATGCGTAGTCTCGCAAGAGGAGCCTTTGATCAGGCTAGACTTTCTGGAACACGCGCCCCAATCATGAGTGACGGATCCAGGTTGCGATCGCGCCATTTCATGCGCCAGCACAGGTGGGGGCCGGTGGCGCGGCCGGTCATGCCGACGCGGCCCAGCGCATCGCCGCGCCGGACGCGCTGGCCCAGCGCCACGTCCAGCTGCGACTGGTGCAGATAGCAGCTGATCAGGCCCTGGCCGTGGTCGATCAGGGTCAGGCCGCCCTCGAAATGCATGTCGGGGCGGACGAAGGCGATGCGGCCGTCGGCGGGGGCGCGGATCACGCTGCCCTGGGGGGCGGCAAGGTCGATGCCGTCGTGCGGCCGGGCGGGCGTGCCGTTCAGGACGCGCTGGGCGCCCCAGGCGCTGGAGACGCGGTAGCTCTCCAGCGGCCAGACGAAGCCATCCTTGAAGTCGTCGGAGTCGATGCGGCTGGCGAAGCTCTCCGTCTTCAGCGCGATCTCCTGCTGGATGCGGGCCAGGAGGACGGGATCGCTGGGCTCGACTGTCGAGGGCGGCAGGCCGTTCACACTGGTCGAGGGGAAGGCGTAGGGAGCGATGTCGAGCGTGCGTCGGGCGGTTCGTTCGCCGGACCGGGCCTCGACCTGGGTGGTTGGACCGGCGTCGCGATCAAAGCCGATCACGAAGAGCCCGGCGGCCGAGGCGGTGGTCAGAGCCTCGCCATCGACGAAGATCAGGGCGCGCGGCGTAGTGCGACCGAAGGCGTAGCCGCCCTGACGCCAGGCGCCGTTCAGGGCCAGCGGCAGGGCGTTGCGGTCTTCAGCCATCAGCGGCGCGGCGATCAGGCTGGCGCCCGCGCCGGCCAGCAGGGCGCGGCGCGACGGGATCATCGATCGCCTTGCTGGGCCGCGATGAATTCGGCCGGGCCGAAATAGGGCTGCTGACGGCTGGGGCTCCAATAGCGGAGGACTTCCAGCGGGATCGGTTTGTCCGTCACGGCGCAGCGCACAAAGCGGCCCGGCTTCAAGACGGCGAACTCGCCGTCGCCATAGTGAAGAACGGCCTGATCTGCGACGATTTTGTCCATCAGCGGACGATAGCGGGCGGCGCGCGGTGCGGAAAGGGGCTCAGGGCGCCGCGACCGCATCCGTGATCGGGCCGTCCGCGGCTGCGGGTCGGACGGCGCCGGCGGCGGGCGGCTTCGGCTTGCCGCCCATCCGGTCGGTGAACAGGAAGACGAAGGGGTTCAGCGAGATCGACAGCAGGGCGGCGGCCAGGATCAGGTCGTGGGTCTCACGGCTCATGGCGCCCAGGGATACGCCGAGCGCCGCCAGGATGAAGGAGAACTCGCCGATCTGGGCGAGGGACGCCGCGACGGTGAAGCCAGTTGGGCGATCCAGCTTGAAGGTCTTGGTGATGACCAGGGCCGCAACCGACTTGCCGACGATGACGATGCCGAGCACGCCCAGGACCGCCCACGGCTGGCGCACCACGATCATCGGGTCGAACAGCATGCCGACCGAAACGAAGAATAGCACGGCGAAGGCGTCGCGCAGCGGCAGGGACCGCTCGGCCGCATTGTGACCCAGGGGCGAGGCGTTCATCACCAGGCCGGCCAGGAAGGCGCCCAGCGCGAAGGAGTGGAACAGGAAATAGGCCAGCCAGGCGATGCCCAGGGCGATGGCCAGGACGCCCAGGGTGAAGAGCTCGCGCGACTTGGTGTGGGCGATGCGGATCAGCAGCCAGGGAATGACCTTGCCGCCGACGACCAGCATACCGACGACGAACAGCACGACCTTGAGCAGGGTCAGGCCGACGTCTGTACCCAGAGCCGCAAAGTCCGTCTGAGTTCCGGCCGGGACCAGCACCATGGGCAGCATGACCAGGGCGATGACGATGACCAGATCCTCGACGATCAGCCAGCCCACGGCGATGCGGCCGATCTCGCCCTTGACCTGTTTGCGCTCCTCCAGCGCCCGCAGCAGGACGACGGTCGAGGCGACGGATAATGCAAAGCCCATCAGCAGAGCCTCGACATCGCCCAGGCCCAGCACGAACCGGCCCAGCCCCCAGCCCAGCACGGTGGCGACGCCGATCTGAACCAGGGCGCCGGGAATGGCGATCTTGCGGACCTGCATCAGATCCTTGGGTGAGAAATGCAGGCCGACGCCGAACATCAGCAGGATCACGCCGATTTCGGCCAGTTGCGGGGCCAGTTCGGTGTCGGCGACGAAGCCGCCCGTATAGGGGCCGACGACGACCCCCGCGACGAGATAGCCCACCAGGGGCGACAGTTTCAGCCGATGCGCCAGCATGCCGAACACGAAGGCGAGGACAAAGCCCCCGACCAGGGTGAGAATCAGGCTGTCGGCATGCGGCATCAGGGCTCCTGTCGCGAGCGTAGGTGGGATTTGGGTAGGCTTTGCAGTTGGGGCGCGAGGGGCGGTTTGACAAGACGACGCAGTGTCGCGCGGGACGGAAAACGGTTTCGTCTTCGCGGCGTTGGGCCTGCGAAGTCTGGAGGGCTGGGCGGAGCGCCGGGCCTTCGCCCGGAGTGTGAGTTTTTAAGTACCGTTTCGACGAAGGGTATGACGCTCCGCGCGGATGGTTGGCCTGCAAGCTCGGGGCGCCGAGCGGTGGCGGTCTTATCGCCTAACCCCATAAGCCTGCGACGGGCGGGTCGGAGCAGCGATCCCCGATCCCCGGTGCGGCCGAGTATCCCCCTCGACCCTGCGACGCGACTGCGGACGCCGGGGCGATTCCCCGGCCGATCAGCCCCGGCGCCGCGATGGGATTTCACCATCGCCCCCGTTCCCTCCGCTCTCGCCGCCGCAAGGTCGCAGGCCAGGCGAGCCCTCCATGCGACGAGACGGGGCTATTATGGGATCGTTCGACCCCGTGGATGGGAGACGGGGGATATATTTCGGCAAGCGGTTGGAATTGCGGGGAATAGACCAGCGGCATTGCGATGGCTGGGCATCGTCTCCTCCCCATTTCATGGAAAGGTGGCGCGGCGCGCCTTCGCGCCGTGACGGAGGGGCTCTTCACCGCATCGCGGGCGCCGGTGGGATTTCAAGAACCCCTCCACCGCTTCGCGGTACCCCTCCCCGCAGAGCGGGGAGGAGACGTTGGTGCGATCAGGCGTGCGTCTGGTCCCAATACCGAACCGCATCGGCGTCGCGGGCCGAGAGGTCGGGGTAGGCGGGGTCAGAGCCGACGTCGGGCACGCGGCGCCAGGAGCGGGCGCATTTCGGGTTGTCGGAGCGTCGCACTAGGGCGCCTATGCCTGCATGTTCAGGCAGTCTGAATGGCACTTCGGGACCTTGAGGGTCATCGCGAGTCAGCCTTGCGACACTGGCGATGCAGAAGTCTGCCATGAACTGGTCAGGATTCTCAGACCCTGCAACGTCTTGAACCAGTTGGATCAAAGCCGGGTCATCCAAGACGATGAGAACATCAGCATCGAGGCTGGATCCTATCATCTTGTCGCGTCGTGCCAGTTCCAAACTACCTAGCACTACTTCGCGGATGGGAAGCAGGTTCTTAAGTTTGGTGTAGGCCGTTTCGTTCTCCCATTCCGCCGGAGTGTCGGGCATCACCCGCGCGCAGTTGGAGCCGGCGTCAAGGAAGCGCGTGGTCCAGGCCTCTTCCATCGTGAACGGCGTCAGCGGGGCCAGCCAGGCGGTGAGGCGCATGAAAACCTCGTCCATCACCGTGCGGGCGGCGCGGCGACGCAAGGCATCGGGGCGGTCGCAGTAGAGGGCGTCCTTGCGGATGTCGAAATACAGGGCCGACAGGTCGCCGGCGCAGAACTCCAGCACCGGACGGACGACGTCCTGGAAGCGGTATTCGCCGTAGGCCGCACGGACCTGGGCGTCGAGCTCGTACAGGCGGTGCAGGACGAACCGCTCCAGCGGCGGCATCTGGTCCAGCGGCAGGCGTTCGGCCTCGTCGAAGTCCGACAGGGCGCCCAGCAGGTAGCGGACGGTGTTCCTGAGCTTGCGATAGGCGTCGACCGTGGTCTGCAGGATCTGTTTGCCGATCCGCTGGTCGTCCGAATAGTCGACCAGGGCCACCCACAGACGCAGGATGTCGGCGCCCGACTCCTTGATGATCGTCAGGGGGTCGGTGGTGTTGCCCTTGGACTTGGACATCTTCTCCCCCTTCTCGTCGAGGGTGAAGCCGTGGGTCAGGACCGCCTTGAACGGGGCGCGGCCGCGCGTGCCGCAGCCTTCCAGCAGGGACGACTGGAACCAGCCGCGGTGCTGGTCGGAGCCTTCCAGGTAAAGGTCGGCGGGCCAGTGGGCGGGACGGTCGCCGGTATAGCCGCTTTCCGGCAGGCGCGGGTCCAACGTGAAGGCGTGGGTCGAACCGGAGTCGAACCAGACGTCCAGAATGTCCTCGACCTTTTCGTAGCGGGTTGGGTCGTGGGCGCCCAGGAAATCGCTGTCGGGCGCGGTGAACCAGATGTCGGCCCCGTGTTCGGCGACGGCCGCGACGATGCGGGCGTCGACCTCGGGGTCATGCAGGGGCTGGCCGGTCTGTTTGTCGATGAACATGGCCAGAGGCGTGCCCCAGGCGCGCTGGCGGCTGACCAGCCAGTCGGGACGGCCCTCGACCATCGAGCGGATGCGGTTCTTGCCGGCGACGGGATGGAAGGCGGTGGCGTCGATGGCGTTCAGCGCCGTCTCGCGCAGGGTGTCGCCGCTCTTGAGCGGCTGATCCATGCGGATGAACCACTGCGGGGTGTTGCGGAAGATGATCGGCGCCTTGGAGCGCCAGGAGTGCGGATAGGAGTGCTCCAGCCGCCCGCGCGCCAAGAGGTTGCCGGCCTCGATCAGCTTTTCCATCACCGCGCCATTGGCGGGACCGAACTTGCCGGTCTTCTTGCCTTCGGTCTCCAGCACCTTCAGGCCCGCGAACAGGGGGACGCCTGGGTAGTAGGCGCCGTCGGGATCGACGGTGTCGGGCACCTCGTGATGACCGTGGGCCTTCCAGACCTCGAAGTCGTCGGCGCCGTGACCGGGCGCGGTGTGCACGAAGCCGGTGCCCGCGTCGTCGGTGACGTGATCGCCGGCCAGTAAAGGCACTGAGAAGCCATAGCCGCTGTCGAGCGCGGCCAGAGGGTGGGCGGTCTCAAGGCCCGACGGATTGATGTCGTAGACGCGGGTCCAGGCGGCGATCTTGGCGGCCTTGAACACGTCCTCGGCCAGCTTGTCGGCCAGGATCAGGCGGTCGCCGGGTTTGGCCCAGGGAGCGAACTCCAGGTCCTCCTCCATGGCCGTGACCTCATACAGGCCATAGGCGATCTCGGGGCCGTAGCTGATGGCGCGGTTGGCCGGGATGGTCCAGGGCGTGGTCGTCCAGATGACGATGGACGGGGTGCTGGAGCGGAAGGCGAGGAGGTCGTCGGGATGGTCGTCGGACGCGCCCGTGACCGGGAACTTGACCCAGATGGTGGGGGACACGTGGTCGTGGTATTCGATTTCGGCGTCGGCCAGGGCGGTGCGCTCGACCGGCGACCACATGACGGGCTTGGAGCCGCGATACAGCTGGCCCGAGTTCTTGAACTTGTGGAACTCGGCGACGATGGCCGCCTCGGAGGTGAAGTCCATGGTGGCGTAGCGATTGGCGAAGTCGCCGACGATGCCCAGCCGGTGGAACTGGTCCTTTTGCAGATCGATGTATTTGCCGGCGTATTCGCGACAGGCGCGGCGGAACTCGTCCTTGGACACCTCGTCCTTGCGGCGGCCCTTGGCGCGGAACTGTTCCTCGATCTTCCACTCGATCGGCAGACCGTGGCAGTCCCAGCCAGGGACGTAGTCGACGTCGTAACCCAGGAGGAAGCGGCTCCGGACCACGAAGTCCTTCAGCGTCTTGTTCAACGCATGGCCGATGTGGATGTCGCCGTTGGCGTAGGGCGGGCCGTCATGCAGGACGTAGAGGGGGGCGTTCTGCTTCTGCCGCTCGGCGCGCAGGGTCCCGTAAAGGTCGCCCCATTGTTCCAGAATGACCGGCTCCTTCTGGGGCAGGCCGCCGCGCATGGGGAAGGGCGTCTCGGGCAGGAAGACGGTGTCGCGATAGTCGCGGGCGGTGGATTCGGAGGTGTTTTCGGGGGCGTCGGCCATGGGTCGTCTCGGCGTCTTGAAAATTAGGTCGCTGTCTTCGTTCGCCCGATCATCAGGGCGGTCTTCCCGGCGTGCACGGGGCCATGCGGCCCAGAAGCGCTACGCCGGGCGGCTAATCGAAATCAGGCGAATGGAGACGCGGACGGTCATTGTGCGGGCGGTCTAGCAGACGGATGCGGCATTGCGCCATCCCGAAGCGCAGGCCTCATCAACGGAAACGAAAGGCTTTTGCGGTTTTGTGAGGGGAGGATCGGCCGGAATCTTGTTCGGCCGACACGATATTCGCTTGGGAGTTCCCGCCGATGCGGCTGCGGATCACGAAATGGATGCTGGGCCTGGCGGCCGGTCTCGCCGTCTCGGCGGGCGCCGGAGCCGCGCTAGCGCAATGCACGTCCGGCTGCCAGCCGCCGCCCTGCACCTCTTGCGAGCCGCCCCCTCCGCCCGAGCCGCCGCCCTGCAACGGCGGTGGAAACTGCGGTCCCGGCGGCGGTGGAAACTGGAACGGCAACATCAACACCAACGTCAATGTGAACGTGAACCTTGGCGCGAGCGCCAATGCGAACGCAGGCGCCGGCGCTAACGCCAACGCGGGCGCGCGGTCCTACGTCAACGCGCGCGCCGGCGGGTTTTCGGGCAGCTTCGGCGGAGGCGGCGGCGCGGCCTATGTCAGCGTCGATCAGCCCTATCCGACCACGATCCAGGGCCTGGCCGTCGAGGGCGTGATCGCTCAGACCGTGCGCACCCCCTACAGCGCCTTCCGCAGCATGATGAAGCGGGTCGTCATCCAGGCCGTCTGCATCGACGACCGCCAGGTGCCGCACCCCGCCTCGCAGGTGCGGCCGGATCGCGAGATCGCCGAAGGGTTCGAGGGCGAGCTGTATCGCTGCCTGTCGGGCACATGGCTGCAGGCGACCATCGCCGACTACAATGGCGACATCAGCTTCGATCACGGCACGACCCTGACCTGCCGCAAGCATGAGGCGCTGTGGTACGGGACGGGCGGCAAGTTGGAATGCCGGCCCGAGAAGCCCGAGCGGGATTGCAACGAGCGGTCGCTGCTGCGTCGCTACGGCGCCGGGATCAAGATCCTGACGATGTACCGCGAAGAGGAATACACCGAATACCGCGAGGAACAGGTCGAGAGCGCGACCGTGCTGACCGGGGTGATCACCCTGGACGGCGGCGTCGGCGGCCGGGTCTTCTGAACCGGACCTAAACACGCCCATTCAGCCGCCGATCAGGCGGGACATGAGATAAGGCGGCCGTCGGCTCTCCGTCGACGATCCTGACGACTGGCCCCGGTTCGCGAGAACCGGGGCCTTTTTCGTGGGCGTTATTGCGCCGCCGGCTGAGCCGTGACAGTGGCGCGCCAGGCGCTTTCGGACTTCAGATACTGGCGCGCCAAGGCCTGAAGGTCGGCGGCGGTGACGGCTTCAAGGGTGGCGATCTGGTTGCGGGTCTGGTCCAGCGTCGCCGGATCGCTCTGGGCCTGCGACAGCTGGGTCAGCCAGTAGCCATTGTCCGCCATGCTGCGACGGATGCGCTCGACCGCAGGACGACGGGCGCGGTTCAGTTCGTCCTCGCTGATCGGATTGTCGCGCAGGTCGGCGGCGATGGCGTCCACCGTCTCGAACAACTTGGGCAGGGCGGCCGGCGGCGTTTCCGCCGTCACCGAGATGTAGCCGTAACCCGGATAGGTGTCCGAGGCGGTCGAGCCGGCGCTGGGCGAATAGGCCAAGCCCTGTTTCTCGCGGATTTCGTCGTTCAGGCGCAGTTGCAGAACGTCCGACAGGATCGACAGCTGACGCGCGGTCTTGCGATCTTCGACCTGATCGGTGGTCGGCCAGGCGACGAAGCCCAGCGCCTGTTCGGCAGGTCCGGTGTGATACAGCTGGACCGGCGTGGCGGTCGGGGCCGGGAACTTGCGCACCGTCGAGCCGGCGGGCGGGGTGAGCGCCTCGCCGCGCGAGGGCAGGGCGCCGAACGTCGAGCCGACGGCGGCGATGACCGCGTCGATGTCGACGTCGCCGACGACGGTGATCTCGACCGGACCCTGAGCCAGGGCCGAGCGAACGCCCGAGCGGATGTCGTCGATCTGGATTGCAGCGATCTGTTCGGCGGTCGGTGTCGTCTCACGCGCGTCGCCGCTGGCCAGCAGGCCCGAGGCGTCGCGTTGGAAGACGCCGCGCGGCGTGGCGCCCAACTGGGCCAGGATTTGCGGGAACATGGCCTTGGTCTGTTCGAACGAGGGGCCGCGCAGACCCGGATCGGTCAGATAGGCGGCCAGGACCTGAAGCTCCAGTTGGAGATCGGCCGGCTTGGTGGCGCCGGCGAAGATATAGGCGTCGCCGGCCTGATTGAGCGCGGCGCTGTAGGTGCGGCCGCTGAGGACGCGGTTCATTTCGTCCAGGCTGAGCTTGCCCAGACCGCCGGGGGCCAGGACGGTGCTGGCCATCGACAGAGGGGACAGGGTGTCGGCAGGCAGGCCCAGTTCGCCAAGACCGGTGCGGGCGCTGACCAGAATCTGATCGGCGCGGAAGTCGGTCTTCTTGATGTTCAGCAGCGTGCCGTTCGGGAAGCGGACCAGGGTCGCGCCCAGGTCTGCGACTTCCGAACGGGCGGCGGGGACCGCCGGGGCGCCGAAGTTGTCATACGGCCATTTCAACTCGGCCTCGGCGGCGCGGGCTTGCACCGGGGTGTTGCGCGAGGCCTCCAGCGCAGCGGTGACGGCAGCCTCGCCGCCCTCGACCGGGACTGGGGAGCTGAAAAGCAGCAGCGGGCCCTGGCCCTCGAACACCGCTTTGGTCGCCTGATTGACCTGATCGACGGTCAGGCCTTCGACGGCCTTGTTGAACAGATCGAGGTTGGTCTGCGGCGAGCTGAACACCTGGTCGTCGTTGATGGCGCCCAGAAGGCCGGTCGCCAAGGCCGGGGTCGAACGGGTGGCGGCCGATGCGACGGCGTTCTGAAGCGCGGTGCGAGTGTTGACGATTTCGCGCTGCAGCTCGGCGTCGGTGACGCCATATTCGGCCAGGCGACGGCTTTCCTGCTCGACGCTTTCCAGCGCGCGCTGCCAGCCGCCGGGATTGAAGGCGACCGACAGGGTGCCGGCGTCCAGGCTGTCGAACAGCGACTGGTAGGCGGCGCCGGCGCCGATGAAGGGCGGGTTGTCGGCGCGGGCGATCTCGCCCAGGCGACGGTTCAGCACGGCCAGACCCAGGCCGCGACGGACGTCGGCGGCGCGCTCGGCGGCCGTGTCGGGGCTGAGGTCCGGGGCCTTGATCCAGTTGATCTGGATGGAGGACTGAATGCCCGGCTCGACCAGGATGCTGGTCTGCGGTTGACGCGGGGCGACGGTTCCCAGGTCGGGCTCGGGACCATCGGCGGCGGTCGGCTTCCAGTCGCCGAAGGCCGCGCGGACCTTGGCCTCCATCGCGTCCACGTCGAAGTCGCCCACGGCGATGAAGGTGGCGCGCGAGGGGCGATAGTAGGCGTCGTAGAAGTCGACGAAGCGCTGGCGCGGTGCAGTGCGGATGATGTCGAGGTCGCCGATCGGAAGGCGTTCCGACAGACGCTGACCGGGGGCCAGAAGGCCGAGCTGGGTCTTCAGCACGCGCAGCTGCGGGGTGTCGCGGGTGCGTTCCTCGCCGACGATGACGCCGCGCTCGGAATCGATGGCGTCCGGCGCCATCAGGGCCGCTGACATCATCTCGCGCAGGATGTGCAGGCTGGGATCGACCGTCTCGTCCTTGGTGTTGGGCAGCTCCAGCATATAGGCGGTCTGGTCGAAGCTGGTGAAAGCGTTGGTGTCGGCGCCGAAGGCTAGGCCCAGGCGTTCGAGGATGCGCAACATCTCGTTCTCCGGCACGTCCTTGGTGCCGTTGAAGGCCATGTGCTCCATGAAGTGAGCCAGACCCTTCTGATCGTCGCGCTCCATCAGCGAGCCGGCGTCGATGCGCAGACGGAAGGAGGCCTGGCCCGGAGGCGTCGCATTGTGCAGCAGGGCGTAGCGCATGCCGTTGGGCAGCAGGCCGTAACGGACGGCCGGATCGGCGGGAATGTCGCTGGCGGCCTGGGCCCAGGGGGCTGACGGCGCGACCTGACCGGCGGCGGCCGCAGCGGGCGGCGCGGTCTGGGCGAGAGCAGGGGCGGCGAAAGCCCCGGTGGTCAGGGCCAGTCCCGAGACGGCGACAAGCAGCAGATGACGCGCAGAACGCATAAAATCACTCCGAAACCGCAACCCCCGATGGCGCGATGCCGGATGTGTAAAGGGTGCTTGCCTTCGCCACAAGCGGGGCTGGCGAACCTTACCGACTTGTCATGTTCAGATCAGCCGCCGGGGCGGCTGATGTAAAAGCTGGCGCTGTTGCCGACGGCGTTGGCGCCGACCACGGCGGTGCGTCCGGACGAGACCGTGGCGCTGGTGGTCGCGGTGACATTGCCGCTGTTGGTCTGGGCGTTGTTAACGTTGACGTCTCCGCCGCACTGGGAACAGGCATAGCCCGTCACCGCATTGCCGACCGCGTCGGAGCCGACATAGGCGTCGTAGCCGTTGACGCCGACATAGGTCGCGTTGGCCTCGACCCCGCCAGTGTTCAGCTGAGTGTTGTCCAGCTTCAGATAGATGTCGTTATTGCCGGCGACCGTCTCGTTGGCGACGCTGCGGGCCGCCAGCACTGTCTGGCCCTGGAGATTGGTCTGGACGCGGGCGTCGGCGCGGACGCGGCCGGCGTTGGCTTGGTCCGTCTGGATCAGCATGGAGCCGCCCGCATTGGCGGTGATCGCCTGATTGGCCCCGGCGTTGGCGCCGACCGTCAGGTCCCAGCCGTTGTCCACATAGACGTCGGTGCGCGCCTCGGTGGTCGAGGCGGCGTTCGATTGGCGAATGGCCAGATCCTGGTGCGAGGCGCCGGTCGTATTGGTCTGGACCGCATTGGCGACGGCCTGGGACGAGAAGGTCGCGGGCGCCGGAATGTATTGAACGTCGGCGACGGTCTCGGCGAAGACGGTGGTCTGGGCCCGCTGGTCGATGACGCCGGTCAGGGACGACGAGGGGCCGCCCAGGGCGACGGCGTTGGCGACGGCGGTGCTGGTGGCGAAACCGCCTTGCAGCACGCGGCCGTTCGGCGCCTGGACATAGGTGCCCGCCTCGACCCGATCGCCGATCGCGGACTGGCTGGAGTCCACGGCGAAGGTCGCGCGATCGGTGGTGACGCCCAGGTAGTTGCCGCGCGTGGTCGTATCGACGCTGAGCTGGCCGTCGGCCTCGCCGCTCACGACCACATTGCTGCGGGCCAGCGTGGCGCCGGTCATCGACTGGCGCGAGATCAAGCCGGCGGAGGCGGCCGTGACCCCGCCCGCGAGCGCATTGCCCTGGGCGCTGTTGCTGACGGTCACCTGATCGACGGACAGGTCGATGTTCACCAGGCCGGTGACGTCGCCGGTCTGGGTCTGGGTGCTGGAGCAGGTTTCGCCGGCTTGCGGATCGCAGGCCGGCGTCTGCTGGGCGCTCGCGTCAGTGGCGAGTGCGGCGAACGTCGCCGTCGCGGCCATCATGCCAACGAGACGGATCGGCGCGGGTCTGGCCATTGTTGGTGTCCTGAGTGGGATAGGCCGGATAATAGCCGCCGGTCGGGCCGACCGTGGAATCGCCGAGCGGGTCGTTGGCGGGGTTCAGGCAGATTTCGGGGCCGGGCGCGCCATAGAGGTTGGCCATGAACTCGACCGTGGCCCGTTCCACCAGGGCGCGGACGGCCAGTTGCGTCGGCTCCATCCCGCCGGTGCCGGCCGAGATGTCGAAGACGTTGCCGTTCAGGAAGTCGAACACGCCGGCCGAGATTTCGCGGCCGATGATCTGCTTCTGATAGGAGACGACATCGACCACCTCCAGCGTGGTCGTCTGGACCAGACGCAGGTCCATGGCGATGTTCATCACATAGACGCGGTGGTTGACGATGCCCGAGCCGGGGCGGTTGCTGTCGACCTCGCCGCCGGCGATGTCGAAGCCGCCGGAGCGGATGTTGTAGTTCACCTCGGTGATGCCGCCGACCACATAGAAGTCGGAGCCCGGCACCTGACCGGCCAGGATGCGGCGGTACTGGGTGTCCTCCGGCCCCTTGGCGTCGGGAGCCTGGTCGCCGATCAGCTTGTTGTTGGCATAGCGCAGTTCGAGCTCGGACACCGAGGTGTCGTAGCGCTCCACGATGCGGGC
Source organism: Brevundimonas sp. BT-123 (assembly GCF_026105875.1). Taxonomy (GTDB): domain Bacteria; phylum Pseudomonadota; class Alphaproteobacteria; order Caulobacterales; family Caulobacteraceae; genus Brevundimonas. The sequence continues at coordinate 2,605 of NZ_JAOYTN010000020.1, read as the reverse complement.
GCCGGCCTTGGCCAGGGCGGAGTTGGCCATCAGGGAGGCGCCGCCGGTGATCTGGCGGCCGCCGTCGGACGACACCGTGCCGGTGTAGTCGCTGATCCGGCCGACAGCCATGCGCGGCGACGGCAAGTTATAGCGACGGGCGTAGTCGGCCAGGCAATAGAGCGCGGCGGAATAGGGCGTCGGGTTTGCGGTCACCGGCGCGTTGCCGATCGGCGTCGCATATTGACCCGATGGACCCGCGACCGGGCTGACGCAACCGGCGAGCAGAAGGGCGACGGCCGAGACGGCGGCGGACCCCTTGATGAGATGACGGCGGCTCATGGCAGGTTGATGTTCCCGTTCAGGGCCGTACCGGCGTTGATGGCGCCGGTGTTGGTCTGGGTCGAGTTGACGATGACGGTGTTGCGGCTGCCCTGGACCACCACGTTCAGCTGATTGCCGATGGCGGTGGAGCCGCCGATGGTCGTGCCGCCGTTGCTGGACGCGCCTGCGCCGGCATAGGCCGAGGCCGCGCCGCCGGACTGGCTGGAATAGGATGAGGCGCCGGACTGGATGATGCCGTTGACGATCAGTCGATTGCCGTTGGCGTCACGCGTATAGCCGGTCGCGGCCGTATTGGCGGCCGTTCGCGCGCCGCCATAGCCCTGCTGGAAGCGCGCAGCGCCGCCCGAACCCGTCGACTGCGCGATCGCCGGCACGCTCGCAGCGGCGGCGAAGGCCATGACGGCGGTGGATACAAACAGCCTCTTGGCGGGCATTCCGGGGTTCCTCGCGCACAAACGGACGCCGGACCACGAGCGTGATCCGCACCCCAACCTGCATTAAGGTTATTAAGAAGCGCTTGATGTGACGCAGGTCACTGAGCATTTGTGGCGTCATGTCAGACGCATCCGGTCGATTCGATCCGCCGAACAGCCGCCCGGCGCGAGAGCCGATGTTCAACGTGCCGCTGGTCGTGCTGCTGATCGCGGCGTCGATGCCGACGCTCTTCTTCTTCCAGCGCGACCTGCCCGACATGGGCATGAGCATGGCGTTCGCGCCCATTGATCTGGAGCAGGGGCGGTGGGGCGGGCTGCTGACGGCCATGCTGCTGCACGGCGGCTGGACCCACGCGATCATGAATGCGGTGGCGGCGCTGGCGTTCGGGACGCCGGTGGCGCGGCTGTTCGGGACCAGGATCGGTCCGACGGTCTTTCTGCTCTTCTATCTCGCGTGCGGCGTCTTGGCGTCGCTGGGCTATGGGCTGATCCATTGGGGATCCAGCGAGCCGATGGTCGGCGCGTCCGGCGCCGTCTTCGGCCTGATCGGCGCCGCGACACGACTGCTGGGCGGGCAGGGCAAGGTCCTGCCGATGGGGGATCGCCGCGTGGTCGGCGCGGCCATCACCTGGATGGCGGTCAACGCGGTGACCGGAATGATCGGCGGACTGCCCGGCACCGAAGGGGCCAGGATCGCCTGGGAGGCCCACGCGGTCGGCTTCGTCGTCGGCTTTCTGGCCATCGGTCCCTTGGGGCGGATGTTCGGGACGGGGGGGCGCCTGATCGCTGAGGCGCGTTGATTCCGGACGGGGGCTGAGCGATCATCGCTCCCTGAGCGGCCCTGTCGCCATTCCGGCCCTGCGGTCGTCTCTTATAGAGAGAAGGGACCGCGATGTTCGTCGCCGAAATCCTCAAGACCAAGGGAAACGCCGTCTTCTCCATCGCGCCGGATCTGACGGTGACGCAGGCGTGCGAAGAACTGGAGCAGAAGCGGGTCGGAGCGTTGGTCGTCTGTGACGGAGACCGCGTGGTCGGTGTGTTTTCCGAACGCGATGTGGTCAAGGCGCTGGCGGCCGATGGCGCCGAGGCGCTGGACCGTCCGGTCGCCGACTATATGACGGCCAAGGTGATCTATGCCGAGCCGGCCGAGGAGATGTCGGCCTTGATGGCCCGCATGACCGATCGGCGCATTCGGCATCTGCCGGTCATGCAGGCGGATCGTCTGGTCGGCGTCATCTCCATCGGCGACGTGGTGAAGTGCCAGATCGCCGAACACGCCCATGAGGCCGAGAGCTTGCGGACCTATATTGCAGGCTGAGAGGCGTGCGCGCTGTTGGCCGATTCCGGTTTTGCGAGAAACTTCCCCTGTCGTGTCAGAATCCGCTTGCTGACAAATCAGCCTCTCCGTATAGAGCCGCCTCGCTCGGAAACGGGCTGGCCGGCGGGGCCGCGGGGGTGAAAGTCTCCAAGGTCCCATGGAAGAAGGAAGCGAAAAACTTCTTGCTTTCATCGGTTGGTTTCACTAGGTTCCGCGCTCCAATCGAATCGCCGACGGGTTTTTAGAGGTAAGCCTCGCTTTCCTCCGGCGGCTTCTTGCGGTCTGAAGGGTTCGCTCTTCTCTCCGAGAGATCTCTGAAAAGAGCGGTTGACACGGGGTTTGCGGTTCTCTAAATCGCCGCCTCCGCCGACGACACGGCGTTAAACGGTCGGGCCTCTCCGGAGGTTCCAGGGTCTTTGACATTGTTGATTTGGAAAGAGAAACGCAGGCGGCGGTGTTCTTGCGATAGTCCTCAGAGGCTATCATACGACACTGACTATCTGCGGTCTTTTTGAAAAGATACCATGCG
>NZ_JAOYTN010000019.1 GCF_026105875.1 Brevundimonas sp. BT-123 | reverse complement strand
TATCGCCCGATCTCTTGGCCCATGTTTCGCCGCTCGGATGGGAACACATCAATCTCACCGGAGAATATCGCTGGCCAAAGCCTTAGCGTAGGATTCCGCCCCCTCCCGCAAACGACCCCTTATCCGGCAGGCAGGGTGCGTGGACCTGCTTTTGCACATAAGCCAGCGTTTGGATGCGCTGGTGCTGCAAGCTTATGGATGGCCCTCAGATATCGGTGACGAGGCTATCATTTCACAGCTGGCGGCGCTCAATCAAAGCCGAGCAGCGGAGGAAGACGCGGGACAGATTCGTTATCTCCGACCTAGCTACCAGACAATCGACCCTCCTAAATCCCGCAAATCACACCCATCGATGCAGAAGGAGGCGCCCAATTCTCGCCCGATCTTACCGTTTGACGAAATCGCGCGGATTATGACCGTGTTGGAGGTGATGCGCGGGGAGGGGCGACCGGTGGACGTCGAACATCTCGAATCCTGTCTCGAAATTCCCAAAGGCGCGAAAGCCGTCGCTGAAAGCCTACGACACACTCTGGATATTCTAACAGCCGCCGGGAGCATCTACCGAACGGACGCCGGATGGTTCGCGCCGCGGCGGATGCCGAGTTAGGGTCAGGCCTCGGCGACGCCCATGGCCTTCATCAGCGCGTCGCGGATGGCGGCTTCGGTGAAAGGCTTCTGGATCGTGGGTTGGCCGCGCCATTCGTCTGGCAAACCGCCTTCGCCGTAGCCGGTCGAAAAGACGAACGGCACGCCGCGTTCCTTCAGCGCCTCGGCGACTGGAAAGACCTGACGACCGGCGACGTTCACGTCCAGCAGGGCGGCGTCGAGATTGTCCGTCTCTCGAGCCAGTTTTTGGCCGTCGTCCACATTGGAGGCGGGACCGATCGGCACGCATTCCATGTCTTCCAGAATGGTTTCCAGAAGCATGGCCACGAGGGATTCGTCCTCGACCACGAGGACACGGCGACCGGTCAGAGGTTGAGTCATTGTGCGGCCGTCCTGTCCAGTGGAACCGTCAGTTCCGCGATCAATCCATCGGCGGCGTAGACCAGATCGATCTCGCCCGCCAGATCATGTCGAATGTTTCGTTCAATCAAGCGGCTACCGAAGCCTCTTCTTTCCGGAGCCGTAACCTTCGGGCCGCCGATTTCTCGCCAGCTCAGCTTCAGTTTCCGGTCGCGCTGATCCGCCAGGCCCCAGTCGATGAGGACGCGACCGTCCGGGGTATGAAGCGCGCCATATTTGGCGGCATTCGTCGCCAGCTCATGGAAGATCATGCCCAAAGACAGGACGACGGCCGGCTCCAGCGACACCGGCGGTCCGTTCAGGCTGATGCGTGTCGGTCCATAAGCCTCAGTCTCGTGCTCCAGAATGGCGCGCAGGTCGGCGCCCTCCCAATGGCTTTGCGTCAGCAGATTGTGGGTGTGCGACAGCGCCATGATCCGCGACTGGAAGGTCTCCGCGAAGCTTGCAGGGTCGGTGTTGGAGCGGGCCGTCTGGATGGCGATGGACTGCACCGTGGCCAGGGTGTTCTTCACGCGGTGGTTCAGTTCGTCGATCATCAACTTCTGACGCTGGGCGGCTAAGACGTTTTCGGTGATGTCGTGGCCCTGAACGAAGATACCGACGACCGCGCCCGCATCGTCTCGGATCGGTTGATAGATGAAGTTGAGATAGACGGTTTCGAGCAGCCCGTCGGGCTTGCGCTGCAGTTGGGCCGCGCTTTCGCGGCCTTCATAGGGTTCGCCTGTGGCGAAGACGCTATCGAGAAACTCGTAGAAGCCTTGGCCTTCCAGTTCCGGCAGGGCCTGCCTGACGGGCTTGCCGGCGATGTCCCTGTGACCAATGAGCTGGCTGTAGGCGTCGTTGTGCATCTGGAACCGATGATCTGGCCCGGACAGGATGGCGACGAAGCCGGGCGCCTGCATGAACATTTCGACCAGACGATTGCGCTCGGTCTCCAGCCGGCGATTGTCCTCCTGAACAGACTGAGCGCGACGCAGGACCGAGCCGCCGACGATGGCGTCCAGCGCGGTGGTCGGCTCATCCGGGCGGATGACGGGCGCCAGGTCCGTCACATCCGTGGTGTGCTGAAGCAGCATGACCACTTCGCCGTCGGCGTTCAGGATGGGCGTATGGGTGGCGCTCCACAGACGTTCCTCAAAAACCTCGCTCCCGTCCGGCTGGGCTCGAGGCATCGAAAAGCGCACGACCGCCAGATGATCGCGTTGGCGGGTGTCGCGCGCCTTCTCCAGTGAGGCACGGACTTGGCGGACGTTCTCCGGGGCGTCCGAGCCTGGGCCCGAATCGAAGGTCGAGAACAGGGGCTGACCGACCATGTCGCTACGCTTGGCGCCTGTGACATCCATATAGGCCTGGTTGACCTCGGCGATGCGCAGGTCAGGCGTGATCAACACGTACGGATTGGGCGAAGCCTCAAAGGCCGCGCCCAGATCGACGATCAGGTCGCTTGATTTCACTGTTTCGTTCAACGCCTACCCCGCACAGCTTGGCGATAACGCGCCACATCGAAATCGGTTCTCTGGTCGCGTGTCGTGATCTGTGATCGCAAGATGATTGGCGCGCCGCCGGAATTTGCTAATCAGCGCGCATGACAATCGCCGGCGTTTTCGCCACCCTCTCGCTCATGATGGCGCCCGCAGCCGACCAGCCCACCGTCCGCATTCAGCAAGGCGTCCTGAACGGGCGCGCGGATGCCGATGTGGCGACGTTCAAGAACATTCCCTATGCCGCGCCGCCGACGGCCGAGCGGCGTTGGCGACCGCCCGGTCCCGCGCCGACCTGGCAGGGCCAGCGGGACGCCTCGGCCTACGGTCCGCTATGCATCCAGGCGCCGCCGAACGGCGACCCCGGCGTCGGTCCCCTGCCGATGAGCGAGGACTGTCTGAACCTGAACGTCTGGCGGCCGATCAAAGCGGCTCAGCCCGCGCCGGTCATGGTCTGGATCCACGGCGGCGGCCTGGTCAACGGGTCTGGAACCGCGCCGCTGTATGATGGAACAAACCTGGCCAAGCGCGGCATGGTCGTGGTGACGCTGAACTATCGACTAGGGCGGCTGGGCTTCTTCGACCATCCGGCGCTGGCGGCCGAGCGGCCGGCGGGGGAGGCGGCGGGCAACTACGGTCTGATGGACGTGACGGCGGCGCTGAAATGGGTGCGCGCCAATATCGCGGCCTTTGGCGGCGACCCCAAGAACGTGACCATCTTCGGCGAATCGGCGGGCGGGGCGATCGTCACACGGCTGATGATCTCGCCGCCGGCGCGCGGTCTGTTCGACCGGGCGATCGTTCAGTCCGGACTGGGGCGGGAGTTGCAGACGCCGCTGGACCATAAGGGCGCCTATGGCGCGCCCTCCGCGCGGGAGCGCGGCGAGGTCTGGGCCTATGGCGCCGGACTGAGGACGGCGGCGGATTTGCGTGCGGCGCCGGCCGACCTGTTTCTGACGCCGCCGCCGGTCTTCGCCAACGGCGACCTGACGCTGATCGATGGGCGTATCGTGCCGTCCACCGTCGAGGCGGCGTTCAAGGCGGGGCGGCAGGCCCCGGTGCCCTTCATCATCGGCAGCAACAGCGCCGAGTTCTGGTGGATGCGGCCCACGGATCGCAACGGTTATGGTCAGATCGACGACGACATGACCTGGCTCGAGCGCGCCGACGCCGTTCAGGCCTATGGCGGGCTGGAAGCGTTCGACAAGCTGGCGATCACGGATCTGGTGTTTTCAGAACCGGCCCGGATGCTGGCGCGGCTGCATGCCAAGGCGGGCCAACAGGCCTGGCTCTATCGGTTCGATATCTCGTCGCCGCAGAACCCGGAGCCGCATGGCGGCGCGACGCATGCGATCGAGCGGCCCTATGTGTTCGGCACGTTGAACACCTTGCCGTATCCGGTCGAGGATCGGGACCGGAAGGCGTCGGAGGCCATGATGGGCTACTGGACCGCCTTCGCGCGCTCGGGCGATCCGAACGGCGTCGGGCGGCCACGCTGGCCCACGGCGACGCTGAGGGACACCCGGCTGATGAACTTCCTCAATTCGGGACCGACCGTGACGCCCGTGCCGTTCAGCGCCCGGCTGGACCTGCTGGAACGGTTCCGCGAGCGGCCCCGGCCCTGAGCGCAAGCGTCAGCCGGCGGAGGTCGCGCCCGACTGCTTCTCCTTCAGCGTGACCAGCTCTTCGGCCATGGTCGGGTGGACGGCGCAGGTGGCGTCCCACTGCGCCTTGGTCAGGCCGGCCTTTACCGCAATGGCGGCCAGCTGGATCATCTCGGGGCTGTCGGGGCCGACGATATGGACGCCGACCACGCGCTGGCTGTCGGCGTCGACCACCAGCTTCATCAGCACCCGCTCATCCGAGCCGGTGAAGGCGTATTTCATCGGCCGGAACCGGGTGACGTAGACATCAACGCCGTTCGAGCAGGAGCGGCGGGCCTCCGCCTCGCTGAGGCCCACGACCCCGACGGGCGGCTGGCTGAAGACGGCGGTGGCCACGGCCTCGTAGTCGAAGTGCTGGGGATTGTCGCGATAGACGGTCTGATGGAAGGCCACGGCTTCGCGGATGGCGACGGGCGTCAGGTTCATCCGGTCGGTGACGTCGCCGATGGCCCAGATGTTGTCCGCCGTCGTCCTGGAATAGGGATCGACCTTGATGGCGCCCGCTTCATTCAGCTCGACGCCTGCGTTCTCCAGCCCCAGATCCTTGACGTAAGGGATGCGGCCGGTAGCGAACATGACGACGTCCGTCTCCAGCTTCATGCCGTTTTCGAGGTGGTTGACCAGGCCGGTCTCGGTCTTTTCGATCTTCTCGTGCTGGCAGCCCAGAATGACCTTGATGCCGCGCTTTTCGATCTCTCCGGCCAAGTGCGCGCGCACATCGTCGTCGAAGCCGCGCAGGATGTTCGGGCCGCGATAGATCAGGGTCGTCTCGACGCCCAGGCCCGCGAAGATGCCGGCGAACTCCACCGCGATATAGCCGCCGCCCGCGATCAGGATCCGCTTGGGCAATTCCGGCAAGTGGAAGGCTTCTTCGGACGTGATGGCGTGCTCGATCCCCGGCAGTTCGTCCGGCTTCCAGGGGCGGCCGCCCGTGGCGATCAGGATCTTTTCGGCGGTGATGGTGCGATCCTTGCCGACAATCTCGACCGTGTGCGCGTCTTTCAGGACCGCCCGCCCATGGACCAGTTCGACCCCGGCCTTGCCCAGGTTGGCGGCGTAGATGCCGGACAAGCGCGCGATCTCGACGTCCTTGGCTTCAAGGAAGGTGGGCCAGTCGAACCTGGCGTTGTCGAACGACCAGCCGTAGCCCTCGGCGATCTCGAGCGCGTGGCTGACCTCGGAGGCCATGACCATGAACTTCTTGGGCACGCAGCCGCGAATGACGCAGGTGCCGCCGACCCGATATTCCTCGGCGACCGCGACCTTCTTGCCATCCAGCGCCGTCAGCCGCGCCGCCCGCACCCCGCCCGAACCGGCGCCGATGACGAAGAGGTCGTAGTCGTAGTCGGCCATAGGTCGGATTCCGTTCAGCGGCAGGCATCGGCATTTAAGCCGCGCCGCGCGAAATCCAAGAGCTCAACGGTCTGTTCAGACCTAATCAGGTTGGTCGCGTCTAGTGATTCAATCGACCGGCGGCGCCTTGCAGTTGGCGGCGATGAAGGCCTCGTGGGTCGGCATCCGCGCCACGCCCTGCTGGATCATCGCCTTCATCCTCTGCAACCATTGCTGGACCTGCTCCAGAGGAATGGTCTCCGTGATCGGATCATGCCGCTCGGGGATGACGCCCTGGCCGAGCAGCACGGCGATCCAGCTCGTCTCCTGAAACAGCTCGTCCTCGTATCGGAAGATGCGGCCCCGGCTGCGGAACTGGTCCATCTTCTGCTTCAGCGTCTCGGGAATCGGCATGGCCCGCACATGGCGCCACAGAGGCGAGTCGTCGCGCGCCGTGGCGTGATAGTGCAAGATGATGAAGTCGCGGATTCGCTCGGTCTCCAGCCGCATCATGCGGTTGTAGTTGTCGATATCGGCCTGGGCGAAGCCGGTGTCGGGGAAGTGCAGCAGCAGTTTGGATATGCCCGACTGCACCAGATGGATGCTGGTCGACTCCAGCGGTTCCAGGAAGCCCGACGCCAGGCCCAGAGCCAGACAGTTCTTGTTCCAGGTCTTCTTTCGGCGACCGGTGGTGAAGCGCAGGAAGTTGGGGTCCGCCATCGCCTCGCCGTCCAGGGAGGCGCGCAGCTTGGCCTGGGCCTCGTCGTCCGAGATGAAGGGGCTGCAATAGACATAGCCGTTGCCGGTGCGGTGCTGCAGCGGAATGCGCCAGCGCCACCCCGCTTCAAGGGCCGTCGATTGGGTATAGGGCGTCGGATCGCCGACCCGGGTGCAGGGCATGGCCACCGCACGATCTGCTGGCAGCCAGTGGGTCCAATCCTCGTAGCCCGTCTTCAGCGCCCCTTCGATCAGCAGGCCGCGGAAGCCCGAACAGTCGATGAAGAAGTCCGCCTCCAGCTCGCGGCCGTCATCCAGTCGCACCGACTGGATAAAGCCGTCGCCGTCGCGCAGGCGCACGTCGGCGATCTTGCCTTCATGACGCACGACGCCGTTTGCCTCGGCGCGGCGACGCAGGAACCTGGCGTATAGGCCGGCGTCGAAATGGAAGGCGTAGGTCATCTGCGAGCCGGCGCCGCGCAGGTCGGTGTCAGGCCGGGTGAACCGGCCCATGCGCGCCGCCATCGTCGTGACGGAATAGGCGTCCAGGTCGTCGTCTAGGCCCGCCTTGTTCAGCCTTAGCCAATACTGGTGGAAGGAGGCGGCGTCGATGCGCGTGCCATAGGTTCCGAATGGGTGGAAATAGCTCCGGCCCTTCTGGAACCAGTCGTTGAACTGAATACCCAGCTTATAGGTGGCCTGGGTGGCGCGGACGAATTCGTTCTCGTCGATGCCCAGCAACTGGTTGAACAGCAGGATCGGCGGAATGGTGGCCTCGCCGACGCCGACCGTGCCGATAACCTCGGACTCGACCAACTCGACCTTCACCGTGCCGCGCGTGACGTGCGCCAGCGCGACGGCGGCCATCCAGCCGGCCGTGCCGCCCCCGACGATCAGAATACGTTTGAGCGGAGCAGGGGTCATCGGGCGTAACTGGTGAAGATGCGAAGTGATCGGGCATGGCGGCGCCTTGTCCGATCAGTTGCGCGAACTGGCCGAGTTGTCGATCCTCGTTTTATGAGGCTTCGAAACCCATGCTCGGGACTGCAAACTAGCCCGCCGAAATGCGTGACGGTTGAGTGCCTGTTTTTTGAGAAGCGACGATGGTGGGTGATCACAGGTTCGAACTGTGGACCCGCTGATTAAGAGACGCTTTTAGCGTCTTGAATTCACGAAGAAAAAGCTCCAAAAAGGATCAGTCTGATATAAGCAGATTCAATGGGTTAGAGCGGCTTTCCCAAAGGAATAGCGTCAGTTCTGCGGTCCGAAAGTGGTGATTGTTGCTGAGGCTATCGCGTAATATCGATCACTCGCAGCCAACTCCGTCGCCATCCCGATCAAGATGCCTTCCATAGCCGGGATCGCCTCTACGAACAGGGGCCGCGCCGGCCGCACGGGCTGCTGTGCAGTTGGCAAACGCACCGCCGGACGACGGCGACGACCTCAATCCCTGCGGACGGGAGGGCGACGAGGGAGCTCCGCCCCCACGATGACAGTGATACCCGCCTCGTTTGCGATCGTTGTGGCATCCCTCTGCATTCAGTCCGCCAGAATGGGCAGTGACCGCTATCGGCGCCGCCAAGGCTGCAATCGCGCAGAACGCTATAAAGATTTTCATTTGCCGGCCCCGTGCCGGGCCTGCATACCTCGCAACTTTCGCGAGAGTCTAGCTCGCGTGTTTCCGTTCACCTGCTGGGAAAGGCTTCTTCGAGACTATCGATTGCCATCTGAAGCGAAGCCTTAAGGCGCATGAGCGCGACGGCGGGCAGAAGTTGATCTCGTCGCGATGCCCGCAGCACCGCCGATAACACAGCATCTGAGTGCTGGATCAGGCACACGAGATTTTCCCCACTGGGTCCGTTTCGGCCGTCGAACCAGTTCCGAACGGCCCTTTCGTTCGCGTTGGTGATGAGGCCGACGGCCTTCCGCGCAGAGGGGCTCGCGCCCCATTCTTCGCGAAGTGCTCCAGCGATCAAATGTGGGAAGGCCTGCATCGACGCCTCCTAATGGAGAAGTTTTCCGATTTTTAGCTGAAGTTTTCAGACCAACTTTTGAAAGGACATCCATTCGGTCTGCGATTACGGCTCGATTTTCGCCGTCCATTCGGACGGATGTTCTGGCGTGCATTATGGACCCAAAAGACGGTCAGCACGAGATGGGAGCCGCAAAACCGGTGCGGGCGGCTCAGTACGTCCGCATGTCGACGGAGCACCAAAAGTACTCAACCGAAAATCAATCTGAGGCCATCGCGGCCTACGCGGCTCGCCGTGGGTTTGACGTGGTTCGGACCTACACGGACGCTGGAAAAAGCGGGCTGAGGCTCGATGGGCGAGCGGCTTTGCAAGAGCTGATCGCCGACGTTCGAAAGGGCGCTCCAGGATTTGAGGCAATCCTGGTTTATGACGTCAGTCGGTGGGGTCGTTTTCAGGATGCCGACGAGAGCGCCTATTACGAGTTCATCTGCCGTGAGGCCGGGCTGTCGGTGCACTACTGCGCTGAACAGTTTGAGAACGACGGCAGCCTAAGCGCGACAATCATCAAGAGCATGAAGCGCGCGATGGCGGGGGAGTATAGTCGTGAGCTCTCGGCGAAGGTCTTTGCTGGACAGTGTCGCCTCATCACGCTGGGTTTTCGGCAAGGTGGCGCGGCTGGATATGGGCTGCGTCGGCAGCTAGTTGACGAGCATTTGTCGCCGAAAGGTCTGCTTGAGCGAGGCGAGCAAAAGAGCATCCAAACCGATCGTGTCGTGCTCACCCCCGGGCCGCCAGAGGAAGTCGAAGTCGTTCGACGTCTCTATAGGATGTTCGTCGTTCAGCGTCGCTCAGAACGCGAAATTGCTACGGTGCTGAACGGGGAGGGCCGGCTTACGGATTTGGGGCGTCCCTGGACACGCGGCACGGTCCACCAGGTTCTCACGAACGAAAAGTACATCGGCAACAATGTGTACAATCGCTCTTCCTTCAAGTTGAAGGCAAAGCGCGTTGTGAACGATCCAGACAACTGGGTGCGTCGCGACGGTGCGTTCGAAGGGATCGTTGAGCCGGACTTTTTCGAGGCTGCACAGCGCATCATCCAGGCCAGGTGCGTGCGATACAGTGACGAAGAGCTGCTGGCTCGGTTGTCTGACCTGCTGGCGAAAAAGGGATGGCTATCGGGGCTCGTGATCGACGAAGTCGATGACATGCCGTCAAGCTCGGCATTTCGCCACCGGTTCGGGAGCCTCGTCCGTGCTTACCAACTGATCGGCTATTCGCCAGCTCGCGACTATCGCTACATCGAAATCAATCAGGCGCTTAGAGCGATCCATCCGGATGTCATTGTGCAGGTTGTTGCTGGGATCGCACGGGGCGGGGCTGTTGTGGCAGAAGATCCGTCACATGGACTGCTGACCATCAATGATGAGTTCACCGCATCGGTGGTGATCGTCCGCTGCCTCGAAACGCCGGCGGGCGGACTGCGGTGGAAAATCCGTTTGGATCAGGGGCTACGCCCCGACATAACCATTGCAGTGCGAATGGAGGTCGGGAACGCTGAAATCCGCGACTACTACCTGCTCCCCTGGTTCGAGTGTGGCGCGGATCCAAGCATGAGGTTGGCGCCCGACAATGGCGTGCTGCTGGACTCGTTTCGCTTCGACACACTCGACGCGTTCTTCGATCTCACGCAGCGGGTGGAGGTCCATGCAGCATGACCGACGTCGCTGAAATTCGTCTAATCCCGGTCAATGACATCACGGTGCTGAACCCTCGCGCCCGAAACAAGAGAGTGTTTCAAGAGCTGGTGACCAGCATCGAGCACCTCGGGCTGAAAAAGCCGATCACCGTCAGTCAGCGGCCCGGTCGATCGCGATACGATCTGGTCTGCGGTCAAGGGCGGCTAGAGGCGTTCATCGCGCTTGGCCAAGAGCAGATCCCGGCCGTGTTGATCGATGCCGCCGAGGAAGACTGTTTTGTGATGAGCTTGGTCGAAAACCTCGCTCGTCGACAGCACACACCGCTCGAGCTGGTCCGAGCCATCGGATCTCTTCGAGAGCGTGGGTACAGCCACAGTGAGATTGCTGCGAAGGTTGATTACAGCACGGAATATGTTGGGGCGATCTGCCATCTCTTGGAGAACGGCGAAGAGAAGCTGATCTCAGCGGTCGAGCGCGGCGTGATCCCTCACACTGTCGCTATGGAGATCGCGCATTCCAAGGAAGGGGAGGTGCAGCGCGCTCTGGCTCAGGCCTTCGAAGAAAAGGCTATTCCGGGCAATCAGGTTTTGGCCATTCGACACATTATCGAGCAACGCAGTACAAGCGGCAAAGGGATCCACAATCGTAATCGTGGCGTCCGCAATCAAAAACCGATCACGGCCGACACGCTTGTTCGGTCGCTACAACGCGAGACGGAACGTCGCGAGACTTTTGTCAGACGGGCCTCCCTAACGCGCACGCGTCTCGTGTTTGTGGTCAACGCGCTGAAGCATCTGCTTGCCGATGATCATTTCGCTGCGCTCATGCGCGCTGAAGGGATCACCAGTCTTCCGTCCGCGCTCGCGGCGCGCGTCGGTTTGGAGCATCCGTGATGGCCTCCGTCAAAATCGCCTTCCAGGAACGCGTTCGATCTGTCTCTTTCGACCGCATTCTGCCCTCCAAGATGCTGTCGGCGGCGGTCACCGAAAGCGCAAAGTACAAGCGCATCGCCGCATCGATCTCAGAAGTGGGTTTGGTCGAGCCGCTGATCCTCGCCGAAGCCCGGGCAGGCGATGTCTTCACTCTTCTCGACGGCCACGTGCGATTGGCCGTGTTGAAGGAGCAGGGCGCAGTCGAAGCGCGATGCATCCTCGCCAAGGACGACGAGGCCTTTACCTACAACAAACGCGTCAATCGGCTTCAACCGATTCAAGAGCACTACATGATTGTTCGCGCCATCGAGCGAGGGGTATCCGAAGCCAAACTCGCGCGGGCGCTCAATGTCGATGTCGGCTCAATTCGAGCCAGACGTCACATGCTCAACGGGATTCATGACGACGTCGCTGAACTGCTCAAGGACAAGCCCGTCGGCATCAATGCCTTTCAGAAGCTGCGCAAGATGAAAGCTATGCGACAGCTCGAAGTTGCGGAGTTGATGATCTCGGCAAACAACTACAGCGCCACATATGCCAGGGCGCTTTTGGTCACGACCAAACCAGCCGATCTGGTGAAGCCTGAAGCGAAGGCGATTCGCGGCGTCAGCCCGGAACAGATCGAGCGGCTTGAGCGGGAGCTCGCTGCGGTGTCTGAAGACTTTCACGAGTTGGAGACAGCGTTTGGCGACGACACGCTGCTGCTGGTCATCGCGGCAGGCTTTTTGGAGCGGTTGCTCACCAAACGGTCGATCGAAACCTTTCTCGCAAACTCGCATCGCGAGATGCTGGAGACCTTCCGATCCGTTGTGGCAGCAACCTCGTTAGACCCTCCCGCCCAAGCGGCTTGAGCACGCCTAAGGGGACCGGGACCCTTCAAGCGCCGGGACCACCGGCGAAGCCGTCGGCGGAGGCGGATCAAGGGTGGTGGCGGGGATGACGGCGATCCCGTTCGGAGCCCGCTAGGATGGGCGTCATCTGCCCATCTAGGGTCGGTCCGGCGGGCCGACCCGCCGTTGCGAAGTGGTGCCAAGCTCGAAGATAGTCACGCTCGACTGAGATCGATTTGGCGTCTCAGTGTACATTCAGGCAAATGCACTGGCGTCGGGTGTGGTGCGTTTTCAGCTTGCCGCCGCACGCCGAGATTGCGACAGTACCGCTAAGCCCTGGACAGTAGAACGAGGGCGGGGGGACTCGCGTGAAACCTGACAAGCTGACGATCCACGACCTCTTTCAGAAGGAGCGCCGTTACGTCGTTCCGCTCTATCAGAGAGCCTATGTCTGGAACGAAGAGGGTCAGTGGGAGCCGCTTTGGGAAGACATCGAGCGGCAAGCTGAGGCCTGCCTAGAGAGCGAGGGGCTTGTCGCTAAGCGCTCGCACTTCCTCGGCGCTATCGTGCTCAACGTGTCGAAGATCGTGGGGGCGGGGGTCGCGCGATCGGAAGTGATCGACGGGCAGCAGCGGCTCACAACACTGCAGATTTTCATCGCTGCGCTGCGCGATTTCGCAGGCATGGCAGGCTCACATCACCTCGCGAAACTAAAGCGTCTCACCGTCAACGAAGACGAGAAGTCCGGCAGCGACGGCTCGTTCAAAGTCTGGCCCACGAACGCTGATCGCGCCCTGTTTAAAACCGTGCTGAGCGCTGGTTCACCGGAGGGCTTGCTTAAGTCCTTGGGAGTAGCGGCGGGCAAGGCCCCACGACTGGCTTCGGCCTATCTGTATTTTTCCCGCCAGATCGCCACGTTCGTCGGCAGCGATGTCGACGAGGACGTTCGCGATCATCGCATTCTCGCGCTGCTGCAGGCGCTGCGGACATCGCTGCAGTTGGTCGTCATCGAACTGGAAGACGGCGATGACCCTCAGGTCATTTTCGAGACGCTCAACGCGCGCGGTCAACCGCTTCTGCCGTCAGACCTGATCCGCAACTACATATTCTTGAACGCCAGTCACGACGCCAGCGTCGACGCCGACGCTCTCTACGACGGCTACTGGCGAGCGTTTGATGACGAGCGCGTCGATAAGCCTGTCAGCGGAGAGACGCGCTTTTGGCATATCGAAGAGCGCCAGGGGCGCCTTAAACGCCCCCGCATCGATCTCTTCCTGTTCCACTATCTCGTCATGCAGACGGAGCACGATCTCAACATCGGGCAGCTCTTCAGCGAGTTTCGTGATTGGCGGTCGGGGTCGGACGACACCATTGAGACTCTGCTGCAGGATCTCCGTTTCCACAGCACGAATTTCCGGTCGCTGATCGAGCCGTCAGGGGAGGGGCGGATCGCCCTTTTAGCCCGTCGTCTGAAGTCGCTCGACAACAGCACGGTCTACCCTCTGCTGCTCTATGTGCTGGGGCTCCCCGACGAGCGACTGTCGTCCATTCAGCGTGATCGAATTCTTGACGACGTTGAATCTTGGTTGGTTCGGCGCTTCGTCTGCCAGTTGACGAACAAGAGCTACAATCGCTTTTTTGTCGCTCTGCTCGCCAAGCTGAAGCGTGCTGGTGCTGACGTCGATCTCGCGGATGTCGTGCGTGACGAGCTCAGTCGTTCTCGCGAGGTTACGGCCCGATGGCCGTCCGACGAAGAGTTTCTCGCAGCGTGGTTGGCCAAACCGCTCTACGCCAAGTCACGGCCTGACCGAAGCGTGATGGTTCTACGCGCGATCGAGCGTCAGATACGAACCAAGCGCAACGAGAATGTTGGCCTTCCGGAGTGGCTCAGCGTCGAACATCTGCTTCCCCAAAAAGGGGCGCTGGAAGACTATCCGATCCCATCCGACCTTGAGCTGTCTGAGGGTGAAACCGAAGAGCGGCGACGTGAACGGCTGATCCACACTGTGGGCAATCTGACACTGCTGACAACAGAGCTGAATGCGTCGGCCAGCAATGGGGCTTGGCCGACCAAGACCAAGAAGATCGCAATCGACAGTGACCTGCGGCTGAACGCTTGGCTGCGCGTAGAGCCGCCCTCAGGCTGGGCTGAACACGACATCGTCGCGAGGGGGCGAGAACTCTTCGAGTTCGCCAGAACGATTTGGCCACGCCCTCAATCGGAAGCGGGTGAGGAGTTGCCGTTCAGCGACGACGAGCCTGAGGATGCCGCTGAAAAGGGGGTCTGGCGTTTCACTGACGCAGAGCTGATGCAGAAGACCCGCGCCGCGATGACGCAGGCTCTAGCGACGCGGGAAGGGGTTTCGCTGGTGAGCGATGGCGTCGCGCGCCGTCAAACCGCAGATGGCGCGATGCGTGTGGCTCTGTCCATCTCAAAGCACTACGAGGACCGCCCGGACTTCCCCTACTGGTATGCGTATCACCGCGACCAAGACGAATATCTGGGCGGTGCAGAAAAGGGGTTCTTCCTTCTCGGATGCATGGATCGAGATGAGGCTTTCGCCATCCCGCTCGATGTGATGCGGCCGCTCGTCGGGCTGCTGAACTCAACGACGCGCGAGGACAGCGGGAAGGTTCACTACCACGTCCATCTTGCCGAGCGTGACGGCGTGCTGGCGCTGCTGCTGCCGAAGGCGTCTTCGCACCTCAGCGTCGCACCGTTTCGCCTCTCTCTGATTTCCGCGACTCACCCTGAAGCGGTCTCAGTGTAGATGGGGGATTTCGCACTGAGCGCTCTGCCGCAGATCGGCACTCTGGGTGAATGAGAGAAAGTGCACTGGCTGCACTAAGCGCTGGCTGTCGATGAGGATTGCTTGATCGGGTTAGTTCCAGCTTCAGATGGAAGGTTACGCTCCAATTTGTCGGCGTGCGCGTGCCGCCTCAAACTTGGGTTGCATAAATCTGGTGCGCGTGAAGCGCGGATGAACTAGCAAAGCCGCTGCCCTTACTAGGTTGGGAAATCTAGATTGAATCTCATGAAAACTGGCGCGTGGCGGCAGAGACGTCTGCTTGGACTAGTGGAGAGCGTCACGCTGCCCGACCCACGAGTGTCGGGGGGGCGGATAAGCCTCGTGTTAGACTGCGTAGATGAAGCGACCTACCTGGCCGGTGCTGACGCTGACCGAGAAAGTCTCGCTATAGTCCGCATTTCCTCGACACCAGAGCGTCTTATAAAGCTCTTCGAACTGGGCCGCATTCCTGCTGAAGGGGATTGGCTCTTCATAAGTCTCAGCCCCATCGTAGGTAACCCAGTGGCCTGGGCGCTACCGGCGTCTACAGACTATCTGGGGCCCGCAGTGCGAACGAACGTGGGCCAACTTGAGTACGTCGGCGGTGAAGAAGGGCCGAGCCAGGCTGTGCGGAAGCATGGAGTGGCCGAGCGTCCGATTACAACTTTCGCCTTATTCGAAACATTCAATCCACCGGAACCTACGAGTCGGGGTTCGGGAGACGCATCATTCCAGTTTCAGGCGCTCTTTGCGCAACCGAAAGACGGCGATCTGCACGCGAGGGTTCTAGACGTTGGGCAGGCGAGCTGCGTAGCGCTTCACGTCCAAAGAGACGAGCACTCCAAGATCGTCGGCTTTTTCGATGTCGGGGCGCCCCTCTGGTTCAATCGGCCGTCTTGTCCGACCTTGCCAACGATCACGGTCCCGAAAAAAGGTTTCGTGGTCTTGTCGCATTGGGATTTTGACCATTACGCGATGGCTCTCCCGAAGGACTCTCCGCTCCGAAAACTGGCCTGGTTTGCTCCGGACCAGTCGGTCGGTCCGAATTGTCGCGCGTTCCGCCGTAGTCTGGGGGCGTCTCTGAGTTACCTCGCCGACAAGGAGATCGGGACCCAGGCCGTAACGCTCTATCGTGGACTGGGTGCTTCCAAGGGTGCGCCAAACGATCGAAACGCCACCGGATACGTTCTTCGCTTAGATCGCAGTAGTGGCGCCCAACTTCTGACAGGCGACGCTGGATATGAGTTCATCCCCGGAAAGGCGCTGAAGAAGGTCACGGCTCTTACAGTTCCGCACCATGGAGGGGCTGGGTCTGGTAGCCCTCCATCCGCGCCGGCAAACGGGGGTAGAGCGGTCGCTTCGTACGGCGTGCCGAACAAGTACCGGCATCCCGATGAGACGTTTCTCGACTCACACAGCCTGAAGGGCTGGAGCGTTTGGCGGACAGCAAACTGCGCGCCCATCGCAAGGGATTCCAGGTGGCTTTAGCGCGGGAGACGGCTCAGTGCACATTCGGAAAATCGCACTGACCGCGAAAAAGATGCCGGACTTTCTCTGGCGAAGCCTGCCGAGTGCTGGCGGGCGCGGTGGGGATTATCATCTCTTTCGCCGGCCTCTTTTAAGCTACCTGAAGCCCAATCTGAGGTGGTAGAACGGCACAGTGCAATGGGGGCAAACTTGAAAAAATTGATGCTTGCGGCTTCGATTGCCGCGTCTTTTCTGAGCGCTTGCGGCGACAAAGCCCCGACACCCCCAGCCGGAACGGACGAGGAAATTTCTGCCGTTGCTTTACAGCCGAATGCTCGGTGTATTGCTCCTGAGACTGTTGAGCAGCTCAAAACGATGGCATTCGATGCAGCCCGACGTCTGTCGACCGCCGATCCCGTTCGGATGAACGATCTCCAACGGCAGTCAATCGCCAAGCTAGAGATGCCGCTTTTGAACGCGCACGATAAGACGTTGGATCGAACAACCTGTTCGGGCCGTCTTCGCATTGAAGTGCCCGTAGGCGCCCGCAGTCTGTTCGGTCCTGATGACCTCGTCGCCGACGTGACCTACTCAATGCAACCGGCTGCGGATGGAACCGGGCTTGTCTACCAAGTGGATCAGTTTGGGCGCATTCCAGGTCTGATTGGCTATGCCGATCTGAGTCAGTTCAACCAAAGCCGCTCCGGAAGTTCTGCGCCGGCGACCGCGCCATCACTCGTTGTCCAGCAACCCTCATCTGTCGGAACCGCCAGCTTCGATTGCCGCCGCGCTCGCACATCGGTCGAGCAGATGATCTGCGCAGACCCTGGTTTAGGCGAACTCGATCGTCAAATGGCAGCCGCCTATGCGCGCCGGCGCCAAGCTCAGCCGGGATCTGGAAGTGAGCAGACTGCGTGGATCGCGATACGCAACACGTGCTCGGATACTGGCTGCCTATACAAAGTGTATGAAGAACGGATCGGTCAACTCAGCGACTGACATGGTTCTCGCCTTTGAGCCTCAGACCTTCGAGTGCATTTGGAGATTAGCGTGAAACCAATCCCCTTCATCGCGCTCGGTTGCCTTCTGCTGGTCGGCTGCGACCTATCGCCTAAATCGGAAGCGCCCGCGAACCCCATTGCCTCTAAAGCTGCACCTGTAGCCGCGGTCGTCAAACCGACAGCGGATCCGCCTACTCCTGATCAGCTCACCGCGCTGGCGTTCAGAACCGCGTGGGGCGGGCCGCCCCCGATCGAGCGTGAGGAAGGGAGAGGTAACCAGACCGACACGCGGACCTATCGGTCCGGCAAGCTGATTGCGCTTGAGGGGGGCCGATACGCTCTCATCTCTGACGGGCAGGGCGGGGAGGGACATGTCAACTCGGGGTCGCTCTCCATCCACTATTTGCAGCGTACCGGAGACAGTTTCACGCGCATCGGCAGCTGGCCTGGATTTCTAGTTTCGGGGACGTGGGGAGCCCCGCCAGAATGGAAGATCCGGACTGATCTTACCCCGTCACCGGCCCTGGTCGCTGAGGCTGGCGGCACATGGCAGGGCTACACCTGCACCTGGGCACACGTGATCGAGCTAACCCCGGACAAACCTATCGTGCGGATCGATCAGATCCCGACCTCCTATAGCGACGGCGGGGCGCGCGAAGAGGGGGAGACCAAGAGCATGGAGGGGGTCTTGATCCCCGGTCAGAAGGGCAAGTCGATGCGGGTTCGCTACACGGGCGACGTGGATGCGACGGTCGTCTACGCCAAGGTTGGAGAGAGCTATGACCCGGTCAATCTGCCCGAGCTGCTGACCTGCTGAGCGGCCGAACTGCTGTCTCAGGGTAGATGTGGAGAAATGCACTGAGTACACCCGACACGGACGATCTGAGGTCGATCAGTGGCGCTCCGCAGCATCCCTGTCAGTCTCGCCTTATCAATCGGGGAACGTCGTATCGTCTGCCGTCGAAGGGTAGGCGGATCGTACGGGGAAGCTCGGGCCGATCCGTTGTTTCGCATTCCCCGTTCTTTCCCTCTTTGGAGATGCTGCGGGTCGTGCGCTCAAGAACCGAAATGTCTTGCCCGTGCGGGCCGGGAACCATTCTTAGAATTCGCTCTGTCGCGACGGTGTTTCCGGCGCAGGACAAATCCCATTCCCCGACACGACGATAGACAACCAGATTCTCAAGGACGGGCGAGATTGCTCCGTTGCGCACTTCGTAGAGAGATAGTGTGGTCTCCGAGAAGGGATTGGGGCGCGAGCTCCCGGCCCAGTCACGTTTGACGCCGAAAGCAAGCCGATCCGGGCCGAGCCGATAAGGGGCTGTGTCAAACGAAACGGCAGATAGCCGAATGGCGTCGTCATCCATGGCGTGGGGAAGACGAAGCCGTTGGCGGGGCGTCCTCGTGGCTTCGTCGACAATGAGCACATCCTGATCGCCCGACGTTCCGTCCACGCGCACCTCGGCGATCAGCGGAACGGCCACGAGCACCAGCCCTGGCTGACCCCGCCAGCGTCGGCAGACCATGGCGTGAGGGTTGATTGATGACGGAGAGGGAAGGGTGAGGGTGCGAGTGCCTATCCGTAGGCTACGCTCGCCTTCCGCCACAGCGCCCGGGTAGGCTTGACGCACAAGCTCGACGACATCCCCGCACTCCTGATCCTGCGCGCTGGCTAGCGTTGGCGCGCACAACGCCAGTGTCAAAGCCAGCCCAGGGAGGATCCATTGATAGAGCGTCTTCATCCCCATTCTCCTTCAGGCGCTGGCGGCCTGTTTGTCCGCCTGCGAGATCATTGAGGCTACCTCGAGCTTACTCGCCAAACCCGAAACGCCGGTGAACACGGGCAGCGCACGAACTTCCACACTGCTGTCTTCTTCGCGGGGAGGGGGCGATTAAGCCCACTGAAGCAAAGAAAGCGATCATCCGTTATCCTTCCCGAAAGGCTGCACGCTCGCCATTTCCGATTGCGTGGGGTATCATGACCTTATCGCGGGACAAGATGATTGGGCGCTCGCGGCTGGAAGAGATCGGTGACGCGCGCCCCACACTGCCGCCTGTCTGGCCCCGGAGCGTTCCGTGACTTATTTCTGTTTCATCGAGTCTTCAATCGTGTCCGTTCCCCACATGGAACCTTTGGCGGCTCAATCGACGCAGGATGCCCGAAAAGAGGCGATCGCACTCATGCGCCAACATAGCAGCGCTATCGCAGTTCATATCTTCGTCGGTGATGTTCGGGTGGATTCCGTCTTGGCTGACGAAGCGTCGCCCGAGCGAAGCCTCTGAGACGCTCTCCAGTACGCGGCCATCTGCCGGTAAGCCTTTTGACGGAAGATTTCGGACTCGCCTTCCGCCAAGGCTTCCAAGGCTTCGGCGTGTATTCTGCATTCCTCGGCGTCTTTCATGACGCGACAACGCCCAAATGTCGAACCTGGTTCGCGACTGATAGCTTAAAAGAAACCGGCTGATCGGGATGGGTCGCAACGGTCAGCGCTACTGGCATAAATGCGGCCGGGCACGCTGGGGCGCGAACGCGCATCGCCTGGGCCGGGGCCGCATCTCACGACAGTTTTAACCAGTTGACCTCGCGTTTGTCGCCGGCTCCTGATTGATCGGACGCTAGCAATGCTCCGCGCCGCCATCTTCGAACAGTATGGCGCGAAGCCTGCAACGCACCCCGGTCGTGGCCCTCTGGACCAAGAGCAGCTGTCAACGAAGCGCCGACTGACGCCCCCGCTTCGAGCTATTGTTAGCCCGCATTCGCGAGCGGGTTGGCGCCATCTCATCATCGCCCACCCCGTACTCCCTCAGGATTGAGCGGACCGTATCATGCGCTCCGAGGATAGGTAGGGGTTGTTTGAATTGACGTCGCCATAGGCGATCCAAGGCAGCATCTTCAGGGGACATGGTCTTCACTAATCAACGCGCTTCGTGACCGCCACTAACGCTCCCGGCGCTAGCAGGCTCCCCACGTCACCACATTCCTTCATTAAATGATGATGGGCTTGCCTAATCGCAGCTCAGGACGTTGGGCGACCCGGTTGACAACTTTGGTGCTGACCAGATCGCCGTCTTGGTTTCGGCACACCGCGACGCTCTGCTCGACCGCCTTCAACCCCTCAGTCGTCACTGCAGGCCATGCGCAATGCGTGCGATTTGCGCGTTCGGGCCAGTAGATACACCCAATCTCTAAGTATCGCTTGGGTGTGTACTACCTTGCGCGCGTGAAGGGCGTCCCCACGCAGCTCGCTTGCGCGATGTTCGATGCGATCTCGGCGGCCAGGTGCGAAAACCCGCTGGGGGTGGAGATTGGGATCAGGACGGCAAGCCGCCCGCGCAGCGAAAACGCGAGTCCCTACTTTGAGTTCGCCTGATGAAGATCGGCGACATGTTTCCGTCGCGGACGACGATGGCCGCCGGCGTTGGCTGCGCCATCTTCATCCCGCTGGCGATCTTCTCATTTTATCGCTGGGGCGTGGGCCATCATGACCCGGTCCAAGAGCAAGGCCGCTTGGCCCAGCTCTATTTGCCGATCAATGCGCCCGGCGTCGGATATAAGGATTGACGGACCATGGCGCAGGCGAACTTGTCCGGCGTCCAGGCCGCGTTGGCGACACAAAGCGAGGCGGTTGATGGGCGGAAGGCCGCCAATGACGCCGCCACCCTCCACGCCCAAGCCGCCGCCGACACCGCTCAGGCTCGCACCACCCTAGCGCAGGAGGTGCTATTTGGAACAAACTAACCTGGCGAGACGCCTCAGAAAGCCGCCGAGCGCCTCATTCTGGGGTAAGTCCGATCAACCGTCTCCTGATTCTGTCCGCCCTGCTGCTGACCAGCGGCACGCCGGCGCCGGGACCGGCGCCGGAGCCGATCGTTCAAATTGCCGAGGTGAAGGCGCCGATCGCGGCGCCCGACGATCCGGTCGGGCCTGACCCGGTCAATGTCGACACGGCTGAGGCCAACGCGGCCGCGCCGGACATCTTCGCCCCCACAGTCCTGCTCCTCGCCAGCCGGATCCAGCCGATTGCACGGAATGACGTGAAGTCGGCGGTTTCGGCCGGGTTTCGTCGCCCGACCGGCTCGCCTGACCGGCCTAAATGAAGGGACTGTTTTTGCGGCAACAATCTTGCGAGGGCGCACTCGCCGCCGCTATAGCCGGGCTGTAGATGACATGCGTTTCACGCGAGACGCGTAACCCCTGAGGCCCGTAGCGCCGTGACCGCCCCTGATGTCGATAACCGGACGAAAGTCTTGCTCGTTGAATCCGACACGATCGTGAGCCTGTATGCGCGCAGTGTACTGGAGGATGCCGGCTTCGAAATCATAGAGGCGTGGAACACTGGCGATGCGATCGCGCGTCTCAGCGAAATTCCCGACATCGCTATTCTTTTTACCACAGCCGACGTGTCGGGCGGTATCGACGGGGTAAGGCTCGCACAGCAAGTCAGTAACGGCTGGCCGCCCGTGCGCATCGTGGTGGCGTCGGGTAGCCGGATGATCTCCGGCGATGATCTTCCGCCGGAGACCCGGTTTCTGTCCAAACCCTATTCTGACGATGAGCTTCTCGTGACACTTCGCCTGCTTGAAAAGCAATGGCGCAGGCGTCTTATGTGAAGGTTCATCTCGCTGCGTCGGACGGAGCCCTTAGCCGCTCTTTCTCCTAGAGTTGTTCAAGCGCCAGCTGATGGCGTCCTATCGGCCCCAAGCTCACTCAGGGCCATGATGATCTCTGTCACGCCTCAGGGTAACATTCAGGGGTGTCACTGATCAGCAATCCGGTGGCGACGGGCCGGAGTGGATTTGCGTCTATGCTGGAGCGCCTTCAACAGTCTCGACCGGCGAGACGATTGGCATGCTGTGGGTGACCTGCACCGAGGCTCGTCCGCACTGCCTGACATGGGCAATGAGCCAACGTTGAAGGCGCTCGCCTTCGCCGCGGTAATAAAAATCAAACTGCGTCAAGCGATATCCGAACTGGAGATCGGCCAGTGCGCTCAATCCCTATGCGGAGCGGAGCCGCCGCTGAGTGGATCCCACTGCTGCAGCATGTTTAAGTAGTTTGGGGACGACCACAAATAGGGGGTCGCCAACTCGTTCCTCTCACGCCGCGACTGCCTGCTCCATCGCCTTGAGCTTTAGTTTTGTGGCTTTGAGCTTGGCAGTCTTCCCTTTGTAGATCTCAAACAGAGCGTCTTCATGAACGTCGATAGCGTCGAACAGCACATCGCCGTGTGAGCTTAGGTTTCCGATGACGCGGAGTGCCTGCATGGACTCGCTGTTGTCGGCTAACTGCCGATGCCCACTCCGATGCGCGAGCGAACTGTCAGCACTGAAGGTGTGGTGCAACGTGTCCCCATGCAAGCGCGACCGCCGCGCAGATGGGGAGCTGTGCCACATTTGCGTTCGAAGCCGATGGGCGCCGATAATGGCGCATCAAGAATCCCACTTGGTGTGAATAGACGGTCATTACCCGTTGGCCAGCTGATTTCTAATGATAGCGCAAAAGGGTCGTTCCGGTCGCGCAGGGTAGATCGGGAAAAATCCACTGAGCGTTTGGAGCTCTGGGCGTAGTTTGGGGAAAACGCACTGATCGAGGAAATTCAGCTTGCTTCAGTGCCCTGCATGAGTGGGAGCTCTGCCTAGAGAGGTCCCCGCAGAGGCTGAGCCATTTGCAGAGGCTAGATTACAGTCGCCTCCTATTGTGGATCGAGCTAAGCAATAACGATGGATCGTTTCACTTACCTGACTCGGCTGAGGACATCTGTAGCCGCTGAGATCAGCGGCGTGCAGGACGCGAAGGGCTATTTGCCTTGGGATAATACGCGGCCGAACTATCTCACTAAGTCGAGTTTGACGCAGCTGTTCGACGAAGCGCGCGAGGGGGCTGAGCACTTCGGAGTGCACGTCGTGCATCGCCACAGCAGCTGCGGATCGAAGCGGCACGTCCAAGATTTCTTGATGGAGAATGTCGACGACAATGAGCTGACTTATGGCGATGCGCGGTTTGAGTGGCGCTATCCGTTGGATCAGCTTCTTCTGAAACGCTCATGCCCGTGTGGTGGTGACCGGGGCCGTGAACACTGGGTGTTGATAGATGTGCTCTTCGCAAAGGGCGCTGATCAAGCTTTCTGTGAGGTCGTTGAACGCATACTGAGCGACCTCTCCGAGGCCGTTTTAAACGCCGGGGATCGTAAGCCGAGATCAGGAATACGGGAGCGCCTGCTGCGCTCGCTTTTGGTCATCAACGACAACATCAGACCGGACAGTTTAGACGCCTATATCGCCGAGCGTAGGCTAGCCTTGGAAACTGCGCGGTAGGTTACCGATTTGCGGCGTGGGGCGACATGCCTAAACATTTGACACTGTAGAAACTGAAATCCACTCGCGCTTCCGACGCTCGGTGTAGAACTGGAGAAACACACTAGGCACGCCTGCTTGTGTTGAAAGCGTCAGAATGGGCTGCGAAGGTTGGGTCCGGAATTCGCTACAGCGTCGAAAAAGCCATTCGCTAACTGGTCAGTGATCAAGAGATTGCTGTCGTTCGGGATCGACTGCGCGGATGTCAGGTCGAAAAGGTCGGGCCTGAGACCAAATAGTTGACTGCACGCGCGACCAGCCCCGTGCTTGGCGCAATGTGCGACAAGTTCGAGTTCGCGGAGAGTGGCATCATCCGGGGTCCTGCCTTTAGCGATCAGCCAGAGCATCGTCGCCTGATGATCGTAAGTCTTTCCAACTACCTGCTGCCACCGATTGGTTTCTCGCTCCCAGAAATGGAAGAGGGCAATCACAAAAGCAGTGCGAACGAGCGCTTTCGAAGAGTGTGCATCGTGCTCAATCTCCCCGATAAGCTCCCCCCAATCCATAGAAGGCCCGCCGTCCTCGTCGTATTCGACTTCAGGGAACGGCTCATCCGGCCCGAAGCCGTACATTCGACGAACTGTTGCCTCGGCACTGTCAGCTGCAGCTTCAAAGCTGGCTATGGTGGTGCGGTAAGCCCGACGGAGATCGTCGAACTGAAAGTGGAAAAACATTGCATGCAGATTTGAGTGTGCGGGCGTGGGCATAGACATATTCACCGGGAGATCGCGGTCCGAGCGGGCTGGATTCGACTACGGTGCCGTGGATCGTATCGTTAGCGCAAGGATCGAGCGTCAGCGGATCATAGCCACCCGCGAATGAGCGTCTGGGTGTACATCCGGAAAAGTGCACTGGTGGCTCGTTGCCGGCGAGTTGTCCCTTCGATAGAACCGAACTCAGTTTCGGGGAGTGCTCATGGCGCGTGCGGCCAAGGTGAAATCGAACGGCAGGGGCGGCTTCGACCAGACGTTCAATGCGCTGGACAAGGTGCTGCGCAACGAGGCCGGGCAGACGACGGAGCTGGACTACACCGAGCAATCGTCGTGGATGCTGTTCCTCAAATATCTGGACGACCTGGAGCGCCAGCGCGAGGACGAAGCCGAGCTGAAGGGCGAGGCCTGGTCGCCGATCATCGATGACGAACACCGCTGGGGCGCGTGGGCCGCGCCGAAGACGGCGAGCGGCGCCTTCGACCATGATCGTGCGCTGACCGGCGACGACCTGATCGCCTATGTGACCGACGAGCTGTGGCCCTATCTGCAGGGGTTCAAGAGGCGGGCGAGCGGGTCGGATACGATCGAATACAAGATCGGCGAGGTGTTCGCGGAAATCCGGCCGAAATTCCTGTCGGGCTATTCGCTGCGAGAAGCACTGGAGCTGATCGACGGGCTGAGCTTCGGGTCGCAGAACCAGAAGCACGAGCTGTCCTCGCTGTATGAGGACAAGATCAAGCGGATGGGCAACGCCGGGCGGAACGGCGGGGAATACTACACGCCCCGTCCGCTGATCCGGGCGATGATCAAGGTGGTCGATCCGAAGATCGGCGAGCGCGTCTATGACGGCGCCTGCGGATCGGCCGGCTTCCTGTGCGAGGCCTACGACTATATGCGGCCGCAAGCCGCGACGACGGCGGACCGTGAGACGCTTCAGAAGCGGACCTTCGTCGGCAAGGAGAAGAAGAGCCTCGCCTACGTCATCGCCATCATGAACATGATCCTGCACGGGATCGACACGCCCAACGTCCTGCACGCCAACACCCTGGCGCAGAACGTCATGGACCTGCAGGAGCGGGACCGCTTCGACGTGGTGCTGGCCAATCCGCCGTTCGGCGGCGGCGAACGGGCGGAGGTTCAGCAGAACTTCCCGATCCGCTCGGGCGAGACGGCCTATCTGTTCCTTCAGCATTTCATGCGCTCGCTGCGGGCCGGCGGCCGTGCGGCCGTCGTCATCAAGAACACGTTCCTGTCGAACACCGATCAGGCGGCGACGGCGCTGCGGAAGGAACTGCTGGAGACCTGCGACCTGCACACGGTGCTGGATATGCCCGGCGGGACGTTCCAGGGCGCGGGCGTGAAGACGGTGGTGCTGTTCTTCGAGAAGGGTCGACCGACGCAGCGGACGTGGTTCTATCAGCTCAATCCCGGCCGCAATCTCGGCAAGACGAATGCGCTGAACGATGCCGATATGGCGGAGTTCGTGGAGATGCAGGCGACGTTCGAGCCGGGGCCGAAAAGCTGGGTCATTGAAACCGCCGATGTGGACCGCGAAACTTGGGACCTGTCGGTCAAGAATCCGAATGCGCCGGAGGCGGCGGAGCTGCGGTCTCCGGAGGCGATCCTGGATGAGATCGCAGCGCTGGATGCCGAGAGTGCGCGGGTGCTGGAACGAGTTAGGGCGCTGCTGTGACCTATAGAACAGTTCCGCTCGGTTCGGTGTGCCGCCTAATCGGTGGCGGCACACCGTCGAAGGCCAATTCAGCTTCCTACGGGGGGAACATTCCGTGGGCCACCGTGCGTGACATGAAGGCGGATCTGATTTCGGAAACGGAGTTGTCCATCACTGAAGAAGCCGTGCGCACCAGCGCGACGAACATCTTGCCAGCCGGAACAGTCGTGATCGCAACTCGGGTCGGGCTCGGCAAAGTGTGCATCGTCGAGCGAGCGACTGCAATAAACCAAGACCTACGGGGTCTCGTGCCTTTCAAGGCCGATGAAGTACATTCTCGCTTCTTGTTTTGGTGGCTCAAGAGCATCGCGCATTTGATTGTCGCCCAAGGAACTGGCGCGACAGTTCAGGGCGTGAAAACGCCCTTCGTAGCCTCCCTGCCTTTTCCCAAGATTGCGATGGCCGAGCAGCAGCGCATCGTCGCCATTCTGGATGAGACGTTTGGCGGGATCGCGGCCACCGCCTCACGAACGGAAGCAGCCCTCGAAAATGCAGTCTCATTGAGCGCAGCCACGATTGAATCGTTGGCAGCCAGCGATGGGGCAAACACGAGTGTTCGATCTGTTGGCGAACTCATCGGGCAGGGAGTTCTAGAGCGCATCTCGGATGGCAATCACGGCGAGATTCACCCGACCAAGGATGAGTTCGTGCCTCAAGGGGTGCCGTTCGTCATGGCATCCGACCTGCGTGATGGCCGAGTTGACCAAGAGGGGTGCCGCTTCATATCTGAAGCTCGCGCCCGGTCCCTTCGCGTGGGCTTCGCTCGTGACGGCGACGTATTGCTCTCACACAAGGGGACAATCGGCCGTGTCGCTATCCTCAGCACCGGCCGTCCCTATGTCATGCTGACACCTCAGGTGACCTACTACCGGGTCAAGGACAGGACCACTCTGCTCCCGCAATACCTCTACTATGCCCTTCGAGGACGAAAATTTCAGGAGCAGTTGCGGGAGATTGCAGGTCTAGGATCAACTAGGGCCTATATTGGGATAACAAGGCAACTTGATCTCCTCCTCACCATTCCCTCGATAGGCGAACAAGAACGGCTTGCGACGATTTTTGACCAAGTTGATCGCGAGGTGCAGCTGTTAGAGCGAGCTTTGACCGGAAAACTCGCCCTCCTCGCCGAACTCAAACAATCCCTCCTCGCCCGCGCTTTCTCTGGCGAACTGACCCGCGAACCCATCGCTGCATGAACGAATCCGAGACCCGCGCCGAGCTGATCGATCCCGCCCTGAAGGCGGCCGGTTGGGGCGTGGTCGAGGACAGCAAGGTCAACCGCGAGGTCATCTGTCCGGGGCGCATCCTGGGCGCCGGGCAGCGGGGCGAGGCGACGACGGCGGACTATGTGCTGAGCTATCGCGGGCGAAAGCTGGCGGCGGTGGAGGCCAAGGCGGCGGGCAAGGGCGTCACCGGCGGGCTGGGGCAGGCCAAGATCTATGCCGGCAAGCTGAATATGCGCTGGGCCTTCTCGACCGACGGGACGGGCCAATACCGGGTCGACATGGCGACCGGCAAGGAAGGGCCGGTCGAGGCGTGGCCGACGCCGCAGGAACTATGGGACGCGACTTTCGCCGAAGAGAACGCCTGGCGAGACCGGTTCGCGGCCGTGCCGTTCGAGGACAAGGGCGGCAGCCAGCCCGCGCGCTACTATCAGGTCAACGCCGTGGAGGCCGTGCTGGACGCGGTGGCCGAGGGGAAGAAGCGCGTCCTGCTGAATTTGGCGACCGGGACGGGCAAGACCTTCATTGCCTTCCAACTGGCGTGGAAGCTGTTCCATGCGCGCTGGAGCCTGTCGGGCGAGCCGACGCGGCGGCCGCGCATCCTACTTCTGGCGGACCGGAACATTCTGGCGGATCAGGCCTACAATTCCTTCTCGGCCTTTCCCGACGATGCGCTGGTTCGGATCAAGCCAGACGCCATCCGAAAGAAGGGGCGGGTGCCGAAGAACGGCAGCGTCTTCTTTACGATCTTCCAGACCTTCACCAGCGGCAAGACCGATGCGTTGGGGCGGGAAGAGGCTTACTTCGGCGACTATCCGCCGGATTTCTTCGACTTCATCATCATCGACGAATGCCACCGGGGCGGGGCCAACGCCGAGGGCGAGTGGCGGGCGATCCTGGAGTATTTCGCGCCGGCGGTTCAGCTGGGCCTGACGGCGACGCCGCTGAGGCGTGACGAGAACCGGGACACCTATCTGTATTTCGGCAAGCCCGTTTACACCTACTCACTGCGCGAAGGGATCGAGGACGGGTTCCTGACGCCGTTCAAGGTGCGGCAACACAAGACCACTTTGGATGACTATGTCTGGACGCCGGACGACACGGTGGTGAAGGGCGAGGTGAAGGAGAAGCACCGCTACACCTCAGGCCAGTTCAACCGAACCATAGAGATCGAGGCGCGGGAAAAGTACCGCGTCGAGGTGTTCATGAAGGAGATCGATCCGCGCCAGAAGACGCTGGTGTTCTGCGCCACACAGGACCACGCGGCGGCGGTGCGGAACCTGATCAACCAGATGAAGGACAGTACCGACCCGCATTACTGCGAGCGCGTGACAGCCGACGACGGGGCGATGGGAGAACACTGGCTGCGCCAGTTCCAGGACAACGAGAAGACCATCCCGACGATCCTGACGACATCGCAAAAGCTGTCGACCGGGGTGGATGCTAGGAACGTCCGTCATATCGTGTTGCTGCGGCCCGTGAACAGCATGATCGAGTTCAAGCAGATCGTGGGGCGCGGAACGCGGCTGTACGACGGCAAGGAGTATTTCACCATCCACGACTTCGAGGGGGCGTATCAGCATTTCTTCGATCCGGAGTGGGACGGAGAGCCGATGGAGCCGGTCCCGGCGGGGCCCAAGGTGCCGCCGCCCGAGGATCCGTTAGCGCCGCCTACACAGCCGAAGGAGCCGGGCGAGCGGCCGGAAAAGATCGTCATCAAGCTGGCCGACGGAAAGGCGCGGACCATCCAGCACATCAGCGCCACCAGCTTCTGGGGGCCGGACGGGCGACCGCTGTCTGCGGCGGAGTTTATCCAGAACCTGTTCGGCAAGGCGCCTGTGCTGTTCAAGGATGAGGACGAGTTGCGCCGTCTGTGGGGCGCGCCGGATACGCGGAAGGCGCTGATGGCCGCGCTGGCGGAAGCTGGCTTCGGGGCGGGGCCGCTGCAGGAAATGGCGCGGATCATCGACGCTCCGAACAGCGATGTCTTCGACGTGCTGGCCTATGTGGCCTTCGCTTTGCCACCCCTGAGTAGGGCGGAGCGGGTCCAGACGCGCAAGACCGCTGTATTGGCCGACTATGATGCGCCGCTCGCGACCTTCCTCGACTTCGTGCTTGGCCAGTATGTTGATCAAGGGGTCGAGGAACTAGATCAAGAAAAACTCCCGCGCCTGCTCGAGCTTCGCTATGCCAGCGTCAGCGAAGGCGCTCAGGCTCTTGGCGGGGTGGCCAAGGTCCGCGACGCCTTCCTTAAGTTTCAAGGCGGCCTTTTTTCTCTCTAGGTCGCTCAGTGCACAATGAAACAATGGCACTGGCGGACAGACATTGAAACGGAGCCACTTTGCTGCTTTCGATCAACATCCTATCTCGCGGTCGCGTGAGCAGCATGGGACACATGCGCGACGCGCTTCGAACTGATAGGCACGTCGCGACATTGGCATGCCGGGAGAGTGCCTAGTCAAACGACCGTAGGGGGAATGGTGCTGCTCAATGATATTCTTGCGCGACGGCGCGGGCACAAGTTGTTCGACGAAGAGCTTTGGACCTTCGCTGATCGAGTTCAGGGGGCGCGTCTCTCGAATCTGTCTGAAGATGCACTTCAAAGCCGACTGGATCAGATCGAGCGCAACATCCAGTACATCGATGGGGCGCCTTCACCACGTGATGAGTTGCCTCCGGAGCGCGGTTGGATCAGCCCTTGGTGGTGGCTACGACTGCGCTACTGGACGCTTCTTGAGTTTGAGCGGCGCGGTCTCACACCTACGCCAACGACGCCGCTCCCCGCACAACCGGCACTAGCGCGCGGTTTTGGCGGTCATATGAATTCGGAAGATCGGGTTCTGGTTCGGATCAGCAATAGGCGCTGGTTACTAGACACCCTGCGCGACGGCACGATCCGTTTTGCGCCGGCGGCGTCTTATGACGACGCTCGGCTGAACGCGGCGCGTGCTGATGACGAGATGGGAAAATCGTACAAGAGACCCGGGCAACAGCTGACTGTCACCACTACCGACGGAAAATCCCTTCCGGTGCTGGGCGACGCGACATTTACAACGAGGCGACTCGTTGAGCGTAGCTCTGGGATGGAAGAGGTCCCTTATTGGCTCAGCTCTTTCAGCACGGAACTTGATCCGAGACTCTTCGACGAGTTTCCCGGGGATCCGCCGGAGGAAGACGGCTGTTTGGTGATCTTCGATCCAGAAGCGTTTGTCAGACGCGCGTTGCCAAGCCTAAACCGGGCTGCGCCGTACGCAGTAAAAAGCCTAGTGCAGAACGATTACTTCGATCCGTATTATCCTGACAGCGATCACCACAGCCCGCTGTCCAAGAAGGATTTCCGGTACGCCTACCAGCGCGAAATGCGATTTATTCTGGATCCCGAAGATGGAGGTCCGTTAGCCGGTGGCGGCGCGCTCTTTGTGTCCATTGGATCAATCGCGGACATTGCTGCCGTCTATGGCAAAGACGGACAAAAAGTCGAAGGCACGGGTCCCGACAGCTTCTTGGCTTGAGCTGGCTAATTGCAACGACAGTGCACATTAAGACAAATGCACTGAAGGGCAGGGGAGGGGCGTCCGCTTCTGACTCGTAACTGACGTTGGGCGGGTCTGCTTTTCTCCATGCGCCGGAGCCCTAGCGTAACCCAAGTCCAGCCCCATCGGATCGACACTGTCCTGCGCCGACCGATCGTAGCCGTCAGCTACTTTGTGGCCGGGAATGTATGTAAAGTTTTCGGCAACGAAGAGAACGCTCCGGGGTGTACCATGGGCATGGAACTCTTCTTCCGTGAACACACGGAAAGCCATGCCGAGGCGTCTGTGGAAGACAAGGTGCAAGCGACGTTGGATAGGCTGCCTGCGCTAGACCACGCCTTGACTTGTCTGGCCGGTCCTACATCGGGTCAATAAAAGGTCTTTGTGGTGTTTGAGCTTGTCGTCAGCGACTGCTTGAAACGCCCGCTGTTCGACGGCACGCTCCCTTCATGGCTTTCCGAACCTGTCCGCCGCCATTGACCCTTCAGCCCATGGTGCGTGAGCTCTGGCTGCTGAACGACGGCGGCGAGATGAGCGCGGGCTTGCCCAAGCCCTACGTCGAGCTGGTGGTCAGCCTCACCGGACGGCATTGGTGGCGCGCAACGCCCGACGGCCAGGAGCATCTGTATACCGAGAGCTGGGTTACGCCGCTGCAAGACCGACCCAGATATGCGAGAGCCGAGGGCGGGCGTCGCCTGATGGGAGCCCGCCTGGAGCCCTGGCTGGCGACGGCGCTGTTCGGACCTCTCTCGCCCGGTGACGGTCGGCCGCCTCCCAAGCTCCACGACCTCTTAGGAGAAGATGCCGCGAGCCTGCGGTCCGCCCTGGTGGAGGCGCCGGACGAGGCGACGGCTTTTGAGCGGTTCGGGACATGGCTGGAACGACGTGTGGCGGAAAGCGCGGCGGACATCGCCTTCTGCGTCGACACCTTGTCGGATCGCTCGACCCGTCGGCGATACGCGCGCGAGATCGGCGTGTCGCCCAAGAGATGGCGATTGCTGCATCGTCTGGATCGGGTGCTCCGGGATCCCGAACTCGCGCGGGCAGGACGATCGTTCGCGCACCTGGCGCAGGATCACGGATTCTCGGATCAGGCCCATCTATGCCGCGAGCTCATGCGTCTGACCGGCTCCACCCCCAGCCGTCTGCGTCGCCGCGACCGGAACGACCCGCCGCATCTGGTGCGCCAGGATTGACCGAATTGTTCAAGACGGAAGTCGAACCGGCCGGTAGCTGAGCGGCAGGAGGGCTCGTCATGCCGATCTTACGCAAGTTTATGTCCGTCGTGGCCGGGATCTTCGCCGGCGGGCTGGTCGTCGCGGCCGTGGAGGCGGCCGGCCATGCCGTGCTGAATGGAGAATGGCTGTTCGCAGCGGCGGCGGCCGGATACGGCCTGGCTGCAGCGGCGGGTTCTTTCGTGGCCGGCAGACTGGGCGACAGGCTCTGTTCGGTCATCGTCACGGGTGTTCTAGCGGTGCTGGCGGCGATCAATCTGTTCGCCTTTCCTCATCCTCCGTGGTTCACGCCCATCGCGGTCGTCCTGTTGGTGTTGGGATGGCGAATCGGTTCCCGAATGGCCGGCCCGGGGCGATCCGCGGCCGCAGGTGGACGATGAGCGCTTTCGGCGATGTGTACGAGGCTTTGCGGTCCATGATGATCGCCGCGGCGCCGCACGCGGTGGTCGCCGTCGATCGACCGGGCGATCTGGTTCTGCACACGACCAATGCGGACCCCAAGACCGGCAAGCCGGTCTGGTTCGGCGCGGTGGCCGTCAAGGCGCGTTATGTCGCCTACCATCTGTTCCCGCTCTATTCGGACCTGGGACTGGGCGCGGATCTGTCGCCGGCCCTGGCGGCGCGACGGCAGGGGAAGTCCTGCTTCAACTTCGCCAAGGCGGAGCCCGAACTGTTCGCCGAACTCGCCGAGTTGACGCGGCGGGCGGCAGGAGCGACCGGGTAGGGAAAATCGGCCCCGTGTGAGTCTAAAGTCTCGTCATGCCAACCACCGAAGCCCGAGGCCGCCCCGCCCATCCTGATGTCCTGACACTCGCCGAATGGCGGGTCGCCGAGGACGTCCGTCACGGTATGACCAACCGCGTCATCGCCGAACGCCAGGGCGTCAGCCTGAACGCCGTCAAGTTCCATGTCGCCAATGTGCTTTCCAAGCTGGGGCTGGCCAGCCGCGTCGAGCTGAAGCGCTGGGACGGAATACGCCGCGACAGCGCGCTCGGCCGGTGTCCGGCGTCGGCCCCGGGCTCTGCGCCGTTGGGCGACATCGGTCAAATCGCACGAAGCGTGGGTTGTATCGCGACGGCGACCGCCTGGTATCGCGACGTGCTGGGGCTGACGCTGCTCTACAGCTTCGAGCGTCTCGCCTTTTTCGCCTGCGGAGACATGCGTCTGATGCTGAGCGAAGGCGACGGTGCGGCCGAGTCCATATTCTATTTCCGTGTCCCGGACATTCGCGCGGCCCACGAGGATCTGACCAGACGCGGCGTGGTCTTCGTGTCAGCCCCCCACCGTGTGCATCGCCACGACGACGGCTCGGAAGAGTGGATGGCCTTCTTCGAGGATCCGGAGCGGCGACCACTTGGCCTGATGTCTGTGGTTCCGGTTCAAATGGCGAAAGACGGGGAGGACGTCTGATGACTGATCGAATGAGCCTTTTGGCGATCGGGGGAGTGGCGGCCGCCGCCTTCCTCACCTGGACGACGCCCACGCTTGCGCAAGAGGCGCGTCCATCGGCCGAGCTAGCAGGTCATGCGCTGCATCAGGTGGCCATGACGACCTCCGACCTGGCGCGGGCCACCGTCTTCTATCGCGACGTCCTGGGTTTGCCGTTCCAGTTCGAGGCGAACGGCATGGCCTTCTTCGACGTCGCGGGCATTCGTCTGATGCTGGCCGTCGATCCATCACGGACGGAGGCGCCTCCGACGTCGATCCTCTATTTCGACGCGCCCGATTTCGCTGAGACCCATCGCAGGCTCGTGGCGACCGGCGTCGCGCTTGAAGGACCGGTGGAGACCGTCCAGCGGACCGCCGCCGGCGAGCTCCGGATCCAGCAGTTCCGTGATCCCGACGGAAACATGCTGGCCATCATGGGGATCGGCCCTTCGGAGTGATTTCGGATGCGGCGAAGGGCGGGCCGCCGATTCACCAGATCGATACAGTCGATGGACCGGTCTGGAACGGCTGATA
This sequence comes from Brevundimonas sp. BT-123, assembly GCF_026105875.1. GTDB lineage: Bacteria > Pseudomonadota > Alphaproteobacteria > Caulobacterales > Caulobacteraceae > Brevundimonas. The sequence continues at coordinate 10,522 of NZ_JAOYTN010000019.1, read as the reverse complement.
GTCTGACGGCATGACTCGTACAATCGCCTACGAAGCCGCAACTGCGTCAAGCCGCGTCGGGCTTTGGTGGATGGCCGTGGGCATCGGGCTAACCGCGCTTTACACCCTGGTTTTCGTCATCACGGGCTATCATGGGCCGGTCGTCGATGCGGTGGTCTGGGCTCTATGTAACGCGGCCCCTCACGTGCTCCTTGCGATCCCGCTGGTCGATCGGCTGGGCCCTCGTCTACTACGCACCCGGTTGAACCGCGCGGTCGGCGTCGCCGTCCTGACCAGCCTTGTCTATGCCGCCGTCGCCTACGGCGCGACGATCTTCCTTTTGGCCCTGACCAGTCGGATCGAGACCGATGGACTGTTCGTCCGCTTCTTTCAGGGACCGGCGGTCGTGTGGCAGAGTTTCCAGGCTCTGGCTTACGCGGCTCTGGCGCTGACCGCCGGAATGCTGATCGACGCGCGGCGCGCCATGGCGCCGCTGAGCGCGGCGAGGTCGACGCCGCCAGCGTGCCGCAACTGGCTGGTCCGAACGCCGGACGGGATCGTACCGATCGATCCGCGGGAGCTCATCCGCGTCGAAGCAGAGGGAGATTACGTGCGGATCGTCCTCCCCCAGCGCACCATTCTGTCTCGGATCGGACTGGGGGACTGCGCCGAACGCCTCGTCGATCTGCCGTTCCTAAGGGTGCATCGTTCGCATCTGGTCAACAGCGACGCGATCGTTCGGGCCGAGCCGGCGGGGAATGGTCGCATTCAGCTCCAACTCAAGAACGGAGACCAGGTGATCACCAGCCGCGATGGAGCGCGTCTGGTTCGCAGCGCCAGCATCTGACACCGCAAACGCCTGTCGATTCACCGACCCTGGTGTGCGCTCATCGCATTTTCCAGACCGCGTCCGGGATCGACGGCACGCTTCCCTCATCATCGAGGAGTCGTGCATGCGCACCATGATCGCTTTCGGCCTCTGTCTGTGTCTGGCCGCCCCAACGCTCGTCGCGGCGCAGACTCCGACGCCCATCGCGGAAGCGGGGGTAGCGCGGATCGTGATGCGCACGCCTATGCAGTGGGAGAGGTCCCCGATCTGCGGGTCGAGGGTCTGACGCCCGGTGAGAGCGTCGGTTTTCACCTGTTCCGCCAATTGACCCGCTGGGTGTCGGATGGGGCCGGAGGCTGGAAGCCGGAGCCTACGCTGATGCACGGCTGGGCCCTCTACACGGCGGACGCATCGGGAATGGTCTCTGCGGCCACGGCGATCCCGAGCGAGGGCACGAGCCTGGCGGTGGGACCCAGGACGCTGTTCTGGTCCGCGCGTCGGAGCGACGATCCCCTGATCGCCGATCAGAGCTTTGCCGGCGAGAGCCTGACGCTCGATAACGACCGCACTCTGGCCTTCCGCGTCAGTCGTGGAAGCCAGATCATCGCCGAGAAGACGTTCGGAATCGACCGGACGCGGGCGTCCATGACCCGGTTGGATGTGGTCACGCCCGGTCTCGTCGGCGCTTTCGCCGCGCCTGAGGGCGCCGATCGGCTGCCGACCGTGATCCTGCTGCACGGAAGCGAGGGCGGAAGTCTGGCCAAGGCGAGGTCGGAAGCCCAGCGCTATGCCGAGGCCGGATTCGCCGCCTTCGCCATGGTCTATTTCGCATGGCCGTACGAAGCCGACGGCCTGGCTGTTCCGGCGTCGCATCACAACATCCCGATCGAAGAACTCGACAGGGCGCGCGCTTGGCTGGCGGAACGAGCCGAGGCGGACGTCGGGCGCATAGGGCTGGTTGGCAACAGTAAGGGCGGCGAGTTCGCCATGGTCGGTGCCGCGACCTATCCCTGGGTCCGAGCGGCAGTCGGCTGCGTACCGAGCGACGTCGTCTGGGAGGGCTATGGGGACGTCTTTTCGAACACCGAACCGGGAGCCCGACCGCCCCTAGGAGAATTCTCCAGCTGGTCGTGGCAGGGCCGACCGCTTCCCTACATTCCTACCTACGGGGATAAACGCGACGGCTTTCTCGACAATACGGATCGCTACGATCGGGCTCGGGCGCAGTTCAGCAATGAGGCTAGGGCGGCTCGGATTCCAATCGAACGGACAACGGCGGACCTGTTCCTAATCGGGGGCGACCGCGATCGGACATGGAGCAGCGGCCCGATGGTAAGCAGCCTCGCCAACGCCATGGACGCGGCAGGGCGAGGAGATCAGGTGGAGACCTTCATCAGTCCGACGGGCGGCCATTATCTTTGTGGCGACGGGCTGTATCCGCACCGCCTCTGGCAAGTTGACGACCCCTCTGTTTTCGCCCCGAACATTGACGATCAAGGTCGGGCGGAGGCCGCTGCATGGGAGGCCAAGATCGCTTTTCTGAACCGAACGCTGGCTGCTCGATGACGTCGCCATCCGCACAGTGCCGGACGCATCGGCGGGGTGTGACGGAGACCGTCCATGAGCCGAAGAATGCCTTCGCATCTCCAAATGTCGTCTTCTGAGGTAGTTCTGGCGCGGGGCACATACACCCCGTTTGCCGCGCGCCTGGCCACAAGACCTCCGCAATCGATTGGAAACGGTCTCACGCCTGGGCGTAATAAAGCTGACCTTGGACGTTGATCTGCATGTCGCCTTTCGGGTGGAAGCGCGATGTCTGTTTTTGGCGCAAAGCCGTCGCTCAGTGTGGATTGCGAAAAGTGCACTGAGCGACTTTCGAAGCGGGATCGGCCTGCATCTTTTCGCTCCCTACCAAACTCCGTAGACTAAGCTTCAGCCGGCATGAAAAGGATCGGGGAGGCGGTTTCGGCGCGCGCTTCCTCGAGCCATTTGCGGGGCTGGATGTTACGGCTTTCCAGAGCGGTCAGAGGGGCGGCTCGCGTAACTGCAGCCGCCTCGCGTTGCCTGATCTTCAGAGCGATCGGACGCATTGACTGAGTAGCGGCGGCTTGAGCGAGGGCCCAGTCTAACGTGCCCGCCTGGGCGGTGGTCTTGAGCTGCACGGTTTGAGAGAGGTCGGCAAGGCCGAGGCCGCCAGTAAGTCGCTCTATGGTTCGTGCGCCATCAGAAGCGGCTTCGCGAGCGGCCACGGACTCGTCGCATGCCGCTAGCGCGGCGACGCGCAGCGCGCTTGCCAAACTGATCGCGTCGATAAAGGGGTCGGCGGAAAGATAGTTCTGGGGGGTCCCACTGAGTACCCGATCCGCGCGTAGCTCAAACCGCGACTGTTGACTTAGAGCGGCGCGAGCGACGTCGTGCCAACGACGCACCGCCGCCTCGTTGCCGAGCTGCCATGCCTCGTCGAAGCTTTTCGACAGCGACTTCAACTCAACGAAATCAACGTCAATAGCGTCCTGCTGGAGGGCGTCGATCTTGGCGCTGACCGTCTCAATCTGATCAGCAAGTCCGTGCACAGCGCGCTTCACGCCGTCGATCTTGGCCGACATCACTGCAAAGCCCGCAACTGAAACCCCGATCCCGGTCGCCCCAAGCGCCAGGTTTGCAATTCCGAGACCCTGCAAAACGCTGACCGCCTGTTCGATACGCGCGACACCGGCCCTGATGGCTTCGTTCTGTGCGACCTGAACAACCCCTAGCGCCACTTCAGCCACCATGCCAACCGGCCCTAGGGATGACGCTCCATTGAGCGCCATCGAAGCCAGCGGGGCTGCCTCTTGAAGGAAGCCGACGCCTTTGCCGGTGGCGACGTCCCTGATCACTGATCCAAAGATCCTATACGCGCCGCTGTCGACCCCTTGGATGAGATGTTCAGGAATGCTGCGTAGGAAGATCTGACCCGTCGCTGCAACGATCATGACAGAGTCATTCGTGCGGCATACGTTGTCTCGTCGATTAGCGAGACAAGCTGGGCCAAGGGTGATTTAGGGTCTCCAGCACCGCCCATCCAAATGTCCGCGACACGTTGCGCTGCTGCAGCTCGAAGCCGGTTTTTGAGGCCAAGCTTTTCCTGCAGCAGCTCGTCCGCAGCTGAGCCGGCGCCGTCCGCCAGGGATGAGGCACGTCTAGCAAGCATCGCGGGAACGCTGAGAAGACGGCGCTTGCCTTTCTGCGTCTGGTCGATGTCGTCAGGGACATCTGTAGGCTGCTCAGCCGCAGCGAGATGAGGGGGCAGGGACGTCGTTTGCGGCAATACAAGCGTGTCGGGTCGGCGTAGCGCGTCAGCGACCTCGCTGAGGCGCTGATCGACGGATGTCAGTTCATCGGCTGCCAAATCTAGAAAATCTGGCAAGCTCTCGCCCAGCAAGGTGCTCAACAGCGCGTCCATACGCGCATTAGCGATCGCCGCAGGGTTGAAGATTGTTTCGGCCGCCGTCGCGGTCTCGATCTCCCGATCAAAGGCGGCGTGGGCGTCCATGGCCTTTTGATTCATTAGTGCGGCAGCAAAAAGAATCTGACGGTCGCGCCATTCGGCGACTGCCTGTCTCGAAATCGCTAATTCCAAAAGCACGCTCCCCGACTTCAACGATTCGTACGCGATTCAGCGGTCGCGATCCATGCCATCGTTGGTAGCGTGGCTATAAACGGCTTGCCCGGATGTTGCACTCGCCGCTTCAAAATGGGGAGGTCGGAGCATTGGAAGGTGCGTCAGTGCAGATGAAGACAAACGCACTGCCGGCTAAAGGAGGCGAGGGCGGATTTGGGGCCAGAAGCGGACATGCGAACGTGTTTCCAAAACCAACATTTGACTGGCGACTTGGCGGACACTCGTTCCGCCGACCTGCCGACCAAACCGCTCGCAGTATAAGTATCTTACGGAACCCAGACAGGCGCCGCCGGCACAGTGCCCTAAGGTGGATCAATCCACAGGATTTCAGGACGCCGACAATGCTCGTGTTGCTTTGACAGTTTTGTCCAGTTGAAGTTCCCGCCACCGTGGGATGCTGTACGATAACGAGGGGGAGGAGACCGATGTCAGCAGAGATAGACGAGGCGTATCAGCGCCTAACGGGCATTCAATCCGAACTCACCAAGGCTTTGGCACATCCGACAAATGAAGCTGGCATCCGATTTCGTGTGTTGGACCGGATCCTGACTGATGTGCTTGGATGGCCGCACGACAGGATCACTGTTGAAGAAAGCACTCTAGAGGGGTTCTCAGACTACACCCTTCGGGGTCTCGACGGGTCGCCGACGATGATCATAGAGGCGAAGCGGTCAGGAAAACTGCAACCCGTATCTGCGGCTGTGAAATCGGCAGCAGTCTCCCTATCGGGAAAAGTGGCCGAACCCCTGATCCCGGCGGTAAAACAGGGGATTGGCTATGCTTCGTGGCTTGCTGCACCGCTGGTATGCGTGACGGACGGACAAACTTGGTTCGTTCTGCAAGCGAATCGACGGGACCGACCGCCTCTAGATGGCCACGGCATTCTATTCCCCTCATTTCAGACGCTCGTGAATGAGTTCCCAAAATTCCACGACCTTATGTCCGTATCAGGCCAGCGCGACCGTCTGGCGCTAGCTCAACTTCACAAAGCTGAGGGTGTTCGACCAGCAACCGCCGAAGAGCAGATTATCGTTTCTCCTGCGTCCGAGGCGAAGATGCGCAAACGAGACACTCTCAGCGATGATGCGTCACTACTATTTCGGCAGTTTTTCTCTAAGATATCTGCTGAATCTGATCCGGACATGCTCCGTGCCTGCTTCGTCGAAACCGCCGAGAGCAAGAAGGCCGATCTAGAAATCCAGAAAATTGCGCAGAAGCTGATAAGTTCAATCAGTAATCTAGACACCGGAAAAGATGGCGCATTTCAAGCGGAGGTCGAGCGCGCAATATCAGCAATGCAATCTGATTCTATTTTGCTGATTGGAAATAAAGGTGCTGGTAAATCTACATTCCTGACACGGTTCTTCACAGATATTCTCCCAGCTAACGTATCAGATAAGAGCGTAATCGTTCGTGTGCCGTTAGATGCTTTCACCGGAGACGAATCGGAATTAGTGGGTTGGGCAGTCCGCCGCCTCCGAGATGAACTTGAAGCAACTGTCTGCGCGAGCAAGCCGCCGACCTATGATGAGCTTCAGGGCGTCTTTTGGGGCGAATATGACCGCCAGAGGAAAGGGTCGGGTAAGCATCTTTACGAGTCGAACAAGACAAAGTTTAAAATCGAGTTCGGGATGCATATTGAAAAACTTCGAACCCAGGAACCGAGTTACTATATAGCGCGCCTTCTAGATCGTTGTGTTCACTCAGACCGTAAGCTTCCTATCTTGATATTTGACAATGCCGATCAGTTTAGCCCAGCCATTCAAGATAACATATTTCAGCTTGCATACTCTTTTGGAGTTGAATGTCCCGTCTTAAACATCGTGCCAATCACAGACAGGACAGTTTGGCGCCTTTCGAAGGCTGGAGCCATTCAGAGCTACTCGTCAAAATCTTTCTACTTGCCCGTGCCTGAAGCGAAGCAAATTCTTTCTAAACGGATCGACTACATAAATTCTCGCCTTGCTGAAGAACCCAATCTATCGAAGCAATATTTTTCAAGCAAAGGGTTTCGGGTTCAGCTTGACAACATTGGTAGGTTTGCGGAGGCAGTAGACCGGCTTTTCGTCAAAAACGATTTCGTGTCTGGTCTCATCGGGCAGCTAGCCAATTTCGACATCCGCAGAATGCTCAAGATCGCTGAACGCGTCTTCCTCTCCCCGGAAATACAGATCGATGAAGTGTTGAAGACTTCGTTCGGTTTTGCGCCGGGCAGGGCAGAACTACATCGCATTCACCGAGGCTTGGTGAAGGGTGAGTATGATCGATATGATGAGCGCGAGAATGAGTATGTGTTGAACCTGTTTTGGTCTGATCCGAACTCACCAGCCTCGCCTCTCCTTACGCTTTATCTTCTCATGGCATTGAAGCAGAGAAGCGCCGCCACCGACCAGAATGACATCGATGCAAGGATGATCGCTGTCAGCGATTTATGCTCCGTATTCGAAGTGGCAGGCGCACAGCGTGATCAGACCCAAGCTCTACTTCAGCGCTTACTCGACAGGGGCCTCGTGGAGCCACTTAACCCGACTGAGGTGAAGATTGCCAACGGTCAGAGACTTTCAATAACCGAAGCGGGCCTCGCCCATATCGAACTGGCTTTTGGATCGACGGTTTACATTGAGCAGATGGCGATGGCGACGGGTCTGAACAGCCGTACCACTTTCAATTCTATTCGTGACCTTCGGCAGAAGCAGTCACAAGAGGCTTTCGCCGAACTTAGAAAAACATTCGTGGACTATCTCATTGAGATCGACACCCTGAGGATCAAGTTTCCTTCTTCACCGGAATACGCCGGGCTTGCTGAGGCCCGGAAGCGGTTCCGAGGCTTGGGTCACACAAACCTCGGGGCATCCAAATTGCCGAGCCCAATCCGAACTGAACCGCTCGCTAGCTTGGGCGACCGGGTTAAGTCGTCGCGGTTCACACAGCCATTCAGGGGCAAAAAGTGAGTCCGAAGGATATGCCCGTCGAAGACAGTGCGCTGAGGCGATCCAATACATTACGAGACCATTTATAGTTGGGCATGTACAACTAATTCAGGCAATGTAAGCCCTATTGGGATGCTTCTAGCTCCGAGAGCGTGATCGGACAGTCCCAAAGCGGAAGTTGGCAAAGACTTCTCTGAGCCAAAGCCGGTCATCTCTTCGTAGGAGTTTGAACCGAAACTCTCTCAGTGCACATCACGACAAACACTCTGAGACGCTTTTCACGACTGCCGATGCTTATGATCGCGCTGGCGTCGTTTACCGTTTCCGCATGCGACCAGATCGGCGTCGCGGCGCAGAAGACCGCCGACCTCATCAGCGTTGGTGCGCGTTCCGAGCCCGCCGTGACCTTTCGCGCGCGCGTTGTCGGCGTAAACGACGGCGATACGCTGACTGTGCTTGATAAAAGCAATCAGCAGCACACGATCAGACTCGCCGAGATCGACGCCCCTGAACGTGGACAGCCATGGGGTGCACGCGCGAAGCAGACGCTCTCATCGCTCGTGTTCGGCAAAACGGTTTCGCTGCAGCAGACCGACACTGATCGCTATGACCGTGTCGTGGCGCGCGTCTTCGCCGACGGGGAAGACATCAATCGCGCGATGGTCGCGCAAGGCGCGGCGTGGGCGTACAGACGATATCTGACGGATCAGACTCTGATCGCTGTCGAAGCGAGGGCTCGCCGGGATCGGCTGGGGCTGTGGTCGCTCAGCGATGCCGAGACGGTTGAGCCATGGGAATGGCGAAGGGGAAAGCGGGAAGGTGACGGCAACATCCCAACCGACCGCACTGATGGAATTCGTTCACTCGTCGCCCCTCGCCAGAGCGTGGTGACCGAACCGGCAAACGGCAGGTTTAGCTGCTCGGGCAAACGCTATTGTCGCCAGATGAGCTCATGCGCGGAAGCGCACTTCTATCTCACGCAGTGCGGGGTGGCATCGCTGGACGGAAACAGTGACGGCGAACCGTGCGAAATGCTCTGTGGGACCGCCCACTAGAGCGCGCGAACAAGACAACCTCTCCGACCGCTTCTGACGTATCGTCGCGCTAGCCCTCGATTCGAAATCGTTAACGGTCGAAGGCCGATGGGAGGAGTACGACGATGAACGAACCCACGATTACGTGCCCCAGCTGCAAGTCAGATATCAAGCTGACGGAATCCCTAGCTGGCCCCCTCGTTGAACAGACGCGTCGCCAGTTTGTCGAACAGCTGAACGAAAAAGATCGGCTGGTTGAAAAGGTCCAGGCCGACGTCGCGGCTGAGAAGAAGCGTGTGGAGCTGGAGCGTCAGGCTATCGAGGCGACGGTGGCTGCGCGCATGGACGATGCGCGCAAGCAGATTGCGACGGATGAGGCTGAGCGGGCGAAACGGATCGTCGCGGCGGATATCGAAGAGCGTGATCGCAAATTCGCGGAGCTCCAGGAAACCCTCGCCAGCCGCGAAGAGAAGCTGAAGCTCTCACAAGCTGCTGAGGCGGAGATGCTGAAGAAGCAGCGCGAGTTGGACGACAAGCTGCGCGAAGCGGATTTAGCGGTCCAGCGGCAGGTCAACGAGGGCCTTGAGGCGGCACGAGCGGCAGCCAAGCAAGAGGCCGAAGACGCGCTTTCGTTGAAGGTCAAAGAGCGCGACACGCAGATCGCGTCGATGCAGCAGAAGATCGAAGAGCTGAAAAAGAAGGCAGAGCAGGGGTCGCAGCAGCTTCAGGGGGAAGCGCAGGAACTGATGCTGGAAGACATGCTGCGCGCACGCTTTCCGTTCGATCAGATCGAACCGGTCGGAAAGGGCGAGTTCGGGGGCGATGTCCTTCAGAGGGTGGTCAATCCAGCCGGCCAGGTTTGCGGGTCCATCCTGTGGGAAACGAAGCGCACGCGCACGTGGAGTGATGGCTGGCTCAGCAAGTTGAAGGGGGACCTGCGGGCGGCGAAAGCCGATCTCGCCCTCATCGTCTCTCATGCGCTGCCAAAGGATATCGAGACGTTTGGGCAAATGGAGGGGGTTTGGATCACCGGACCTAAGTGCGCCATGCCCGTCGCGATGAGCTTGCGCGAGAGCCTCGTGCTCATGAATGGGGTGCGGGCGGCCGGGGAGGGGCAACAGACGAAGTCTGCGTTGATGTATGACTATCTGACCGGCCCGCGTTTTCGTCACCGTATCGAAGCGGTCGTCGAGAAGTTTTCAGAGATGCAGGATGACCTCGCTAGCGAGCGCAAAGCAACGATGAAACGCTGGGCAAAACGCGAGCAGCAGCTGCACACGGTGCTCGACTCGACGGCTGGGCTATACGGCGATTTGCAGGGGATCGCTGGCCGATCGATGCTGGAGATCGAAGCTTTGGAAGCGCCCTTGCTGGAAGGCCCAGACGACGAAGACTGATCGGTTGATCGTCCCCCATCGCGTGCGAATCCTCGCGGGAAATCTCTCTCAGTGGAGATGTAGAAAAAGGCACTGAGAGCGGCGACGCGGCTTTCGATCACAGCTCGTGCCGCCGGTGCAAAGCGCCATTGCCGTACGGAGATCGGCTCTTGCGGAGGCTCCGAATTCGGAGACTATTCGTGGTCATGAGCGACTACGAAAAGCGACTGGACGTCGCCATTGGGAAGGCGATTACCGATCGCCGTGAAGCTGTCAGAATGACGCAGCGCCGTTTGGGCGAAGCGATGGGGGTGACGTTCCAGCAAGTTCAGAAATACGAGATTGGTAAAAACCGCGTCGCTGCATCGAAGCTCGTACTCGCAGCGCAAGCGTTGCGGTGTGATGTCGCTGAGCTGGTTGGGGAAGAGCGTGAGGATCTTCCTGGAACTGCCCGATTGATCAGGGCGTGGTCGAAACTGAATGCTCATCAGCGAGATGCGGTGACCTCGATGATTGAGGCTTTCGAGTAGGCGAGGGAGCAGCGGTTGCAGCTCGCATCCGCGACGAGGGGTAGACCAAAATACGAAGGAGCGTGACGTGACCCCCTGAAACTCCTCCAGGAATAGCTAGAGTCCGCCCAACGAAGGACGGACAGAATGAAGCGATCAAGGTTCACGGAAGAGCAAATCATCGGGATCTTGCGGGAGCAG
>NZ_JAOYTN010000018.1 GCF_026105875.1 Brevundimonas sp. BT-123 | reverse complement strand
CTGCTCCCGCAAGATCCCGATGATTTGCTCTTCCGTGAACCTTGATCGCTTCATTCTGTCCGTCCTTCGTTGGGCGGACTCTAGCTATTCCTGGAGGAGTTTCAGGGGGTCACGTCACCTCGGCCACGGTGGTCGGGGGCGTGGCGGGGTTGACGTTCCCCTCGCCGGCCGCCTCGGTCAAAACCGGGGCCAGCCAGGCGGACAGGCCGGGGTCGTTGAACACCAGGGCGGCGTTCTGTTTGACGCCGAACTCGGCGGTGGCGCCGTAGGCCTCGGCGACATGGTCGATGGCGGTCTCGGCGCGGGCGACCAGCGCGTCGCGCTGGGCCGTATCGAAGGTGCGCAGCGTGCCGGACAGCGTCGCGCTGTCGGGGATGATGTTGTAGCGGACGCCGGCGTTGATCGTGGCGATGGTGAAGACGGTCGGGGTCGTGGTCGGATCGACCGTGCGCGCCGTCAGGGTGTTGACCGTCTCGACCACCTGGCCCGCCACCGCGATCACATCGACCCCGCGCCAGGGCCAGGCGCCGTGCGTCTGCTTGCCCTTCAGACGGATGTCCACGCGGTCGGAGGCGGCCATGAACCCCTCCGGCCGATAGAAGACGCTGCCCGGACGGCCCGGCACGACGTGCAGACCGAAGATGGCCTCGGGCTTGGGATCGTTCAGCGCCCCTTCGGCGATCATCAGGGCCGCCCCGCCCTTGGGCTCTCCCGGAGGCGCGCCCTCCTCGGCCGGCTGGAAGACGAAGACCACCGTGCCGGCGATCCGGTCCTTCATCCCCGCCAGCACCTCGGTCGCGCCCATCAGCATGGCCATATGCATATCGTGGCCGCAGGCGTGGGCCACCGGCACGGTGTTGCCCATATAGGTCCCGGTCGCGCTCGAGGCGAAGTCGAGGCCTGTCGCCTCCTGCACCGGCAGGGCGTCCATGTCGGCGCGCAAGGCCACCGTCCGGCCCGGCCGTGCGCCGCGCAGAATGCCTACCACGCCCGTCTTGCCGACCCCGGTGCGGACCTCCAGACCCAGCGACCGCAGATGGTCGGCGATCACCCCGGCCGACCGCGTTTCGGCGAAGCCCAGTTCGGGATGCTGATGGAAGTCGCGCCGCCAGGCCACGACCTCGGGCAGGACGCGCTGGACGGCGGCGTCGACGCCGGCCGTATCGACCTGGGCCTGAGCGGCGCCGGCGGCAAGCAACAGCGCCATTGCGGAGGCGGCGAACAATCGGCGCATGTGAAGGTCCCGTGAAATTTTCAGCCCGACGACAGGTGACGGCGCCGCACCCGCTTGTGCAAGCCGTCGCGAACGCCGATTTCTGTCCGCATGGGTGAGAAGGCCTTCAAGAGCGCAAAGACCGAATGGCGCGACGTCGTTCTGGTCTGCCGCAAATGTTCCAAAAAGCTGGACGGCGGCTTCGGCCCCAGCGGCGATCTGACGCTGAAAAAGGCGCTGCGAAAGTATCTGCACCTCAGGAAGGGCAAACAGGGTCGCAAGGGCGAACTGACGGTCGTCGGCGCCGACTGTTTCGACATCTGTCCAAAGGGCGCCGTCGTCGCCGTCAACACGGCTCAGCCCAAGAAGCTGCTGATCATCCCGGCCGGCGCCGACCTGTTCGAGGTTAAGACGCGGCTGGGGCTGGACGACGGACGGCGGTTGAAGCGGATCGACGGGGCCGACTGAGGCTCGGCGCCTTTCTTCCGTCGGCCAGCCGTGTCACAGCGAAATCATGGATGACACTCGCATCGAAAAACGCGTCGGCGTTCAGGCGACCTCGGACCGCATCTGGGACCTGGTCGCGGACCTGTCCGACTGGGGCGCCTGGAACCCGATCGACAAGGACGTCGAGGGCGCCATCGCCTATGGCGGCCGCCTGACCATGACCGAGGCGTGGCCGGACATGGCCGAACGCCAGGCGGCGGCCCAGGTGGTGGAATGGCAGCCGCGCGCACGGCTGGTCTGGGCCGAACGGCGCGGCTTCCTGTTCCAGAGCCTGCGCTACATCCAGATCGAGGAGCTTGCGCCCGGCAACTGCATCGTCGCCATCGGCATCCGCTTTTCGGGCATTCGCGGCGAGCTGTTCCACGACAAGCATCGCCCGGCGATCAAGGCCGCGTTCGAAAGCGCCGCCCATGGACTGAAGGCGGCGGCGGAGCGCGCCTAACGCCCGTCCTTCATCATGTCGATGACGTTCAGGATCGCCGGTCCCAGGATGACGATGAACAGCACCGGCAGGAAGAACAGGATCATCGGCACGGTCAGCTTGGCCGGCAGCGCCGAGGCCTTTTTCTCTGCGGCGGACATCCGCAAATCGCGATTTTCCTTCGCCATGACGCGCAGAGCGGTCGCCAGCGGCGTGCCATAGGTTTCGGCCTGGGTCATGGCGGTGGCCACCGACTTCACGCCCGGGTGGTTGGTGCGCTTGCCCAGGTTTTCATAGGCCATGCGACGGTCGGGCAGATAGGAAAGCTCGGCCGACAGCAGCGACAGCTCCTCGGCCAGATCAATCGACGACGGCCCCATCTCCTGGCTGACCTTGGCGATCGCCGCCTCGATCGACATGCCCGCCTCGACACAGATCAGCAGAAGGTCCAGCGCGTCAGGGAACGCCTGCATGATCGAGGCGCGGCGCTTGTCGATCCGATTTTTTAAATAGATGTTCGGCGCATAGAAGCCGGCAACCGCCGCCGCCATGGTCGCAGTCACCTTGTTCATCGTGGGCCAGTCCACGACCTTGATCACGAACAGGTAGAAGGCCGCCACGATCATAAAGATGAAGGGCGAGGTGAAGCGGAAGAAGTAGAAGGTCGTCAGCGGTCTAGGCCCGCGATAGCCCGCCTGCACCATCTGACCCGCGACCTTGGGATCTTCCAGAAGCTTGGACAGATTCAGCCGATCCACGATCCGCTTCTTAAACCCGTCGTCGGTGTGACGCAGCGCCCCCTGACCGCCGGCCATGTTCGCGCGTGATCGGCGTTTCAGGTCGTCGCGGCGTTCCGCAACCGCCTTCATTCGCTTGTCCAGCGCAACCCCGCCCGTCATCGACGACATCAGGGTGATGACGGTGGCGAAGACCAGTACGCCCACGCCGATGCTGAGCAGGTTCTGCGGATCGGTGATGAAACGGATGAAGCTTTCCATGATCCCGGCCTTAGAACTTGAACGAGATCATGCGTTTCATCACGAAGATGCCGGTCGCCATCAGCAGCGCCGCGATGAGCAGGAGGAAGTTGCCGCGGAAATCGGTGAACAGCGGCATCATGTAAGAGGGGGTGGTGAACATGACCATTGTCATGACCGCAGGCGGCAGAGAGGCGATGATGCCGGCTGAGGCCAACGCTTCGGACGACAACGCCTTGATCTTCTCGCCCATCATCCGACGGGCGCGCAGCACGGCCGACAGATTGCCCAGCGCCTCGGCCAGGTTGCCGCCGGTCTTCTGCTGGATGGCGATGACGATGGTGAAGAAGCGCAGTTCGGACGTCGGCATCCGGCCGTACATCTTCTCCAGCGCCTGCTCCAGGGTCAGGCCCACGCCCAGGCCCTCGACCAGCTTCTGGAACTCCGGCCCAAGCGGCGCGGGGCTTTCGCGGGCGATGATCTTGAAGCATTCGTGGACCGGCAGGCCCGACTTGATGCCGCGCACGATCACATCGACGGCGTTGGGGAACTCGAGCGAGAACTTCTTCATCCGCGATTTGCCGAGGAAGCCCACGACCCAGCGCGGCAGTCCCAGGCCGAAGATCAGGGCGATGCCTAAAACCACCAGGATCGGCAGTCCGACGATCAGCGCGCCCAGCCCGGTCACCAGCCCGACCACGGCCGAGATGATGTAGAAGGTGGTCACGCTGAGGCTCAGCCCTGCCTGCTTCAGACGCGACGCCAGGGTCGTGCGCGCCTTGCGCTCGCGCCGGTCGGCATCCTGAAGTTGGAGCAGAATCTGCTTGCGGCGCGCCTCGGGCGTATTGGCGGCGGCGGCCTTGCGGGCGATCGCGGCGCTCTTCTTGGGTTCGCCCAAGCTTTGCGCGCGCTTGACGGCCTGGGCCGAGGAATCGTCCCCACCGACGAAGACCCAGCCCAGGCCGCCGATGGTGATGAAGGCCAGAACGGCGGCGAGAATCGGCAGCATCGTCCTACTCCGCCGCGTCCAGGGCGTCCGCCAGTTCGCGCTCCAGCCCGTAATAGCGCGCCCGGTCCCAGAAGCGGGGACGGGCGATGCCGGTCGAGCGGTGACGGCCGATGATCTTGCCGTTCTCGTCCTCGCCGGTGATGTCGTAGACGAACAGGTCCTGCGTCACGATCACATCGCCTTCCAGACCCACGACCTCTGTGATGTGGGTGATGCGGCGCGAACCGTCGCGCAGGCGGGCAGCCTGGATGATGACGTCGACCGAGCCGACGATCATCTCGCGGATCGTCTTGGACGGCAGGCCGTAGCCGCCCATGGTGATCATGGATTCCATGCGGCTGATGGCTTCACGCGGACTGTTGGCGTGCAGCGTGCCCATCGAGCCGTCGTGGCCCGTGTTCATGGCCTGCAACAGGTCGAACGCCTCGGGTCCGCGCACCTCGCCGACGATGATCCGCTCGGGACGCATCCGCAGGCAGTTCTTGACCAGATCCCGCATGGTGATCGTGCCCTGCCCTTCCAGGTTCGGCGGGCGGGTTTCCAGACGCACCACGTGCGGCTGCTGCAGCTGCAGTTCGGCGGCGTCTTCGCAGGTGATGACGCGTTCGGTCGGGTCGATGAAGGCCGTCAGGGTGTTCAGCAGGGTCGTCTTGCCCGAGCCGGTGCCGCCCGAGATGACCAGATTGCATCGCGACGCGCCGATGACGCCAAGGACGCGCGCGCCCTCGGGACTGATGGAGGCGTACTCCACCAGGTTTTTCATCGTCAGCTTGTCTTTTTTGAACTTCCGGATCGTCAGCGTCGGGCCGTCGATGGCCAGCGGCGGAGCGATGACGTTGACGCGCGAGCCGTCCGGCAAGCGGGCGTCGCAGATGGGGCTGCTTTCGTCCACGCGGCGGCCGACCTGGCTCACGATCCGCTGGCAGATGTTCATCAGCTGGGTGTTGTCGCGGAAGCGAACGTTGGTCAGCTGGACCTTGCCCGCGACCTCGATGAAGACGCGGCCGGCGCCATTGACCATGATGTCAGCGATGTCGTCGCGGCTCAGCAGCGGCTCCAGCGGACCATAGCCCAAGACGTCGTTGACGATGTCCTGAACCAGATGTTCCTGCTCGGCGACCGACATGGAGACGTTCTTGATCGCCACCAGTTCGGCGACGATGTCGCGGATCTCTTCCGACGCCGCCTTCTGGTCCAGATGCGCCAGCTGGGCCAGGTCGATGGTGTTCATCAACGCATTGAAGATCGTCGTCTTCGTGGCGTGATAATAGTCGCTCTGTTCGCGGACGATCTCGGCGACCGCCTGGGCCTTTTTCAGCTGTTCAAGACCCGCCGTGGCCTTCGGACCCGTGCCGGCGACATTGCCGGTGGGACGCGGAGCCTCAGGGGCAGGCTTGGGCTTGGGACGCGAAGCCAGCGCGTCCAGACGATCGACCGGCGCGGGCTGGGTCGGGGCAGACGCGCGGTCGAAGGCGTTAGCCGCCGGTTCCAGTTCCTCGTCGGCATAGGCAAAGGCCGATGCGTTGGTCGCCGCCGCCATCGGCGCGGCGGCCGCCTGCATGCTGAACACGGACACAGGTTCGCCGCCGGGCGCAGATGCCGGCGCGGGGGCCGTGGCCGGCCGCAGGGGCGCAGGGGCGGCGCCGGGCTGACCTGTGCGTTTGCCGAACATCCGTCAGCGCTTCTTGAACATATTGGCGAACAGGGATTTGGACGCCCCATCCGCCGGCTTGGTCTTCTCGGCCTTGCCCGCCTTCGCCGGCTTGGCCTTGGGTCCCGCCACCATCGGCAGTTCGCGCCGCGACACGATCTGGGCCAGGGTCTGGAAGGCTTCGGCCGACTTGGTCTTGGCCCCCGCGTCCAGGATCATCTGGCCGTTATTGGCGGCGGCGCCAAAAGTCTTGGCGTCGAACGGAATGATCAGGCTGGGGTGAACACCGAGCGCCGCACCGAAGTCCTTGGCCGGAATTTCCGGGCGTCCTGGCACGCCGACCTGGTTCAGCACCAGGCGCGGCGGCGCGTCATTGGGGCGGCCCTGACGGATCAGGTCGATCATGTTCTTGGCGTTGCGCAGGGACGCCAGGTCCGGCGTCGCCACGACCACCACCTCGTCGGCGCTGATCAGGGTGCGGCGCATCCATGGCGACCATAGATGCGGAAGGTCCAGCACGACGAAGGGGGCCGTGGCGCGGATCTGGTTGGTGACCTCCTCGAACGCCTCGGTCGAGATGTCCCAGTCTGTGTCCAGGCTGGCGGGCGCCGCAAACAGGCTCAGCTTGTCAGTGCAGCGAACCATCATCCGGTCCAGCAGCGTCGAATCCAGCCGGTCGGGCTGGCCCAGGGCATCGGCGACTCCATTCAGCGGATCCTGATTGAAGTCCAGACCGGCGGTGCCGAACGGCAGGTCGTAGTCGACGATGACCGTATTGGCGCCGATCCGCTCGGAAATCGCATAGGCCGTGTTGTGCGCCACGGCCGAGGCCCCCGCCCCGCCCCGCGCGCCGACAAAGGCGATGGTGCGCCCAACGAAAGGCTGGGCCGGATCGTTGAACAGGCCGCCGATGGCCGCGATCAGCTGCAGCGGCTGTACCGGCGCGACCAGATATTCACTGACCCCGCGCCGCATCAGTTCGCGGAACAGGATGATGTCGTTCGTCGCGCCGATCACCACGACCTTGGTGCCGGCGTCGCACACCTCGGCCAGCTGATCGACTTCCCACAGCAGGGTCTGGGGGTCTTTCAGGCACTCGACGATGATCAGCGGCGGTGTCGGCTCGTGCTGATAGGTCTCGACGGCCGCAGCCACGCCGCCGACACGGATCTGGGTCGTGGCGCGCGACAGGCGGCGGTCCTGGGCCGCTCGCTCGGCCGAGGCGAGGGTGTCCTGGCGTTCGGCGAAGACATGGATGGCGATGCGCGGCACCGACACTTCGCCGATGTTGCTGGCCGGGGCCAGACCGGTGAAGGCCAGACCCGTGTCCATCAGACTGGCCTGCGCCTGGGCGACCACGTCACCGACCGGATTGAAGCCGGCGGCGTCGGGCGCATAGGCCGGGGCGGCCGGGACCGGCGCCAAGGGCGCAGCATGAAGCGGCGATTGGGGCTGAGGCGCCGCCCCGGCCGGCATCGCCGACGCCGCAGGCGTGAACTGAAGCGGGCTGCGCGGCGCGGCGACGTCGTCAACCGGAGGCGCGAACTCCATATCGACGTCGAACGCGTCGTCGAAGCTGTCGAACTCGCGGGGGGCGGGGGCTGTGCTCATGGTCAGTTCACCGCACGGGACACGGCGGTTTCCCGGATAAGGTCTTCACGCTCGGCCGACGTGGGCTTGCCGGCGCGATAGGCATCGAACACTACGGTCCGGCGCCCGGCGTCCGCCGGCGTCATGGCGCGTGGCCGCTGGATGTCGCGCGGATCTTCGATCTGGGCCGCCAGATTGGCCGTCACGGCGCATCCGAAGTTCGAAGCGGACTGATTGTCGCCGGTCCGGCTCAGATTGCCCCAGTTCGCGCCGCATCGCGGCACCACCGCACGGATCGTTTGATAGCCCACGACCACAGGCGCGCGCGGATCCGGCGCGGCGTAGCTGACCAAGGTGATGCGCTCCGGCGCGACGCCATAGGCCGCCAGGGCCGATTGAACGTCATAAGCGATTTTCAGGGCCACCGGATCGTTCCCGGCCGGGGCTTCGATGACCATCGGCACGGCGTCGACGTAGCGATAACGCCTGACCAACTCTCGCAGCGCGCCGTTCTGCGCTGGCGACAGGCCGCTGTCGTGAACCGCGAGGGCGATACGGTCCAAATCCGGCTCGACCTGAAGCTGATAGCGCGAGGTCGGCGTCAGCGGCGGCTCGCCGCCCAGGCTGGCGGGGCCGCCGACACAGGCGCCCAGCGCCAGGGCCGTGGTCGTCAGAAGCGTGGCAATCAGGGTGCGAGTCATGGATGTGCTCACTCGATCACATAGCCGACCGAACCGGCCGGGGGCGCATTCGGCAGCCCATAGACCTGGTTCAACTGGCCAAAGAGAATGGTCTGGCTGTCATCGGCGATCCGCAGGCCATCGGCCGGCGTCTGCATTCGCGACGGCGAGGTCGGGCTGACGATGTAGGGCTCGACGATGACAACCAGTTCAGTCTCGCCCATCAGATAGTCGCGTGACCGGAACAGCGAACCAAGCACCGGCAGGTTCGTGACGCCCGGAAGGGAGTCCACCGTCTGGCGGCTGTTTTCCTGAAGCAGTCCGGCGATCATCATCGATCCGCCCGAGGGAATCTCGATCGTGTTCTCGCTGCGGCGAACCGTCAGACCCGGCAGGGTGATCGACGAAGGCGTCCCCGCGCCAATCGTCAGGCCGCCTTGCGACGACAGTTCGGACACCTCGACCTTGACCTGCAGGCTGATGCGCCCTCCGGACAGAACCACCGGGCGGAACGACAGGCCCACCCCATAGGGTTTGTACTGGACGGTGATCTGACCCTGCGAATCGCGGCTGGCCGGCACCGGGAACTCGCCCCCGGCCAGGAAGCTTGCGGCTTCACCGTTGACCGAGGTCAGGTTCGGCTCGGCCAGGGTACGCAGCAGACCCACACGCTCGAAGGCCTTGAGGGTCGCCTCGCCTTTGTTGAGATTATCCGAACCTGGTCCCGTTCCGGGTTGCGCCGTGTCCCAGTTGGCCGCGTCCTCCGGGCCGTTGACGGTAAAGTTACAAAGCGTTCCGGCCGGGAACCCCACGCCGCAGGGGCGCTGCAACTGATAGTTCTTGGTCGTGTCGATCGACGTTCCGGCGCTGATGCCGCCCAGCAGAGCACCATTGACGCCCCATGTAGCGGCATTGCCCAGCAACCATTGAGCGTCGCCCAATCGGCCCAGCACCGCCGAAGTGTTGAAGCCCAGCTGCTTGATGACGTTGCGTTGAACCTCGACCACGCGGACCTTCAAGGTCACCTGATCCGAGCCCGGCACGGTGATCAGGTTCAGAACCTTTTCCGGCGCAGAAACGAAGGCGGCGGCGATGCGGCTGGCCTGCGTCGATTGCGCCGGGTTTTCAGCGACCCCGCTCAGGATGATGCTGTCGTTGACGGCCTCGGCCCTAACGCCGCCCCCTGGGATCATCCGATCCAGGGTATCCTGAAGCGCGCTGGTGCCGGCGTCCACCCGAACCCGCAGGCTCAGGATGGTGCGGCCCGCCGCATCCAAGAAGACGGCGTCGGTCTCACCCGGCGCGATGCCGATGACGGTGATGCGGCGCGGCGAGTGCAGCATGGCCTCGGCCACCTGCGGATTGGAGACGATCACGTCGCGGGCGTCGGCCGGCAGATCCACCGCGAACGAGGTGCCGCGCGGCAGGTTGATCAGACGCTGCGCCGCACCCGTCGATACAGCGGCGCGGGTTTGGGCGACGCCGACAGGCGCGGCGGCCAGGGTGGCGAGCAGCGCGCAGGTTGCGGCGGCGGCGGCCTTGCGCATCTTGGGTCGGCGCATCGGTTGAGTTCTCATGGCACGGCCACCACTTCGGGCGCGCCGCCGCGATAGATGCGCACGGCCTGGGGTTGGGACACGGCTGCCGATGGGCGGCGCGTGGCGCCGGATGGTCCGGCGGTGTCGGCATAGGATCGCAGCGACAGCGACAGTTCGCCCTCGGACTTGGCCTGGGCCAGCAGAACCGAGTCTTGCGGTCGGACTTCCAAAGTCGCGGTGGCGCCCACGACGGCCTGGGCGTCGTCGCCGACGCGGGTCGCCTGGTCGATGGCCAGGACCTTGATGTTCTGCAGCACGACGCCCGAGGCGAACTTGGACTTGGTCGCGCCCTCTACGGCGCCGTCGCGGTTGGTTTCGGCGGTCAGCACCACATCGACCCGGTCGCCCGGCAGGATGAACCCGCCGGCGGCGGATTCCACCGTCACGGCGATCGCCATGGCCCGCATGCCGGGCTCAAGATAGGCGGCCAGATAGCCGCTGTCGCCGGCGCGCACGATCTTGCGCGACACGATCGGCTCGCCGGCCAGAATGGGTTCGCGGACCACCGAGCCGATATAGTCGGACTTGGCGCCGGTCGTGGCCAGTTCCGTGGCCGCCTTGGAGACGCGGTTCACGGCGTCCGTCGCCTTCTCTACCGCGCTTTCCACAGCGGGCTTGGCCGGCGCCGGCGTGGAGCCATCGGTGATGAAGACGGGATTGACCTCATCGATTGGCCAATCTTTCCATTCCAAGTCAGCCTCCACCAGACGCTTGCCGGGTTCCAGGTCCTTGGCGGCGACCAGCACCTTGGCCATCGGGCGGACTTCGACGGGAGCGGCGGCGGCGGGTGTCGTGGGTTCGTTCGACGACGACCCCATGGCCCGGACCACCAGGGCCAGACCAATGGCCGAGACGGCGGCGATGCAGATGACGACGATGCGGGCGGGCTTCATCCAGGATGTCTCCAGCAGGCGCTGTGTTTCGGATTCATCCCCCGACGCCTACCGTTAACGATCATGGGCCTTGCGGGTTAACGCTTCCTAAGCGCCGCGAACGCCGGTCAATGGGGTGTCAGCGACCGGAGGCAAAGGTCAGCAGCAGCCCGCTCTCGGGCAGGGCCAGCAGGGCGCCGATGGCGATGGCGACGCCGTAAGGAATATCGCCCTTGGGCTGCATCAGGTTGATGACCCAGCCCTGCGACACCGACGGGGCGACCATCGGAAAATACTGACGCGCGGTCATCAGCAGCAGGCAGAAGGCCCCGCCCGCGATGCCGGTGTAGATCAAGAAGGGCGCGACGCCGCTCATCCCCATCCACAGACAGCTGGCGGCCAGCAGCTTGGCGTCGCCGCCACCGATCCAGCCGGCGGCGAACATGCCCATGCCGACCAGCAAGGCCGCGAACCCGATGCCGACATGGATGGCGACATCCATCGGCGCAGCGCCGATCAGAAAGGCGATGGGGAAGAAGGCTCCGATCAGGGCCAGCGAGATCCAGTTCGGGATCTTCATGGTGATCAGGTCGTGCAGACCGCCGACGATGACCAGGGCCGGAAAGACGCCGAGCAGGGTGAGCAGCAGAATATCCATGACCGGCATCTTGTTCGACAGGACTTAAGGTTGGGTTTCCACAATGCGAAAAGGGCCGGGACTTGCGTCCCGGCCCTTCCTGTAAAGCTCTGGCGAGGTTTACTTGCTGGCGTTGTCCAGCGAGGTCGAAACCTTCTGGAAGGTCTGGCTGAGCTTGCCGCTCATCGTGGTCAGAATGGTGATCAGGGCGACGGCGACCAGGGCGGCGATCAGGCCGTATTCGATGGCGGTGGCGCCCGATTCGTCTTTGGCGAAGCGCGAGATGAACTTGGTCATGGGAGTTCCTTTTTCAAATGGTCTAGCGAGCAACTTGGCGGGGGGAGCCGGTAGCCCGCTTGACCCCCAAACGCAGGATCAAAATGCACGAGGCCCGTTAAATCTGAGTCACGAGGTTTGGTTACGCACAGATTTACCAAAGAAAATTCTCATACCAGCGCTTCAGCCTTTGTTGAGGATCACGGCTGCATCATGTGCGCGTCCGCGTTCACACGCGCCACTATCAAGAGCCGCCGATGTCTCGCATCCCGTCCTTCCTGATCGCCGCCGCCCTCATCGTCTCCCCCGTCGTCGCCAGCGCCCAGGACGGCGCGCTGAACGTCGAAATCGATCGCTCGGCGCGCGTTCAGCTTCGCGGCGCCGCAGCCTCCATCATCGTCGGCAACCCCCAGATCGCCGATGTCTCGCTGGTGGACGCCAACACCATGTTCATCGTCGGCAAGGGTTATGGCGTCACCGAAGTCGTCGCTGTCGATGGCGTCGGTCGCACCTTGTTCCAGCGCGAGGTCGTGGTCACTGGCGGCTCGACCGGTTCGGTTCGGGTCTGGCGCGGAGCCCAGGCCACGGAGATGGCCTGCGGCGCCTCCTGCACGCCCAGCGTCCGATCCTTATCCACGTCGGCCGCCGCCGCGGCGCCCACCGCGCCCTGACTTCGGCTGATGCCCCCCCTGAGATCATCGCCGCCACGCTCGGTGCGCTCGAAGCGCAGGCGCGAAGGCGCGGCCGCCGTGGAATTCGCCATGGTCGCCATCCCCTTCTTCCTGATGATCTTCTCCATCCTGGAGCTGGGCGTCGTCTTCGTGCTGGACTCGGTGCTGGAGACGGCGACGATGGAAAGCGGCCGGCTGATCCGCACGGGTCAGGCCAAGGACCAGAACTTCGACAAGGAGAAGTTCAAGACCCAGGTCTGCGACAAGATGGTGGTTTTCAAGTCTGACTGCGCGAACCGAATGACGGTGGACGTGCGCGTCATACCGAAGTTTTCATCCCCGAACGTGCCGGACCCCATCGCCGACAACGCCATGGACCCCTCCAAGACCACCTACGACGGTGGTCAGCCAGGCTCGTTGATCCTCGTTCGCGTCTGGTACACCCATCCGCTGGTCACGCCCTTGCTGAGCCAGGCCGTTTCGCGCGTCGGTCCGGGCAAGGTGTTGATGACCGCGACGACCGCCTTCCGTAACGAGCCGTGGCAATGAGGCGCGTTCTGGATCGTTTCTGCTCGCATGTTCGTGCGCTTCGGCGCGACGTTCGAGGTGTGGCTGCGGTCGAGTTCGCCTTCCTCGCGCCGATCCTGATCCTGTTCTACTTCGGCATGGTGGAGTTCTGTCAGGGCTATATGGCTCTCAAGCGCACGGGCCACGTCTCGTCCATGGTCGCCGACCTGGTGTCCCAAAGCGACAGCGTGACCAAGACCGATCTGACGGACGTCTTCGCGATCGGCGACCTGATCATGGCGCCCTTTGCCGCCACGCCCCTGACCCAGCGCGTCAGCAGCGTAACCCGCGTCAACGCCACGACCTACAAGGTGGACTGGAGTGTCGGTAAGGGCGTCACATCAAAACTGACCGTCGCCGAAGCGAAAATTCCTTCGGACATGCTGGAAGATGGTGAGTCCGTTATCGTGGCCGAAGCCTTCTACGACTACAGCTCGCCCTTCGATCAGGTCGCGCCCTATGTGACCAAGTTTAGCCGCATGTCCTATCTGCGACCCCGCACAGTGGACGTCATCACCTGCAGCAACTGTTGATCTCAGCCGCCCACCAACGCCTGTCGCATCGCTGAAATCTTGACGTCCGTTTCCGCCTCTTCGGCGGCCGGATCGCTGTCGGCGACGATGCCGGCGCCGGCGAGGGTACGATAGTTCCAGACGCCGTCTTTCCGTTCGAAACCGGCGGTTCGGATCAAGACCGATGCGGTCAGGGCGCCGCCGTCCGCGATCAGGAACAACGACCCGCACCAGGGCCCACGCGGCGGTTCGTGCACGGCGATCACCTTCATCGCCTGATGTTTGGGCGCACCGGTGATCGAGCCGGGCGGGAAGGTCGCCTCAAGCAAGTCGGCTGGACCCGCTGCGGGCTGGGCCTCACCCGTCACGGTCGAGACCAGATGATGCACCGTCGGGTGGTGTTCGACTTCGAACAGCGTCTCCACCTGGACCGATCCGGGCCGTGACACGCGCGCCAGATCGTTGCGCATCAGGTCCACGATCATCAGGTTTTCCGCCCGATCCTTCAGGCTGGCCCGAAGCTCGCTCGCCAGAGCTTGGTCATGATCGGGGTCGCTCGCACGCGCGCGCGTGCCCTTGATTGGGCGCGCCTCGATGCGGCGGCTGGCGGGATCGAAGGCGAGAAACAGTTCGGGGGAGTTCGACACCAGCGCCCGATCCCCGATCCGCCAATAGGCCCCGAACGGCGACGCCCGCTCCTTTTGCAGCCGCAGGAACACCTCGAATGGATCGCGGCCGGGGCTCAGTTCCCCGAACCAGGCCCGGGCGATATTGGCCTGAAACAGCTCCCCCGCCCCGATGCGCTCCACCACATCCGCGACCGCGTCGCGGTAGGCGCTCGCCGGCGCCTCGGCCTCAAACCGGTCGGCCGGCGCAGAGGGCGTCACGACCCGCGCGGCCGTCGCCAGCCAGGTCAGGGCCCGCTCGGCCGCCGCTGTCGCCTGCTCCGCCGTCGCACCTCTTCCCGTGGCGCACACCGAGCGCTCAAGATGATCAAAACTCAGCATGGCGGGATAGCGCGCCAGCATCAGGTCGGGCCAGACCGTCTCGCGCGGTCCGGTGGCCGGCCGGGCGCCCGCGTCATAGGCGGCCAGACCGACGACCCCGGTGGCAAACAGCGGATCCCGCAGCGCCTCGAACGGCGCGGCGTCATCCACCGGGCCGACCCGGACCACGTCCGGCGCCTGGGCGACGTGGGACCACCGGCCGCCCGGCCCGCCGTCAGACAGCAGGGCCAAGGCGCCGTCGCCGCCGCCGAGACCCGCCGCCACTTCGACCGGATCGACCCAGAGCGCGTCGCGCGTGACGGTGTGGCTGAAAACCTCGCTCACGCGGTCAGCCGCTCCACGATCCGATTGCGACGCGCCGTATCGACGCCCAGCGCCTCTTTCAGATAGGCGTCCACCGATCCGTGCCGCGCCTCGACCTCGGCGAAGGCGGCGTCGAGATAGGCGGCCTCGACCCCTAGGAAGGCCACGATCGCGTCGTGCGACGCAACCCGACCCGTCATCTTGCGCAACTGTTTGGCGATCCCCGGCGCGCGGCCCGCCAGATCGACGGCGGTGTTGGTCAGCAGATAGTCCTCGACCATGTCGTCGCGCGACACGCCCAGCAGATGGTGGGTCAGGGCGGCGAGAAACCCCGTCCGGTCCTTGCCCGCCGCGCAATGGATCACCACGGCCCGGTCTTGATCCACCAGGGCCTGGAAATAGCGGCCGAACACGTCCTGATGCGACGGGTCGAACGGCAGGCTGCGATAGGTCTGTGTCATGAAGCGCCGCCCGGAGTCCGGCGTCAGATCGGCGGTCTTCAGAAAGGTGAGGTGCGGCGCCTCGGCGCCGTCGTCCACGCCGCCTTCGATGACCTGCCCGCTGAAGCCTTCTGGCCGGCGCGACGGCTGATCGCGGCGCTCGCCGGGGCGGCGCAGATCGACTACGACCCCGATGTCCAGCGCCTTCAGCCGCTCAAGGTCCGCCTCGCTGGCCCGCGCGTGGTGGGCCGAACGCAGCAGACGGCCGGGCTTCACGCGCCGCCCGGCCGCCGTGGCGTAGTCGCCATAGTCCCGAAAGTTGTCGATGGCCTCGAAGGCGTGAAGGCGGTCGGTCATGACCGCGCTTCTAGCCCATCTTCACCGCTCTGGCAGCAGGCCCGCCATCGCATCCAGATAGGCGACGAAGGCGTCGCGTCCCTGATCGGTCAGACTGGCCTCCGTCAGCGGCTTGCGACCGTTGAAACTCTTGGAGACGGCGACGAACCCCGCCTCTTCCAGCTTTCGCAGATGGACCGACAGATTGCCGTCCGTCGTCTGCAATCGGGTCTTCAGCGTGGTGAAGTCGGCCGATCCGGCCCCGGACAGATAGGCCATGATCCCCAGCCGGATGCGCCCGTGAATGACGTCGTCGATCCGGCTGATGTCGAAGTCGTCGGCCATGCTCAGACCACCTCCGACGGTTCCTGACGCATCAGGACGATGCCCGGGACCAGCGCCACGGCCAACAGGATCACGGCGAAGACAGGATAGATCGTGGCGCTGCCCATGAACCAGGCGACGGCGACGGCGCCGACGTAGGAAGCCAAGGCCGTAAAGGACATCCAGCGCGTTTTGGTCATGGCCGCGCCGATCATCCAGGCGGAGCCATAGGCGACCAGGACTACCGTCGGCATTACCGCCATCCAGGACCACTGGCCGGTCTTGAAGGACAGAGCGACAAGCGCCAGCCAGGTGACGAAGATCCCGTAACCCACGCCCTCCCACGCCGCGCTGACCGCCTTGTTGCCGGCCGAGTTGACGCCGGGCTTTGACTTGATGCGGCCGATCAGGAAAGTCAGGGCGACGGCGAACACCACCGCGGCGACGATCCAAACCCACAGCTGGGACCAGGGATTGAGGCGCACGAGCCCGGACTGGATGGCCCATTGGATCAGACTGGTGGTTCCGAACACGATGCCGGCCGTCACCAGGATCGGGCCGGCCAGAAGAGGCGCATGCCGCCCCTCGTGCGCCAGACCGCGCAGATAGGCGATGTCGTCCTGAATGGCTTGGGTCTCGCGGGTCATGATGCTCTCCTCCTCGAACCGATGAGATAGCATCACCTGCAAACTTTGTGATGTAAAGTTCTTTTTTACTCACGATCGGGCACAAAAAAGGGCGGAACCTGAGCCCCGCCCCTCTCTCGATCTTATGGCCGCAAGCCTATAGTCGCGGCGATCCCCGTCCACGTAGTCCGCCGGCCACCAGAGCGATGACGAACAGGATGATCGCGACGACGGCGACGAACTTGGCGATCTCGAACGAGAAGTTCGCAATGCCGCCGAAGCCCAGCACAGCCGCGACCAAGGCCACGACGAGGAAGATAATTGCCCAGCGCATCATGGGTTTAGCTCTCCTGAGTTGATGTTGCCGTCGGCGACCCGAGAGCCGTTCGTCGGTGTGCTTGATCAACGTCAAGCTGAGCGGACCGTTCCCCGTCTATCGACGGCGACGACGCGAATAGCCGCCTTGGTCCATCTTGCGATCCGCCACCATGCTGGCGACGATCGCCGCCAGAGCCGGATTGCGCAGCAGCAGAAAGGCGGCGCCCAGACCGCCCACCGCGCCGACGATCGGCCGCTCGCGAACAATGTGGATCACTTTGCCCAGCAGGCCTTCCGGCTCGTCTTCCTCTTCGGCGTCATCGTGCTTGCCGCCCTTCAGGAAGACCAGGGTCACGATCAGGGCGACGAGCGCGAACAGGCCGAAGGTCACCGCCGCCGCGCCGAGCGGCGTCAGCGTCAGGCTGAGCGCATAGAAGATGGCCACGCCCAGGAAGACGACGGCCAGGAACGCGCTGGCGGCGACGACAGCCGTCGCCACCAGTTTTTTGACGATGCCCTTGAACATCAGCGACGGCGGCCGGCCAGCAGCATGCCGAGGATGACGCCGACGCCGAGCGCCACGGCGGTCGATTGCAGCGGACGCTCCTGCACGCGCTCGACGACATAGCGTTGCGCCTCGTCGAAGCGTTCGGCGGCGTCGTCGTAATATTCGCGACCCTTCACGCGGGCCTCGTCATAATAGTTGCGGGCCTGCTCGCGGACTTCGTCGCTCTTGGCGCGCAGCTTGGCTTCGGCCTCGGCGGCCTTGTCGCGCAGGCGCTGGGTCTCTTCGCGGGCGCCGGTCTTCAGATCCTCCTTGAGGGTCTTCAGGTCGGCCTTGATGTCTTCTCGGGCCTTGGTGGTGGCCATGGTGCGCGCTCCGTTGAAAGCTTGGCGGTAGAATAGAGAACCCCGTGTTGCAACGCCACATGCGCAACGAGGTTCCTTTAGGTGGGTCGGGCGTGCGCCTCTCGCCACGGGCTTTTCGCCGCACTAGAACGGTCGCCATGACCCAATGGCTGTTCGCGCCCCGCCCCGCCCCGTCCTTGCCGATCGTCGGATCGGACCAGCGGTTCCCCGTTCGCCGCATCCTGTGCGTGGGCCAGAACTACGCCGCCCATGCGCGCGAAATGGGGTCGGACCCCGACAAGCAGACGCCCTTCTTCTTCACCAAGCCGGGCGACGCCATCGTGTCGGACGGCGCAAACCCGTCCTATCCGTCTGCGACCGCAAACCTGCACTACGAGGCCGAACTGGTCGCCGCGATCGGGCCGAGTGAAGACGGCGGAGTCGCCATTATCGGCTGGGCCGTCGGCTGCGACCTGACCCGCCGTGATCTTCAGGCCGAGGCCAAAAAGACCGGCCGGCCCTGGGACGCCGCCAAGGGGTTCGATCAGTCCGCGCCCTGCGGGCCCATCACCCTGGGCGCCCTGCCTTCGCCCGATGGCGCCATTCGCCTGAGCGTCAATGGCGAAACCAGACAGGACAGCGTCCTGAACGACATGATCCTGAACCCCGACCGGATCATCGCGGCCGCCGCCGCCCTGTGGTCGCTGCAACCCGGGGATCTGGTCTTCACCGGCACCCCGTCCGGCGTCGGTCCGGTTCAGGCGGGCGACCGCGTGGTCGTCACCATCGACGGTCTGGAGACGCTCAGCTTCGAGATCCAGCCATGATCCTGCACGGCTATTGGCGCTCGGGCGCCAGCTACCGGGTCCGCATCGCCCTGAACCTGAAGGGGATCACCTACGACAACGCCGCGCACGACCTGCGCAAGGGCGAGCAGAAGGCGGCCGACTATGTGGCGCTGAACCCGCAGGGCATGGTCCCCGCGCTTCAGGATGGCGATCTGGTTCTGACCCAAAGCCCGGCCATTCTGGAATGGCTGGAGGAAACCCGCCCCGACCCGGCTCTGCTGCCAAAGGGGGCGAGCGACCGGGCGACCGTGCGCGCCATGGCCGCGCTGATCGGCTGCGACATTCATCCGCTCAATAATCTGCGCGTGTTGAAGGCCATCCGGTCTGAGTTCAACGCCGATCAGGCCGCCGTGGACGCCTGGGCGGCCCAGTGGATCGCGCCGGGCTTCGACGCGCTGGAGGCGCTAATCGCCCGCCACGGCGCCGGATGGAGCTTCGGCGACGCCCCGACCTTGGTCGATTGTTATTTGATTCCACAGATGTATTCGGCGCGACGCTTCAACATGGACCTGTCGTCCTGGACGCGTCTGCTGGCGGTCGAACAGACCGCCCTGGCCCACCCCGCCTTCGCCTCGGCCCACCCCGACGTGCAGCCTGACGCCGACGCCTGATTTTCGCCTCAGTGCGCGTATCAGCGGTGGATAAGTAGGGTTCGCTTAAGGTCTCGCTCAGCGTCCCTTAAGCATTGGCGATCATAGTGTCGGGCGTGTCGTATTCCCCCGCCACACCTTCGGCGTCGTCGCCCATCCATCGCCTGGCCCTCGCCGTGGTGACCGAGCCCGAGCGCGCGCCCGGCGCCTTCATGAGCGCGCCCTCCGGCGCTCGCGAAGAAGCCATGCGTTTCCTGCTGCAAACCGGGGCCGACGCCGGGGTCAAGCTGATCGCCACCCGGCCCGAGGGCGACGGCGAACGCCTGCTGGGTCAGGCCTGGCCCTTCCCCTCGCCTTTCCAGGTCACGGTCCGCACCGTTGCGCTCACCGAAGGTCTGGACCGGGTCGAGGCCCGCGCTCGCCGCTCGCTGGAGCGGATGGGCCTGCCGCGCGGCGATGTTCTGCTGATTTCCAACGCCGCCGATCTGGCCGGCGCCGAAGGCCGCGCCCTGTGGGACCGCGCCCGCAGCCTTAAGGACCGCGGCCTGTTCCGTCGCATCGGTTTTTGCGCCACGATCGAGGACGGTCCCGCGCTTCTGGCCCGCCGCCTGGAGGCCGACGTGGTGCAGGTGCCGTGCAGTCTGCTGGATCAGCGCGCGGCCCAGGACGGCGTTCTGGAAGCCATTGCCGACACGGGCGCCTCGGTCCACCTGTCTTCGGTCTTCGCCGGCGGCCTGCTGTTCGCCGGCGGCGACGATCTGCCGGCCGAACTGGCCAGTCATGCCCAGGCCCTGTCGCGCACGCGCCGGCGTCTGGCCGAGCAGCGTTGCGATCCGATGCAGGCGGCCTTGGGTTACGCCCTGGCCCTGCCCGGTGTCGACAAGGTCGTGGCCAGCGTCGCCTCCGCCGCCGAACTGCGCGCCATCCTGGCCGCCGCCCACGCCCCCTGTCCCAATCTGGACTGGGCGGCTTTGGCGCTCGAGGCGCCGGCGGCCTTCACCGCCGACGCCCGCGCCCGGATCAGTAGCGCAGCCTGATCCCGACATAGCCGGACCGTCCCGGCTCGCCGTATCCGAACACCTGCTGATAGTGTTCGTCGCCCAGGTTTTCGATCCGCGCCGTCAGTGTGACCTGGCCGGTCAGTTCATAGGCCGCGTTCAAATTGGCGGTGACGAAACCGTCGCGCGCCACGATCGAGAAGCCGCCCGAATCGTCCTGATCGCCTTCCGCCCGCACCGTCAGCGCACCGGACAGACGGTCGCCCGTCCAGCCCAGGGTCGCCGAGCCCGCATGTTCCGGCACGCGCAGCAGGCGCGCGCCCGTCGTGCGATCCGTCGCGTCAGTCCAGGCATAGGCCAGCGTCAGGTCGAGCCCGCCGCCCAGCAAGGCGCGGCCTTCCAGCTCGAACCCGTCCGATCGC
The DNA here is from genome assembly GCF_026105875.1 of Brevundimonas sp. BT-123. Lineage (GTDB taxonomy): Bacteria > Pseudomonadota > Alphaproteobacteria > Caulobacterales > Caulobacteraceae > Brevundimonas. Next base: position 28,204 of record NZ_JAOYTN010000018.1, on the reverse strand, counting down.
GTCTTGGCTACGTTGATGTAGCGACCGGCCGAATAGGTGATCTGGTCCTCGACGTTCAGGCGATAAAGGGTCGCCCGCCCGTCGAACCGACCGTCGGCCGACGCCCAGCCCAGGGCGATCTCGACGCTGTCGGCCGTTTCCGGCTTCAGCTCGGGATAGGGCCGCGGCGCAAAGCAGAAGTCGCAGACCGCCTGGCTGACCGTCGGGGACTTGAAGCCCGTGCCGTAGGCGCCCGACAGGATGAAGCCCCCGGCCAGGTCGTAGGCCGCCGACACCCGCCCCGTCATCTTGGAGCCGAAATCGTCGGTGTCGTCATAACGCAGTCCGCCGGTCAGGTTCAGCGCGCCGACATTGTATTGAGCCACGCCGAATACCGAAGTGATCGACAGGTCGCGCGACAGGCCCGACGACAGGGCCGCCGAGGCCTCGTTCCGCTCCACGCCGAACGCATAGTCGATGTCCTGCGCCTGGCCGTTCGCCTGCCAGCGATAGGCCTGACGGTCGCCGGTGAAGGTCGAGCCGAAGCCGCCGCTGACCGAGCTGCGATCCAGGTCCGACGCCGAAACGCTGAACTGATGCGTCAGGCCGAACGCCTTTGCCGTCACCCGGCCAAAGCCCGACCATTGCTCGCTTTCCTGGGTGTCGTCGGTGTCGGCCAGAGTAAAGTTCGGCGCCGGGAAGCCGTCGATATCGGCCTTGGATTTGTTCCAGCGTACCGATCCATCGACCTTGACCGCATCGGACAGGACATATCGCCCCTTGGCGCCGAGCGTCGTGCTGCGGAACCCGTCGGCCTCGGTGTTGCCGTCCGCCTCGTCCGCCGCCGAAATCCCGTCGGTGTCGAAGCGCGACGCATAGGCGCTGAAGGCATAGGTCTCGTTGGCGACCCCAGCGGACACGCGGCCCCGCACGGTGTCGAAGCTGCCGGCCTCGGCCTCGGCGCGCAGGCCCTCGATCTCTTGCGTCGTGAACGAAATCACCCCGCCGATGGCGTCAGAGCCCCACAGCGACGACTGCGGGCCGCTCAGCACTTCGATCCGCGCGATATCGGCCAGTTCGAAGCTGGAGAAGTCATAGGCGCCGTTCGGCTCGGCCGAATCGTTGACCGGCGCGCCGTCGACCAAGACCAGGGTCTTGCCGGGCGTCGCCCCGCGCATCCGCACCTGGGCCACGCCGCCGAAGGCGCCCGAGCGCGTCACCGAAAGACCCGGCACATCGGCCAGGATGTCGGCGGCGAAGATCGCGCCGCGCTGCGCGATGGTCTTGCCGTCGATGACGCGGGCGCCGGGCGTGTCGGCGACGATGGCTGGGATGCGGGTGGCGGTGACGATGACCTCGTCCAGCTGGGTCGCGTCCTCGGCAGAGGCAGGCGCGGCGAAAGCGGCCGCAATCGCGGCCGTCGAAAGAAGAATGGAACGCTTCATTGAGCGATACCCCGTGTTCGGTCCCGCGAATGCGCGCGAGAGACCGTCATGAGCGAACCGACCCGCCAGACCGCTTCAGGTCTGGACGGCGCAAGGTCGGGTCGCTTCCACGGAGAAACCGCGCTGCTGTCTGGTCCCGGACAGGAGCGAGCGACGTCGGCGGCCAGGTCTCCTGGCTTGCGGGTCGTAAACCGCCGTCCTCGCCTTCCCAGCTTCCCAGTGGCGCCGGGATTGAAACCCCGGACGGACGACGCTCTCGCCGCCTACAGTTGCGGGCACAGCCACGGCGTCACACCGTGTTCCCTTAACCGCCTGACGCGGCCTATCGCAGGGCCGACAAGCCTGTGCAAGAGCCGGTCAACGGCCTTGAGCCGCCGGGCGCGATCCGTCACCCTGCAGCCACATGAATGCGCCCGTCTCCCACCCCCCGGAAATCGCCGCCTCGCTGGAAGGCGCGACGCCGTTCATGGCGCAATATCTGACGGCCAAGGCGGGCCAGCCGGACGCCATCCTGTTCTTCCGCATGGGCGACTTCTACGAGCTGTTCTTCAAGGACGCCGAGGTCGCGGCGGCCGCGCTCGGCATCACCCTGACCAAGCGCGGCAAGCATCAAGGCGAGGACATCCCGATGGCCGGCGTGCCGGTCCATGCGATGGAGGGCTATCTCGCGCGCCTGATCCGTATCGGCCACAAGGTCGCCATCTGCGAACAGCTGGAAGACCCGGCGGAGGCCAAGAAGCGCGGCGGCAAGGCCGTGGTGCATCGCGGCGTGGTGCGGGTCGTGACGCCCGGCACCCTGACCGAAGACAGCCTGCTGGACGCGCGCGGCGCCAACCGTCTGGCGGCGGTCGCGGTGCGTAAAGGTCGGGCGGCCGTCGCCGTGGTCGAACTGTCGTCCGGCGCGGTCGACAGCGTCGCCTGCTCTATCGAAGACCTGGGCGCGGCCCTGGCCGCCTTCCGCCCGTCCGAAGTTCTGGTCACCGACCGGATGTATTCGGACGAAGCCACCCGCGACGCCCTGGACGGCTCGGGCGGCGTGGTGCAGGCGCTGGCCTCGGCCATCGCCGAACCCCAGGCCGCGCGCGCCCGCGTCGAACGGCTGTACGGCGTCTCGGCGCTCGACGGCTTCGGCGCCTTCGAGGAGGCCGAGGTCTCGGCGCTGGGTCTGATCGCCGCCTATCTGGAAACGACCCAGGCCGGCAAGGTCCCCGCCCTGGCCCCGCCGCGCCGGCTGGGCGAAAGCGGCTTTCTGGCCATCGACCCGGCGACCCGCGCCAGCCTTGAGATCGACCGCACCCAGCGCGGCGAGCGCGAGGGCAGCCTGCTGGCCTGCATCGACCGCACCGTCACCTCGGGCGGCGCCCGGGCCCTGGCCGAACGCATCGCCCGGCCCTTGCGCGATCCCCTGGCTATCAACGAACAGCTCGACGCCGTCGAATGGCTCTTGGAGCGCCGCGATCTGCGCCGCGACCTGCGCGACGCGTTGAAGGCCTCGTCCGACATCGCCCGCGCCGTCGGGCGATTGGCGCTGGGTCGGGGCGGCCCGCGCGACCTGGCCGCCGTGCGCACCGGCCTGTCGATCGCCGAGGGCGTCGCAGGGCTGTTCGTGGGTCAGGTCGATCCCCTGACCGGCCAGCCGCGCCGCATCGCCTCGGCGCTGGACCGCCTGACCCTGTCGCCCGACGTTTCGCGGCTGAAGGCCGACCTGATCGACGGCCTGGTGGACGAGCCGTCCCATCTGGCGCGCGACGGCGGCTATGTGCGCCCCGACTATCGCCCCGAACTGGACGCCGCCCGCACCCTGCGCGACGACAGTCGCCGCGTCGTCGCCGATCTGGAGGCCCGCGCCGTCGCCGAGTCCGGCGTGCCGTTCAAGATCAAGCACAACGCCGTCCTGGGCTATTTCCTCGAAACCAGCGCCAAGGCCGCCGAAGCCTTGCTGCGCGCCGGTCCCGACAGCCCCTTCATCCATCGCCAGACCTTGGCGAACCAGGTCCGTTTCACCACCGTCGAACTGTCGGAACTGGACGCCAAGATCAGCCAGGCTGGGCATCGCGCCCTGGCCATCGAGAGCGAGACCTTCGAGGGCTGGCGACGCGAGGCCGCCCGCCTGGCCCAGCCGCTGCAGGCCGTCGCCGAGGCGCTCGCCGAACTGGACGCCCACGCCGCCCTCGCCGAATGGGCCCAGGAAGTCGGCGCGACCCGCCCCATCGTGGACGACACCCTGACCTTCTGCGTCGAGGCCGGCCGCCACCCCGTCGTGGAGGCGGCGGTCAAGGCGGGCGGCGATCCCTACACCCCCAACAACGCCCGGCTGGACGGGTCGGGTCAGGACGGATCGCGCCTCGCCATCGTCACCGGGCCGAACATGGCGGGTAAATCGACCTTCCTGCGCCAGAACGCGCTTCTGGTGATCCTGGCCCAGGCCGGCGCCTTCGTGCCTGCCCGCTCGATGCGGCTGGGCGTGGTGGACCGGCTGTTCAGCCGTGTCGGCGCCGGCGACGACCTGGCCCGTGGCCGCTCCACCTTCATGATGGAGATGGTCGAGACCGCCGCCATCCTGACCCAGGCCACGCCGCACAGCTTCGTCGTTCTGGACGAGATCGGGCGCGGCACCGCCACCTATGACGGTCTGGCCATCGCCTGGGCCACGGCCGAGGCCCTGCACGAGACCAACCGGGCGCGCACCCTGTTCGCCACCCATTACCACGAGCTGGCCCAGCTGGAGACGCGGCTGGACCACGTCTGCAACCTGTCCATGGTCGCGCGCGAATGGAACGGCGAACTGGTCTTCCTGCACGAGGCGGCGCCTGGCGCGGCCGACCGCTCCTACGGTGTCCAGGTCGCAAAACTGGCCGGCGTCCCTGCCTCCGTCGTCGCCCGCGCCCGCTCGGTGCTGAACCGGCTGGAAGGCGAAAAGGCCGCCGCCGCCCGCCTGGACGACCTTCCCCTGTTCGCCGTCGCCGAGCCGGAGCCGAGGCGCGGTCCCTCGCCCGTGGAACTGGCCCTTCGCGACGTCGATCCTGACGACCTGACCCCGCGCGAGGCGCTGGAGGCGCTGTACCGGCTGAAGGGTCTGGCCTGAAAATCCTCCCCCGGGCAGCGCAGCGAAACGGGGGAGGGGGACCATGCGCAGCATGGTGGAGGGGGCGGACGCCGCACACATCGATTAGGTGGCGACGGCAAACCTGGCATCGACGGCGGAGACGTATTCGCCCCCTCCACCGCTTCGCGGTCCCCCTCCCCCGCTAAGGCGGGGGAGGATCATCAAAATCAGGCCTGCATCATCCAGCCTTCGACATCCATGGCCGCCTGACGGACGGCTTCCGAACGGGTCGGGTGGGCGTGGCAGGTGCGGGCGATGTCTTCCGACGCGCCGCCGAAGCTCATGGTGATGGCGGCCTCGTGGATCATTTCGCCGGCCTGCGGGCCCATGATGTGGACGCCCAGAACCTTGTCAGTCGCGGCGTCGGCCAGAACCTTCACGAAGCCGTCGGTCTCGTGATTGATCTTGGCGCGGCTGTTGGCGGTGAAGGGGAATTTGCCCTTCTTGTACTGAACGCCGGCCGCCTTCAGCTGGTCCTCGGTCTGACCGACCCAGGCCACTTCGGGGAAGGTGTAGACGACGCTCGGCACCAGCGCATAGTCGACGTGGCCGTACTTGCCGGCGATGGTGTCGATCACGGCGACCGCGTCTTCTTCCGCCTTGTGGGCCAGCATCGGACCGTGGGTCACGTCGCCGATCACCCAGATACCATCGGCGACCTTGAAGTGGTCATGATCGATGAAGCCGCGCTTGTCCGGCGTCACGCCGACGCTCTCCAGCCCCAGACCATCCGTGTACGGACGACGGCCGATGGCGACCAGCACAACGTCGCCCTTGATCGTCTCGGCGGCGCCGCCGGCCGACGGCTCGACGGTCAGTTCCACCCCGTCCTTGCCCGACTTGGCGGCCGTGACCTTGGCGCCCAGTTTGAAGCTCATGCCCTGTTTGGTCAGGGTGCGCTGGAAGGCGGTGGCGACCTCGGTGTCCATGCCGGGCGTGATCCGGTCCAGGAACTCGACCACCGTCACCTCGGCGCCCAGACGGCGCCAGACCGAACCCAGCTCCAGGCCGATGATGCCGGCGCCGACCACGATCAGCTTCTTTGGCACGGCCGGCAGCGACAGGGCGCCGGTGGAATCGATGACCTTGCCGTCTTCGAAGGCGACGCCCGGCAGCGGGGTCGGCTCCGAGCCGGTGGCGATGACGATGTTCTTGGCGTCCAGCGTCTGGACCGAGCCGTCGGCGGCGGTGACTTCCACCTTGCCCTTGCCGACGATCTTGCCCTTGCCCTTGATCCAGTCGGCCTTGTTCTTCTTGAACAGGAACTCGATCCCCTTGGTCAGGGCCGTGACGCTGTCGTCCTTGGCCTTGTGCATCTGGTCCAGGTGCAGCTTGGGCTGGACCTCGATGCCGATCTTGGCGAACTCGGTATTGGCGGCGTTCCACAGTTCCGACGCATGCAGCAGGGCCTTGGACGGCATGCAGCCGACGTTCAGGCAGGTGCCGCCCAGCGTCGAACGCATTTCCACGCAGGCGACCTTCAGGCCCAGCTGGCCCGCCCGTATCGCGGCGTTATAGCCGCCAGGGCCTCCGCCGATGATGACGACGTCGTAGGCGGCGGTGGCTTCGGCCATGGTATCCTCTGGTCTTCTGGCGCGCGGGGAAAGGCGCGCGGACACTAGCGCCGACCCCGCACGGGTCAACCGCTGGACCCCATATGGGGCCGCGTTTCCACCAATTGCAGAGGCGGAAACCACGAAAAAGGGCCGGACGTCGCCGCCCGGCCCCTTCGTTCATGTCTGACCGGCGCGCTCAGAGTTTGAAGCGTACGCCCAGGAAGACGTTGTAGCCGAACTTCTCGTACTCATAGGTCCGCTCCTTGACGCCGTAGTAGCGCACGCCCGCGCTGTCGGTCAGGTTCTTGGCCTCGCCGAACACTTCCACCCCATTGCCGAAGTCGTAGCTGGCGGTGAAGTCCAGCTGGCCGCGCCCCTCGACGTAGAGGTCCTTGCCGGGATTGGTCGCGTCGATCGCCTCCAGGAAGTCGCTGCGATGCGTGTAGGAAACCCGGGCGCTGAAGCCGTACCGTTCGTAAAACAGGGCGGCGTTATAGGTCTCGTCGGACTGCCCCGGCAGAACGAAGGTGTCGCGACCGGCGAAGGCGCGGCTGGTTTTGATCTCCGCATCCGTCAGGGTGTAGTTGGCGAAGACGCCGAAGCCCGACGCCCAGCCCGGCAGGAAGTCGAACGTCTGCTGCCAGTTGAACTCGATGCCGGCGATATGGCCGTCACGGGCGTTGCGGGCCTCGGTGACCTGGGCGACCGTGCTGGTCGGGGTGACATAGGGCACGCCGTCCGTCACCAGGGTGAAGCGGTAGTTCGACAGGTCCTTGTAGAAGGCGTTGGCCGAAATCACGCCCAGTGGCCGCAGATAGTATTCCAGGCCCAGATCGACGTTGTTCGACAGGGTCGGCTTCAGGTCGGGATTGCCGCGCGTGACCGTCGTGCGGCCGCTGTCGGTGGTTTCCAGAACGCGCGGAACGATGTCGGTATAGTCCGGGCGCGAAATGGCGCGGGTCAGGGCGAAACGACCGACCAGCTGATCGCTGAAGCTATGGCGCAGCGTCAGGTTCGGGAAGAAGTCGGTCTGGTCGCGATCGACCTTGACCGGGCTCTGGGCGCCGGACAGGGCCACGCTGGTCGCCGCCCCTTCGAAGTCGGTCTTCTCAACGCGCAGGCCGACCAGCACATTGGTCGCGCCGACATCGAACTTGGCCTGGCCGTAACCTGCCAGGATATCTTCCTTGGCGGTGTAGTCGGCCGTGATCGACTGCGGAACGCGGCGCACGCCGGCGGCCGGATCAGGGTTGGTCGAACCCGCGCGGACGCGATCGAAATAGTCCGTCACCAGGCCCGCATCGAACTTGAAGCCCAGGTTGTAGTCGTAGTTCTGCGACGGACGATCGCTCAGCAGCGGCGCCAGGGCGCCGGAGCTGGCGGCCGCGCTCCGGTCGCGGAACCGCTCTTCGTCGGCCGTGACGTCGCGGGTGCTGTATTTGGCGCCGAACTTCAGCTCCACCTCGCGACCACCGATCACGGTCGGCAGTTCGAGGTTGGTCTTGAAGGCCACGTCGTCCTGCTCGGTCGTGTTCGAGCGGAAGGTGTTTTCGCGGAAGCTGTAGTTGTTGGGGTTCAGATAGAAGCCGGTCGGCTCGCTGAAGGGCGAATAGGTCGGCTGATAGTGGTCGGCCGTATTGTAGGACAGGGTCGTCGCGCTGGAGCGATAGACCAGCTCGTCGCGGTGCGGATAGGTCTGTTTGCTGTTGGCGAACGACAAGACGGCGTCCCAGACCGCCCCGTTGCCGAATGTTTGCTCGCCGCCCAGTTGCACGGTGGAGATGTCGTTCTCCTGGGTGCGGTGACGCAGTTGCTTGTAGATGCGGGCGTTGGTGAAGGTCGCGCTGGTGTCTGTCGAGCCGGGCTGCAGCGTGCCGTCGCTATAGGTGAAGTTCAGCGTGTTGCGGAACTCGTCGTCGCGGAACTGGGCGTAGGAGCCCTTGACCCACAGGCGGATCGCGTCGCTGGGCCGCCATTCAAGCGCGCCGGTCACGGCCTTGCGGGTCCGTTCGGTTTCGTAGTCCTTGAACAGGGTGTTCTCCAGACCCCAGATCTGGCCGCCGCCCTGCGCGGCGTTGCGATTGATCAGGACCCAGCCATTCTCGACATTGTCCGGCCGGCGGTTGGTCTCGGAGAAGCTGACCGACATCAGGGCGCCGAAGGTCTGGTCCGGGCCGAAGACGTTGGAGACGTTCGCGCCCGCACGATAGTCCTGGCCGCCGTAGTCGTTGTAGCTGCCGCCGGCATAGCCGCTGACGGCCAGGCGGCGCTTGTCGAAGGGCGAACGGGTCTTGATGTCCACGGCGCCGGCGATGGAATCGGCGTCCTGGGCGGGCGTCAGGGTCTTGGACACCTCGACGCTGGAGACGATGTCGGACGGCAGGGTGTCCAGATCGACCGCGCGGGTCGTCGGCGACACGGCCGGAATGGCGACCCCGTCCACCGACACGGCGGTGAAGGCGGCCGGCGCGCCGCGCACATTGATGTAGCGGCCTTCGCCCTGGTCGCGCTGGATGGCGATGCCCTGAACGCGCTGCAGCGATTCCGCGACATTGGGGTCGGGGTAACGGCCGATGGCGTCGGCCGACAGGACGTTGACCGTGCCGTCGGCGTTCTTCTGCTGGTTCAGCGAACGGGCGACGCCGTCGGTGATCACGCCGGTCACGATCACGTCGGCCACGTCGGTCGCAGACTGCGCGCCCAGCACGATGGCGACATTGGCGTCTTCGCCCGGCGTCGTCACGACCGTCTGGCTGGTCGAGGGCAGGCCCAGATAGTTGACCTCCAGCACCATGGCGCCGCTGGCGGTCGGCAGGGTGAACTCGCCCTGGGTGTTGGTCACGGCCCGCTGGCTGGTCCCGCGCACCAGAACCTCGGCGCCCGGCAGGGGCGCGCCGGCGGCGTTGGTCACCCGGCCGTAGATCACGTCGCCGGCGACCGCAGCTGACGCCGAGGCCACGGCGTCGACATCGGCATGGGCGGGCATGGCCAGCGGCGCCAGGATCATCGGCGCCAAGGCGGCGCCCATCAGCAGGTTCAGTTTCATGTCAGGTCCCCTTCGGCGAGCGACGTTTCGCTTCAGCCGATGGAGGGGCCGCTTAACCTTTTGCGGCGACGCGACCGCGACGATTCCACGACGCGCAGTTCGCGGTTTTCCGACGAAACGGCGACGCTTGATCCCTTGGCGGAACATCAGTCATCGAACCGACGCCGAACCGTCACGCCCACGCCGTTGACCCACGAGCGGCTTGGCCACAGGGACGCGTCCAGATCGTCCGGAGACCGACATGCGCCCTTCCCTCGCCCGCTCGCTGAGCGCCTGCGCCGCCCTGGCCCTGCTCGCCGCCTGCGCCACGCACGAGGTCGATTATCAGGGCGAGGGCGAAGGGTTCGTCGGTCCGGGCGCCCCGGTCATGGCCGTGCTGGAAACCCCGTCGGTCGGCACGGCGGGTCAGGACGCCGCCGACGACCCCGCCGTCTGGGCCTCAGCGAACCCGGTCACGATCATGGGGCGCCAGACGCCCGGCTTCGTCGCCGGCACGGACAAGAAGTCAGGCCTCTACATCTACGGCTTCGACGGCCAGATCCTGCAGTTCTTGCCCGAGGGCCTGCTGAACAATGTTGATGTGGTCGAGGGCCTGTCAGTCGGCGGCCGCCCGCAGGTGGTGCTGGGCGCCAGCGACCGCACGCCGGGCAAGACCGGCATCTCCCTCTACACCTTTGACCCGGCCGGGACCGGCCAGAACGGCGTGCGCTATTGGGGCGCCGTCGCCACCGACGTGGTCGAACCCTACGGCTTCTGCCTCGCGCGGCGCGGGGCCGAGGTTCACGCCATCCTGGTCGGGCACGAGGGCGAGCTGCGCCAGTTCGTCTTGGGCGTGGACGCCGCCGGCCAGCCCACGGCGCGTCTGGTCCGCCGCGCCGAGATCGGCACCATCTCCGAAGGCTGCGCCGCCGACGAAGCCACCGACGCCCTCTACATCAACGAGGAGAACGTCGGCCTGTGGCGCTATGGCCTGAACCCGGCGTCGGGCGCGGCCCGCACCCTGATCCAGCCCATCGCCAAGGACATCCTGGTCGCCGACGCCGAAGGCCTGACCACCATCGCCGACGCCTCGGGCCGCTATCTGATCGCCTCCAGCCAGGGCGATTCCACCTTCCCCGTCTGGCGCATCGACGGCCCGGCGCCCGAGTACAAGGGCCGCTTCAAGATCGTGGACGGCGCGGTCGACGGCGTCACCGGCACCGACGGCCTGGCGGCCGCCAGCGGTCAGGTCGGCCCCTTCCCCGAGGGCCTCGTCGTCATCCAGGACGACGTCAACGATATCGGCACCCAGAACTTCAAATACGTCGACTGGCGCGACATCCGACGGGCGCTGGGTCTGTAGCGGCCGACCCAGTCATTCTTGGGAGGCTCGCCAATAACGGTATCGGCTCAAGCCGCGGTTTGAAGGTCCAAAAGTTGGTGTCGAAGCGAAGACTGCTCGCGACCCATTGCGGACATCAATTGAAAAGAATTCGAGTGGGTCGCCCGTCTGTCGGAAGGCAGAAAACTCCAGCGTGCGTCTTGGTCTCCCAACCGTAGGCAAAGCCTCTGTTCCTACGCACTTGGCTGACATTGCAGCGCGTCATGTTTCTCGGGATTTGAACTTTGTTCAACTGAGCGTCCGGATATCCCGCAAGGGACAAGTGTTGCCGGGCCGTATCAAGCCGTTCTATCGCCGATCGGTTGAGTAAGTTGGCGAGCAACACCGTGACAATCAGTGCGATTGGCATGGTGATCCAGCGCGACAGTTTCCTTGAGGGCCGCTCGCTATTCATTCGGGAACGGTAGCCCAGAGAATGTCCGCTTCACACCCCCGAGCAAAGAGTCGGAACGGCCGCTGTCTGGCCCCGCGGCCGGCCTTATGAGCTTAGGCATATCCTCGAAGGTAACGGCGGACCTCTACTGATCCTCGTCGAACTTGCTCGCGACCAGGTCGGTCAGGGCCTCCATCGCCTCTTCGGCGTCCGGCCCTTCGGCGGACACGTCGATGCTGCAGCCGATGCCGGCGCCCAGCATCAGCAGGCCCATGATCGAGCGGGCGTCCACCGTCACGCCGTCGCGGGTGACGTGGATCTCGCTTTCGAAGCTGGAGGCCAGTTTGACGAACTTGGCCGAGGCGCGGGCGTGTAGGCCGCGCGTATTGCAGATGTTCAGGGTCGCGGTGACGGTCATTTTTCGCCTGCGAGCACCCAGGACGCGACGGAGATGTATTTGCGTCCGGCGTCCTGCGCATGGGCGACGCAGGATTCCAGCGTCTCGCGCCCACGCACGCTGGCCAATTTGATCAGCATGGGCAGGTTCAGCCCGGCGATCACCTCGGCGCGCGTCTGTTCCATCACCGAAATCGCCAGGTTCGACGGCGTGCCGCCGAACATGTCGGTCAGCAGGATGACCCCTTCGCCGTCGTCCACGGCCGCGGCCGCATCGACGATATCGCGGCGCCGACGCTCCATGTCGTCTTCCGGGCCGATGCAGATGGCCGCGACGCCGCGCTGCGGGCCGACCACATGCTCCATGGCGGAGAGAAACTCGGACGCCAACCCGCCGTGGGTGACGATCACCAGACCGATCATGAGGACTTCACTCGCATCCCGCCCCGAACCGTCCCAGGCATTCCCCCGCCCGGCAAGGGAGGCCGGACGCCGCCCTCTATGGACCGCAAGGGGCGTGTCATAGACCCGTCTTTCGGGGTTTCAAAGCGTCTCCAACGCCGCTGCGACCACATCGACGGCCGAGGCGGGTCGGGGATTCAGCGCCAGCAGGGGCAGATCGACCCCCGCGAAAGCCTGTGTCTGCGGCTCCGGAAGCCGTTCGACCCCTTCCGCGATACAGGCGACGGCCAGCGCCACGCGACAGACCGGGCGTGTTCTGGCGGCCACGATTCCGAGGCCGCGCACCTCGATCCGACCGGCGATGGAGGCCGGCGCCGACGCATGAACGGCCCCGTCGGAGGCCCAGACCTGGGTGTAGTCGTCGCTGACCAGCCGCCAGCCGCGCCCGATCAGCCGCAGCGCCAGATCGCTCTTGCCCGCGCCCGACGGCCCCAGGATCATCACACCCTGCCAGGCCCCGCGACGGCGCACGGCGACGGTGGTGGCGTGGATCGGCTGGCCAGGGCTCACGACCAGCGGCCGACCGCCGGGAAGACGATCTCGAACCGCGCCCCGCCTTCGGCCTTGTTTTCGGCGTGGACGCGACCGCCATGCGCCTCGACGATCTGACGCACGATGGACAGCCCGAGGCCCGAGTTGGAGCCGAACACCGCCCCCTTGGGCCGAGAGGTGTAGAACCGCTCGAACACTGTCTCCAGGTTCTCGGCCGGAATGCCTGGCCCCTGGTCCTCGACCCGCACGCGGATCGGCAGATCGTCCCCGATGTCCTCCAGCGTCACCCGCACCACGCCGCCTGCGGGGCTGAACGAGCGGGCGTTGTCGATCAGGTTGCGGAACACCTGCCCCAGCGGCCCGTCGCGCCCCATGACCCGCAGGGCCTGTTCGGGCGCCGTCAGCACGACCGGAATGTCGCCCGGCTTGGCCGTCGTCTCATAGACGCCGACGATATCGACCAGCAGCCGGTTCAGGTCGACCGGCCGCGGCCGATCGCGCGACAACTCCGCATCCAGCCGCGAGGCGTTCGAGATGTCGGTGATCAGCCGGTCCAGCCGACGCACGTCCTGCTGCAACAGCGCCGTCAGCTTCTCGCGGTGCGCATCGGTCTTGACCAGCGGCAGGGTCTCCAGCGCCGACCGGATCGAGGTCAGGGGGTTCTTGATCTCGTGCGACACATCGGCCGCGAACCGTTCGATGGCGTCCATCCGCGTCGACAGGGTGTCGGTCATGGATTCCAGCGACCGCGCGAGGTCGCCGATCTCGTCCTTGCGATCCTCGAGGTCCGGCAGGGAGATGGCCCGCGCACGCTGCAGCTTCACCTGATCCGCCGCCGCCGACAGCCGCATGATCGGCCGCGCCACGAACAGATGCAGCAGCAGCGACCCCAAGAGATTGACCCCCAGCGCCACCAGGGCGAACGGGAACAGCGCCTGCCGCTGGGCGCCCAGGATTTCGTCCACGTCCCCGGATTCGACGGTCAGCACGCCCAGCACCTGACGCACATGGCGCACGGGAATGGACACGGAGACGACGCGGTCGCCGGATTCATTGCGACGCAGGGTCGATTGGGGCGAGCCGTCCAGCGCCGCCGCCACCTCGGCCGCCAGTTCGCTTTCGGCGCGGGCGACGCGGCGCTCTGACAGCAGATTGGCCTTGGCGGCGTCCTCGGTCGCCGTCCCCGCCGGTTGCGCGTCGGGCAGGGGCCGCCCGCCGATGGCCTCGGTCACCTGATAGCTGTCGACCAGCAACAGGCCATTCACATCATACAGCCGCACCCGCTGGCCCGCCGGAATGAACCGGTCGGTCAGCCAGATCGACGCGCGGATGGGGTCCAGTTCGGGCGTCGGCTCGCCCCGCGTCACGCCTTCTTCGCGCAACACATTGGCCAGCAGCTCGGCCTGGACCGTCAGCGATTCCTGACGCGCCTCGATCAGGCCTGGACGCCATTCGTTGATCGCCAGGGCCCCGCCGAACAGGATCAGCAGGCTGAGCAGATTGAGCACCAGGATGAAGCCGCCCAGCCGCGATCCGCCGAAGCGGAACAACGGCCGGCGCTGGGGCTCCTCGTCGGGCTCTCGCCCGCCCGGTTCAGCTCTCGCGGTAGCGGTAGCCGACGCCATACAGGGTCTCGATCGCGTCGAACTCATTGTCCACGGCGCGGAACTTCTTGCGCATCCGCTTCACATGGCTGTCGATGGTGCGGTCGTCGACATAGACCTGGTCGTCGTAGGCGGCGTCCATCAGGTTGTCGCGGCTCTTCACGAATCCCGGACGCTGGGCCAGGGCCTGCAGCAGCAGGAACTCTGTCACAGTCAGCTTGACGGGCTTGCCGTCCCAGGTCGACTCGTGGCGCGCCGGGTCCATCGACAGCTTGCCGCGCTTGATCGCCCGGCCCGAGACCTCGGCCGCCGATTCCGGTTCGCCGCCGTCGGCGCCCGTGCGGCGCAGCAGCGCCTTGACCCGCTCGATCAGCAGACGCTGGCTGAAGGGTTTGTGGATATAGTCGTCGGCGCCCAGGTTGAAGCCCAGGATCTCGTCGATCTCCTCGTCCTTGGACGTCAGCATGATGACCGGGATCTGCGAGGTCTGGCGCAGGCGACGCAGCACCTCCATCCCGTCCATGCGCGGCATCTTCACGTCCAGGATCGCCAGATCGGGCGGCGAGGATTCCAGCGCGGCCAGGCCCGAGGCCCCGTCGTGATAGGCGGTGATCTTGTGGCCATGGCTTTCCAGCGCCAGCGAAACGGACGCCACGATGTTCTCGTCGTCATCGACCAGAGTGATGTTGGCCAAGGGTGTTTTCTCCTGAACTTTACGTTCCCGCGAGCAAGAACGCACAGCAAGCGTAACCGTTCGATCTCGGTCACATTAGGGCTAAGGCGTTTCGGCTCGAATGAAAATCGCCTGCAACCCGAAAGCGGTTCGGTGACATCCAGATGGTCACGGCGCTGCCTCATTTCAACGCGCGCACCGCGTCGCTCCGGCGCGGGCAGAAACATTCCGCCTTCGAAAACCTCGCCTTAAAGGCTTGGGATGCAGGATCGGCCCATGGCGGGTCCGATCCATTACGAAGTCTATGTCCGCAAGAGCGCCCCGTCGTCGTGGACGCTGCTGATCGCGACCGAAGACCGCAAACACGCCATCGAGACCGCCGAGGAACAGCTTCGGGACCGTCTCGCCATCGCCTCGCGCGTGACCAAGGAGACGCTGGACCCCGAGACGATGGAGTTCAGCTCCCTGACCATCCTGACGCTGGGCGCGCCGGAGGAGCGAAAGAAGAAGGTCGCCGACAAGGCGGTCCCGCCGGCCTGCAGCAGTCCGACCGAACTCTATTCGCCCCATGCCCGCGCGCTGATCGGCCGGGTGCTGGAGGACTGGCTGAAACGCGAGGGCGTGACCGCCTTCGAACTGCTGCATCGGCCCGATGTGGCCGAACGGCTGGAGGCGGCCGGGGTCGAGCTTCAGCACGCCATCCAGAAGGTCGCAGTCCCCGAAAGCCAGGCCACGGGCCAGGAGGTGCACGGCGTCGTGCGCCACTACCAAAAGCTCACCGAACAGGCGATGGCCCGGCTGCGCAAGGCCGGACGCGACGGCCTGTTCCCCGCGCTGGACGACCGCTCCATCGCCGATCTGGCGCATCGGCTGACCGGCGCGCCGGATCGGGCGCTGCGCATGGGCGGGGTGGTCGCCGGCGCGCTGAAGGGTCGGCGCGGCGCCCGCGATCGCCTGACCGTGCTGATGGACCTGATGGACGCCGCGCCCGCAGACGGCCCGCCGCGCGCCCTGGTCGTGGTGGTGGTCGAGCAGATCGTCGCCGAAATGCTGGCCGTGCGCACCAACCTGACCGAGATTCTGGGTCCGTCCTTGGACCAGGGCGCCAATCTGGCGGCCATCGTGCGCATGGTCGCGCCGGAGGAGATGGACGCCCTGTTGCGGATGGACCCGCGCCTCGCCCTGATGATGCCGCAGGTCGAGGGACCGGCCGCGCGCCTGGGCCTGCATCTGGCCTCGGGCGAGTTTCCGCTTCTGGCCGCGTCCCTGGCCCGTCTCGTCACCCGCGAACTGACCAGCCAGCGCCGCCTTCGCCCCCACGATCCGGTCGGAGAGATCGACATCCTGCGCCTGTTGGCCATGGCCCTGACCGCCTCGGCCGGTCGTCTGCTGACGCTGGAAGAGGTCCAGATCGCCTTCGTCGAACGCTCCAAGAGCCTGGTCACGGCCGATTTCGTCGGCGCCTACGTCAACCCCTGCCCCACGGTTCTGGTCGAGGCCGAGCAGCTGACCCGCCTGTGCGAGAACGTCACCGGCGGAGCCAACAAGCGCGCCGCCGCGCGCTGGCTCAGCGCCTGCATCGGCTCGCTGCGCTTCGAAACCGAGATCCGCCAGTCCGTCCCGGGCGGCCCCAGCGCCTCGCACAAGCTGGCCACTCTGGCCCGGCTTCAACGCTCGGTTCAGGCCGCGCATCTGGCCGATCACGACCAGACCCAGATCATGGACGCTATCGGCGCGGTCGGCGCCAATCTGGAGGCCGACGCCCATCTGATCGCGCAGATCGTCCGCGCCCAGGCGGCTGCGCCTCAAAAGCTGACAGCCCTGCTGAAACTGGCCACCGGGGAAGCCGGCCCGCTCGGCCCCGTCGCCGACCGCGCCCGCGCTGAGGCCATCAAGCTGCTGCGCTCGCCCGACGTCCGCACCGCCCTGACCGCCGCGCCGCAAAACCTCGCGGCGTTGCGAGGCCTGATGCAGCAAGCGGGTCTGGCGGCCTAGCCAGCCTCAGTCGAAGATGTCGAAGATGCTGTCGCGCTTCTTTTTCTTGTAGCGATAATCGTCGTCGCGATGCCGGTCGTCGCGGTATTTGTCGCTCCGATAGCCTCGATCGTCGCCGCGATACGGCTGTGACGCCCCGCCGCCCCACGGTTGGGCCTGAGGTTGGGACTGGGGCTGGGCATAGGGCTGAGGCGGCGGCGCATAGGCCTGCGGCGCGGGCGCGACCGGGGCTGTGGCGCGGCCCTCCTCGACGGCGGCGGCCATCAGCTTTTCCAGCTCGCCGCGATCCAGCCAGACGCCCCGGCACTCGGGGCACATGTCGAACTGAACGCCGTTGCGCTCCAGCGTCTGCATCGCGGCGTTGTCGTTGGGGCACATCAGAAGGGGCATGTCGGGCTCCGATCGAAAAAGAATGGGCGGTCGATGCGACAGGCCAGGAGGGGAAAGCTTCGCCGCAACGACACGCCCGTGCGGTCCGACATCGCGTCGCACGATCCGACGCAAGGAAGGGGGACGCCGGACCGCGAGAACGCCAGAGGGGCCCGTTCCGCCTCTTCAAGCTAGGCGCCGTCGCCGCCCGCCGCCATGCGTCGCGGGGCCGCAGGGGGCTTGGGCCATCCCCGCCATCCTATCAGCGACGACGATTGCGAGATTTTACCACGGCTTACGACTGACCAGCGACCACTCGCCTTTCATGGTCCTGCACCGGGTTAGAATGGCGACCCGGTCTTTGACATCTTCGCGTCCCGCCAGAACGCGCGCCGAAATAGACAGATTAGACGAATTAGACGGTGTTTTTGCCAGCGGACCCGCCGGCTAAAGCGCACGGATTGCACTCGAAATTCTAGCAGACCTGCCCGGCGGCCCAGCCCGACGACCAGGCCCACTGGAAATTATAGCCGCCCAGCCAGCCGGTCACATCGACCGCCTCGCCGATGAAATACAGCCCCGGAACCGCCTTGGCCTGCATCGTCTGCTGGTCCAGCGCGGCCGTATCGACCCCGCCCAAAGTCACCTCGGCGGTCCTGTAACCTTCGGAGCCCACCGGCTTGACCGCCCAGGCGTTGACCGCCTGATCCAGCCGCCGCAGCACCTTGTCCGACAGGTCCGCCAGATTGCCCGACGCCCCTTCGCGGTGGCATAGGCTCTCGGCCAGACGGCGCGGCACGATATGGCCCAGCGCCGTATGCACAGCCTGTTTGCCGTTCGACGCCTTGGCCGCCTTCAACTCCTCGAACACGTCGCGGCCGGGCGCCATCGAGGCCACCACCGCCTCGCCCTCGCGCCAGTAGGAGCTGATCTGCAGAATGGCCGGCCCCGACAGACCGCGATGCGTGAACAGCATCGCCTCGTTGAAGCTGGCCTTGCGCGCCTTGGCCCCTTCGGGCGCCGAGGCGACCGAGGCGTCCACCGCCACCCCCGCCAGCGGCGTCAGCGTCTCCAGCAGTCCCGCCTCGAAGGTCAGGGGAACCAGCGCCGGTCGGGTCTCGGTGACGCGAATGTCGAACTGCCGCGCCACCTCATAGGCCCAGCCGGTCGCCCCCATCTTGGGGATCGACTTGCCTCCGGTCGCCACGACCAGCGACGCCGCCGTAACCTGCGATCCGTCCGACAGGATCGCCGTGAAGCCCTCGCCGGCTCGTTCGATCCGCGACACCCCGGTCTTCAGGCTCAGGACGACGCCCGCCGCCGCCATGTCGTCGGTCAGCATACGGACGATCTGCTTGGCGCTGTCGTTGCAGAACAGCTGGCCCAGCGTCTTCTCGTGCCAGGCGATCCCGGCCCTATCGATGCGCTTGACGAAATCGTGCTGGGTGTAGCGGCGCAGGGCCGAGGTCGCGAACCGGGGGTTCTCGCCCAGGAAATTCGCCGGTCCGCAGCCCAGATTGGTGAAGTTGCAGCGCCCGCCGCCCGAGATGCGGATCTTCTCGCCCGGCCGGTCGGCATGGTCCACGACCCTGACCCGCCGCCCGCGTCGCCCGGCCTCGATGGCGGCCATCATCCCGGCCGCGCCGGCCCCGACCACAAGGACGTCGACGAGGGCGTCCGAAGACGCCCTCGTCACTTGGAACCTCGCGGTTCCAGCCTCGGGGAGAGCTTAGTAACGGTAGTGATCCGCCTTGAACGGGCCTTCGACCGGCACGTTGATGTAGTCGGCCTGATCCTTGGTCAGCACGGTCAGCTTGGCGCCCAGCTTGGCCAGGTGCAGCATGGCGACCTTCTCGTCCAGATGCTTGGGCAGGGTGTAGACCTTGTTTGCGTACTTGTCGGCGTTGGTCCACAGTTCGATCTGGGCCAGCGTCTGGTTGGTGAAGGACGCCGACATCACGAAGGACGGGTGGCCCGTGGCGTTGCCCAGGTTCACCAGGCGGCCTTCCGACAGCAGGATGATCTTCTTGCCGTCCGGGAACTCGACGTGGTGGACCTGCGGCTTGATCTCGTCCCACTTGAAGTTCTTCAGACCGGCGACCTGAATCTCCGAGTCGAAGTGGCCGATGTTGCAGACGATGGCGTTGTTCTTCATCTGCCGCATGTGGTCGACGGTGATGACGTCCTTGTTGCCGGTCGTCGTCACATAGATGTCGGCGCGGCCGGCGGTGTCGTCCAGCGTCTGGACTTCATAGCCTTCCATCGCGGCCTGTAGGGCGCAGATCGGGTCGATCTCGGTCACGATCACGCGGGCGCCGCCCTGGCGCAGCGAGGCGGCCGAGCCCTTGCCCACGTCGCCGTAGCCGCAGACCACCGCGACCTTGCCCGACAGCATGACGTCGGTGCCGCGACGGATCGCGTCGACCAGCGATTCACGGCAGCCGTACAGGTTGTCGAACTTGGACTTGGTGACGCTGTCGTTGACGTTGATGGCGGGGAAGGGCAACTCGCCCTTTTCAGCCATTTGATACAGGCGGTGCACGCCCGTGGTCGTCTCTTCCGACACGCCGCCGATGGCGTCGCGGATGGCCGAATAGAAGCCCGGCTTCTCAGCCAGATAGCGTTTCATAACCTTGAAGAGAGCCTCTTCTTCTTCGTTCTGGGGATTGGCCAGAACCGAGATGTCCTTCTCGGCCTTCGGACCCAGCACGCACAGCAGGGTCGCGTCGCCGCCGTCGTCCAGGATCAGGTTCGGATAGCCGCCGTCGGCCCATTCGAAGATCTTGTGGGCGTAGTCCCAGTATTCTTCCAGCGTCTCGCCCTTGGTGGCGAAGACCGGGGTGCCGTTGGCGGCGATGGCGGCGGCGGCGTGGTCCTGGGTCGAGAAGATGTTGCAGGAGGCCCAGCGCACTTCGGCGCCCAGGGCTTCCAGCGTCTGGATCAGAACCGCCGTCTGGATCGTCATGTGCAGGCTGCCGGCGATGCGGGCGCCCTTCAGCGGCTGGCTGGCGCCGAACTCGTCACGCAGGGACATCAGGCCCGGCATTTCGGTTTCAGCGATCTCGATTTCCTTGTTGCCCCAATCGGCCAGGGTGATGTCGCGAACGATGTAGTCGGTCATGGCTTGGGCTCCTGGCCGCAATGAGTTTGGGCCCTCATAGCCCGGCGCGCGCCGAGTATCAACAAACACATAAAGATATCCTTATGCGATCCAGGCTCAGCAGTTTCTTAAATCCTGGCCGGTAGAGACCTCATCATGGAACGCCGCGCTCTTCTCGGTCTCGCCGTCGTCGCGACGGCCGCCGCCTCGACCTCCGCCCGCGCTTCGAGCGGCGGCGCGGCGCCGTCGGCCGACACCTATGTCCGCCTGCCGGTCATCACCGCCTCGATCCTTCAGGCGAACGGACGTCGGGGCGTGCTGACCATCGAAACTGGGGTCGACGTGCCCGACGCGGCCCTTCGCACCCGCGCCCAGCAGTCTGCGCCGCGCCTGCGCGCCGCCTACAACACCGCCGCCCAGCGCTTCGCCAACGGGCTGCGTCCCGGCGTCGTGCCCGATATCGACCAGTTGTCGGCCGCGCTTCAGGCGGCGACCAACGCCACCCTGGGCCGCCCCGGCGCCCGCCTGCTGCTCGGCACAGTGATGGCCGTCTGAGGCTTCACAAGAATGAATAGGGGTCCACGTCCACCGTCAGGCGGACGGAACCCGGCACCTTCACCCGCTGAAGCCAGGCGCGCAGGAAGGCCTGGAGGTTCACGTCGCGGTCGGCCCGCACCAGCAGCCGCTTGCGCCGCCTCCCCCGCACCAGGGCCAAGGGCGCATCGGCGGGGCCATAGACCTCCAGCCGTTCGGCGTTGGGAATGGCCTGGGCCAGGTCGTTCGCCGTCTTCTCGACGGCGGCCGCATTCTCGCTGGACAGGATGATCGCCGCCAGCCGGCCATAGGGCGGCAGGGACGCGGCCTCGCGCTCGGCCATTTCCGCCTCGACGAAGGCGTCGCGATCGCCGGCCGCCAGGGCTGTCAGCACCGGATGCTCGGGCGTCCAGGTCTGAAGCAGCGCCCGCCCCGGCCGGTCCGCCCGCCCCGCTCGCCCGGTCGCCTGGGCCAAAAGCTGATAGGTCCGCTCGGCCGCGCGCAGGTCGCCGCCGCGCAGGCCCAGATCCGCGTCAACCACGCCCACCAGCGTCAGGCGCGGGAAGTTGTGGCCCTTGGCCGCGGCCTGCGTCGCCACCAAGATGTCGATCTCGCCGTCCGTCATCTTCTGGATCAGGGCGCGGGCCGATCGGGCGTCCGGCGCGGTGTCGGAGCTGAACACCGCCGTGCGCGCCTCGGGGAACAGTTGGCGCACCTCTTCCTCGACCCGCTCGACCCCCGGCCCGACCGAGACTAGCGAATCCTCGGCCCCGCACGAGGGACACAGCTTGGGCCGCGCCATGGAGAAGCCGGTCAGGTGGCAGACCAGCCGCCCGGTATAGCGATGCTCGACCAGCCAGCTGTCGGTGTCCGGCGCCGTCAGCCGATGGCCGCAGACGCGGCACAGGACCACGGGCGCATAGCCGCGCCGGTTCAGAAACAGCAGGGTCTGCTCGCCCCGCGCCAAGGTTTCGCCGATGGCCAGGCGCAGCGGCTGCGACAGCCAGGTCTGCGGGTCGGGCGTGTTCTGTCTCAGATCAAGCAGGGCGATGTTCGGCAGGACCGCCGTCCCGTGCCGCGCGCCCAGCCTCAGCCAGTCGTAGCGCCCGCTCTGCGCATTCCACAGCGTCTCCAGCGATGGCGTCGCCGAGGCCAGGACCACCGCCGCCCCCTCGATCCGCGCCCTCGCCACGGCCAGGTCGCGGCCGTGATAGACCAGGCCTTCCTCCTGTTTGAACGAGCCGTCGTGCTCTTCGTCCACGACGATCAGGCGCAGATTGATGAAGGGCAGAAACAGGGCCGAGCGCGCCCCGACCACGATGTTGCAGCGCCCGGCGACGACCGCCTCCCACACCTGGCGGCGGCGTGGCGGGGCGACGCCGGAATGCCATTCGGCCGGGGCGGCGCCGAACCGGGCCATGATCCGCTCGATCAGGGCCTGGGTCAGGGCGATCTCGGGCAGCAGGATCAGGATTTGCGCGGCCGGATCGGCCCGCAGCACCCGCGCGATGGCCTCCAGATAGGCCTCGGTCTTGCCCGATCCCGTAACCCCGTCCAGCAGGAAGGGGCGAAAGCCGCCGCCGCTCACGCCGTCCGCCATCGCCGTCGCCGACGCCGCCTGGTCGCCGTTCAGCGCGGCGGGCGCGTGGTCGGGATCGGGCCGGTCGAACGCCGCCTCGGCCGTGATCTCGATGATCTCCAGCACGCCCTCGTCGATCAGGCCCTTGACCACGCCCGACGACACGCCCGCCGCCCGCGCCAGATCGGCCGGCGGCATGGCGCGATCGCCCAGGGCCTCCAGCACGCCGGTCCGCGCCGGAGTGGCGCGCGAGGGCGACCGCTCGCCCACCCGACGCACCCGGCGCTCCGGCCGGGGCCGGGGCGCGCGCAAGCCCTTCAACGCCGTCGCCGCCATCTCGCCCGGCGCCGACAAGGTCCAGCGCCCGGCCCATTCCACGAAGTCCATCACGCCGGCCGGCAGGGTCGGATCGTCCAGCCGGCTATCGATCGCCTTCAGCCGCCGGTTCGATCCCGTCGTCTCGAACACCTCGGACACAACGCCCCGGATCAGGCGCGGCCCCAGCGGCACGGCGACCTGATCGCCCCGCGCCAAATCTCCGTTGGCCAGGCTCAGCGCCTCGGGAACCTCGTAGTCGAAGGCCTCCGGCACCGGCAGGGGAATGAGGACCGAGGCGACTTTCACCGAACTGCGCCCTCGGCTATGAAGCCGCCCATGAAACTCTTTCTCGATACCGCCGACGTCGCCGTCATCAAGGACATGGTCCCCACCGGAATGGTGGATGGCGTCACCACCAATCCGTCGCTGATCGCCAAGTCGGGTCGGAACATCGCCGAGGTCATCGCCGAAATCTGCGCCCTGGTCGAGGGGCCGATTTCCGCCGAGGCCGTCTCGCTCGATTTCGAGACCATGGTCAAGGAAGGCGACAAGCTGGCCGCCATCGCCCCGAATGTGGTGGTCAAACTGCCCCTGACCTGGGACGGTCTGCGCGCCTGCCGCGTCTTCACCGACAAGGGGATCAAGACCAACGTCACCCTGTGCTTCTCGGCCGCCCAGGCCCTGCTGGCCGCCAAGGCCGGCGCCACCTTCGTCTCGCCGTTCGTGGGACGTCTGGAAGACAACGGCGCCGACGGCATCGGCCTGCTGGAAGAAATCCGCGTCCTGTATGACGTGCACGGTTTCGAGACCCAGATCCTGGCCGCGTCCCTGCGCAATGTGGGCCATGTCGCCGCCGCCGCCGTCGCCGGATCGGACGCCGCCACCTTCGGCGCCGACACATTCAAGGCCTTGGTGAACCACCCGTTAACCGACAAGGGTCTTGATGCCTTCGTGGCGGACTGGGCCAAGACGGGTCAGTCTATTCTGTAGCATCGCGGTTCCCGGAGAGGTCTGTTTGAGCGGCTCATTGGACCTTTTCAAAACGTCGGAATCGGACGCAACGCCCCATATCGGCGACGGCTTGCATTGGCCCGACGTGCGCGGCTGGCTGCAGACCCATCCCCAGACCCTGCTGGACGACCGCTCCCTGCTGGAGGAGATCGGCCTGCGTCCGCACGGCCGCAACGTGGTCGAGTTCGGCGCCGCCGCCCTGACGCGGCTGGAGGCCGTGGTCGAGCGCGAGACCGGCGCCCGGCGCGAGATCGAACTGATCGCCCGCGCCAACTTCGCCGCCCAGACCCAGACGCACGTCGCGACGTTGGACCTGATGGAGGCCAAGAACCATTCCGACCTGGCCCGACGACTGGATGCGGCGGCGCAGGGACGGTTTGGGCTGGCCGGCGCCGCCATCGCTCTGGAAAAACCCGGCGGCGTGCCCTTCGGCTGGCGCGCCCTGGAAGAGGGCGACGTCGACAATCTGCTGGGCGAGCACGGCCTGACCTGGCTGGGCCCGATGATCTCGGGGCTGAATTTCTTCGGCCCGGCCGAGGATCAGGTGCGATCCATCGCCCTGGTCCGCATGGCCCCGCATCTGACCCCGGGTGGACCGCCGCGCCCCTGCATCTGCGCCTTCGGCTCGCCCGAGCCCGAGGGCTTCACGCCCAACATGGGCTGCGAACTGGCCGCCTTCCTAGCGCGGGTGACGGAGCGGATGGCCGAGCGATGGCCGGTTCTCAACTGACCGCCTCCGACGCCTTGCGCGCCTGGCTGGACCATCTGGCGCACGAGCGTCGACTGTCGCCGCGCACGCTGGAGGCCTATGGCCACATCGGCCGGCTCTATGTCGCCTTCCTGGAACGCCATCGAGGAGAGGCGCTGTCGCTCAGGGACATGGGCACGATCACCGCCGCAGAGGTCCGCGCCCACATGGCCGAGCGCCGCTCAGGCGAGCACCCGCTGGCGGCCCGGTCGCTGAGCCAGAGCCTGTCGGCCATTCGCGGATTTCATGCCTTCCTCGACCGGCGGCTGGACACCCCCGCGCCGCAGCTGGCCCTGGTGCGCGGTCCCAAGGTCAAGCCGTCCCTGCCCCGACCGGTGACCGAGGACCAGGCGCGCGGGCTGTTGGCCGAACCGGACGCCGATCCCGACGCCGAACCCTGGGAGGCCGCGCGCGACCGGGCGGTGCTGACCCTGCTCTACGGCTGCGGCCTGCGCATTTCCGAAGCCATGTCCCTGACCCGCGCAGATGCGCCGCTGGGCGAGACGCTGCGCATCGTGGGCAAGGGATCCAAGACGCGGATCGCGCCGATCCTGCCCGCCGTGCGCGATGCGGTGGAGGCCTATCTGGCCCTGCTGCCCTTCCCGCTCCAGCCCGCCGACGCCCTGTTCCGCGCCCGACGCGGCGGCCCCTTAAGCTCCCGTCACGTCCAAGCCTCTGTCCAGAAGCTGCGCGGCCGGCTGGGCCTACCCGAACGCACCACGCCCCACGCCCTACGCCACAGTTTCGCGACCCACCTGCTGGGCGCCGGCGCCGACCTGCGTTCCATTCAGGAACTGCTGGGCCACGCCAGCCTGTCGACGACCCAGAAATACACCGGCGTCGACGCCGATCGCCTTCTGAGCGCCTATGCGGCCGCCCATCCCCGCGCCTAGCGACGCTGCGCGGGCCGAGCCGGCGGCACGCCGACGTCGGGCTGGGCCGGCATCAGGTTTCGACCCAGCGCCCGTTGATCGGGCACAGCGTAGCTTATCGGCAAGGGACAGTTGTTCTGGTCGCGCCGGTCCAGCAGCAGATATCGCCGGACCTGTCCGTCATCGAGCGAGCGATCCAGCGTCATGGCGCCGGCGCCGTCTTGCCGAGCCTGCATCAGCGGATCGCCGCAACGCTGCGCGTTCTCCCTTGGGGCGGAAACAACGACAAGATCACGACTGGTGATCGCGCTGGAAGACGCCGCCGCAGGGTCGGACAAGGCCAGCATAAGCAAGGTCAGCATCGCATCCTCCTGAATAGGCTCCGACGATACGCCGACAACCCCCGATCGGCCAGACGACACCGAACGCTTGGCGAACAGGCGCGGCTGCGATGAGACGCATTGCGCCCGTTCAAACTCGTCCTCCCAGATCAGATCGCCTTGATCGCCCCGCCGTCCAGCCGGATCAGCGAGCCGGTCACGTAGGCCGCCAGCGGACTGGCCAGGAAGGCGGCGGTGGCGCCGAACTCCTCGGTCGTGCCGATGCGGCCGACGGGGATGGATTTGACGGATGCGGCCCGCGCCTCTTGTGGCGTCGTGCCGGTGCGCTCGGCGGTCGCCTGGTCCAGCCTTTCGATGCGCGGCGTGTCGATCCGACCCGGCAACAGGGTGTTGACCGTCACCCCGTCAGGTCCGACCTCATTGGCCAGCGTCTTGGCCCAGGCCGCGACCGAGGCCCGCAGGGTGTTGGACACGCCCAGCGCCGCCGACGGCTCGACCACCGTGATCGAGGCGACGTTCAGGATCCGCCCCCAGCCGGCCGCCCGCATGGCCGGCAGCACCCGGTCAGTCAGGCGGAAGATCGACAGCACCATCGACTCGAAATGATCGCGCCACACCGCAGGCTCCAGTCCCGACACGCCCGACGGCGGCGGCCCCCCGGTGTTGTTCAGCAGGATTTCGATCGGCCCGCCCAGCAGATCCTCGGCCCGATCCACCGCCTTCAACAGCGCCTCATGATCCGCCAGATCCGCCGCCGCCACGACCGCCTTGCCCGGTCCGGTCGCGTTCAGCGCATCCGCCACGGCCTGAAGCTTTTCCGCATCGCGCGACAGCAGGGCGACGTGCGCGCCCTCCGCGACCAGGGCCGTCGCCACGGCGCGACCCAGGCCGGACGAGCCGCCGCAGATCAGGGCGCGCTTGCCGTTCAGTTTCAGGTCCATGGCCATCTCCGATCCTGTGCAGCCTCCGATATCGGATGCGTGGGTTCCC
Organism: Brevundimonas sp. BT-123; assembly: GCF_026105875.1. Taxonomy (GTDB): domain Bacteria; phylum Pseudomonadota; class Alphaproteobacteria; order Caulobacterales; family Caulobacteraceae; genus Brevundimonas. The sequence goes on along the minus strand of NZ_JAOYTN010000018.1, from coordinate 1,834 downwards.
AGCGCAACGCGGCGTTAACCGAGACGGCGCACCTTCTTTGTCGAGCGGCCGCCTAGACCGCCAGGACAGGCCGGGGAGGGCTCGCCCATGTCGACCAAGATGACGTCCAGCACCCGCCGCCACAGCGACCATTTCGAGCCGCAGGACACCGATCCCCACGAACAGCGCCGCCTGCGCGGGCAGCTGGAGCAGATCGACTACGCCGCCTATGTCGCCAACAAGGAGGTGATCGGGCACGCCCTGACCGGCGTGGACGCCGGCTCGCTGCAAAAGCTGGCGGTCATGACCGCCACGGCCCGCGCCAAATGGGTGGCGGAATCGCTGCGCCTGGCCCACTCCGGCTCGGCCGTCACGCCGGACCAGGTCGCCCGCCTGACCGCCGCCCGCACCGCCTACGACGAACTGGCCGAAGCCTACGAGGCTCTGCGCCGGGTCATCGAACGAGGCTACGTCGCGCTGCGGTGATCTGACGAGATCGAGTGTCCGGAACCGGGCGCCCTCATCGTCGTTCTGCGGCCATGAAAATCGCTCGCATCGCTTCCATCGCCCTGATCGCCGGCGCCGCCCTGGCGCTGGGCGCCTGCGCCACCCTTCAACGCGGCCCCGTCGGCAACGCCGCCGTGCCCCAACCCACGAAGCCGGTCGACCTGAACCGCTACGCCGGCCTGTGGTATGAAATCGGGCGCTACGAAAACGGGTTCGAGCGCGGCTGCGAAGGCGTGACCGCCCAATATTCGGTGCGCGATGACGGTCTGGTCGGGGTGCTGAACACCTGCCGACAGGGTGCGGTCGATGGTCCGGAAAAGACCTCCGAGGGCAAGGCGAAGATCGTCGAGGGCAGCGACAACGCCAAGCTGAAGGTGTCCTTCTTCGGCCCCTTCTACGTCGGCGACTATTGGGTGCTGGACCATGCTGACGACTATTCCTGGTCCATCGTCGGCGAGCCGTCGGGCCGCTACCTTTGGCTGCTCAATCGCACCGCGCAACCCTCGCCCCAGGTCCGCGAGACCATCCTGAACCGAACCCGCGCCCTGGGCTATGACCTGACCTTGGTCCGGCCGACCCAGCACTGATCGCTAGCCCTGGCGGCTGGCTTCTTTGGTTCAGCGCCAGGGAGGGTTTTCGGAATAGGCGCTCCTGAAACGCTCCCGCGCCCTTTTTACCGGCGGTAAAAAGTGTCCCGCCAGGGTGAAGCCAGCGCAAAGCGCCAATATGGGCGTGAAGAAGCGACCGTCATCCAGATCACTGATCGAACTGGCGAAAAGCAGCGCCAAAAAACGGGATGGCCGGAACATTCATCACCGCGATGTCCCTGAAACGATCAAACTTCGTGCCGGGATACCGGCGATGGCTATCGTCGGACGCTACCGCGACCCCGACGAAGGCGGAGATCGCCACAAAAGCGGCTACGACGACAACGATCAGCAAGATATCCGGCGCAGCCATATACACCCTAGACGAGACAGACCGCAGACTGAAGGGTGCGCCGGATGATGTCCAGCCAGTAACGCTCTGTCTGATCAGGAACGCCTGGTGGAGCCGAGGGACGCCAAACCCCTCGTCCTGGCGCGTCCCAGATTGTTTTTTAACCTATTGATACTTGACCCATTTTCCTAGGGACGCTCCATAGCAGTCCAGAACGAACCATGATCGTCGCCATTCATTTTTAGGGTGAGATTTAGGGCCGACACATGTGGCCGTTCTGTTTGCGTTCATTGACGTGACCCCCATTTCTCATCCAGCCATAACGAGAGTCCTTTGGTGATCTGAGCTGGGGTTGTCGGGGTTGGCAAGAGGCCGGTCAGCGCAGCCCCCAACCAGCGCAGCGGACCGG
>NZ_JAOYTN010000017.1 GCF_026105875.1 Brevundimonas sp. BT-123 | reverse complement strand
CCTGCTCCCGCAAGATCCCGATGATTTGCTCTTCCGTGAACCTTGATCGCTTCATTCTGTCCGTCCTTCGTTGGGCGGACTCTAGCTATTCCTGGAGGAGTTTCAGGGGGTCACGTCACCCAAAATGGGTAGTGTATGGGTAAGGGCCTTTTACCGTCAGCGAAATGGTGCCAGAAGCTATGCGCCGTCTGGATTTGGCAAATTTGCTTCCGTCGAATTCGTAATGATGGGGTCAGGTGTTCGAGTCACCTAAGCGGCACCACTTCTCCGAGCGCGATTCGCGCTGGAGGCGACGTCTGGAGCGCCGAAATATATCCTCAAGGTTGAATCGTCAGCTATGGCGCACGTAGCAATCCCTAGCTGAGCAGCTTTGGCTTGACGGGATCGGTATTTTGGGGCCATGGCGCCGCATTATTTATGCCCGCAGGCCGACATGAACGACGCAGTTGATCCCGTAGACATCGCCATCGGCGGACGCATCCGCACCCGTCGTGAGGAACTGCGTATCACTCAGGCGCAGTTGGCCGCCGGCGCGGGCGTGACCTTTCAGCAGATCCAGAAGTACGAGCGGGGCGTGAACCGCGTCTCGGCCGCCCGTCTGTTGCAGATCGCCTCGGTGCTGAAATCGACCGGCGCTGCCCTGCTGGGCGAACTGGAAACGGCCGAGGGCGACGAGTTGGCCTTGGCCGCCCCTGGCGTCGCTGAACTACTGGCGGCTTTCCGCGGCATCAAGGACGCCGCTCAACGCGACGCCCTTCTGACCGTGGCTAAGGGCCTGCGCGGCTGATCAGGCCCGGTTGCTGGCGCTTTTCAGCAACTGCTCAACTTCATCGCGATGATCGGCTCCGTCGAGAGCCGCGCCTGCCAACCACGACTGGATGGCATCCAGCGCACGTGCATCGCGACCGTCCGAGCGGCCGGCGTCGGACAGGCTCTGGCGGATGATCTCGATCATGCAGACCGCTTCGACCGCCGAGGTGGGAGCGTGATCGAGAAGCGTGGTTTCCGCCGCTTCCATCGGCGCCAGATCCAGTTCGACGAGCAGGTTCTCGCCGCTGGCGGACAACGATGACGATCCGACCTGTTTCGCCAGGTTGGCCGTTTCCAGCCATGAGCGGAAGAGCGGCATGAAGGCGGGGGTGGTTTGGGTGTTCATGACATTCAGACTTTCTGCAGCGCCTGGATCGATGCGGGCGCTGATTTGGGACGGGCGTAGGGGGCGCACTGGGCCTCCCAGACGCCGAAGAGGGCGAGAAGCAGAAGCTCGAACCAGACGACCATCCGGGTCGATACGATCGACCACAGCAGGGCGTCAGAACCGGCGATGCCGGCCAGATGGGTCGAAACAGCGATGAGCTGGGCGCCGGCCGCGAGAAGTAGCCACCATCGGTCGTAACGGAGCGCCAGACCGACCAGCAGACAGAACATGGACACCGACAGGATCGCCACCCCCCACCGGAAATGCCCGATGAACAGGTGATCGACCAATGGCGTGCCCCAGTTGAGGACGACCAAAGCGACCAGGGCGATCCGCTCCGGCATGCGGCCCTTCCAGAGCAGAAGGGCCATGACGCCGTAGGTCAGACACGCCAGAAACAAGGACAGCGGCGACCCCATTCCGACGGCCGCGATCAAGCGGCGACGGCGAGAACCGGGGCGAACCCAGTGGGTTTGACCGTGTTGTCTTCGTGCGCGCCATCCATATGCCAACCAACCTGATGGTCGTCGGCGACCTGGGCCAGTTCGCAGTGACTGGCGATGACGGCGCTACGAACCTCGGCCAGTTGGCTTAGGCCGCGCACCATATTGGCCAGCGCCTCCTGTCCAACCTCGGCCGCCAGACGCGCCTCGACCCGACCTTCCAACGCGGTCTGAACCAAGCGGCTGACTTCGATCATCGCCTGATCGACGGCGTGTTCTGCGGTTCTGACCTGCCGCGCCACGCGGACGCCGACGTGCATGTTCTTCATTGGCTCACCTTCCTATAAGCCGTTTGGTCAGCGCATTTCAGCGGGAGCAAGCCGGTCGAAAAGGGATGGAACCACCATGCCCGCCGTCACGATCCCGATGGCGAACAGAAGGGCGATGGCGGCCCCCGCAACAATGATCCCTACTCTCGCCAGAGCGCCCCGAGGAGGCGCGGGCAGAAGCCAGGAAGTCGTTGGGTCGGAAACCGCATCGTCCGACTGTTCGGCCGACGTGGGATCATTGAGCGTATGGGGGCCGTCGTCGGGAATGAGTATCGACGCCTCTGAGTAGCCAATACTCAGTCGCCGGGCCGCCAGTTTGCGGTCCGAAACGCCCAGCTTGGCGTAGGCGCGATGCAGATGATTGCCGACCGTGCGCGGCGAGATACGCAGGCGCGCAGCGATCTCCTTGTCCTCCAGACCTTGGCCGGCCAGGCGGACGCATTCGCTTTCTCTCGTCGTCAGGCCATCTGGCATGGGGACCCCCTTGAAGCCTGTTTACCCTAAAATGAGGGGGAGTCAGCCGATATGCTTACGCCGCAAAGCAGTATCTGGCGGCTGGGCGCTGCGTCAGATCGCTTGAACATATAAGCATATCTTTATATGTCTGTCGGTCTGACACTGACAGGAGCCTCTCTTGGCCGCTCGTTCTTCCTTCCTCTTCACCTCGGAAAGCGTTTCCGAAGGCCACCCCGACAAGGTCGCGGACCGCATCTCCGACACGGTCGTGGACGCCTTCCTGGCCAAGGATCCTGAGGCGCGCGTGGCGTGCGAGACCCTGGTGACGACCCAGCGCATCGTACTGGCCGGCGAGGTTCGCGCCACCCAGCCAGGCAACACCAAGGAACAGAACGAGGCCTTCACCCAGAGCATCATCGACAGCCTGGAGCCGCTGGTCCGCGCCGCGGTCAAGGACATCGGCTATGAGCAGGAGGGCTTCCACTGGGAGACGGCGGACTACTCCTGCTTCCTGCACGCCCAGTCGGCCGACATCGCCGTCGGCGTCGATTCGACCAATGAGAAGGACGAGGGCGCAGGCGATCAGGGCATCATGTTCGGCTATGCGTCGAACGAGACGCCGGAGCTGATGCCGGCCACCCTGCAGTACAGCCACAACATCCTGAAGCGCCTGGCCGAGGTTCGTCACGCCGGCGGCTCGCAGCTCGAGCCCGACGCCAAGAGCCAGGTCACGATCGCATACGAGGACGGCAAGCCGGTCCGCGCCACATCGATCGTCCTGTCGACCCAGCACGCCAAGGGGCTGAGCTCCGAACAGGTCGCCGAGATCGTCAAACCCTATATCCTCGAAGTGCTGCCTGAAGGCTTCACCGACGAGAACACCGTCTGGCACATCAACCCCACCGGCATCTTCGAGATCGGCGGACCGGACGGCGACGCTGGCCTGACCGGCCGCAAGATCATCGTCGACACCTATGGCGGCGCGGCGCCCCACGGCGGCGGCGCCTTCTCGGGCAAGGATCCGACAAAGGTGGACCGTTCGGCCGCCTACGCTTGCCGCTATCTGGCCAAGAACGTCGTCGCCGCCGGCCTGGCCGACCGCTGCACCATTCAGATCTCCTACGCCATCGGCGTGGCCAAGCCCCAGTCGATCCACGTCGATCTGCACGGCACCGGCAAGATTTCCGAAGCCGTTCTGGAAGACAAGATTCTGGACTTGATCGGCGGCGCCACGCCGCGGGCGATCCGCCAGCATCTGGGCCTGAACAAGCCAATCTACGCCCGCACGACCGCCTATGGCCACTTCGGCCGCGAGCCGGACGCGGATGGCGGTTTCAGCTGGGAAAAGACCGATCTGGTCGATCAGCTCAAGGCGCTCGCCTAAGACTTCAAGCGGCCTGATCGATGGTCAGGCCGCGCACACCCGCCAGATTGGCGTCGGTCAGGTCGGCCTGACGGGTCTGGGCGCCGTGCAGCGTCGCACGGGCCAGATCGGCGCCGGCCAGGACGGCGCGCTTCAGGTCGGCGCCCGACAGGTCCGCGCCACGGAGCACGGCGCCCGTCAGATCCGCAGGCATCAGCCGGTCGGCGGCGATCAGAAGCGGCCCCAGTTGCGCCTCGCGCATGTCCGCTCCGTTCAGTCTCGCGCCTCGCAGGCGCGCCCCGCGCAAATCCGCGCGCCGCAGTTTGGCCGAGCGCAGGTCGGCATTGTCGAGCTGGGCGCCCTGCAGCTGCACCCCCTCCATATCCAGGCCGTAGAAGACCGCGCCCTTGGCCGACAGGGCGGTCAGGTTCAGGCCCGTGATCGACTTCAGCGGACGCAGGTCGACGCCGTTGAAGACCGACGGCTGCCCCTCCGCGCCGCCGGTTTCGCACCAGCGCGCATGTTCGCGCAGCATCTCGGCGGCGGGCATTTTTTCCACGGATTCGCAGGACGACCTGTTGTCGGTCAGGGCGCCCTGCATGTCGGCGCCGTCGGCGCGCCACATGGTCGTCTTGCAGCCCACCAGGATGGCGTCGCGCAAATCGGCGCCCGACAGGTCCGCCCCTGACAGATCGGCGCCGGCCAGGTCGGCGCCGCGGAAATCCGCCTGCTTCAGATTAGCCCGCACCAGCTTGCAGTCCTTCATCACCGCGCCGGAGAAGTCGGCCTTCACGGCGATGACGCCGGCCATCTTGGAGCGTTGAAGGTTGGCGCCGGCCAAGCAGGCCCCGCTGGCCTCGGTCTCGTCGCGGTGGCGCGGTTCGATGACCTTGAAGCCCAGTCTGGCGTCGGCGGCCGCGATGGTGCCTTCACGCAGATCGGCCTCGAACAAATCGGCCCCCGACAGGTCCGCCCCGCGCAGGCAGGCGCCGCGCAGGTCGGAGCGCCGCAGGCTGGCCTCGGCCAGGATCGCATCCTGCATGTCCGCGCCGAAGAAGTTGGCGTTGTCCAGCTTAGCCCCGGTCAGGTCGCAGCCTTCCAGACAGGCGGCGGCGAAATCGGCGTCGGCCAGATTGCGGCCCTTCAGGCTGAGCCCTGAAAGGTCCATCCAGGCGAAGACGGCGCGCGCACCGCCGGGTCGAGCCTGGAACAGCCGATCGTGCCGGGCGCAGATGACGTCCAGCTCCGCCTGCGTCAGGCGCTTTCTCACGAGGGGTTCAGCGGCGAGGGCCATCAGGGCACATTACGCGCCCTGACTTAAGAAACCTTTGAACGGCGAAGCCGCCTCAGACGGTCAGCAGCCCCTGGGCCTGAAGGGCCTCGGCCAGCTCGCCCGGCCCGGTCCACAGGCGCGTGTAGCCCGCTTCGCCCAGTCGCTTCAGCTCGGTGACCAGATCGGCCTTGGGCGAAGCGACGAACCGGCCGTCGAACCCGGCGCCGTCCTCGCTGATGCGCACCATCGGGCGGCCGGTTTCCAGCCGGTGCAGGAAGCCTTCGCAAAGGGCCGCGCCCTCTTCGCACATCAGGCCGGTTTCCACGGTCAGCCCTTGCGCGCGCAGGCGCTCGGTGCCGCGCCCGGCCGCAAACGGCGACGGGTCCATGCAGGCGATCACGACCCGCGCCACGCCCGCCTCGGTCAGGAAGTGGGCGCAGGACTTGCGGCCCGACGACCGCGCGCCGCACGGTTCCAGCGTGACATAGACGGTCGAGCCCACGACATCCGCGCCGGCGGCGGGCACGGCCTGCTCCTCGGCATGGGGACGACCGCCCGGCGCGGTGGCGGCCTGGGCGATGACCCGGCCGTCCTTGACGATGACGCAGCCGACCGCCGGATTGGGCCAGGTCTCGCCCATGCGGCCGGTCGCCAGGGCAATCGCCTGGGCCATGAAGGCCTGGTCGGCTTCGCTCCAGCTCATGATGCGGTCGGCAATGTCTCGGCGCGAGCGGCGTCGAGGTAGCGGGCGGCGGTGGGCTTCAGATCCGCGTCCAGATCGATCTCCAGCGGATTGCCGGTGGGGATTTCGACGCCGACGATCTGATCGTCCGGCACGCCGAACAGCAGTTTGACGATGGCGCGCAGGGAGTTCCCGTGGGCGGCGATCAGCACGTCCTCGCCCGCCTTCAGGCGCGGCGCAATCTCGGCGTCCCAATAGGGCTTCACCCGGTCCAGCGTGGTCTTCAGGCTTTCGGTGTCGGGAATGGCCTTGCCGGCGTAGCGGGGATCGGCGTTGAAATCGAACTCCCCGCCGGGCGCCAACGGCGGCGGCGGCACGTCATAGCTGCGCCGCCAGATCTTGACCTGATCTTCGCCGTGCTTCTGGGCCGTCTCGGCCTTGTTCAGACCCGTCAGACCGCCGTAGTGGCGCTCGTTCAGCCGCCAGTCCTCGATCACCGGCACATCGGTCAGGCCCGCCGACTGCAACGCCAGGGCGCCGGTGCGCTGGGCGCGCGTCAGGACCGAGGTGAACATCACCGCCGGCTTGAACCCGGCCTCGGCGATCAGTTCGCCGCCGCGACGCGCCTGGGCCTCGCCTTCCGCCGTCAGATCGACATCGACCCAGCCGGTGAAGCGGTTCTCGAGGTTCCACTGGCTCTGGCCGTGGCGGAGCAGGATCAGGCGCGGCATTCGGTCGGTCCTTCGAAATAGGGCCTCTCGGGGTAGGACGCCCTCCGAAGTCGGTCAAGGCTCGCGGGCCGCGCCATCGCTTGTCGCGCCGCGCAGGTCGGGGTAACGGTCGGATCGATGTCCGACCGTCTTTTCTTTCCCCTGGCGCTCGCCGCCGCCGTCGTGATGATCGCCCTGGCGACCGTCTGGCCCTGAGCCTCTAGAAGAGAATCTTGCGCAAATTGATGCGGAAGACGCGCCCCTGCGGGTCCAGATAGTCGCGCTGATAGTTGACCGGCGTCTGACCGTCGCTGCTGGTCACTGAGACGCGGTCGTCAAAGATGTTCTGAACGCCGAAGCCGATCCGCGTGCCCTTCAGGAACGGGAAGCGCTCGACCCATGACGTACGTTGGGTCAGGTCGGCGAAGGCGAACAGATTGACGGTGGTCCGGCCCGAGAAGTCCAGATCGGGCGAGCCCAGCGCGTCGCCATTGACCGTCGTGCCCGAGCGCCAGTTGGCGTTGACGAAGGCGCCCACGCCGTTTCTGGACAGGCCGGTCTGAAGCTGGACTTCGTGGCGCGACTGACCGCCCGAGCCCGAGATGGAATCGCCGTCCAGAAGATCCAGCGGCGCCAGACCGTCGCGGATGGTGACCTCGTCCTGGACGCGCCAGGTGTGGGTCAGCGACAGGTTGAAGATGCCTTGGCCGGGCTGCATTCCCGATCCACGTCCCCCGCGCATCCGTCCGCCGCCGGGGCCGCCGGGGCCGCCGGGGCCGCCCGGTCCGCCCATCATCATCATTCCGCCGCCGCCCGGACCGCCGCGTCCGCCCGACCCACGACTGCCCGCCGCTGCGGGGTTCGGCTTGCCGAACGGGCGCGAGAAGTTGAAGCCCCATTGAACGTCCTGCTGCTCGCGCTTGAAGAAGTTCAGCGGACGGGCGTCGATGGACACCAGATTGCCGTCCGCATCGCGAACGAACCGATCCGGCAGGGCCGCTTCCAAATCCGGCGTGATGGCCGGGAAGCTGGAAATTTCATTGTCCGCCTCGGTGCGGGTGTAGGCCAGGTTCAGGCGGAAATCCTTGTCCGACACCGGCTGCCAGTTCATGCCCAGCTTCAGGATGCGCCGATCCTCGGCCTGCAGATTGGGATCGCCGCCGGTAATCCGGTTGATCTCGACGGTCTGGCCGGTGCGGAAGTCGAAGACCGGCGTATTCGGCGTCGATACTGTCGGGTCGTTCAGCTGCTGGACCGTCGGGGCCTTGCCCTCATCGGAATAGTTGGCCGAGAAGGACAGACGCTCGACCGGCGACCAGTTCAGCCCGGCCCCGACCGAGGACACGCCGCCGAAGTCGGACAGCTCCTGATAGGCAAGGTTCAGATTGGCCGACAGATCGCCGATCTTCGGCAGCACGCCGCGCTCGACGTTGGAGATCGGCAGATCGAAGTTGGCCTGGACGCTGCCCGAGTTGCGCGACTGAGAGCGATCCACGGCGACACTTGAACCCAGGCTCTCGGAGAATCGCAGGCTCTCGGAATCCAGCGACTGATAACCGGCCCCGACCTTGAAGGTCGAGGTGATGTCGCCGGCCGGCAGTTCATAGGGACGCCCGTTCAACACCAGTTCCGCCGTCGCCGTCTGGGCCACGGAGTTGGCGGTGTCGCGCGGATTGACGATGGCCCGGTCGGTCAGGTCGCCGAACGGATTGACGGTCAGATCGCCCGCGATCAGGGCCCGCAACGCCGTCGCGTTCACGCCTCGTCCCGTCGTGGTGTCAGTTTCGACGCGGCTGTATTCCCCCGTCGCCGTCCAGCGCCAATCGCCCACATAGCCGTCGAACACCGTGCCCAGTTCGGCCGTGCGCGTATCGGTCTTGCGCGTCAGGGCGCCGGGCAGGTCCAGATAGCTGAACAGATTGACGTCCTGGCCGGTCGGCGAGAACGGATTGGTCCCCGGCACGGTCAGCTGAACATTGGGCAGCCCCTGGTAGCTGAAGCTGTTTGAGTCCTCCACGCTGCCGCTCAGCGTCATGCCGACCTTGTCGTTCAGGTCGTGCTTGTAGGTTCCCGACACCGACAGCTCGTCCGTCTTGGGCAACAGGGTGCGATAGGCGTTGGCCAGTTCGCTGTCGCCGCCGGCCGTCGTGCTGCGGTCGATGTCGCGCTCGGTCTCGAACAGCGTGTTGGAGGTCGTGCCGTTGATATCGACCGACCAGCGATCGGAGCCGGCGATGTGCAGGACGTTGTTCTCGCTGGCGGTGGTCGTGCGACCGCCCTGCTCTGGCCGGCTGACGTTGACCGAGGCGGTCAGGGACTTGAAGTCCGCCTTCAGCACGATGTTCACCACCCGCTGATTGGCGCTGTAGCCATAGGACAGCGCGGTCTCTTCCGGCAGGACATCGAACCGCTCGATGGCCTCGGGCGGAATGCCGCGGATTTCGCGGAAACCCGAGATGCGCCGTCCGTTGACCAGGAAGACCGGAGACCCGCCGCGCGCGCTGCGGGTCTGGGCCTCTAGCAGGGTGATGAGTTCGCCGATATTGGTCGCGCCGAACGCCTGGATCTGGGCGGTGTCGTAAGAGACGATCGGTTCCTGCCCGCCCAGGGCCACCCCGCGCCGCGCCGCCGTCACCTCCACGTCCGGCAGAACCACCGTCGGCTCTTCCTGCTGGACCTGCGCCTGGGCTTCTACGGGTTGAGCCTCTGTGGTTTGGGCCTGAACAGGCTGGACGACACCGGCGGCGGGGGCCAGCGCAAGCAGGAGAAGCGCGGTCTGGGTCATGGAATGACGATCCGGGAGATGATTTCAGCCCTTGTCAGGACGGGACAAACATGGCCGTAAAACGACACAATTCATGAACAAAGTGAAAGCGTTGCGCACTTTCGACAAAACGCAAAAACCTGCGACGGAAAGTCCGCTAAAGCGCGTTAAAGTCTGTTGGGTTGCGTTTGGATGATAGCGCGCAAGGCGCGCTCAAACCGGCGTCCTGGCCCAACCTCGGAGTCCAGCGATGAAGACTCCGCGTTGACCGCCTCCGGGCTTTCGGCTATAGGCTCGCCCTCTTGAGATTTCCGCGCCGTGGACGTGTGCTCCGCGGCGTTTTCCGTTCGAAGGTTTGACATGGCCAACAACCCCGGCGCCCGCAAGGCGATCCGCAAGATCGAAGCGCGTACCGAAGTGAACAAGGCGCGCCGTTCGCGCGTCCGCACCTATCTGCGCAAGTTCCAGGAAGCTCTGGCCGGCGGCGACGCCGCCGTCGCCAAGACCGCCTTCATCGAGGCCCAGTCCGAGCTGATGCGCGCCGTCTCCAAGGGCGTCGTTCACAAGAACACCGGCTCGCGCAAGGTTTCGCGCCTGGCCGCCCAGCTGAAGAAGCTGTCGGCCGCCTGAGCCAAAATTAATCCAACAGCGGACGGAGCAGCTGCCGCTGTTTCGTTGTGGGATTATAAAGCAATATCAACGGCGAAGGCGCGCAAGCTCCTTCGCCGTTTTGCGTTGTGTCGCTAACTGTCAAATCCGAAAACACCGGTCGTCGAGCCATGGTCCGGCCGAAATTCCAAGCGGTGTCAGGGTTTGACGGAGTCAAACAATTTAACTGCGAATCGACCAACGAATCAGCGTTGACCCACCCGGCTCGCGGCGTAAGTTTTGGCCTCTAACGCACTTCCATCCCAGCACGGATGAAGACGGCGCGAGGCCTATGTTTCGCGTCGGCGGGAGATGTCTGTTCAGAGGTTAGACCCCGTCCGAAAAGCATCGCTTTTCGGCGCAGGAGAAGTCGTCCCTGAACCATCGCCCTGAAGCGCGGAAGGTCGGAATGGTTCTTCTAAGGTGGGCGGGCAAAGATGGTTGGGGGCGCAGCGGCGATGGCAGGCGGAACGAAGACGTCGGGACTGACGGATCCGGACCGCATCTGGAGCGAGGCGTCCGTGCGCCTGCGCGCTGAAATCGGCGATGGTCCCTTCTCTTCCTATATCGCCCCGTCGGCGGTCCGCTTGGACAACGCCGGCCATCTGATCCTGGTCACCCCGACCGCCTATGCCCGCGACTGGGTGCGCAAGAACGCCCTGCGTCGCATGAACGAACTGTGGCTGGGCCTGGACGGTCTGTCGCGCCGCCTGGAGGTGCGCTGCCGCGCCGAAGTGGGATCGGCCCCGCCGGCCTCGGCCGTGATGCCGGGCAATGTGGTGGACGCCGCCCCGCGTCTGGCCGCCTTCGCCGCCACGCCGCAGATGGCGCCCGCCGCTCCGATCAGCGCCGACGGCGCCCGCGCCGTACGCGCCGCCGGTCTGCAGGATCGCCTGACGTTCGACAGCTTCGTCGAGGGTCAGGGCAACGCCTTCGCCCTGGCCATCGCCAAACAGGTGGCCAGCTGGGCCGACGGTCACTTCAACCCCGTCTTCTTCTGCGGCCCCTACGGTTACGGCAAGACCCATCTGCTGAACGCCATCGCCTGGGAGGCCCAGCGTCTGCGTCCCGAGGCCAAGGTCGTCTATCTGACCGCCGAACGCTTCCTGTCCACCTTCGTCAAGGCGATGCAGGACCGCTCGACCGCCGCCTTCAAGGAAAGCCTGCGCTCGGCCGACATGCTGCTGCTGGACGACGTCCAGTTCGTGGGCGGCAAGACCTCGACCCAGGAAGAACTGCTCTCGACCCTGACCGCCCTGATCGAGGACGGCAAACGCATCGTCTTCTCGGCCGACCGTGCGCCCATGGCCCTGACCGAGGTCGAGCCGCGCCTGCGCAGCCACCTCGCCGCCGGCCTGACCTGCCCGGTCGAGGCGGGCGACCGCGAGCTGAAGATCGCCGTGGCCCAGAACCGTCTGAAGGCCCTGTCAGCCCTGGGCGTCGTCCAGGGCGAAGCCAACCCGGAGGTCCTGGCCCAGCTGGTGGACCGCACCCCCGGCTCGATGCGCGAGCTTGAGGGCGCCGTGAACACCCTGGCCGCCGCTGCGGGCGCGCGCCTGTCGTCGGTTTCGGTGGACGAAGCCTCGACCCTGTTGGGCATGGCCATGCGTGGCGGTCCCGAGCGCCGCATCACAGTGGACGAGATCCAGAAGACGGTCGCCGACCACTTCAACATGAAACAGGCCGACCTGCTGAGCGAGCGCCGCACCCGTTCGGTCGCTCGCCCGCGCCAGATCGCCATGTATCTGTGCAAGCAGCACACGACCCGCTCCTACCCCGACATCGGCCGTCGTTTCGGCGGGCGCGACCACACCACGGTCCTGCACGGCGTGCGCAAGATCGAGGAGCTGATGCCGCAGGACGATCAGATCGCCCGCGACGTCGAGGCCCTGACGCGCAAGCTGCGGGGCTGAAGCTGTGGAGCAGCGGGTCTGACCCGTTGCTCCCGCCGCGCAATCCGCTAGTGTCCCAGGTCACTTAACCGCAGCCGCCTTGCGAGTCGGCCGCGCCGGGCGAGACGACATGCAGCTGACCATCGAACGATCCGCGCTCCTGAAGGCCCTGGGCCACGTGCAGAGCGTCGTCGAACGTCGAAACACCATTCCGATCCTGTCCAACGTCCTGCTGAGCGCAGGCCGCGACCGGCTGGCCTTCGCCGCCACCGATCTGGACATGGAAATGGTGGACGAGGCCGAAGCCCAGGTTCAGGTCGAGGGTCAGATCACGGCCCCCGCCCACACCCTGTACGAAATCGTGCGCAAGCTGCCGGAAGGGGCCGAGGTCTCGCTGCTGTACTCGGGCGACGATCCTCGCCTGGTCGTCTCGGCCGGCCGGTCGCGCTTCAACCTGCCGGTCCTGCCGGCGGGCGACTTCCCCGTCATGTCCACCGACAGCGCCGGCGCCTCCTATGTCCTGCCCAAGGAGGATCTGGCCCGCCTGATCGACAAGACCCGGTTCGCGGTCTCGACCGAGGAAACGCGCTACTATCTGAACGGCCTTTATCTGCATACGGTCGCCGAGGCCGGCATTCCGCTGTTGCGCGCCGTCGCCACCGACGGCCACCGCCTGGCCTTGGCCGAGACCCCGGCGCCCGAGGGTGCGGCCGGCGGCCCTGGCGTCATCGTGCCGCGCAAGACGGTGGACCAGGTCCGTCGCCTGCTGGACGACGCCGGCGGCGCGGTGGAGGTCACCGTCTCGGCCCAGAAAATCCGCTTCCAGATGGGCGAGGCGTCCCTGACGTCCAAGGTCATCGACGGCGCCTTCCCCGACTATCTGCGCGTGATCCCGCGCGGCAACGACAAACAGGCCGACATCGACAACGCCCTGTTCGCCAAGGCCGTCGACCGCGTCGCCACCATCTCGGCCGAGAAGAGCCGTTCGGTGAAACTGGCGTTCGACAACGACCGGGTGAAGCTGACCGTGCGCAACATGGAAGCCGGACAGGCCGAAGAAGAGGTCGAGATCGGCTATTCCGACGAACCGTTCGAGATCGGCTTCAACGCCCGCTACCTGCTGGACGTCGCCGGCCAGATCACCGGCGAAAACGCCGCCTTCCGCTTCGCCGACCCGGCCTCCCCGACCCTGGTGCTCGATCCGGGCGATCCGGGCGTTCAGTATGTGCTGATGCCGCTGCGTGTCTGATAGCCATGGGAATGGCGGAACGGTGATCAAAAAAACGAGGTGGAGAGTTTGGACTCCACTCGTGACCTCATTCCTGGGTCTTGGCGCCTACGTCGGTGTTTTTGCTTGGCTTTCCAGCCTTGACGACCTTGAAAAATTCCCACGCTCTCTGACGGCTTCTGTTTTCGACGCGTTCGTAATCGGTGCGCCAGGTTTGGTCTTGCTCGCGCTATGCGGCGAAGCGATACGATCACTGTTCTGGGGAGACTATATCGTCCTCAATGATCGCGACCTCCGTTTTCGGATAAACGGCCGGAAGCATTTTCTGAATTGGGAACGAGTGAGCACGTTCCGTGTAGAAACCCCCGTACTGGGCCAAGAGGGCGTGGTCGGATGGGACTACAGCGGCGATGGCCATGACGAACCGCGCGTGAAGAGTTCGGTCGCGACGACGATGGACGGCGATTTCGGTCGAGGCTGGCAGGGCGGCCCGGAGGCCGTCTGTATCGCGTTGGAGGCGTGGAGATCGCGCCATTCCGCCACCGCTTTTCCACCAGGAGAGCGAGGCGTGACGTCCTCCGACATTCGTGAGGATCGCCCCCACCTTCCGTCAAGTTTGACAGTGCGCGCAGACGCACGAAAAGCGGTTGTTCCCCTCATAGGGATTTGGTGCTGCTTCTTCTCGCTATTCGCCTTCCCGATCTGGGTCACGGCTTTGGCGGCCCCAAGCGGCCGGGCGCTGACGTTGTGGACGAGTTTGGCAGGCAACTGGTCGTTCTGGCTGGTCGCCTTGTTATATGCCGCGATGGCGCTCTG
Source organism: Brevundimonas sp. BT-123 (assembly GCF_026105875.1). Taxonomy (GTDB): domain Bacteria; phylum Pseudomonadota; class Alphaproteobacteria; order Caulobacterales; family Caulobacteraceae; genus Brevundimonas. The sequence goes on along the minus strand of NZ_JAOYTN010000017.1, from coordinate 44,106 downwards.
GTTCGGCTATGTCGGCTATCTTCTGACACGCCGTTTTATTTTGAAGCCGACCATCGTCTTGGTCCCATCAAACTTCACCATTCGTGATGAAGCAGGGGTCAATTTTATCCGCTGGAGAGACGTCGAAGCCTTCGGAATCGCTCAAGACTCGAACAGTAATCGCGAGCATGTCGGCTGGCGCTATCGACCCGGCGTGACCGAGGTCGAAAGCTGGCAAAAGCCATCGCTCGATATGGATGCGTCGCTAGGCATGGGCTGGCAGGGTTCCGTGCACGACCTTCGCGATATGTTCGAAGAATGGCGTCGTCGATCCGGCGCCGACTAATCGGAAGACCTTGATCCGCTCACTCACCCTCACCGACTTCCGCTCCTATGCAGGGGCGCGGCTGGAGATGACCTCCGGGCCTGTGGTCCTGCATGGGCCGAACGGGGCGGGAAAGACCAATCTTCTGGAGGCGATCAGCCTGCTAACCCCCGGCAAGGGGCTGCGCGGCGCCACCGCCGCCGACATGGGGCGGCGCGAGCCGGGCGAGGCGACCGGGCGCGCCTGGGCCGTCATGGTCGAACTGGACGACGAGACGCGGCTGGGCACCGGGGTCCAGGCGGCGGGGGCCGCGCGGCGTATCGTTCGGATCGACGGCGAGACGGCCCAGCCCGGGCGGCTGCTCGACTATCTGCGTCCCGTCTGGGCCACGCCGGAACAGGACCGGCTTTTCTCCGACGCGCGCGCCGAGCGGTTGAAGTTCTTCGACCGGCTGGTCTTCGCCGCCGATCCCGACCACGCCGCCAGCGTCTCCGCCTATGAAAAGGCGCTGCGAGAGCGGCTGCGCCTATTGAACGACGCCCAGGACGGGCGTGAGGCCGACCCCGTCTGGCTGGACGCCCTGGAGGTTCGGCTGGGCGAGGCCGGAGCCCGCGCCGCCCTCGCCCGCGTCGCCGCCCTGCACGCGCTCCAGGCCGCCATCGACGCCCGCAGCGATCGTCCCTTTCCCCAGGCCGACCTGGGTCTGGACGGCGCCGCCGAACAGATGGCTGAAGCGGGCGCCGAGGAGGACGAGATCGCCGCCGCGATCCGCGACGGCCTGGCCCGCGCCCGCCCCCGCGACGGCGCCGCCAGCCGCTCCCTGTTCGGCCCGCACCGCACCGACCTGACCGCCCTTCACCGCGAGAAGAACCGCCCCGCCGCCGAGGGCTCGTCGGGCGAGCAGAAGGCCCTGGTCCTGAACCTGATCCTGGCCCAGATCGCGCGGCTTTCAGATCACGCGGCACGCCCGATCCTGCTGCTGGACGAAGCCCCCGCCCACCTCGACGAGGCGCGCCGCACCGCCCTGTTCGACGAGATCACGGCGCTGGATCTTCAGGCCTTCATGACCGGCACCGAACGCGACCTGTTCGCCGGTCTGGAAAGCCGCGCCCAGTTCGTCCGCGTGGCCGACGGCGCGCTGGAAACCGACTAGGCTCCAATCACGGAATTCCTCGCTTTTTCGCCGGAATTTCCTATATGTTGCGGGCTTCGGCGCGGTGCGATCCCGCCGTCGATTCGAGCGCCGGGTCCGGCGCTCCATCCCCGTCCCGGTCGGGACTTCAGAGCCAATGACTTCATGACCGATCCGATTGCCGACCTGCCCGAATACGGCGCCGATTCCATCAAGGTTCTCAAAGGCATGGACGCCGTGCGCAAACGCCCCGGCATGTATATCGGCGACACCGACGACGGCTCGGGCCTGCACCACATGGTCTATGAAGTGGTCGATAACGCCATCGACGAGGCCTTGGCCGGCCACGCCGACCTGGTCCAGGTGATCCTGAACAGCGATGGCTCGGTCACCGTGACCGACAACGGCCGCGGCATTCCCACCGGCATCCACGAAGGCGAAGGCGTCTCGGCGGCTGAAGTCATCATGACCCAGCTGCACGCCGGCGGTAAGTTCGACCAGAACTCCTACAAGGTGTCCGGGGGTCTGCACGGCGTGGGCGTGTCCGTGGTCAACGCCTTGTCCGACTGGCTGCAGCTCAAGATCTATCGCGACGGCAAGCAGCACGAGATGCGCTTCGAGCGCGGCGACACGGTCAAGTCGCTGGAAGTCACGGGCGTCGCGCCGATCCGTGAGGACACCGGCAAGCCGCTGAGCGGGACCGAGGTCACCTTCTTCCCGTCCGTCACGACCTTCAGCCACATCGACTTCGATCTGAAGACGCTGGAGCACCGCCTGCGCGAACTGGCCTTCCTGAACTCGGGCGTGGTCATAAAGCTGGCCGACCAGCGCCACGCCGAGCCGATCGAGATGATCCTGCACTACGAGGGCGGGGTCGAGGCCTTCGTGCGTCACCTCGACAAGTCCAAGACGCCGATCCTGAAGGACGTCATCGTCATTCGCGGCAAGAAGGAAGGGATCGAGCTGGATCTCGCTCTGTGGTGGAACGACAGCTACCACGAAACCATGCTGTGCTTCACCAACAACATCCCCCAGCGGGATGGAGGCACCCACCTGTCGGCCTTCCGCGCCAGCCTGACGCGCGTCATGGGCGGTTATATCGAGAGCTCGGGCGCCGGCAAGAAGGAGAAGGTCTCCGTCACCGGCGAGGACGCGCGCGAGGGTCTGACCTGCGTCCTGTCGGTCAAAGTGCCGGATCCCAAGTTCAGCTCCCAGACCAAGGACAAGCTGGTCTCCTCCGAAGTGCGTCCGGCCGTCGAAAGCCTGTGCTCGGAAGGCCTGTCGACCTGGTTCGAGGAACACCCGGTCGAGGCCAAGCAGATCGTGGCCAAGATCATCGAGGCGGCGTCGGCCCGTGAGGCCGCCCGCAAGGCCCGCGACCTGACCCGCCGCAAATCCGCGCTGGAGATCTCGAGCCTGCCGGGCAAGCTGGCCGACTGCCAAGAGCGCGATCCCGCCAAGTCCGAACTGTTCATCGTCGAGGGCGACAGCGCCGGCGGCTCGGCCAAACAGGCGCGCAACCGCGAGAACCAGGCCGTCTTGCCCCTGCGCGGCAAGATCCTGAACGTGGAACGCGCGCGCTTTGACCGGATGCTGTCCTCGGACCTGATCGGCACGCTGATTCTGGCGCTGGGCACCGGCATCGGCCGAGACGACTTCAACGCCGACAAGCTGCGCTACCACAAGATCATTCTGATGGCGGACGCCGACGTCGACGGCGCCCACATCCGAACCCTGCTGCTGACCTTCTTCTATCGCCAGATGCCGGAGCTGATCACGCGCGGCCACGTCTATATCGCCCAGCCGCCGCTTTATAAGGTCTCCAAGGGCAAGCAGTCGCGCTACCTCAAGGATCAGGCCGAGATGGACGCCTATCTGATCGAGGAAGGCTCATCAGAGGCCGAGTTGGATCTGTCCACCGGCGAGCGTCGCCTGGGTCTGGACCTGCAATCGCTGGTGCGCGAGGCCAAGGCCTTCAGCGCCGGCGTCGATCGCCTCAGCCAGCGCGCGCCCGCCTTCGCCATCGAACAGGCGGCGCTTGCCGGCCTGTTCGCCGACACCGCCGACATGGCCGCCGCCTCGGCCGCCGCCGCCGTGCGCCTGAACCTGTATGCCGAAGAGGGCGATGGGGAGTGGACGGGCGCGCCGGGCGAACAGGGCGCCGTGGTCTTCAGCCGCACCCGTCGCGCGGTGCAGGAAACGATCGTGCTGGAGGAGACCCTGATCCGTTCGCTGGACGCCCGTCGTCTGGCCGAACGCGCCGGCGCCTTCGACGGCGTCTTCAGCGCCCCCGCCACCTACCGCCGCAAGGACAAGTCCACGACCATTCGCGGCCCGCTGGACCTGCTGACCGCCGTGCTGGACGCCGGCAAGAAGGGCCTATCGATCCAGCGCTACAAGGGCCTGGGCGAGATGAACCCCGAGCAGTTGTGGGAGACGACGCTGGACGTCAACGCCCGCACCCTGCTGCAGGTCTCGGTCGAGCACGAGGAAGACGCCAACGACCTGTTCGCCAAATTGATGGGCGACGTGGTCGAACCCCGGCGCGAGTTCATTCAGGACAACGCCCTGGACGCCGCCGTCGACGTGTGACGGCGAAGGGGGCGCGGCCTACTGGCCGCGTCCGCCCGCGATGAAGGCCTGGATGGTCGGGAAGGCCGCCGTCTGGGGCCGCATGTCCTCGCAGGCGAAGGATTTGATGGCATGGTATATGCCGCCGCTGGGCGTCGCTTCCCACGGCGTGTCCTCGGAATAGCGATCGGTTTCCGCCCCATCCGCGCCATAGGTCACCGTCGCGCCCGAGCGCGACTGGCCATCCGAACACCGCACCATGACCTCTTCGGTCTCATGGCTGAGATTGGTCGCCTCGCCGCGCGCGGGCACCCGCGCCATCCGCGTCGTCGCCACGCCGTCCACCGGCGTCAGCGCATCGATATCCACCAGATAGACGGTGGTGTCGCTGCGTGAAAACGTGGCCCAGCTTTCGGCCGCCGATGGCGATGCGATCGCCGCCGTCGCCAGGATCGCCGCCACGCCGATTGTTCTGATCATCCTCTTCCCTCCCCAGGCAAGGCGATCATTTCATACCCCCGCGCGCGAGAATTCAATCTCTCGCGAAGGCTCCGAAAGCCTTTTCGATCAGGGCCGATCGCGAGACGGCAGGGCCTCGATCTCGGTGGTCGTCAGCTTCCTGGCGATGCGCACGCGGCACGGTTGAGGGCCCGTCGCCGGGCTGAGCAAGGCGGCCTGATCGCCGGGACACAGGCGGTTGGATCCGGCGACAGGTTCCAGTGCGATCGACAGGGCGCGGGTCATGTCGCGACAGAAGGGAGTTTCGATCCGAAACACCCCGGCGTCGGCTGTTCGGACATACAGGGTCTGGTCGTTCGGCGCGGTGAAGTTGCGCACCAGATTGGGCCGGAAACACTGGCCGGCGTCGGCGCGGCTGGCCGTCGCCACGCCCGGCGAGGGCGCACAGGCCGATACGGCGAGGAGAGCCGCCGACGACAGAATGAGACGATGCATAGTCAACTCCTGAACAGGCCCCCGCTTCATCCTGCGCCCGTGGGCGAAGACGATGCAAGGGCGTCCGCCAGAACCGAAGGCCGACGGGGCGACACGCGCGCCGCCAGATCGCGCGGCAGGGGCGAGGGCTGACCCAGGACGAGGGCGGCGACATGCTCGCCCAGCAAGGGCGCGACGCAAAAGCCGCGAGACCCCAGACCACCGAGCACATAGAGGCCGTCATCGAGGGCGCCCGCCACAGGCAGGCGATCCGGCGTCGTGGCGCGGACCGCCGCCCGATGCTGCACCGGCCCGGCCGCCGCGATGCGCTTGGCGAACCCTGGCAGGCGCGCTTCCAAGGTCGCCAGATTTCGCGCGCTGTCGTCCTCGCGCGGCGCCGTGTCGGTGTCGCCTCGATCATGGGTCGCGCCGAAAAGTACCCCTTGGCCCGTCGGAACCGCATAGCCGCCCCAGGCCATGGGATGGACGGTCACGTCCCCGTCGATCCAGCCCGCCTGCCCCCGAACGGGCGACAGGCGCGGCGTCTGGTCGAACCCGTCCAGCAGGTCAGCCGATCCCCAGCCGGCGGCGAGAACCACCGCATCGACCTCGCCCAGCACCGCGTCGTCTTCGCCGATCAGCCGCCAGCAGCCGTCGGCGCGCTTCAGACGTATCACGCGCTCGGGGCGTATGTCCGCGTCCGCCAGCCAGTTCGAGAGCACCGCCGCAGGGCGTAGCGCGAACGCCCCCTTCATCAGCAGGCCGCCCTGCCCCGTCGCTTCGCCGGCGACGGCTGACGCCGCCCCTTCGTCCAGCACCGCCATGTCCTCGTCATTCCAGATCGGCTGGCGGGCGACCTTTTCGAACCGGGCGACATCGCGCGGCGCCTGGGGCAGTTGCAGCACGCCGTCGCCCGTCACGGCGCCCGGGATCGCAGAATAAAGATCGCCCGCCCGCTCCAGCGCCTGGGCGTGCAGGGCGGCGATGCCGTGGTCGCCGGCGTCCAGGCGCGGCGTGACCATGGCCGCCGGAAAGCCAGATCCGCCCGCACCGGGACGCTCGCCCTCGAACACCACGGCCCGGACGCCCTGCGCCTTCAGCGCGCGCACCACAGATGCGCCGGCGACGCCCGCGCCGATCACCGCGACGCGGGGCGGCGGCGACGGTTCGAAAGCCGAGAGAAGATGGGCCTCAAGCCGCTCGCGCTTGCGGCCATGACCGGGCCGCTTGTCGACGACGAAACCCTGCTGGGCCAGGCCCCGCCGCACGGCGCCGGCGACGGTGAAGGTGGCCAGGCGCGCGCCCGGCGCCGAGCGCTCGGCGATCAAGGCCATCACTTCGGGCGACCACATGCCCGGGTTCAGCGCAGGCGAAAAACCGTCGAGGAACCAGGCGTCCGCCGATCCCGACCACTGCTCCAGCGCCCAGGCCGCATCGCCAACGCCCACGTCCAGCACGGCGTCGAAGCCCGGCAGATCCACCCGGTGAAAGCCCGGCGTCGCGGCCGGCCAATTTGCGATCAAGGCCTCGGTCGCCTCCGCCAGTTCGGGCCAGGCGCCCAGCGCCCTCGCCGCCTCCGCCGCCGTCAGCGGAAACCCCTCGACAGAGAAGATGTGCAGCCGCCCGCCCTCGGGCCGGGTCCGTCGCCACAGATCCAGCAGGGCGGCGATGTTCAACCCCGTGCCGAACCCCAGCTCAGCCACCGTGAAATGATCCCGCCCCATCCAGGCGTCCGGCAGGCCGCACCCCGTCAGAAACACCGCCCGCGTCTCGGCCAGGCCGTCGTCTCGCGAGAAATAGACGTCGCCGAACCGGCCGGAGCGCGGCTCGCCCTCTTCGGTCCAAGTCAGCAGGGGCGAGGCGTCGTCGTCAGGCGTCATCGCGCGGCTCTAGCACCTTCGTCGCCGACATGAAAAAGGCCGCTCCGGTCGGAGCGGCCTCTTTAAGCTTTGCTTTCGACGGGGCCTAGTGGGCGGCCGCCGAACCGTGCGCAGGCTCGGCCGGCGCGACGGGCGCGGGCGCGGGCGCGGCGGCTGAGGCGTCGGCGCCCTGCATCGTCGTGGCGGCCTGGGCGGCGGTGTCTTCCTGAATGGCCTGATTGGCCGCCGCTTCGGCGTCCTTGGCCGCCTGATCGACCGTCAAAGCGGCTTCTTCAGCGCTGCCTGCGGCCTCGACAGCATCGGTGGCCGGCGCTTCGGCCTTTTCTTCCGGGGCCTTACTGCAGGCGGCCAGGACCAGGAGCGCAGCGGATGCGGCGACGAGGGCTTTGATACGCATGAAGATGTCTCCGAAGCTTGCGAGACCGGAACGTCTCTGGGCGCAAACGATAGGGCCGCCTCGCGCGGCAGGGCAAGTTAAGATCAGGAAAGTCGGGATCAGTCGGCGGTGATGCTGTTCAGCGCCTCTTCCATCTCGCTGAACGAAGGCTGCGAGGAAGAAGGAATGTCGCCCCGGCCGATCTCGACCGAGATCTGGGCGGCGTTGCCGTGCAGGTGGGCGACCAGCACCGACTGGATGATCTTATAGTAGGCGGCCTCCTCGTTGATGATCGCCGTCAGACGGGCCGCGAACGGACCGACCAGACCATAGGCCAAGAACACGCCCATGAAGGTGCCGACCAGGGCGCCGCCGATCATGCCGCCCAGAACCTCGGGCGGCTCGGTGATCGAACCCATGGTCTTGATGACCCCCAGCACGGCCGCAACGATGCCCAGCGCAGGCAGGCCGTCGGCCAGGTTCTGAAGCGCGTGGGCGTTTTCCAGATGCTCGTGATGATGCTTTTCGAGCTGCTTTTCCATCGCATCCTCGACCTGGTGCGGATCCTCCAGATTCATCGTCATCATCCGCAGGGTGTCGCAGATGAAGTCGACGGCGAAATGGTCCTTCAGCACCTTGGGGTACTTCTGGAAGATCGTTGATTCCTTAGGCTTTTCGATATGGCTTTCCAGCGCCACCACGCCCTTGGACTTCATCGTCTTGGTCAGCTGGAACAGCAGCGACAGCAGGTCCTTGTAGTCCTGCTTCTTCCACTTCGGCCCGGCGAAGGTCTTGCCCAGCCCCGCCATGGAGCCCTTGATCACCGGCAGCGAGTTGGAGATCAGGAAGGCGGCGATGCCAGCCCCGCCGATGGCCATCAGCTCGTGCGGCGCGGCGTGCAGGATCACTTCGAACTTGCCGCCCGAAATGGCGTAGCTGCCGAAGACGAGGCCGAACAGCAGCACGATGCCGATGATCTGGAACATGGAGGCGAACAATCCTGACGCGAGAGGTCGGGACTATCGCCATTAATCATTAAGACGGCGTTTCGCGAACGCCGCCTTGCCAGTCGTCACAGACGGGTTTCGCCCTTCAGGATGGCGTTGCGTCCGGCCGCCGTCAGCTTCTGATAGCCCGCAGCGCCGCCCCGCACGTAAAGCGCGGCGCCGGTCTTGGACGGATCGAAACCGTCGACCACCAGATCGGCCTTGCGGTATTTGAAGGTGCCGGTCGTCTCCGCCGATTTGATCAGCCGGACGAAGACCGGCTGGGCATAGGCGGGCAGCTTGGCCTCGACATGGTCGGAGAAGGCCTGGGCGTCGAACTTGCCTTCCACCACCAGGGCCGCCATGCCGGCCTTGCCGTCCTGGGCCGGCACAGGCACGCCATAGACGATGGCTTCGGTCACGCCCGGCGCGTCCATCAGCACCTGTTCGACCTCGGAGGTCGAGACGTTCTCGCCCTTCCAGCGGAAGGTGTCGCCCATCCGATCGACAAAGTAGAAATAGCCTTCCTTGTCCTGCTTCATCAGGTCGCCGGTGCGGAACCAGCGGTCGCCCTTCTTGAACACGTCGGTCAGGATCTTCTTCTGCGAGGCGGCCTTGTCGGCATAGCCCGAGAAGTCGTGGCGGATGTCGTTGCCGATCAAGCCGATGGCCTCGCCGACCTCGCCGACGCGCGCCAGGCGACACAGGCCGTCCGAGCCGCGGATCGGCTGTTCCGTCTCCACGTCGAACTCGACCAGGCGAATGTTGATCTGCGACTTCAGGAAGCTCGGTACCCGACCGATCGCGCCCTGTTTGCCGTCGAAGTTGAACAGCGAGACATTGCCTTCGGTCGAGCCGTAGAACTCCAGGATGTCGGGGATCTTGAACCGGCTCTGGAAGTCGGGCCAGACATCGGCGCGCAGGCCGTTGCCGAACGCCAGACGCAGCTTGTGCTTGGTCTCGTCCTCGTGCGGCGGGCAGTTGACCAGATAGCGGCACAGCTCGCCGATATAGACGAACATGGTCGCGCCCGACGATCGCACGTCGGGCCAGAAGGTGCTGGCCGAGAACTTCTTGCGGATCACCAGCCGCGCGCCGTTCAACAGCGCCGCGCCCACGCCGACCAAGCCGCCGGTCGAGTGATATAGCGGCAGGACGTTAAAGATCCGGTCTTCTGGCGTCGAACGCGTGGCGCCGGCGAAGGCGCGCATATAGGTGCGGGCGCGCGAATGCGGGATGCGCGCCGCCTTGGGCAGGCCGGTCGTGCCGGAGGTGTAGATATAAAGGGCGGTGTCGCGGTTGGTCAGGCCTTCGCGCGCCGACTTGGACGGCCGGACCGAAGACCCGCCGCGCACGGGCTTGTCCAGGCCGCGACGATCGCTCGTTTCCAGATCGTCGGTCAGGCCCAGAACCCAGAGCGCCAAGTTGTGATCGACCAGAGGCCGCGCCTCCTCGATCTGACGCCAGCAATCCTCGTCCGCGACGACGTTGAAGGCCTTGGAGATGGCCAGACAGTGGGCCAGCCCTTGTCCGTTCAGATTGGTGTTGATCAGGGCCGTGGCGATGCCGACCTTGGAGAAGCCGATCCACGCCGCCAGATACTCGATTCGGTTGGTCATCATCAGGGCGATGGTGTCGCTGCGACGCAGGCCCCGGTTCTTGGCCCAGTGGGCGAAGCGGTTGGCCATGGCGTCCAGGTCGCGATAGGTCAGGGTGCGCTGACCGTCGTCGATGGCGATGTTGTCGGCGAACTTGTCGACGGCTTCTTCGAAGTCGTCGCAGAGCAGGACGTCGCTGTCCAACTCGATCGGCTTGATGCGTTTCAACAGACGGAACAGGCCGCGCGCAAACCGCACATCCCTGCGGATATTGGCTACAAAACCCATGCGCGCCGTACTCCGGTCAATGCGTGTTCCACCCGGTCCGGTGATGGACGAAGGCGGCCGGTCGGGTCAACCGTAGGGTCCGCAATCCTTCGCGAACCTGACGAATTGCCGTGCAGCCGTGATCCATTTGTTCGGTTGACGCGGCGGAAATCCAGAGCGCCGCCCTGCTTTTTATTGCCGCATTGACGGCAAATGCGGCGGACGCGCGCACGGTCTTCGCCCCATTCCGGGCGGAAACGGTGTTTCTTCAGGGCTTTTGCGCACTACGCGGAACGGCGTTGCCGGACGGCAGGTTGGTTGATCGACGTTATGGAGGACAGAAACAATGTCTATGACCTATGCCAACGCCAACACCGAAGCCCGCGCGGAGGGCACGACCTTCGTTCCGCGCTACGCCCGCACGACCAAGTCCAAGAAGTCGGTGAAGACCTGGATGATCCTGGCCCCAATCGGCGCAGTCGTGCTGCTGGGCAGCGGCGTCGCCATGATGATGGGCGGCGAACAGGCTGCTCCGGCCCAGCCCGCCGAGACCGCCGCACCGGCCATGCAGACCGCGCCCGCCGCAATGACGGCCGCCCAAGCGCCGGTCACGCCCACTCCGGTCGAAGTCGCGTCCGCGCCGGCTGCGGCTGCCACGCCCGCCGCCGCGCCTGCGCCGGTCGCTCGCCGCGCCGAACCCGTGGCCCGTCGCGCAGCGCCGGCCGTTGAACGGCCCGCCGCCGCCCGTGTTGAGACGCCGGCTACGCCCTCGGGTCCGCAACCCTACACCGCGCCGGCCGCCTCGACCCCGGCTCCGGTCGTGACCACGCCCGCCGCTCCGGCGATCACGGTACAGCCGCTGAACTGATCTCAGCAAAGTAATGGAAAGCCCCGGTTTCGGCCGGGGCTTTTTGTATGATCGCGGTTCAAGCGCCGCTGACGCGCCAGATGACATTGCCCACGTCATCGGCGACCAGCAGCGCGCCTTGCCGGTCGATCTGCACCCCGACGGGCCGGCCCTGAGCCTGACCCTGGGCGTTCAGAAATCCGGTCAGAACATCCTGCGGCGGCCCGGCGGGACGTCCATCGACGAACGGCACGAAGATCACCTTGTAGCCGCTGCGCACGCTGCGGTTCCACGACCCGTGCTGGCCGACGAAGACACCAGAGCGCAAGGCTGGCGGCAACAGGTTCGCGCCTTGTCCGAATGTCAGCCCCAACGACGCCGTGTGCGCGCCGAGAGCGTAATCCGGACGGATCGCGCGCGCGACCATCGCCGGATTGGCGGGTGGGCGTGTATCGACAGTCTGGCCGTAATAGCTCCACGGCCAGCCGTAAAAGGCGCCCGGCGTCACCGAGGTCATGTAGTCGGGGACCAGATCGTCGCCGATCTCGTCACGCTCGTTGACCGCCACCCATAGCTGGCCGGTCTGCGGGTTCCAATCCATGCCGACCGGATTGCGCAGGCCCGAGGCATAGACCCGCCGCGCGCCCGTCGCCGGATCGATCTCCAGGATGGCGGCGCGGTCGACTTCCTCGTCCAGGCCGTTTTCGCCGACGTTGGAGTTGGAGCCGACCCCGACATAAAGCCGGCGACCATCCGGGCTGGCGACAAGGCTCTTGGTCCAGTGGTGATTGCGGCCGGCGGGCAGGTCCGTGATCTTCGTGGCCGCCGCGTCGATCTGCGTCTGGCCGCTCAGATACGGAAAGGCCACCACCGCATCGGCGTTGGCGACATACAGCCGGTCGCCGACCAGAGCCATGCCGAACGGCGAGTTCAGGCCGGTCAGGAAATCGCTCCTGATCTCCGCTGCGCCGTCGCCGTCCGCATCCCGCAGCAGGACGATCTTGTTGGGGCTCGGGACACCGGCGCCGGCCTTGGCCATGACCTTGCCCATCACCCAGCCACGCAGACCGCCCTTCTTGTCTTCAGGCTTGGGCGGCGCATTCGACTCCGCGACCAGAATGTCGCCGTTGGGCAGGCGATAGAGCCAGCGCGGGTGATCCAGGCCTGTCGCGAACGCCTGCACGCGCAAACCAGCCGCCGCGCCCGGCGTCGCGCCTTCGGGCCAGCTCGACGCCGGGGCGATATTGACGGTCGGCAACAAGCCCTGACGCGGCGCCGGCAGTTGCGGGTCCGGCCCAAACCCCGCCGCGACGGGCAAGGCTGTCCCACCCGCGCAGGCTCCCAAACCGATCACTGTCGTAAGCAGTGTCGAGGCGAACAGGACCGTCCGGGAAGAGCGCATGGCCTTTGATCCTTACCGCGCCGGTTGGGCCGGGAACTCCAGACGACTGACGTCGTATCCAAGAGCCCGCGCCCGTTCGGTCAAGGCGCGCACCTGCTGCTCGCTGGGCAGGTCGCGTGTATAGATGAACAGGCGATTGAAGGTCGGATCGGCCGAGATGAACCAACTGTAGTCGTCCGCCCGATCCAGCACCCAATAGTCCCAGGTCACGAACCCGGCCAGATATCTCACCCTGAGTTTTGCGTTGGTGCCCGGATCGAGGATTTCGCCCCGCCCGCCGATGGCCTTTTCCTTGCCGTCCGGCGTGCCGACCTGACAGGTGTCGCGCACGTCGACCCGCGTGCCCTCGACCGGCGTATAGATCGACGCGCCGGCGACGCAGCCGTCGGTCAGCCGATCCGGCAGGCGCGCGATCTCGTGCCAGCGCCCGGACCACAGACGCTGCACATCCACCGGCTTGGCCGGCTGCGGCGCGCGATATTCGGACGGGGACGGTGCGGTCACGCATCCCGCCAGCGCGATCGCGGCGGCGGCGGATGCGGCGAGGGATTTCAGGCTGGACATGGGCGTTTCCGTTTTGATGCCATAAGCCGCTTTCAGCGACCCTGGTTCCGTTACGCTCCGACGACGAAATCGGACGCTGCGGGCCGAAAATCTCCTAGCGGGGAACAGGAACCCTCGCTTGTCCCCTGGCGCACATTGGCGTTGTCACATGGCGTTCGACGGAGACGCCCCGGTGACCAGCGCCACCCTGACCAGAAAACCTGCCGCCCGGTCCGCGCCGCGCCTGACGCACCTTCAGCGCCTGGAGGCCGAGAGCATCCAAATCCTGCGCGAGGTGGCGGCCGAGGCCGAGCGTCCGGTCATGCTGTATTCGATCGGCAAGGATTCAGCCATCATGCTGCATCTGGCGAAGAAGGCCTTCTATCCGTCCAGGCCGCCCTTTCCGCTTCTGCACGTCGACACGACGTGGAAGTTCCGCGCCATGTACGCGATGCGGGAACGGGCCGCCGCCGATCTGGGCGTCGAACTGCTGGTCCACCAGAACCCCGACGCCGTCGCGCGCGGCATCAACCCCTTCGATCACGGGTCCACCCTGCACACGGACTTGTGGAAGACCGAAGGTCTGAAACAGGCCCTGAACCATTACGGTTTCGACGCGGCCTTCGGCGGCGCCCGCCGCGACGAGGAGAAGTCGCGCGCCAAGGAGCGGATCTTCTCCTTCCGCACCGCAGAACACCGTTGGGACCCCAAGAACCAGCGGCCTGAACTCTGGCGGCTCTACAACACGCGCAAAAAGCCCGGCGAGAGCATCCGCGTCTTCCCGATCTCAAACTGGACCGAGCTGGACGTCTGGCAATACATCCACCTGGAGCGGATCCCCATCGTGCCGCTGTATCTGGCCGCCGACCGGCCGGTGGTGGAGCGGGACGGCGCCCTGATCATGGTCGATGACGACCGGTTCCGGCTGCGACCCGGCGAGACGCCGCAGATGAAGTCGGTCCGTTTCCGCACCCTGGGCTGCTACCCCCTGACCGGGGCGGTCGAGAGCGCGGCCGCGACCCTGCCCGAGGTCATCCAGGAAATGCTTCTGACCACCACCTCGGAGCGGCAGGGCCGGATGATCGACCACGACCAGTCCGCCTCGATGGAGAAGAAGAAGCAGGAGGGCTATTTCTGATGGCCCACCAATCGGATTTGATCGCCCGGGACATCGACGCCTATCTGGACGCCCACCAGCACAAGAGCCTGCTGCGCTTCATCACCTGCGGCAGCGTGGACGACGGCAAGTCCACCCTGATCGGGCGACTGCTCTACGACTCCAAGATGATCTTCGAGGATCAGATGGCGGCGCTGGAGGCGGACAGTCGCCGCGTGGGCACGCAAGGGGGAGACATCGACTTCGCCCTTCTGGTCGATGGCCTGGCCGCCGAGCGGGAACAGGGCATTACCATCGACGTCGCCTATCGCTTCTTCTCCACCGAAAAACGGAAGTTCATCGTCGCCGACACGCCAGGCCACGAACAGTACACGCGCAACATGGTTACCGGCGCCTCGACCGCCGACGCCGCCGTCATCCTGATCGACGCGCGCCGGTCCGTCCTGACCCAGACGCGGCGTCACGCCTATCTGGTCAGCCTGCTGGGCATCCGCCACGTCATCCTGGCGGTGAACAAGATGGACCTGATGGGCTGGTCCCAGTCCGTGTTCGACGCCATCGTCGCCGACTTCCGCGCCTTCGCCGGCCAGATCGGGCTTCAGGCCTTCGACGCCATCCCGATGTCGGCCCTGCGCGGCGACAACATCACCGAACCCAGCGCCCATTCGCCCTGGTACGCCGGCCCGCCGCTGATGAGCCTGCTGGAAACGCTGGAGGTCGGCGACGCTCTTCGGGCCGATCCGTTCCGCCTGCCGGTGCAGTGGGTCAACCGGCCCAATCTGGACTTCCGCGGCTTCTCCGGCCAGATCGCCGCCGGGACCGTGCGCCCCGGCGATCCGGTGCGCGTCCTGCCGTCCGGCAAGACCTCGACCGTCGCCCGCATCGTCACCGCCGACGGCGACTTGAGCTTGGCCGTCGCTGGACAGTCGATCACCCTGACCCTGGCCGACGAGATCGATGTCTCGCGGGGCGACATCCTGGCCTCCGCCGACGCCCCGCCCGAGGCGGCCGACCAGTTCGAGGCCACGGTGATCTGGATGGACGACGAGCCCCTGCTGCCGGGCCGCCCCTACCTGCTCAAGATCGGCGCAAAGCTGGTGGGCGCCACCATCACCGAGCCCAAGCACAAGGTGAACGTGAACACCCTGGAGCAGCAGCCGGCCAAGCGCCTGGAACTGAACGAGATCGGCGTCTGCGACCTGTCGCTGGACGCCCCTGTCGCCTTCGCCCCCTATGCGCAGAATAAGGATCTTGGCGGTTTCATCCTGATCGACCGGATCTCGAACCGGACGGTCGGGGCGGGTTTGCTGCACTTCGCCCTGCGCCGCGCCCACAACATCCATTGGCAGGCCCTGTCGGTCGACAAGGACGCTCGGGCGGCCATCAAGAACCAGATGGGACGCGTTATCTGGCTGACCGGCCTTTCGGGCGCCGGCAAATCGACCATCGCCGATCTGGTGGAAAAGCGTCTGCACGCCAACGGTCGCCACACCTATCTGCTGGACGGCGACAACGTCCGCCACGGCCTGAACCGCGACCTTGGCTTTACGGAGGAGGACCGGGTCGAGAACATCCGCCGCGTCGCCGAAGTGTCGAAACTGATGGTGGACGCGGGCCTGATCGTCCTGGTCAGCTTCATCTCGCCCTTCCGCGCCGAACGCCGCCTGGCCCGTGACCTGCTGGCGGAGGGCGAGTTCGTCGAGGTTCATGTCGATACGCCCCTGGCGGTGGCTGAGGCCCGCGACGTCAAGGGCCTGTACAAAAAGGCCCGCGCGGGAGAGCTCAAGAACTTCACCGGCATCGACAGCCCCTACGAAGCCCCCGAAAGCCCCGAGATCGTCGTGGACACCACCACAATGTCGCCCGAGGACGCCGCCGAGCGCATCGTCGCCTGGCTGGATGGGCGCTTCTCGACCGAGGACTTCGCCATCTAGGTTCGGAACCTTGACCGTTCGCTGGACGCTCTAGGAACTGATGACCAATCCGATCCAGAAACTGGGCCTCGACACCATCGAGCAGTCGCAGATCGCCCGCATCGCCGGGATCAATCTGACGCTGGGCGGTCTGGTCAGCGCGGGCGTGATCCTAATGATCGCCTTCGCGGCCCATTGGCTGGTGACGCGGTCGCTGCGCCGGGTGCGCGAGCGCTCGGACCGCAGCCGTCAGGCGATCTATCTGCTGGAACGGCTGGCCGGCTACGGCATCATCGTCGTAGGGATCATGTCGGCCCTGTCGGCGGCAGGGCTGAACCTGTCGTCGCTGACCGTTTTCGCCGGCGCGCTCGGCATCGGCGTGGGTCTCGGGCTGCAGGGCGTGGTCAAGGAGTTCGTCTC
This sequence comes from Brevundimonas sp. BT-123, assembly GCF_026105875.1. Lineage (GTDB taxonomy): Bacteria > Pseudomonadota > Alphaproteobacteria > Caulobacterales > Caulobacteraceae > Brevundimonas. The sequence goes on along the minus strand of NZ_JAOYTN010000017.1, from coordinate 27,817 downwards.
CGGCCTGTTCCTGATCTTCGACCGGATGGTGTCGGTCGGCGACTATATCGAGATCGAAGACATCGGCATTCGCGGCGCCATCATGGAGATCGGCCCGCGCGCCACCCGTGTCCGCACCAACGACAACGTCAATGTCCTGGTGCCCAACTCGCGCTTCATCGAACAGCCCGTCACCAACTGGACCATGAAGGGCGACACCCGCCGCATCCATGTGCCTTTCACCGTCGCCTATGGCTCGGACCGGGGACAGGTGCGCGATGCGGTCCTGGCCGCCGCCCGCGCCAGCCCCTTCACCCTGCCGGAGACGGAGGCCCGCAAGAGCCAGGTCTGGCTGGTCGCCTTCGGCGATCGGGGCCTGTCGTTCGAGCTGGTGGTCTGGCCGACGCGCGACGCCGTCAAACGCCCGGCGGCCATGCACGCCGCCTACACCTGGCTGATCGCCGACGCCCTTGATGCGGCGGGCGTGGAGGTGCCGGTGCCCCAGACCGATCTTCGCCTGCGCAGCGCCTTCGGCCCGGACGGCGAGGAGGCCTTGAAGCGGCTCGGCTACGGTGTCGGTTCGCGACCGCCGCCCAGCGGCCCACAGCGGGGCGGAAAGACCGCCAACGACGCCGCCGACGACGTCATGGCCGAGGATGAAGCGGAGACGCCGGAACCGCCTGCTCCGCCCAGGGCCCGTCAGACGGACTGAGCCGCCTTCGCCTTCAACCGCCAGGCATGCAGCAACGGCTCGGTATAGCCGTTCGGCTGCTCGACGCCTTCGAACACCAGCGCCCGCGCCGCCTGATAGGCCAGACTGTTATCCGGGTCCGCCGCCATCGGCCGATACAGCGGATCGCCCGCATTCTGACCATCGACCTTGGCCGCCATGCGCTGGAAGGCCGCCTCGACCTGATCAGCCGTGCAGACCCCGTGCAGCAGCCAGTTGGCGATATGCTGCGAACTGATCCGCAGCGTCGCCCGGTCCTCCATCAGGCCGATGTCATGGATATCGGGCACTTTCGAACACCCCACCCCCTGATCGATCCAGCGCACGACATAGCCCAGTATGCCCTGGGCGTTGTTGTCCAACTCGGCCGCCACCTCGTCCTCGGACCAGTTGACGCCGTTCGCCAAGGGCGGGGTCAGCAAGGCCTCCAGCCCCGGCGTCTCGCGCCCGGCCACCTCCTTCTGGACCGCGAACACATCGACCGCATGATAGTGCAGCGCATGCAGGGTCGCGGCTGTCGGCGAGGGGGTCCAGGCGGTGTTCGCGCCCGTTTTCGGATGACCGATCTTCTGCTCCAGCATGTCCGCCATCCGGTCCGGCGCCGCCCACATCCCCTTGCCGATCTGGGCCTTGCCGGACAGGCCGCATTTCAGGCCGATGGCGACGTTTCTCGCCTCATAGGCCGCGATCCAGGCGCTGGACTTGATGTCGGCCTTTCGCACCATCGGCCCGGCCTGGATGGCCGTGTGAATCTCGTCGCCTGTGCGGTCCAGGAAGCCGGTGTTGATGAAGACGATCCGGTCCCTCACCGACTGAATGCAGGCCGCCAGATTGGCTGAGGTCCGCCGTTCCTCGTCCATCACCCCGACCTTGATCGCATGACGCGGCAGGGCCAGCAGATCCTCGACCGCATCGAACAGCCGGTCGGTGAAGGCGGCCTCTTCCGGCCCGTGCATCTTGGGCTTGACGATATAGACCGAGCCCGTCGCGCTGTTGCCGAACCCGCCCAGACCCTTGATGTCATACAGGGCGATCAGGCTGGTCACGATGGCGTCCATGATCCCCTCCGGCGCCTCCGACCCGTCAGACAGACGGATGGCCGGGGTCGTCATCAGATGCCCCACGTTACGCACGAACAGCAGGCTGCGCCCCTTCAGGATCACCGACGACCCGTCCGGCGCCGTCCACTGGCGATCCGGTTCCAAGGCGCGGGTCAGGGTCTCGCCGCCCTTCTTGAACGTCGCGGACAGGTCGCCGCGCATCAGACCCAGCCAATTGCGATAGGCCTCGGCCTTGTCCGCCGCATCGACGGCCGCGACGGAATCCTCCAGATCGACGATGGTCGACAGGGCCGACTCCAGCACCACGTCCGCCAGACCGGCCGCATCGCTGCGCCCCACCGGATGGCTGCGGTCGATCACCAGTTCGATGTGCAGCCCGTTGTTGACGAGCAGGATCGAGGCAGGCGCGCTGGCCTCGCCCGTGAAGCCGACGAACTGTCCCGCATCCTTCAGCGCAGGCGACAACGCGCCGTCGACCACCGACCAGCCGGCGACATCCGTATGCGAACCCTCCGCCAGCGGCGCCGCCTCGTCCAAAAAGGCCTTGGCTCGCGCGACGACCCGCGCGCCGCGCGCCGCGTCATAGCCGCCGCCGGCCGGCAGGTCGCCCAGCGCGTCGGTGCCATACAGGGCGTCATACAGGCTGCCCCACCGCGCATTGGCGGCATTCAGCAGGAAGCGGGCGTTCAGCACCGGCACCACCAGCTGCGGCCCGGCCATGCGCGCGATCTCGGCGTCCACGCCTTCGGTCCCGACGGTGAACGGGGCCGGCTCCTCGACCAGATAGCCGATCTCTTTCAAAAAGGCCTGCGACGCCGCCACATCATAAGGCTGGCCCCGCCGCGCCCGATGCCATTCGTCAATCTGCGCCTGCAAGGCGTCGCGTCGCGCCAGCAGCGCCCGGTTCCCGGGTGCGAACCGCTCGAAGATCGCCGCCGCTCCGCTCCAGAAGGCGGTCGCATCAAGTCCCAGCCCCGGCAGTACGTCCTGCTCGATCAGGGCGATCAGTTCGCCCGCGACCTTCAGCCCGGCGCGATCTTCATGGGTCGTCATGACGGCCTCTCTCCGGCGCGACGCCGGCCTGTAACAATGCGTGATCAGGTAAGCCGACGCCGCCTGCTGGCGCAAGGGTCACGTCGCGTCATCGCCGTCGCTTTTCGTCCAGGGCGACGGGGGGCTGGTCACAAACGCTTAACCGCGTCCGTGAACGGGACCGCAAGCGACGGCGCCTATTGTGAGCTTACGGACGAACTCGCGTCCGGTCAGTGGAGCGTCCCGCCCATGCTGTTTCTTCTGAACGATGTCGTGTTCGACCTGGACGAGGCCTGCCCGGTCACGCCCGCCGACGCGCGCCGGTTCGAGAAGCTGGGTCTGGACTATCTGCTTGAACTGGGCTGCGAACTGTTCGCCGAGGACCCGCTGCTTCATCGCAACGATCCCGAACGCGCCCGTCGCCTGGCCTGGCTGATCGCCGAGCGCAGCCCGGACGTGAACGCCGCCCTGTTCGCCGCGCCCGCCGCTGCCTGCAATCCCGACCTGGTCGAGCCGCGTTTCTGCACCCTGCCCGAACAGGTGATGCGCCAGCTTCAGGCCAAGGGCCGTCGCCTCGACGCCGTCTCTGCGGACCGCGCCGTCTGGAATCGTCTGGCCGCCTGATCGCGGCCTGAACCGCCGTCAGAAGACGGTGTTGAACACCACATGGACCAGCGTCGCCACGGCTACGATAAAGCCGAAGCCGACGACCAGCCCCACTGCCGGATGCAGCGGCGCCCGCTCACGCGGCGCATGGGCGATACGGTCTTGAGGATGGATGACAGCCATCGTCCTTGTCCTTTCCCTATGATTTCGGATCGATCCGAGAGGGGAGCGTCGGACTCTGACGGCCTGATCGTCTCCTCCAGAACCGAGCATGACTCCGATAGCCCTTCATGGCGAGGGGTTATTTGATCTGGCGCAATCCCGTGACTTTGAGGCGGGTCCGCGCTAGTCGCGCGCCATGTCCTCCTTGACCCTGCCTGAAGAAGCCGCGCGCCGCCGGACCTTCGCCATCATCGCCCACCCGGATGCGGGCAAGACGACCCTGACCGAGCACATCCTCTTGGCCGGCGGCGCCATTCGTGCGGCCGGCGCCGTGCGGGCGCGCGGGGAGAACCGGCGCACCCGATCGGACTGGATGAAGATCGAGAAGGAGCGGGGCATCTCGGTCTCGGCCTCGGTCATGACGTTCGAGCACGACGGCAAGATGTTCAACCTGCTCGATACGCCCGGGCACGAGGACTTCTCCGAAGACACCTATCGCACCCTGACCGCCGCCGACTGCGCCATCATGGTGCTGGACGCCGCCAAGGGCATCGAGCCGCAGACGCTGAAGTTGTTCGAGGTCTGCCGCCTGCGCGACATTCCGATCATCACCTTCATCAACAAGCTGGACCGCGAGGCTCAGGACCCGATGGCCCTGCTGGACGACATCGCGTCGCGCCTTCAGTTGGACCCCGCCCCGATCTGGTGGCCGGCCGAGAGCGGCAATCGCCTGCGCGGGATGGTCGAGGTCGGCACCGGCCGGTTCCAACCCTATACCCGCAAGGCCGCCGGGTCGGCCGAGGATCCCGAACACCCCCCCGCCCTGCCGCTGGACCAGGCGGCGCAATATTTCGAGGCCGGCGAACAGGAGAACCTCGCCGAGGCCGTCGAACTGGTCGAGGGCGGCTATCCGGCCTTCGACCGCCAGGCCTTCCTTGAGGGTCACATGACGCCGGTGCTGTGGGGCTCGGCGCTTCGCCACTTCGGCATCGACGAACTGCTGAAGGCCATCGGCGACTGGGCCCCGGCGCCCAAGGTGATGAAGGCGAAGAAGGAATCGCCGCCCGAGACCCGCAACGCCCCCGCCCCCGTCGAGACCGAGGTCGAGCCGGGTTCGAACGAAGTCACCGGCTTCGTCTTCAAAGTCCAGGCGAACATGGATCCCAACCACCGCGACCGGATCGCCATGTTCCGCATGGCCTCGGGCGCCTTCAAGCGCGGCATGAAGCTGAAGGTGCAGAACACCGGCAAGTCCCTGTCAGTCAATGCGCCGATCATGTTCTTCGCTTCTGATCGCGAACTGGCCGACGACGCCTTCGCCGGCGACGTGATCGGCATTCCGAACCACGGGATCTTACGCGTCGGCGACAGTCTGTCGGAGAGCGGCGTGGTCCGGTTCGCGGGCCTGCCCAACTTCGCGCCGGAAATCCTGCAACGGGTTCGCGTGAAGGATCCGCTGAAGGCCAAACACCTGAAGAAGGCGCTGGAAGGTCTGGCCGAGGAAGGCGTGACCCAGCTGTTCCGTCCCGAAATCGGCTCGGACTTCATCGTCGGCGCCGTGGGCCAGCTTCAGTTCGAGGTCATGGCCGACCGTCTGGGCGAGGAGTACGGTCTGGACGTGGTCTTCGAGCCGTCCCCCTACGCCGAGGCGCGCTGGATCGCTCCGGGCTCGGACGGCTCCGACGCGGACGTCGAGGACTTCAGCGGCAAATATCGTCCCCAGATGGCCCGCGACATCGACCAGGCCCCGGTCTTCCTGGCCAAGTCGAGCTGGGAGACCGGCTATGTCGGCGAACGCTTCCCCAAGATCGCCTTCACCAAGACGAAGGAACGCGGCTAAGGCCGGCGCCGCAAACGACTTCCTTTGGTCACGCGGCTGAGCCATTCTGAAGTCATGTCGACGCTTCTCGCCCTCGCCAGCACCGTCCTTATGCTGCAGGCCGCCCCTTCCGTGGGGCTGGTTTCGTATGAGGAGGCGGTGCGCTGTGCGGGCCTGACCCAGGCCGCGTCGGAGCTTGAAGGCGGCGAGAGCGCCCAGGGGCGGCGGCTATATGACGCCGCGCTCTACTGGTCCCTGGCGGCCATGCAGGCCGCGACGGCGGCGGGCAAGGCGGCGCCGGCCGCCGAGGCCGATCAGACCCGTGCGCGCATCACTGCGGTGCGCCAACTCAACGCCGAGGCGCCCGAGGCCCGCGCCAATCTGCAACGCTGCCAGCAGAAAACGCCGAAACTCGACTAGGGCGCCGGCTTAAGGCCAAGCCGAACCGCATTCCCGGCGCTGCGTTTGCATTGGACGCCGCAGGTGACGCAGTCTGCGTCCCGAAGCGGGATAACCGAGGTCCAGCATGTTCGAATTCGGCCGTGATCTTCGAAAACTCTTCGCCCAGGCGCGAGAGAGCGAAGACCTGGGCTGGGTCGAACTGATCGGCGCAGATCTGCTGCGCGCCGAGGCGCGACGCGAGGCCACGGACGCCGGACGCGTCTCCTGCGCCCGTCCCTTCGAGACCGAAAACCGCGCGTGCGCCCTGTGGCGCGAACACGCCCGGCGCACCGGCGCCGCCGACAGTCTGGACCGGGCCGAACGCTGCGCCGACAGCCTGGTGCGTTCAGCGGTGGGCGAGGATCAGGTCGCGCGGGCCGCCATGGCCAAGGCGGCGGTGCTGATGCTGCGCTTTGATCTGTGCGGCGATCCCGCCCGTCTGGACCGGGCGGCGACGACCCTGGCGGCGGTCGGACAGCCGCGCAGCCGACGCATCGCCGTCGGCATGGCCGCGCTTCACGCCCGGCTGACGGTCCGCACGGCCAGGCTGAGCGGCGACATCGCCTGCCTTCATCAGGCGGCTGTCTTGATCGATGAGGCGGTGCGCAGGGCCGACGCCGAGGACATGGATCTGCGCATGGATCGCGCGGCCCTTTCATTGGAAATGGGCGTGGTCCAGCGCGACGTGCATCTGCTGGATCAGGCCGGCCGCGACCTGGGCGCCCTGGTCGAGGCCGCCTCCCCTGACCATCGCCCCCTGACCCGCGCCCGCGCCCTCGCTCTGTGCGGCGCTGGCCTGTCGGCCCTGGCCGCCATTGCGGGGCATGACGAGGCCCGCAACCAGGGGCGGATCATGTTCGACGCCGCCGCCGATCAGTTCACGCCGGATCACAGCCCGATGGACTGGGCCGCGATCCAGGTGCTGCGTGTCGGCGACGACGCCCAGCCGCTGATGCTGTTGACCCAGGCCGAAGCCCTGACGCAGGGCGGCGAACTGATCATCGGCGCCCTGGCGCGCGAGCGGCGCATCACGCGTGAGGTGGCCCTGGCCGAGGCGGTCAAGAACCTGACCGCCCTGATGACGCTGGAAACCCGCCTTCGCGCGCGCATGGCAACCGCGACGCCGCTCGACTGGGCCGCCGATCAGATCGGCATGGCCGAGATCATGTTGGCGCGGCATCGGCTGGGCGGCGTCGTCCCTACCGATCTGGGGCTGATCTTGGGCGAGGCGGCGATGACGGCCCGGGAAATGGGCGTCGACGCCCTCGCTGACCGCGCCGAGGCGTTGTTGAGGTCCTAGACCTCAGCCGCCCATGGCGACGAAGGCGCCGTTCAGGAACCGCGTCTTGCCATAGGCCATCCGCTGCCCGTCATCGGCCAGAACCCGCCCGCCGGCGGCTTCCAGCACCGCCTGGCCCGCTGCGGTGTCCCATTCCGAGGTCGGGCCCGTGCGCGGATAGGCGTCGAACCGCCCCTCGGCGATCAGGCAGAATTTCAGCGACGAATCCGTCCCCTGCCAGCGCGAGCAGCCGTGACGGGCGGCCAGACGCGTCGCCTCTTCGTCGGTGACGCTGTGGCTCAGCAGGGCCATGCCTTCCTGCGGCCGGTCGCGCACCCGGATCGGACGCCAGTCCTCGCCCGAATGCGCCTCGCCGGCCTGAAGGGCGCCGAACTGACGCCGGAAGGCGCCGCCCTCGGGCTTGTCCGTGCGCCAGGTCGTCGCCGTCGCCGGCGCCGTCACCACGCCCGCGACCGGATAGCCGTCATGGATCAGGGCGATATTGACGGTGAAGGCCTCGCCGCCGCGCACGAAACCGCGCGTGCCGTCCAATGGATCGATCAGCCAGAACCAGTCCTCGGCCGCCTCAGGCGCGCCGTCGGCCGACACGGCTTCCTCCGCTACCGTCTGCACGCCCGGATACAGGGCCGCCAGCCGTTCCAGGATCAGGGCCTCGGCCGCCCGGTCAGCCTGGGTCACCGGGCTGTCGTCAGACTTGGTCTCGACCGCCGTGCCTGCGCGCCAATAGGGCAGGAGCAGTTGCGCGGCCTCCTCTGCGATCTCGGCGATGGCCAGGGACAGCGCGCCGGACGTCAGATCGCGCTCAAGAGCGGGTATGGAAGAGGTCGTCATTGGCGGGTCGATAGACCATCCGGGCGGTTCCATGAACCGGCAAATCACTCCAACTTCGCGCGCGACACGAACTGTGACCTGAGCGCGCCAGACATCATGACCTCCCCCCACGACACAGACGCCGCTCCGCTGGACCTCCCGGTCGATGGGACGGAACTGGCGACCTATATCGCGGCCAAGCTGTGCCATGACTTCATCAGCCCGTCGGGCGCCATCGTCTCCGGCCTGGACCTGATGCAGGACCCCACGGCCCAGGACATGCGTGACGACGCCCTGGCCCTGATCGAGCAGAGCGCCAGGAAGATGGTCGCCCTTGTCCATTTCGCCCGCGTCGCCTTCGGCGCCGCCACCACCAGCGAGAAGTTCACCGCCCGCGAGATCGAAGGCCTGGTGTCCGGCATGGTTCAGGGCGGCCGCGCCTCGCTGGACTGGCGCATCGCCGACGGCGAGTTCACCAAGCCCCAGGCCCGCGCCCTGACCAACCTCGCCTATCTGACTGTCGGCGCCCTGCCGATGGGCGGCGTCGCCACCATTCAGTCGCGCCTGGAAAACGGCCTGCTCTATCTGGAAGGCTTCGCCGAGGGCGCCCGCGCCCGGCTGAAGCCCGAGGCCGTCACGGGTCTGGCCGGCGAACGCCTGGTCGAGGGCCTGGCCGGCCAGTGGATCCAGCCCTACTGGCTGTGGCTGACCGTGAACGAGGCCGGCGGCGCTCTACGCGTCAAGGTTGAAGACGGAAAGGTCGCACTGGTCGCGCGAATGCCCGCCTGAGGCGTTTCCAAACGACTCATTAACTGGCGTTTGAGATAAAAACAGTCCATGCGCCACGGGCGAAAGCCGTCGTGTCATTGAGGGATCGACCTTGGACTTCCGAACCTGCCTGATCGTCGACGACAGCCGCATCATCCGCAAGGTTGCGCGCCGCATCGTCGAGGGTCTGGGCTATGAGGTCGACGAGGCGGCGGACGGCTCGGAAGCCCTGGCCTATTGCACCGGCGCCATGCCCGACGTCCTGCTGGTCGACTGGAACATGCCCGTGATGGACGGCATCACCTTCCTGCGTCGCCTGCGCGCCATGCCGGGCGGGAAGCAGCCGAAGGTCCTGTTCTGCACGATCGAGACCCGCCCCGAGCGGATCGCCGAAGCCCTGGCCGCCGGCGCCGACGACTATGTGATGAAGCCGTTCGACGGCGAAATCCTGCAGTCCAAGCTGACGGAGGTCGGAGCGATCGCCGCATGACGCCTGAGGACTTCGACAAGCTGCAGTCCCTTCTCGCCACCCGCGCCGGCTATCGGCTGTCGCGGGATCGCATCCACCTGGCCGAACACCGGCTGGGTCCGATCGCGCGGCGCGAGGGCTACGCCAATGTCGAGGCCCTGCTGACGAACCTGTGGGCCAATCCGGTCGCCTCGCTGGCCTGGTCGGTGATCGAGGCCCTGCTGAACGCCGAGACCTGGTTCCGTCGCGACCGCACCCCCTTCCGCATCCTGGAGACCGAACTGCTGCCGGCCCTGTCCAAGGCGCGGCCCGACGGGCGGATCAAGATCTGGTCGGCCGGCTGCTCGACCGGCCAGGAGGCTTGGTCCATCGCCATGGCGGCCAGGGAGGTCGGCGTCGATGTCGATCTGGTCGCCACCGACCTGTCGCAGCGCGCGATCGAGAAGGCGCGCTCGGGCCTCTATACCGGCTTCGAGATTCAGCGCGGGCTCACGGCCAAGACCATGCTGCGCTGGTTCGAACCGCGGGAAGACCAGTGGATCGTCAAGGCCGAACTGGCCGACGCCGTGCGTTTCGGTCGCGCCAACCTGCTGGACGAACCGACCGATGACGCCCGTTTCGACGTCATCTTCTGCCGCAATGTCATGACCGATATGGACCCGTCGCGCCGGGCGCGTCTTCTCGACGGACTGGAGCGCCGCCTGGTCGATGACGGCTGCCTGCTTCTGGGCGTGGACGAAAGTCTGGAAGGCGAGACGGTCGCCTTCCGCGCCGTGAACGGTCGCCGGGGCCTGTATGTAAAGGCGCCGTCCGCGCTTCGCCGCGCCGCCTGACCCCGCCCTTCATGCGGGCGATCAGCCCGCGTGCAGCTCCTGCTTCACCCGTTCCGCCAACGTCTTGATGTCCAGCGGCTTGGGCAGGAAGGACACGCCCGTCTCGTCCTGTAGCAGGTCCGAGAAGTCGCTCTCGGCATAGCCCGAGATGAACATAACCGGCGCGTCGCCCAGATATTTGCGCGCCTTCTTCAGCAAGGACGGCCCGTCCAGCCCCGGCATGATGACGTCCGAGATCATCATGTCGATCTGGCCGGCGTGTTCCTCGGCCAGCAGCAGGGCCTCCTCGCCGTCGGCGGCCTCTATGACCTCATAGCCGCGCTGGCGCAGCAGCCGGGCGGCGATGCCGCGCACGGCGTCCTCGTCCTCGACGAACAGGATGCGGCCGGCACCCGACAGGTCGCGCGGCGCCTTGGCCTTGACCTCGACCGGCTGAACCTCGGCCAGCTCCGCCTCGCCCGCCGCCGGCAGGAAGATGCGGAAGGCGGCGCCCTTTATCTTGGAGTCGGGCCCCTCGATGTTGCTGACGGTGATGTGGCCGCCCGCCTGCTGCACGATGCCATAGACGGTGGCCAGACCCATGCCGGTCCCCTCGTTCACCGCCTTGGTGGTGAAGAAGGGCTCGAAGATCTTGTCCGCCAGTTCGGGCGGCACGCCGGGTCCGGTGTCCGAAACCTCGATCAGGGCCACCTCGTCCGTCGGCGCATCGACCCAGCCCAGGACCCGCGCCTCGTCGCCCGTCAGGCGGCGCGTGGCGATGGTGACGACGCCGGCGCCCGGCTCGACCACGCCGCGCATGGCGTCGCGCGCGTTGACGGCCAGGTTCATCACCGCCGTCTCCAGCTGAGACTTGTCGGCCAGCACGACCGGCAGGTCGCGTCCGTAATCGGTCTCCAGCCGCACGTCCTCGCGCAGCAGCCGCCGCAGCAGGATGGCGAACTCGCCGACCAGTTCGCCCAGGTCCAGCCGCTCGCGCCGCACCGTCGACTTGCGTGAGAAAGCCAGCAGTTTGCGCACCAGATCGGCCGCGCGAATGGCCGTCTGACGGATCTCGTTCAGGCCTTCGTAGGAGGGATCGCCCACCGGGTGCCGTTCCAGCAGACCCGACAGCTGAAGCTGGATCGCCGTCAGCAGATTGTTGAAGTCGTGCGCCACGCCCCCGGCCAGCTGGCCCACGGCCTGCATCTTCTGGGCCTGGTTGAGCTGCAGCTCCATCGACTTCTGACCCGAAACGTCGAACAGCCAGATGCGCCGCTTGTCGCCCTCGGGCGCCACATACAGATGCAGCATCTTGTCGGGATAGGCCCGCGCGACCAGTTCGATCGGCCCCGAAGATCCGCCCGCCAGCTTCAGCCGCGCCTCGGCGATGCCGCCCGGATCGAACAGATGCCCAAAGGCTGCGTCGCGCGCCGCCCCCGGTCCGGTCAGGACCGCCAGCGCCGGATTGGCCTCTTCCGCGCGGCCGGAAAACAGGTCGTCGCCGGCGATGACGGCCGAGCCGAACGGCGCCCCGGCCGCCATGGCCCGCGCCTCGCCGGTCGCCGCGGCGGCGGGCGTGTGAACGGGCGCGGCGGCGATGGGCAGGACGGCGTCCGGCGCCGCGCGCATCAGGAACCGGCCCTCGCCGGCTTGGCCGATCACGACCTCGACCTCGCGCTGTCCGATCATGACGATGGCGCGGCCCGGCTCGCCTTTGCGCGCCTGGGCGAAGGCCATGTACAGCGCCTGGGCCGACTTGCCGCGCGGCAGGGCGCCGGTCGCGCCATTGGCTTCGGACCAGGCGGCGTTGAAGGCCAGGATCTGACCCGAATCCCACACCAGCGCCGCCGGTTCGGCCATGGCGTCCAGCACCTCGATGGCCGCGTCGCTGCTCGGCTTGGCGTCCGCCGCCCGGCGGAAACCGAACAGACCGATCAGGGCGATGGCGCCGACGGTCAGGATCAGCACCAGTCCCGGCGCCGAAATCGGATTGTCCCGAAACGCCGGATAGGCCAGGGCCGCGATCGCCACGACGACCCCGAACGCCATCACGCCGGACAACAGGTCGAACGAAGGGCGGCGGGTGGACGTCATACAGCCTCGCGAATCAGTGTTGCGATCATACGCCCAAATCCTGACGCCGCCTTACCGGCGCTTGCGGGACTGGAAGACGAAGCCGATGATCTTGGCGGCGGCGTCGAAATGTTCGCGCGGAATGACCTCGCCCACCTCGACGGTGGCGTACAGGGCCCGCGCCAGCGGCACGTTCTCGACGATCGGCACGCCGTGCTCGGTCGCCACTTCGCGGATGCGCAGGGCCAGGGCGTCCACGCCCTTGGCCACGCAGATCGGCGCCCCGTCGCCCTGATCCGGCTCATAGCGCAGGGCCACCGAATAGTGGGTCGGGTTGGTCACGATGACGGTGGCCCTTGGCACATTGGCCATCATCCGCTGGCGGCTGCGCTGCATGCGGATCTGCTTCAGCTTGGCCTTGATATGCGGATCGCCTTCGGACTGTTTGAAGTCTTCCTTTAGCTCTTCCTTGGTCATGCGCATCCGCTTGGCGAAGCGCATCTTCTGCCAGATGAAGTCCGCCCCGGCCGTGGCGCCCAGCAGGATGATCGAGGCCACGAACAACGAGATGGCCATGTCGCGCGCCAGCGGCAGGATCGCCAGCGGGCTGATCGCGGCCATGTTCTCGAACTCGCGCAGGTGCGGCTTCAGCACCATCCAGCACACGGCGCAGACGGCGATCAGCTTCAGGAAGGTCTTGACGAACTGCGCCAGGCCGTCGGGGCCGAAGATGCGCTTGAACCCCTGCATCGGACTGACCGCCGACCATTTGGGCTTCAGCTTTTCGGCGGTGAAGATCAGGCCGGACTGGGCGACATTGCCCCCGACCCCGCCCAGGATGGTCGCCAGCATGACCGCTCCCAGGAAGGGCGCCACGGCCCAGACGGCGCGCACCATGATCTGGTTGCCCGCGCCCGAGTTCAGCACGCCCAGCATCTCGCGCGGGGCGGCGATGAAGGGCAGCATCTGTTCGGCGATGGACGAGGCGAACCAGCCGCCCCCCATCAGGATCACCGCAGCCGCCCCCGCAAGCGACAGCACCTGGGCGACGTCGGGCGACTTGGCCGCATCGCCCTTTTTTCGGGCGTCCTCAAGCTTTCGCGGGGTCGCCTCTTCGGTTTTGGACTCGGGATCCGCGCCTTCAGCCACCGGGGCCTCCCAACACGAAATACTCCGCCAGACGGCGGTAGCGGTCGATAAAGAGGGTGCCGAGCGCACCCAGGCTGAGGGCGAAGATCGACAGGCCCAGGATGACGCTCAAGGGCGCGGCGGCGAAATAGACCTGGAACGCCGGCATGACCCGCGCCACCAGGCCGGACGCCAGGTTGAAGATCAAGGCGAAGACCAGCACCGGCGCCGACAACTGCACGCCCAGCAGGAAGCTGTCGCCCAGGGTCCGCACCGCCATCTGGGTGAAGTCGGCCATCATCAGCGGCTGGGCCGGCGAGATCAGCCGATACGAGCCCACCATGCCGGCGATGAACAGGTGGTGGGTGTCGGTGGCGAACAGCAGCGTCACCCCCAGCAGGGCCAGAAAGGCCGCGATGGTCGAACCCGGCTGGGCCTGCATCGGATTGGCGGTCTGGGCGAAGCTCAGCGTCGTCTGCAACGACACGATCTCGCCCGCCGTCGCCAGGGCGCTCATGAACATGCGTAGCAGCAGGCCGATCATCAGGCCGACGACCACCTCGCGGATGATCCACCCGACCATCAGCCCCATGCTGTCCGGCAGGCCCGGCAGCGAGCCGCGCACCACCGGCCACAGCGCCAGACTGATGACTAAGGCTAGCGACAGTCGCACGCGCGGCGGCACATAGGCCTCGCCGAAGCCGGGGATCAGCATCAGAATCGCCCCGATCCGGGCGAAGATCAGCCCCCCGGCCCAGACCTGATCGGCGGTGGCGTAAGCCTCCACCTACATCCCCGCGATGCGGGCCGCGATCTGGCGCATGAAGCCGCCCAACAGGGCGCCCATCAGCGGCAGGAACAGGATCAGCGAAACGAAGATGGCGATGATCTTGGGCGCATAGATCAGGGTCTGTTCCTGAATCTGCGTCAGGGCCTGAAACAGGCCGATCACCACGCCCACGACCAGGCCGACCAGCAGCACCGGCAGGCACAGCTGGATCGTCAGCCAGATGGCGTCGCGCCCGACGTCCAGAACTTCCGCGCCGTTCATCGGCTGCTCCCGCAAACTACTGGGCAGAAAATGCCGACAGGATGGTTAACAGGCCGCTAACCACACGCGTCTTCGCGCAGCCCTGACCACGGAAAAATCTCGTCAGCGGCCTTGAACGGCGCCGCTTCGATGCCGACTTCCCCGCCTTCGCCTCGGGGAGCGCCAGCCATTCGATTTCAGACGAATTAGACGAATTAGACTCTCTTTTTCCGACTCCACCGTCTGAACGCGCGCCCGCCTCGTAATCTGGCGGCTCGCCCCTCCCCTTCCCTCAAGCGCTCCGCTATCTAGGCCGCCATGACCGACGCCCCCGCCTTCAAAGTCTCCCAGGCCGACGCCGAAGCCGCCGTCCGCACCCTGATCGAATGGGCGGGCGACAACCCGGACCGCGAAGGTCTGCTGGAAACCCCCGCGCGGGTCGCCAAGAGCTACCGCGAGCTTTTCCAAGGCTATGAGGTCGATCCGCTCTCCTATCTGGAGAAGACCTTCGAAGAGACGGGCGGCTACGACCAGCTGGTCGTGCTGAAGGACATCCGCTTCGTCAGCTTCTGCGAGCACCACATGCTGCCGGTCGTGGGCAAGGCTCACGTCGCCTATCTGCCGACGGACCGCGTCGTCGGCATCTCCAAACTGGCCCGCGTGGTGCGCGGCTTCGCGCGGCGCCTGCAGATCCAGGAGAAGATGACTTCCGAGATCGCCGAGGCCATCCAGACCGTCCTGCGCCCCCACGGCGTCGGCGTGGTCATCGAGGCCGAACACAGCTGCATGACCCTGCGCGGCGTCAATGCGCCGGGCGCCAGCCTGTCGACCAGTCACCTGATCGGCGTCGTCCGCGACGACCCCCGCACCCGCGAGGAGTTCATGCGTCTGGTGCGTGGCTGACGTTCGCCTGACAGGCGAACTGGCCCGACGCTTGCGGTGAAGGGATCAAAGGAGGCGCTGACGATGCCCTGGTCCCTGATTTCGACCCGCAATGAGACAGTTCAGATCGCCCGCGGCGGCTGGCTGGACGCGCTGCGTTTCATCGTGGCCTTCCTGATCATCCTGCATCACTTCCAGGCCGCCGGTCCCGAGCCGCTCGCCCATCTGATCAATCCGATCTTCGAACGCGGCGGCTTCCTGCTGACCAACTTCTTCCTGATCGACAGCGGCTATGTGCTGATGCGCGTCTATGGCACGGCGGTGGACAAGGGTCGGATGTCGCCGGGCGACTTCTTCCTGAAGCGGTTCCTCCGCGTCGTGCCCGCGCATCTGATCATGGGTTTGTCGCTGGTCGCCTTCGTGCTGCTGGCGACCGCCGCCGGCGCGCCGCCCCGCAATCCCGAATGGTTCGCCTGGGATCAGCTGCCGGCCCAACTGCTGCTGCTGCAATCCTATGGCGTGCATGGCGGCCTGGGCTGGAACGCGCCGACCTGGTCGATCTCGGCCCTGATCGGCTGCTATCTGGCCTTCCCTTGGATCATTCGCGGCCTGATGCGTCTGGGTCCGTGGTCGGCCCTGGCCGTCGGCGTCGGCGTCTATCTGATCGCCAACCAGCTGTGCTGGTCGTTCCTCGGCTATCCCGTCTACCAGATGCCGATGCGCTACGGCATTATCCGCGCCCTGCCGCTGTTCTTCCTGGGCATGTGCCTGGCCTGGTTCGCCCAGAAGGTCTGGATCGCCCCGCGCCTGGCCGGCTGGGCCGGGGTGGTGGCCGCCGTCGGCTTCTTCGCGCTTCAGCTCCACGACAAGCACGCCCTGGCCGCCCTGACCCTGATCTCGATCATCATCCTGGCCGCCGGCGCCGTGCCTGTGACCAAGCCCTCGAAGTGGGTCGAGACCGCCGCCATGGTCTCCTTCTCCATGTTCATCTCCAACGAGGTGGTCCGCATCGTTTGGTTTGGCGTGGTCAATGCGGTCGAGGCGCGCGTCGCCTTGCCCCTCTTCGTTCAATGGGGCCTGTGGGGCCTGGGCGTCATGGCGGCCGTCGCCTTCGCCTTCGCCTTCCACTTCGCGATCGACAATCCCATCCAGACCCGCATCCGCGCCTGGCTGAAACGTCGCAGCGCCCGGCGCGGCAAGGCGCAACCCAAGCTCGGCCCCGTCATCTCCATCGACGGCTGACTAACTTGGGCGAGCGGTGATCCTTGGCCCCCAAGGTTGCCTTGGCGATCAGCGATCCTCGACCAAAGTCGCTCTCTCCACCCGCCCCGCTCTCGGTCAATGTCGGCGTCCACGCATCCTCAAGGATGTGCAGAACGGCCGATAACGGCGACACGGGAGGAAATGGATCATGGCAACCGACGCACCCCTTGCGTCCGGAGGAGAGGAGCACACCGTCGATCGCAGCGATCGTCTGGTCATCCTCGCCTCATCGGTCGGCACCGTCATCGAGTGGTACGACTTCTATCTCTACGGCTCTCTGGCGGCGATCATCACCGTCCAGTTCTTCTCCGGCGTCAACGAAACCACCGGCTACATCTTCGCCCTGATGGCCTTCGCCGCCGGCTTTGCGGTGCGGCCGTTCGGCGCCATCGTCTTCGGGCGGCTGGGCGACCTGTGGGGACGCAAGAACACCTTCCTCGTCACCATGCTGCTGATGGGTCTGTCGACCTTCGTCGTCGGCCTGTTGCCGCCCTATGCGGTCATCGGCATCGCCGCGCCCATCATCCTGGTGCTGATGCGCCTGATCCAGGGTCTGGCCCTGGGCGGCGAATACGGCGGCGCCGCCACCTACGTCGCCGAGCACGCCCCGCAGGGTAAACGCGGCTACTACACCTCCTTCATCCAGATCACGGCGACCGCTGGGCTGGTGCTCAGCCTCATCGTCATCCTGAGCGTTCGCTACACACTGGGCGAGGAAGCCTTCGCCGCCTGGGGCTGGCGCATTCCGTTCCTGGTCTCGATCCTGCTCCTGGGCGTCTCCTTGTGGATCCGCCTGAAGCTGGCCGAAAGCCCGTCGTTCAAGCGGATGAAGGCCGAGGGCAAGGGCTCCAAGACCCCGCTGAAGGACAGCTTCGGCAAGTGGCCCAACCTGAAGCTGGTGCTGATCGCCCTGCTGGGCCTCACTGCCGGTCAGGCCGTCATCTGGTACACCGGTCAGTTCTACGCCCTGTTCTTCCTGGAACGGGTCATGAAGGTCGACGCCACCCTGGTCTATGTGCTGCTGACCATCGCGCTTCTGGCCGCCTCGCCCTTCTTTATCTTCTGGGGCTGGCTGTCGGACAAGGTGGGCAGAAAGCCGATCATCCTGGCCGGCTGCCTGATCGCGGCCCTGACCTATTTCCCGCTGTTCAACGCCCTGACCCAGGCCGCCAACCCGCGCCTGGCCGCCGCTGCGGCTTCCGCGCCGGTGACGGTCTATGCCGATCCGGCAGACTGTAATCTGCAGTTTGATCCGGTGGGCAAGACGGTGTTCAACCACTCCTGCGACGTGGCCAAATCCTATCTGGCCAAGGCGGGCGTGACCTACACCAACGTCGCGGCGCCGGCGGGCACGGTCGCCGAGGTGCGCATCGGCGATCAGGTCGTCATCCCCAGCTTCCGGGGCGACGCCATGGCCCCGGCTGATTTCGCCGCCCAGAAAAAGACCTGGGACAAGAGCCTGGGCGAGGCCCTGACCGCCGCCGGCTATCCGGCCAAGGCCGACAGCGCCCTGGTCAACAAGCCGATGGTGGTGCTGATCCTGTTCATCCTCGGCTTCTATGTGACCATGGTCTACGGACCGATCGCGGCGGCCCTGGTCGAGATGTTCCCGACCAACATCCGCTACACCTCCATGTCCCTGCCCTATCACATCGGCAATGGCTGGTTCGGCGGCTTCCTGCCGACCACCGCCTTCGCCATCGTGGCGGCGACGGGCAATATCTACTCCGGCCTCTGGTACCCGATCGTGGTGGCCCTGGGGACGGTCGTTCTGGGCTTCCTGCTGGTCAAGGAAGGCAAGGACGTCGATCTGAACGCCTGATCCTGCTTTCGGGCGAAATGAGGGGCGGGTCGTCGCAGGGCGGCCCGCCTTTAGCTTGTGAAACACCCCCGTGCCCGGTTCAAATGCCCTGATGTTCAGCCTGACGATCCTCGGCCTGGTCGCCGCCTACATGGCGGTGCTGTTCGCCGTCGCCTGGTCTCAGGAACGGCCGTCGGCGCGCGCGCGCGGCAAGGGCTTGGGGCCGTCGGTCTACGCCCTGTCCTTGGCCATCTACTGCACCTCATGGACCTACTACGGCGCGGTCGGCACGGCGGCGCGAGACGGGTGGGAGTATCTGCCCATCTACATCGGCCCGGTGATCGGCTTGACCCTGCTGTTCCCGCTGTGGCGCCAGATCGCGGCGGCGGCCCGGCGCGAGAACGTCGGCTCCATGGCCGACTTCGTGGCCTCGCGCTACGGCAAGAGCCAGACCCTGGGCGCGGCGGTCACCGTCGTCGCCATCCTGGGGTCGCTGCCCTATATCGCGCTGCAACTGAAGTCGCTTTCGATGGCCGGCGCCCTGCTGACAGCCGGCACGCCGGTGGCGGGATCCGAGGGTCTGACGGTTCTGGTGCTGGCGGGCGTTCTGGCCTTCTTCGCCATCCTGTTCGGCGCGCGCCGTCCCGACTTGACCGAGCACAATCGCGGCCTGATCCAGGCGATCGGGCTGGAGTCGATGGTCAAGCTGGGCGCCCTGCTGTTCGTCGCCGTCTTCGCCCTGGTCCTGTTGCTGAACGAAGGCTCGCCCCCGCGCATCATCGAGGGCCTGGGCGCCCTAGCCGCGCCGCCCGAGGTCACGCCGCGCTTCACCGCCATCACCCTGCTGTCGACCCTGGCCGTCTTCTGCCTGCCGCGCCAGTTCCACGTCGCCTTTGTGGAGGGCGGTCAGCCGTCGGACGTGAAGCGGGCGCGGTGGATCTTTCCCCTCTATCTCTTGCTGACCAGTCTGGCGGTGCTGCCGCTGGTGGCGGCCGGCGCCCTGTTTGCGCCGTCGGTCAATCCGGACCTGCTGGTGCTGGCCCTGCCCTTCCAGCGGGGCGAGACCCTGCTGACGGCCGTGGTCTTCGTCGGCGGCTTTTCCGCCGCCACCGCCATGGTCATCGTCGAGGCCGTCGCCCTGTCGGCCATGGTGTCCAACAGTCTGATCCTGCCCTTCCTCGCCCGCGAGCGTTGGCGGGTGCGCGGCGACGCCTCCGACATGGCGGGGACCATTCTTCAGGTCCGACGGGGGGCCATCGTCGCGGTCCTGCTGCTGGCCTGGCTCTATTATCAGGCGACGGACCAGTCGCGCGGCCTGGCGGCCATGGGGCTGGTGTCCTTCGCGGCGATGGCCCAGCTGGCGCCGGCCCTGTTCGGCGCGGTCCTGTGGCGGGGCGGCCATGCCCAAGGGGCGCTGGCGGGCATGACGGTCGGCATGGGCGTCTGGATCGTCATGCTGGCCATGCCCCAGCTGTCGCCCGGCGCGCCCTGGCACCTGCACGTCATGATGGGCGTCAAGGATCCGCTGGCGCTCGGCGTCTTCGTCAGCCTGGCGCTGAACCTGGCGGCCTATGTCGGCGTGTCGCGCTTTGCCCAACCCCGCCTGATCGACCGGGTTCAGGCCCGCGCCTTCGTGGATCGGCTGGGACCGGACTGGATGGAGGCCCGGCCCGCGCCGTCGGGCGCCTCGGTCGGCGATCTGCGCGCCCTGGTCGCCCGCTTCATCGGCGACGAACGGGCCGAGCGCGCCTTCACCGCCTGGGGCGATGAGACCGACACAAAGCTCCGCGACGCCGACCCAGCCGATGCGGCGCTTGCCCGCGCCGCCGAGCGGATGCTGGCCGGCGCCATCGGCGCGGCCTCGGCCCGGCGGGTCATCGCGGCGGCGCTGGCCGGCGTCGGGCGCGCGCCCGAGGACGTGGTGCGGATGCTGGACGAGGCGTCCCAGGCCGTCCAGTTCAACCGCGACCTGTTGCAGACCACGCTCGACAACATCGACCAAGGCGTGATCGTGGTGGACGAGGATCTGCGCGTCACCGCCTGGAACCGGCGCTACGTCGCCATGTTCGACCTGCCGCCCGGCTTCGTCCACGTCGGCCTGCCCATCGCCGTCATCTATCGCCTGAACGCCGAGCGCGGCGAAAGCCCCGACGATATCGAGGCCTGGGTCGAGCGGCGGCTGGAGGCGCTGAGCCGCCGCATCCCCCACGACCACGAGCGGCAACAGCCGGACGATCGGGTGCTGCGCTCCTCCGGCGCGCCGATTCCCGGCGGCGGCTACGCCACCAGCTACACCGACATCACCGCCCTGCGCCAGGCCGCGCGCGAGCTGGAAGAGGCCAACGAACGGCTGGAGGCGCGCGTTGCGGACCGCACCGCTCGGCTGGACGAGGCCCGGCGCGTGGCCGAGGACGCCACGGCCTCCAAGACCCGGTTCCTGGCCGCGGCCAGCCACGACCTGCTGCAACCGCTGCACGCCGCCCGCCTATTCATCGCCGCCTTGAAGGAGGAGCCGGCGCTGGAAGACGCGACCAGCCGCACCCTGGCCGTCAACGCGGACCGCGCCATCGACAGCGCCCATCGTCTGCTGACCGCCCTGCTGAACCTGTCCAAGCTGGAGGCCGGCGGGGTGCGGACCAATGTCGCGCGGCTGTCGCTGGGCGGCCTGTTCGACGAACTGCGCCGCGAGTTCGCGCCTGTGGCCGAGGCCAAGGGTCTGGATCTGACCGTGATGCCCAGCCGCCTGTGGGTCGCGTCCGACCGCGATCTGCTGCGCTCCATGCTGCAAAATCTGGTGGCCAACGCCATCCGCTATACGGATGCCGGCCGGGTGCTGGTGGGGGCGCGTCGGCGGGGCGGGACGGTGCAGTTGTTCGTCTGCGACACAGGGCGCGGCATTCCCGACACCGACCATGAAACCGTCTTCGGCGAGTTCGTGCGTCTGCCGGGCGCCGTCGACGAACCGGGCGCGGGCCTGGGTCTGGCCATCGTGCGCCGCCTGTCCAGCCTGCTCGATCATCCGCTGGAGCTGAGCTCACGTGTGGGGCGCGGCACGACCTTCCGGATCACCGTGCCGCGCAGCGCGGCCGACCGGCCCGCCGAGGCCCCGCCGGTGCGCGAGACGCGCCTGCCGCTGGCGGGCCTGCGTGTGCTGTGCGTGGACAATGAGCCGGTGATCCTGGACGCGCTGAACGCCCTGCTCACCCGCTGGGGCGCACGGCCGACCCTGGTCGCCAGCGTCGAGGCGGCCAAGGCGGCGATCGGCCCCTTCGACGCCGCCGTGGTCGATCTGCATCTGGGCGATGGGCCCGAAGGGTTCGCCGTCATCGACTGGCTGAGGCCCCAGGGCGTGCGCCGCATCGCCCTGGTCACCGCCGACACCCGCGACGGGCTGAACGAACAGGCGACCGCGGCCGGCGCCGTCCTTCTGCCTAAGCCGATCAAGCCGGCGGCGCTGAAGGCCTTCCTGTCGAGCTAGGGGTTGGCGCGTTAAGCCGGGTCCAGCGACTTGGCCAGGATCACCGCCTGGGTCCGGTTGTGAACGCCCAGCTTTCGAAACACGCTGGTCAGGTGCGCCTTGATGGTGGCTTCGGAGACGCCGAGGTCGAAGGCGATCTGCTTGTTCAGCCGCCCGGCTTTCAGCCCTTCGAGAATCCGCAGCTGCGACGGCGTCAGACTGGCGACCCGGCCGGCCAGATCGTCGTCGGCCTCGGGCACATCCGGGGCCCAGCTGTCGCCGGCCAGAATGGCGGCGATCGCCTCGACCATCTGCGGCAGGGACGAAGACTTGGGAATGAAGCCGGCGGCGCCCAGGCCCAGGGCGTGGCGCACCACCGGCGCATCCTCGCTGGCCGAGACCACCGCCACCGGCACGGTCGGCTGTTCGGCCCGCACGGCGGCGAGACCCGCCATGCCCTCGCTGTCCGACAACTTCAGATCCAGCAGCAACAGATCGACGGGTCCCGCGACCATCGCGGCCCGGGCCTCGGCCAGGCTGGCGCATTCCACCACTTGCGCGCCCGGCGCCGCCTTGTCGACGGCCGAGCGCAGGGCGGCGCGAAACAGGGGATGGTCGTCGGCGACGACGATGCGATCCATGGGCTTCCTTCCGTGAGCGGCGTCTGATCGGCCGCGTCGTCGCCATCATGGCGCGGTTCGACTTTGGTCGAAATTAGACCAATGGCCAATGGCTCCCCGAGGCCGGAGGCGGAAAGGTCGCCAAAGGGACGCCCGCGCCAGACGGGCGCGGGAGGTTCATCATGATCACGAAAAGCCTGATGGCGGGAGCCGCCGCCGTTGCGCTGATGGCGACGCCCAGCCTGGCCTCGGCCCAGGACCAGGCCGCGCTCGAGGCGCGCATCGCTCAGCTCGAAGCTCAGCTGAACGCCCTGAAGTCAGAGGTGGTCGCCGCCCGAACCCAGCAGGCGGCGCAACAGCAGGACATCATCCGCCTGGAGACCCGCCCCGCCGCGCCCGCCCCGGTCCAGCAGGCGGCGGCGCCGGCGGCATCCGGCGAGGGCTTCCGCATCGGCGACCACACGGTCAAGTTCGGCGGCTTCGTCAAGGTGGACGCCTACGCCACCCGCTATTCCGGCGGCGATCCGGTCAACGGCGATGCGCTGCGTGAATTCCACATTCCCGGCTCCATCCCGATCGGCGGGGCCGATGAGGATACGGCGACCGACTTCAACGCCCGCCAGACCCGGTTCTGGCTGACCACCGACGGTATGGTCGGCGGTCACAAGATCGGCACGCGGATGGAGATGGACTTCCAGACCCTGCCCGGCGCAGGCGACCAGCGCACCACCAGCCCGGCCAACCCGGCCCTGCGTCGCGCCTTCATCACCATCGACAACTGGCTGATCGGCCAGGAGTGGACCAACTTCCAGAACACGGCCGTTCTGCCCGAATCCGCCGACTTCATCGGCGCGGCCGAGGGCACGGTCTTCGCCCGTCAGGTCCAGGTCCGCTACACCCGCGGTCCCTTCTCGGTCTCGGTCGAGAACCCCGAGACGACGGTGACCCCGTTCGGCGGCGGCGCGCGCATCGTCGCCGATGACAGCACCCTGCCGGACTTCACCGCTCGATACGCCGTGTCCAGGCCCTGGGGCGACTTCCAGATCGCGGGCCTGCTGCGCCAGCTGAAATACCAGAACCCCGCGACGAACATCGATTCCACCGCGACGGGCTGGGGTCTGTCGGCCTCCACCAAGATCAAGGTCGGCGCAAAGGACGACCTGCGCCTGATGGTGACGGGCGGCGAGGGCATCGGCCGCTATGTCGGTCTGAATTTCTCCAATGACGCGGTGCTGAACGGCTCGGGCGATCTGGATGCGATCGGCGTCGTCGCCGGCTTCGCCGCCTATCGCCACGTCTGGGCGCCCGGCTGGCGTTCCAGCCTGATCTGGTCGGCGCAGAAGGTGGACAACGACCTGGCCTTCACAGGCCTGGCCGCCAACCGTTCGGCCCAGAGCCTCCACGCCAACTTGATCTGGTCGCCGGTTACGGCGTTTGATGTCGGGGCCGAGCTGATGTTCGCAGACCGCGAGATCGAAACCGGCGCCAGCGGCGACATGACCCGACTGATCCTGTTCGCCAAATACGGATTCTGATTTGATTCCGGAGACGTCTCGCGTGCCTGATCCCGCCCTCTATCCCGTCCCCGCCGACTGGGCCGCCAAGGCCCACATGGACCGGGAGGCGTATGAGGCGGCGCGGATCGCCGCGCGCGAGACGCCTGACGCCTTCTGGGCCGAACAGGCCAAGCGTCTGGACTGGATCACCCCGCCGACCAAGATCAAGAACGTCTCCTTCAACAAGGAAGACTTCCGCATCCGCTGGTTCGAGGACGGCGTCCTGAACGTCTCGGCCAACTGCATCGACCGTCACCTGCCCCACCGCAAGGACGAGACGGCGATCATCTGGGAAGGCGACGATCCCGCCGACAGCCGCCACATCACCTTCGGTGAACTGCACGCCGAGGTGTGCCGCATGGCCAATGTGCTGAAGGCGCATGGGGCCAAAAAGGGCGACCGGATCACCCTGTATCTGCCCATGATCCCCGAGGCCGCCTACGCCATGCTGGCCTGTGCGCGGATCGGCGCGGTGCATTCGGTCGTCTTCGGCGGCTTCTCGCCCGACAGCCTGTGCGGCCGGATCGAGGACTGCGGTTCCAACCTGGTCATCACCGCCGACGAAGGTCTGCGCGGCGGCAAGCACATTCCGCTGAAGGCCAATGTCGACGAGGCCCTGACGAAGGTGAAGGTCGACACCGTCCTGGTCATCCGCCGCACCGGCGCCGACGTGCCGATGATCGCGGGCCGCGACTTTGACTATGGGCAGGAGGCCGCCAAGGTCGATACGGACTGCCCGCCCGAGCCGATGAACGCCGAGGATCCGCTGTTCATCCTCTACACCTCCGGCTCGACGGGTAAGCCCAAGGGCGTGCTGCACACCACGGGCGGCTATCTGTTCTGGGCCGCCTGGACGCACGAGATCGTCTTCGACTATCGCCCCGGCGAGGTCTTCTGGTGCACCGCCGACGTGGGCTGGGTCACGGGCCACTCCTACATAGTCTAT
Organism: Brevundimonas sp. BT-123; assembly: GCF_026105875.1. Taxonomy (GTDB): domain Bacteria; phylum Pseudomonadota; class Alphaproteobacteria; order Caulobacterales; family Caulobacteraceae; genus Brevundimonas. Next base: position 3,072 of record NZ_JAOYTN010000017.1, on the reverse strand, counting down.
GGGCCGCTCGCGAATGCGGCGACGACCCTGATGTTCGAGGGCGTGCCCAACTATCCCGACGCCGGCCGCTTCTGGCAGGTGGTGGACAAGCACAAGGTCGAGATCTTCTACACCGCGCCGACGGCCCTGCGCGCCCTCATGCGCGAGGGCGATGCGCCGGTGAAGGCCTCCTCGCGCGCCTCGCTGCGGCTGCTCGGCACGGTGGGAGAGCCGATCAATCCCGAGGCCTGGCGCTGGTATCACGAGGTGGTCGGCGACGGCCGTTGCCCCATCGTGGACACCTGGTGGCAGACCGAGACGGGTGGCCATCTGATCACCCCCCTGCCCGGCGCCACCGACCTGAAGCCCGGATCGGCGACCCTGCCCCTGCCCGGCGTCGAGCTTGAGATCGTGGACGCCGAGGGTCAGCGGCTGGAGGGCGCGGCGTCCGGCAATCTGTGCATCACCGACAGCTGGCCAGGCCAGATGCGCACCGTCTATGGCGACGATCAGCGCTTCTTCGACACCTATTTCTCGACCTATCCCGGCCGCTACTTCACCGGCGACGGCTGCCGCCGGGACGAGGACGGCTATTACTGGATCACCGGCCGGGTGGACGACGTCATCAATGTCTCGGGCCACCGGATGGGCACGGCCGAGGTCGAGAGCGCGCTGGTCCTGCACGACGATGTCGCCGAGGCGGCCGTGGTCGGCTATCCGCACGACATCAAGGGCCAGGGCATCTACGCCTATGTCACCCTGAACAACGGCGTCGAGGCGACCGAGGATCTGAGAAAGGCGCTGGTCGCCCACGTCCGCCACGAGATCGGCCCCATCGCCGCCCCCGACGTGATCCAGTGGGCGCCCGGCCTGCCCAAGACCCGGTCGGGCAAGATCATGCGGCGCATCCTGCGCAAGATCGCCGAGAACGAGATCGGCGCGCTGGGCGACACCTCGACCCTGGCCGACCCGTCGGTCGTCGACGATCTGGTCAAGAACCGCGCCGGGGCCTGAAGACGCGGGTTCAATGCGGGGGCTGATGCGCCTATCTGTGCGTCAGCCCGCCGCAGCCTGAGCCGTCCATGCCTCGTTTCCTGTCCCGCCTGCCGATCGACGGCTATCTGCTGGCCCTGATCGGCATGGTGATCCTGGCGGCGCTGTTCCCCGCCGGCGGACAGGCGGCCGTGGTCATGGATTGGGTGGTCAAGGCCGCCATCGCCCTGCTGTTCTTCCTGTACGGCGCGCGGATGTCGCCGGCGGCCATCGGGGCCGGCCTGATGCACTGGCGGCTTCAGGGCACGGTCTTCCTGTCGACGTTCCTGCTGTTTCCGCTGCTGGGGCTGGGCCTGGTCTTTCTGATGCGGGGATCGCTTCAGCCCGATCTGCTGACGGGGATGCTTTATCTGTGCCTGCTGCCGTCCACGGTGCAGTCGTCCATCGCCTTCACCTCCATCGCCGGCGGCAATGTCGCTGGCGCCCTGACCAGCGCCAGCCTGTCGAACCTGCTGGGCGTGATCGTGACGCCGTTGCTGGTCGCCCTGCTGATCGGCGGCGCCAACGGCGGCATCCATCTGCAGTCCATTCTCGACATCGGACTGCAGATCCTGGCTCCCTTCGCCGTGGGCCAGCTGTGCCGCCCCCTGCTGAAGGACTGGCTGACCCGCCACGCCAAACTGACCGGCCTGGTCGACCGCGGCTCCATCCTGCTGATCGTCTATGCCGCCTTCAGCGAGGGCGTCGTCGCCGGCGTCTGGTCCCAGGTCGCGCCGCTGGATCTGGCCAAGGTCATCGGCTTGAACATCGCCCTGCTGGCCATCGTCCTGGCCCTGACCCTATTCGCCGGGCGAGCGCTGAAGTTCGATCGGCCCGACCGGATCGTCATCCTGTTCTGCGGCTCCAAGAAGAGCATGGCCACCGGCATCCCGATGGCCGGCATCCTGTTCGCCGGTCACGCCGTGCCGCTGATCGTCCTGCCGATCATGCTGTTCCACCAGATTCAGCTGTTCGGCTGCACCATCATCGCCCAGCGCTATGCGGGTGAGAATGAAGCGCGCGCCTTGAGCGCCGTTCAGCCTTGAGATAGACCGGCCTCAGGCGATCGCGGGCATGATGTAGTGGTAGCCTGAAAGCTTCCCAAGCACATCTTACAGCTTTCTTTAAGCCGTAAGGTGCCGCCTTGCGCCGCATAAACAGTTGAAGCGTATTCGCTTTGCTTTGAGCGCGCCATACGATGCTTCCTGTCACCGTCCGCGCGATGCTCCATAGCTGTTGCGTCGCGCCGTAACAGGCAGCGAGCAATGCCCAAAATCCGGTTCTCGGCTTCGTCACTCGAGCACGCTCTCGCCCAAGACGCTTCTGGGGCGTCCACCAAGGTGGTGTGGGACACCGAGACACGGGGCCTGGGTTTCTACGCGAACCGGCAAAGATCGGGATCGTTCTTCGTCCAGTTCCGCGTGGGAGGAAGGCAGCGGAAGGTGACACTCGGTCGCCTCAACGAACTCACCGTTCCAGAAGCCCGGAAAGCCGCCAATGAAATCATGGTCGCCGCCCGACAGGGGCGCGACGTGATCAGAGAGCAGCGACAAACCCATGTCGCCACGCTCACCCTGGGCGCGGCCTTCGAAGAGTATCACGCCGCCTTGAAGCGCCGCGCGGTGTCGCCCCGGACGCTCACTCACAACGAAGGCGTCTGGAGACGAACGCTATCGAAACATGCAGGGCGGGAACTCGGCAGCCTCAACAAGCGCGAGGTGCGAAGCTGGCACACTGGTTGGGGTGATCGCGGTCCCACAGCCGCCAATCACGCCGGGCGGCTCCTTCGGACAGTCTACAACTACGCCTCCAAGCGTCTCGACGACCTGCCGCCGAACCCCTGCGTCGCCATCGAGTGGTTCCCGGAACGCGAGCAGCGCGACGTCATCGCTCCGAACGATCTGCCCGAATGGTGGGAAAAGGCAGCCAGTTTGGACAACCCCATTGACGTGACCCCCTGAAACTCCTCCAGGAATAGCTAGAGTCCGCCCAACGAAGGACGGACAGAATGAAGCGATCAAGGTTCACGGAAGAGCAAATCATCGGGATCTTGCGGGAGCA
>NZ_JAOYTN010000016.1 GCF_026105875.1 Brevundimonas sp. BT-123 | reverse complement strand
CCTGCTCCCGCAAGATCCCGATGATTTGCTCTTCCGTGAACCTTGATCGCTTCATTCTGTCCGTCCTTCGTTGGGCGGACTCTAGCTATTCCTGGAGGAGTTTCAGGGGGTCACGTCACGGTGTTCACACCCCAAACGTCAACCGTCCGGTCAACCGTCAACCGCTTTTGTAAACCGACGCACTAGAAAACTCGCATGCCCAGGCTGCCCGTATACGTCAGGGCCAGGGGGAAGGACCCGTGCGCTGTCAGCGCCCGGCTTCTGGTGTCTGTCTGCTCCTCACCCACCACACGCGCGCGTGTGGCACCCCACCCCAGGCGGGCGACGGCTGCTTATCGGGCGCTTATCGGGCAGAGACCAATGAACGCGACCAGACGCAAATAGCGCATCCACGACGTCCATTTTTGATATGAAATCAGAGAGTTAGATAGCCTGGTGGAGCCGAGGGGAGTCGAACCCCTGACCTCGTCATTGCGAACGACGCGCTCTACCAACTGAGCTACGGCCCCGTTTCCAGCGTGGGATCGGGTTTCACAGGCGTGGCGGACATAGAAGGCGGGCGGGCGTGGTGTCAACGGGCTTGTGTGCGCAAAGCGCGCAGGTCGGATACGGCCGTTGTCGGAGCAGGGGCGAACAGGCTAGAAGCGCCGATCCAAGCAGGAGTTACCGTTCATGGGCTATGCGCTCGTCTGGTTGATCAACACCATCATCAGTTTGATGATCTGGTTCATCATCGCCCAGGCCATTCTGAGCTGGTTGGTGGCGTTCGACGTCGTCAACTATCGCAACCGCTTCGTCTATTCGGTCGGGACCTTCCTGGACCGGGTCACCGCGCCCCTGCTGGAGCCGTTCCGCCGCATCATTCCGAACCTGGGCGGCATCGACATCTCGCCCATCGTGGTGATCCTGATGCTGCAGTTCATCAGCGTGCTGTTCAACCGCACGGCGGCGCCGGCCCTGATCCAGCTGCTCGGCTGAGGCGACACGGCGGGCGGAAATCTGATGCGAGAGGGTTGATCCGCTCTTGCGCCGCGCGCCTTCCTTTCTAAAGGTGCCCGCCCGACCACTTTCGACCACGGTTCATGACCTCGATCACCACAGTCGCCGTTCTGGGCGCCGGACAGATGGGCGCAGGCATCGCGCAGGCGGTCGCGCTCGGGGGCTATTCGGTTCGCCTTTATGACGTCGTCGCCGACCGGCTGCCGCTGGCGCAGGGCGAGATCGCGGCCAGCCTGGCGCGTCACGTCGGGCGCGGCCTGGTCGATCAGGCCGCCGCCGATGCGGCCCTGGCCCGCATCACGACCAGCGACGGAATGGCCGAGGCCGTCGCCGGCGCCGATCTGGTCATCGAGGCGGCGCTGGAAGACGAGGCCGTCAAGAAGGCCATCTATGCGCAGGTCGTGCCGCACCTGGGGCCGCAGACCCTGCTGGCGTCCAATACCTCGTCGATCTCGATCACGCGCTTGGCGTCTTCGACGGACCGGCCGGACCGGTTCGTCGGCCTGCACTTCATGAAGCCGGCGCCGGTGATGAAGCTGGTGGAGATCATTCGCGGCATCGCCACCTCGGCCGAAACCCATTCCGCCGCCGTCGCCTTCGCCGAGAGCCTGGGCAAGACCACCACGGACGCCGAGGATTTCCCCGCCTTCATCGTCAACCGCATTCTGGTGCCGATGATGAATGAGGCCATCTTCGCCCTGTACGAAGGGGTCGGCAACGTCGCCTCGATCGACAAGGCGCTGCGCCTGGGCGCCAACCACCCGATGGGCCCGCTGGAACTGGCGGACTTCATGGGTCTGGACGTCGTCCTGGCCATCATGAACGTGCTGTATGACGGCCTGGCCGACAGCAAATATCGTCCCTGCCCGCTGCTGGTGAAATACGTCGAGGCCGGCTGGCTGGGCAGGAAGAGCGGACGCGGCTTCTATGACTATTCCGGCGCTGCGCCGGCGCCGACGCGATGAGCCGGTTCGAGAGCTATTCCGATCTGCCGGGTCAGGCGACCATCGCCGCGCGGCCTGGCCGGACGCCTCGGATTCTGGCCTGTTTGGCCGGCGCGGCCTGGCCGCCCCTGTGGTTGACCCTGCCCTTCTGGCGGCCCCACGCCTATCTGCCGGGCCGCGACATGGACTGGCGGCTGGTGGTGATGCTGATCGGCCTGATCACCGTGCCGCTGGCGCTTTATCGTGTGCTGAACGAGCGCAAGCGCGACGGCCGGCCCGGCACGCGGCTGGGCGTCGTCTGGCGCTTCATGATGTACGGCGGCCTGGCGGCGGCCCTGGTTCAGATCGTCGTCGCCCTGGGCATGAGCGTGATGGGCTGGTTCGAGGCCGGCGATGTGATGCAGGCCCTGGGCGCGACCGAGACCACCCTTTTGATCTTCGGCGTCGGCGGCCTGCCCATCGCCATGATCGTGGGCGTCAGCTACGCCTTATGGGCCGGGCTGTGCGCCGCCTTCATCGCCTTCGAGGCGCGGCCGGCGGTCAAGGATCGACTGGGCCTGATGCCCAAGGGCTGACAGGCGCGCAAGACGCCTGAGTTCTAGGATTGGGGGATCCGAGAATGACCATGGACGACACGGATAAGGATGCGGCGGAGATCCTGTCGCCCGTCGCGGCGACCTCGCGCATCGCTAGCCTGGACGTCATGCGGGGGCTGGCGGTGCTGGGCATCCTGGCCGTCAATGTCGTCTCGTTCGGCCTGCCGGTCATGGTCTATCAGGATGCGAGCCTGAGCCCGTTTCCGGTCACCGGCGCCAACGCCGTGGCGCGCTGGACGATGGACGTCTTCTTCCATCAGAAGTTCATCACCCTGTTTTCGATGCTGTTCGGGGCCTCGATCTACTTGGTCGGGGGCGAGCGGGACGATGCGGCGCGTGGCAAACTGCTGCGACGCCGCCTGTTCTGGCTGGCCGTCATCGCCCTGATCCACGGCCTGGCCTTCTGGTATGGCGACGTGCTGCTGCTCTACGCCTGGTCAGGGCTGTTCGTGATGTTGATGCGGTCGATGCGGGCCGGGACGTTGATCGGGATCGGCCTGGGCGTGACCCTGTTTCTGGGCGCGATGCAGGCGGGCGCGACCTGGCTCATGGTCGCCGGGCCGCCGGCGATCACCGAGGCGATGAACCAGGGCGGGCCGCATGACACCGCCGCCGTGGTGACGGAGTCGATCGCCGCCTATCGCAGCGGCTGGGCCGGGGCGATGGGCCAGAACCTTCAGAACTGGCTGCTGCTGCAGGGCGCAAGCCTGACCATGTTCGTCTTCTCGACCGTGGCCCTGATGATGCTGGGCATGGGCCTGTTCAAGGCTGGCGTATTCAGCGGCCGGGCGCCCAACGGGGTCTATGTCGCCTTGATCGGCGTCGGCGGCGCTGTGCTGGCCCTGCTGGGCGTGCTGGAATGGCGCGAGGCGATGGCCCAGGCCGGAACCCACCCGACGCGCGGCCTGGCGGAGGTCGTCGCCTCCTTCCCCGTCTTCGTCACACTGGCCTATGTCAGCCTGATCGTGCTGGCGACAACGCGAGGGGCGGCGTGGATCACGGCAGCGCTGCGACCGGTAGGGCAGTTGGCCTTCACCAACTATCTGACCCAGACCCTGATCATGACCTCGATCTTCTACATGCCGTGGGGGCCGCGCCTTTTCGGACAAGCCGACTATGTGCAGATGTGGGGCCTGGTCCTGGCGGTCTGGGCGCTGCAACTGATCTGGTCGCCGCTGTGGTTGTCGCGGTTCAGCATGGGGCCGCTGGAGTGGGTTTGGCGCTGTCTGACCTATGGCCGACGGGTGCCGATTTCAAAAGGCGGCTGACGGCGCTTTTATCGCAGGCGCGAAGCGATTAACTGAGGGCCATGGCCGCCCCGGATACTCCCGCCGAAACCTTCAAGCGCGCGCTGGGTCATGCCGCGCGGGCGCTGGCCGAACAGCCCGAGCTGGAGGTGGTGTTCGGGTCCGACGGGCCCAAGCTGTCGAACGGCGTCCTGACCCTGCCCCATCCGCCGCGCGATCCGTCCGGGCCAGAGAGCGCGTCCTTGCGCGGCCAGGCCGACCGGCTGGCGCTGCGTCTGGCCAATCACGATGCGACGGTGAACAGCCGGATGCGGCCAGCGGACGCCAAGGCGGCCGAGGTGTTCGATGCGGTCGAACAGGCGCGGGTCGAGGCCTTCGGATCGGAACATCTGGCCGGGGTGCGCGACAATCTGGGCGCCGCCCTGATCACGCGACTGGAAAAGACCGGCGCCCTGCGCATCAGCGACGCCGACCGCGTGCCCGTGTCCGAGGCCGTGGCCCTCCTTGTCCGCGAGCGGCTGACCGGACGCTCCGTCCCCGATGGCGCCAAAGCCATGCTGGATCTGGTGCGCGCCAACATCGAGGCCAAGGCCGGCGCCAAGCTGGACGCCCTGGCGGGCACGGCGGGCGATCAGGAAGGCTTTGCGCTGAAGATGCGCGAGGTGCTGCGCGCCCTGGACCTCGACCCCGGCGATGGGCGCGGCGAGGATACGTCCGAAGATCCCGGCGACGAAGAACCCGATCCCCAGGACCCCGCGGCTGACGACGATCAGGACGAGGAGGAAGAGCAGGACGGCGGCGAAGGCTCCCAGTCGATGGAGGGCGACGCCGATGATCAGTCTTCCGAGCAAGAACGTGAAAGCCGCCCCGAAGGCGCGCCCGCCGATCCCGACGGCGAAGGCGCCGACGACGGGCCGGAGTTGCAGGAAGGCCAGCAGCCGAACCGTCAGCAGACGGCCGACGACGGCCGCGCGGTTGATTTCTACCGCGTCTTCACCACCGCCTTCGACGAGGTTGTGGACGCCGCCGACCTGTGCGACCCGGTCGAGCTGGACCGGCTGCGCGCCCTGCTGGACGGCCAGCTGGCCATCCTGTCCAGCGTCGTGTCGCGCCTTGCCAACAAGCTGCAACGCCGCCTGCTGGCGCAGCAGAACCGCTCCTGGGTCTTCGATCTGGAAGAGGGGATGCTGGACACCGCGCGGCTGACCCGGATCGTCACCGACCCGACCGCACCCCTGTCGTTCAAGGCCGAGAGCGAAAGCCCGTTCCGCGACACGGTCGTGACCCTGCTGCTGGACAACTCCGGCTCTATGCGCGGGCGACCGATTATGGTGGCGGCGGTCTGCGCCGACATCCTGGCGCGGACGCTGGAACGATGTGGGGTGAAGGTCGAGATCCTTGGCTTCACCACCCGCGCCTGGAAGGGTGGTCAGAGCCGCGAAGCCTGGATCACCGCCGGCAAGCCGCAAAATCCCGGCCGCCTGAACGACCTGCGCCACATCATCTACAAGGCCGCCGACGCGCCCTGGCGCCGGGCCAAGAAGAACCTGGGCCTGATGATGCGCGAAGGTCTGCTGAAGGAGAATATCGACGGCGAGGCCCTGCAATGGGCGCACGGCCGCCTGCTGGCCCGCACCGAGCAGCGCCGCATCCTGATGGTCATTTCCGACGGTTCGCCGGTCGACGATTCGACCCAGTCGGCGAATGCGGCGCTTTATCTGGACAAGCACCTTCGCCAGGTGATCGCCGAGATCGAGGATCGCTCGCCGGTCGAACTGCTGGCGATCGGCATCGGCCACGACGTGACCCGCTGGTATCGCAAGGCCCTGACCATCGTGGATGTGGAACAGCTGGCAGGCGCCATGACCGAAAAGCTGGCCGAACTGTTCGAGAACGAGGGCGCGGCCGGTCCCACCCGTCGCGCCAAGCGAAAGCTGGCGGCATGAGCCGTTTCGGCCGGCTGGCCAGTGTCTGGATCGCTCTGTCGCTGTCGGCCTGCGCCGCCTCGCTGGGCGCACCGCGTCCCTATCCGTTGTCGTCGGACGGCTGGACGCCCCAGGTCGCGGAACTGCGAAGCGTCAGCCTGGGCCTGCCCGGCGGCACGCAGTTGGCTGACGGTGTGACGTTCGCCGGCGGCCTGCAGGTTAGCGCGGCGCCGACCTCGCCGCTGCACAGCCTGTCGGACCTGAAGCTGACCGGCGACGGCGGCTTCGTCACGGTATCGGACACCGGTGATCTGGTGCGCGGCGACATTCGCCTGGACGCCCGGGGACGGCTGGTCGGCCTGGACCACTTCCGCTCGCGCCGGCTGACGCTTCAGGACGGCGCCGCGATTTCCGACAAGTCGGACGGCGACGCCGAGGGCCTGGCCATCACCCCGTCCGGCGATCTGCTGGTCAGTTTCGAGCGGCGTCATCGCATCTGGAACTACGGTCCCCTATCGGCGCTGAAGACCCAGCCGACGCCGGTGCGGTCGCCCGACTTCGCCTTCACCGAGAATGACGGGATGGAGGGTCTGGCGACTGCGCCCGGCGGCTGGCGCGTCTCTGGCGAGGCGGGCGGCGTCTGGGACTGCGCGGCGGCGAGATGCACGGTCGTCAGCGCGCCGCCTGCAACCCCCATTCCCGACAGCGAATACCGCATCACCGGCCTGGATCGCGATCCGTCCGGCGCCGGATGGTTCGTCGTCCAGCGCCTGTACAGGGCGCCCATCGACATGCGCGCGCGCGTTCGCCGCATGGCCCCCGACGGAACGCTGGGGCCGGTGCTGATCGAGCTGAAACTGCCCGGCACGACCGACAATTGCGAGGGGGTCGCCGCAGAGACGCGCAACGGCAAGACCCGCCTCTACATCCTCTCCGACGACAACTTCAATCCGGCCCAGCGCACCCTGATGCTGGCCTTCGACCTGCGCTAGGCGTCAGGCCGCGCCGGCCCACTGCGTCGGTTGAGAGGTCGATTCATCGGCTTGCAGGGCGCGCACGAAATCATCGCGCCAGATGCCGACATCAGTGGCGCGAACCACATCCATCAAGGCTTCCCATTTCCGAATCCGCTCGGCCAGCGGCATGGTCAGCGCCTTCTGGATGGCGTCGGATAGCTCTTCGCGACTGTAGGGATTGACCAGCAGCGCCTCACCCATCTGTTCCGCCGCTCCGGCGAAGCGCGACAGGATCAGAACGCCGGGATCGTCCGGGTTCTGGGCGCAGACATATTCCTTGGCCACCAGATTCATACCGTCACGCAGCGGCGTCACCAGACCGACCCGCGCCGCGCGGTAGATGCCCGCCAGCTGATCCCGGCGATAAGTGCGGTTCAGATAACGGATCGGCTGCCAATCCATGTCGGCGAAGGCGCCGTTGATCCGTCCCGCCAGGGCGTCCAGCCGCGAACGAATGTCCTGATAGCTGTCCACGTCGTCGCGCGAGATGGGCGTGACCTGCAACAGGAAGACCTCGCCCCGCATCGACGCATTGTCGTGCAGGAACTGTTCGTAGCCCAGCAGCCGCTCTTCCAGCCCCTTGGAATAGTCCAGCCGATCCACGCCCACGATCATCGACCGGAAGGCCGACGACGCCGCCATCCGGTCATAGGTCCGCGCCCCAAGCTGCGAGTTGCGCGCCGCCAGGAAACCATCCACGTCGATGCCGATGGGGAAGACGCCGGTCTGGACCTTGCGCCCGAAACACTCCAGCCCGCCGACGCCGTCCAGTTCGCCCTGGGCCTCGGACACCACATAGTCGGTGAACAAGTCGCTCCATTCCTGCGTATGGAAACCGATCAGGTCGAAGTCGAACATCGATTCCACAAGCCGCCGGTGATGCGGCAGGGTCACCAGCAACTGCCGCGCCGGCCAGGGCGTGTGCAGGAAGAAGCCGATCCGGTTGCGTACGCCCAGGCGACGCAGATCCCGCGCCATCGGGATCATGTGGTAGTCGTGGATCCAGATCATGTCGTCAGGCTGGATCAGCGGCGCCAGGGCTTCGGCGAAACGCCGATTCACCCGCTCATAGCCCTCGCCATAGGACCGCTCGTATTGGGCCAGGTCGATGCGGTGATGGAACAGCGGCCACAGCGTCTTGTTGGCGTAGCCGTTGTAGTATTCGTCGACGTCCTGCCCCTCCAGATCGACGAGCCCTACGGTGACGCCGGCCCGGTCCTCGATCTTCACCTCGCCGGTGTAGTGGTCCACCCGCTCGCCCGACCAACCGAACCACAGGCCGTCGTATCTTCTGAGGGCGGCGGACAGGGCCATAGCCAGGCCGCCGGCGGACCCGGCGGCGGGGTCGGTCGGGGCCGAAACCCGGTTCGAAACAACGATCAGGCGGCTCATGACTTCACTTCACACGGCGACCCCAGCCCCGGGGTCCAGACATTAACGCACATCGGTCCAAGAACGGCTCAACAGCACGGCGCAATTGATGATGCCGACCAGGGAATAGGTCTGCGGATAGTTGCCCCACAGCTCACCATCGTCGATCGAGATGTCCTCGCTCAACAGCCCTGCAGCCGTCCGCCGGCTCAGCATCTCTTGGAAGATGGTGCGCGCTTCCTCGATGCGGCCGTTCTGGTGCAGGGCCTCGATGAACCAGAAGGTGCAGAAGTTGAAGGCGGTCTCCGGCTCCCCGAAGTCGTCCGGCTCCACATAGCGGAACAGGTGGCTGCCCTTCTTCAGATCGCGCTCGATGGCGTCGAACGTCGCGATCTGACGCGGATCGTGCGCATCGAGGAAGCCCAGATCGGTCATCTGCAGCAGGGAGGCGTCCAGCTCACGTCCGCCGAAGCTGGCGGCGAATCGACCCTCGTCGGGCAGATAGGCCTCCGCCTCGATCCGCTGACGGATGATTTGCGCCCGCTCACGCCAGAAGGCGCCCCGATCCGACAGGTTCAGATGGTCGGCCGCCTTGGCTAGACGGTCACAGGCGGCCCAGCACATGACGGACGAATAGGTATGGACCCGCGCAATGGTGCGGAACTCCCACAGGCCCGCGTCGGTCTGATCGTGCATGGCAAAGGCGCGCTCGCCGATCGCTTCGAGCGCGTGGAAATCCTCCAGCGTGCCCGGACGCAGCAGCCGTGCGTCATAAAAGGCCTGGACCAGCGGCAGCACGATCTGTCCGTAGACGTCGTGTTGCAGATGTTCGTGCGCCTGATTGCCGATCCGCACCGGCTTCATGCCGCGGTAGCCCTCGACGCTGTCGACGATGCTCTCGCCGATTCCGGGCTCCAAGCCCACCCCATAGACCGGCTGAACGTGGCCGCCGGCGGAATCGTCGACCAGGTTTCTCAGATAGACGAGATAGTTCTCGAGGATGTCGACCGCGCCCAGACGGTTCAACGCCCGCACCGTGTAATAGGCGTCGCGGATCCAGCAGTAGCGATAGTCCCAGTTGCGCCCGCTCTCCTTGAACTCGGGCACGGAGGTCGTCATGGCGGCAACGATGGCGCCGGTCTCTTCATAGGCGCACAGCTTCAGCGTGATCGCCGCGCGGATCACCGCCTCCTGATAGTCGAGCGGCAGATAGAGTTTGCGCACCCAGTCCTGCCAATAGGCCACTGTGCGATCCAGCGCGCCCTGCACGCCGTGACCGACATCCTGATCGTAGCCCTCGTCCGGGCCCAGGAAGAAGGCGTGCGACCGTTCCAGTCGGAACACGCGCTCTTCCAGCACATGCGACACAGGACAATCGGTCGTCAGGCGGAAGGTGACGTCGGCGCACATATAGCGGATGTGGTTGGATCCGGAGGTGTGCGGCGCCCGGCGCGCGCCCCAATCCGTCGAAGGCCGCAACCGCACACGGATACGCGGCGTGCCCGACACGGGCCGCACGATGCGAGCGAAGGCCAGCGGCCGATAGGTGCGCGAATGTTTCGGATGACGCGGGGCGAAATCGATAATCTCGGCCGACGATCCGTCCTCGGCCGTCATGACCGTGCGCATAACCGGCGTGTTGCGGACATAGGCCTGATCGATCGTCTTCACGTCCTCCATCTCGATGGCCCAGAAGCCGTGCTCGGGCGCCATGCCGTCCATCAGGGCGGAAAAGACCGGGTCGCCGTCCACGCGCGGCGCGCAGGCCCAGACGAAGCGGCCCTGACGGTCGATCAGGGCGCTGACGCCGCAGTTGCCGATGGGAAACAGGTCCAGATTGGGTTTCATCGGTTCAGGCCTTCGCTACGGCTTCAAGCCAGGTGAGCACGGCATCCACATCGTCCAGCCGGTATCGCGCCGCCGTCTCGCGCTCGGGGCCGACCAGCACGCCGTATCCGCCCAGCGCCGCCGCAGCCTCGAACCCGTATTCGTCGGTCAGATCATCGCCCAGCATGACCGGGACAGCGCCCTTGAACGGGGCCTCCTGCATGAAGGCCGTAACAGCCGTGCCTTTGTCGGCGCCGGGCGTCTTCAACTCCAGCACCATATGTCCGGGTTGAAGCGTCAGTCCCGTTTCGGCCTGCAACTCGGCGGCCAGTCCCTTGGCGGCGCCGGCCTCATCCGGCGCCTGACGATAGTGCAGACCGACGGAGACGCCCTTGTCCTCGACGATCACGCCGGGGCGATCGGCGGCGAATTCCTCGAACGCGTCCAGCGCCTGGGCGACGCCGGCGTCGGGCGTCTTGCGTTCAATGGAGCCGTCCTTCAGACGCCGCTCCAGGCCATGCACGCCCGAGCCCGAGACCAGGGCGTGATCGGAAATGCGGTCTATCTCGGCGAGGGTGCGGCCGCTGACGATGGCGACGCGGCCCGCCAGTCGCGCCTCGACAGCCTTCAGCGCCGCCGTACGACGCGCGGTCGGCACGACGGCGTCGGGCGTCGGGGCCATCGGGGCCAACACGCCGTCCATGTCCAGGAACAGGGCGATCCCGTCGGCGACGACGGGCGGTGTCGGGAGCAATAGCGAAACGGCTCCGGCATGAGACGGCATTGACGATCAAACTCTTTGTTTTAGTTCCCCGGTCGGCGTAACGCGCCAGAGCGGCAAAGGTTGACCAGAAACCGACAAAGTCGTCTGAAAGGGAGGCGGCGCGCGAAACGCATTCATGGCGGATCGCGCTCGTCAAAGAAGGAGAGCCCGGCTGCGGGCCAGAACACTATGACCGAGATCGCTCACTCGACCCCCGACGACATCGCCGTGATGACCGACCGCGCCCGTGAGGTCGTGCGGCTGAATATCGAAGCGCTGGAGGCGCTGGAACGCTCGATCGACGTGTCGATGGCGCGCGCGGTCGATGTCATCATGAGCCGGCCGGGCTATGTGGTCGTCACCGGCATGGGCAAGTCGGGCCATATCGGCGGCAAGATCGCCGCCACCCTGGCCTCGACCGGCACCAACGCCTTCTTCGTCCACCCCGCCGAGATGAGCCATGGCGATTTGGGGATGCTGCGTCCTGACGTGACGGTGCTGGCCATCTCCAACTCGGGCGAGAGCCGCGAGCTGCGCGATCCGCTGATCTATTGCCAACGCAACGGCATTCCCGTGATCGCCATCACCCAGCGGCCGGCCAGCTTCCTGGGCCGCAATGCAGCGGTCTGTCTGACCATGCCCAAGGTCGCGGAGGCCTGCCCCAACGGCTTGGCGCCCACCACCTCGACCCTGATGACCCTCGCTCTGGGCGATGCCTTGGCCATGGTGCTGATGGATCGCCGCGAGTTCACGGCCATGGACTTCGGCCTTCACCACCCCGGCGGCGCCCTGGGCATGAGTCTGCAAAGCGTGCGCGAATGGATGGGCGACAATGCCGCCGTACCGGCCAGCGTGCCGTTGAACGCCAGCTTCGGCGACGTAGTCTCGGCGATCACCGAAGGTCGAAAGGGCGCGGTGGCCGTGCTGGACGCCGATGGCGCGCTGGCTGGCATCGTCACGGACGGCGACCTGCGCCGGGCCTTCCAGCGCGACACCACTGATTTGACGGCGGCCGATATCATGAGCGCCAATCCCATCACCGTGGATCCGGATGCGCGGATGAGCGACGTCGTCGATCTGTTGACCGCCAACAAGATCGCCAATCTGTTCGTGGTCGAGGACGGCAAGCCCACGGCCATCGTCCATATCGCCGAACTGATGCAGGCCGGCTACGTCGCCTAGTATGCGCATTCTCTACGACGCCAGCCGGCTTATGAGCCGGGCCGAACGGTCGGCGCCGACGGGCGTGGACCGGGTGTGTCTGGCCTATGCCGAATGGCTGCTCGCCTCGCCCGATGTCACAACCATCCCGGTGCGTGGCCGCAAGAACCGGTTGGTCGCGGTCGAGATCGGCTGGTTCCGGCGGTTCGTGGCCGACCTGCGCGCCAAATGGAACGGCGCCGCCAGCACGGCGGCCGACCTGGCGCACGAGCAGCGGCTGCTCGCCGCCCTGACTGCGGAGCGACGGCCGGCCGCCTCGGTGCTCTGCCCGGCGCCCGCTCCCGAGAAGGAGAAGCCCGCCGACAAGACGCGGGTATTCAAACAGTTCTTCCGTTCGCGACACGTCGCCCCGCTTCCGCAGGCCGACCTGTATCTGACCGTCGGCCACACCACCCTGCATGAGCCGACGGCGCTGGAAGAATTGAAGGCCGCCGGGATCGAACGCGTCGTCCTGCTGCACGATCTTATCCCCGTCACCCATCCTGAGTTCTGCCGGCCCGGCGACGGCGACAAACACCATGCGCGGGTGTCCAACACCCTGCGCCTGGCCAGCCGGATCATCGTCAACTCCGCCTACACCGGCGACGAACTGCGCGCCTTCGCTGAGCGCGAGGGCCTGCCTCTGCCGCCGGTCCACGTCGCCCACCTGGGGCTGGAGCCGGCCTTCGTCGCCGGCGACGCGATCGCGGCGCCGCGTCCCTATTTCGTCCACGTCGGCACGATTGAGGCGCGCAAGAATCTGGCCTTGCTGTTGACCCTTTGGCGGCGCCTCGAAGAACGTATGGGCGATCAGACGCCGTCCCTGGTGCTGGTCGGTCGCTACGGCTGGGAGAATGAGGCGGTGCTGGATCATTTGCAGCGCTCGCCCAATCTGCAAGGGGTCGTTCACCAGGCGGCGAACCTCTCCGATGCTGTCTTGACCAGGCTGATGCGCGGGGCGCGCGCCGTACTCGCCCCCTCGTCCGTCGAAGGCTTCGACCTGCCCGCCGTAGAGGCCTGCGCCATGGGTCTGTCGCTGATCGCCTCCGACATTCCGCCCCACCGCGAGTTGACGCCGAACGCCGAACTGATCGATCCGCTTGACGGCCTAGGTTGGCTGGCCGCCATCGAGCGCGCGACCAAGGCGGCTCCGATACCCTCGCCCTCCTACAGGGCGCCGTCCTGGACCGAGCATTTCCGCAGCATCGCTGACGCCATCGGGCTTCAAACCGTTTCGCCACTGGCGAGCGCGCCCAAAGGCTTGTAATCAATCCGCGAACGAGGGCTTTCCAGCTTCATGACGCGCACCATCCTGCCGCTTGCTATTGTCGCCATTCTCGGCGGCTGCTCCACCCTGCCTAGAGACGGGCCCTCGGGCGCTTCGGTCAACGCCGGGGCCACCACCGCCTCGGCGCTGGGCAGCTACGCGCTGGTGCCGCTGACGTTCGAAGCCACCGAACGCATGAAGCAGATCCCGCCGCAGTTCTTCGGCAGTCTCGCCGCAGGATCGAGCGATCAGCCCGCAGACGTGATCGGCGAGGGCGACACCCTGGCGATCTCGATCTTCGATCCGTCCGGTTCGCTATTCGGTGGAACCCTGGGCGCCGGCGCGGCATCGGGCCGTAACACCGCCACCATGTCCGGCGGCAATCAGGCGTTGCCGGGTGCGACAGTCGATCGGTCAGGCTCAGTGATCATTCCGTTCGGCGGGCAGGTTCGGGTTCAGGGCCTGACTTCCACCCAGGCGGCGGCGGCGATCCGGCGCGCCCTGGTCGGCAAGGTCGCCAATCCGCAGGTGCTGGTGTCCATCGCGGGCAACGCCTCCAACACGGTCAATGTGCTGGGCGACGTGCG
Source organism: Brevundimonas sp. BT-123 (assembly GCF_026105875.1). Classification (GTDB taxonomy): domain Bacteria; phylum Pseudomonadota; class Alphaproteobacteria; order Caulobacterales; family Caulobacteraceae; genus Brevundimonas. The sequence continues at coordinate 49,150 of NZ_JAOYTN010000016.1, read as the reverse complement.
CCAGCCCGGTCGTGCGCCGCTGGGCGTCAACAGCGACCGAATTCTGGACGTGATCGCCGCAGCCGGTGGCTCGGCCCGCACCACCGACGACCTGACCATCTCGATCCAGCGCGAGGGCCGCACCTACACCGCGCCGCTGTCGGCGGTGACGACCGAGTTCGGCGAGAACGTGCGTCTGCAGCGCGGCGACGTGGTCAATGTTCAGTACAAGCCCCGCCGCTTCTCGACCTTCGGCGGCCTGAACGCCGTGGCCCAGGTCGACATGCCGGCCGGTCCCGTGACCCTGACCGGCGCCCTGTCCAAGGTCGGCGGCCTCAACACCAATACCGCCAATGCGCGTCGCGTTCTGATCTTCCGCTTCGAACGTCCCGAGGTCGCCCAGGCGCTGGGGATCAATCAGCCCGCCACCCCGCGCGGCGTGCCGGTCGTCTATGAGCTGGACTTCAGCGACGCCGCCAACGTTTTCGCCGCCACCAACATGGAGGTCATGCCCGAGGACGTGATCTATGTGCCCCTGGCCGGCGCCGCGGAGATGCGCAAGTTCTTCGAGGTCGTTCAGAGCCTGACCCGCGTCGTCTATGACGTATCGGTGACCAGCACGCTCAACAACAACTGACGTCATGGCCAGACGGCGGGCGCTGCTTTCGGGACTGTTTTCGCACAAGTCACTGGCTGCACCCGCCGAGGACAAGATCGACCCGTTCGAGCGACCGACCGATCTGGCGCAGGAGCAATCCGACGCCTTGAGCCTGGCCTTGGCTGAAATCGAAGCCGGGGCGCTGGAGATCTACGCCCAGGCCGGGCTGCCCACCCAGCCGGGCCACTATCGCCGCGATCCCGACACGGCGGACTGGACCTTTATCGCCCGCCAGATCGAGCCGTCCGAACGCTTCGCCCTGGCTCTGCGCTATCCGCCCGAACAGGGCTGGCGCTTCGCCCGGCTGGAGGATTTGGGCGCGCGGTCGGGCCGTGAAGATGTTCAGGCCGCAGCGCGTCTCATGGCCGATGTCGCGACCTTGCGGGCGTCTCGGCGCGTCGTGTTGACCCAGGATCATCTCCTGACCGCCATGGAACTGGGCGCCGCCTGGCGCGCCTTGCGCGATGCGCAGGCGTTTCGCACATCCCGCCTGACCCTGTCCGTGCCAGAGCCCGCGCGTCCCAAGGCGCTCAAGGGCGACAAGCCGCCAAAGCCGCGCTAGAGAGCCCGCCTCCCCGAACTGCAGGCTGCTTCTATGTCCGACGCCCCCGAATATCCGCCCGAAGATCAGCCCGTCGGTCGCATCATCGCCATGCCCGCCGACACCAACCCCGAGGGCGATATCTTTGGCGGCTGGCTGCTGGCGCAGATGGACCTTGCGGGCGCGACCCCGGCGTTCGAACTGGCCTGCGGTCGCTGCGCCACCGTGGCGCTGGACGGCATGGTCTTTCACCAGCCGGTCTCGGTCGGCGACGAGGTCAGCATCTACGCCCACGTCATCGGTTCGGGCCGCACCTCCATCCGCGTCCAGGTCGAGGCCTGGAAGCGGGCGCGGGGACAGGCCCAGGCCGCTTCGGTTCGCGTGACCCAGGGCGTCTTCACCTATGTCGCCATCGACGAAAACCGCAAACCCCGCCCTCTGCCCGGCAAGGCGTAAAGCGCGGCAAGAGGCGCAAATCTTGACCTTGCGCCGGGGCGGGCCTACGTCCCGGCCATGGCCATTCGACGCATCCTCACCATCGACAACGCCGCCGACCTGGCGATCCTGAAGCAGGTGTCCAAGCCCGTCGCGGCCGTGGACGACGCCGTCCGCGCCCTGATGGATGATATGCTGGAGACGATGTACGACGCGCCGGGCATCGGCCTGGCCGCCGTGCAGATCGGCGCCCTCGACCGCGTCATCGTGATGGACCTGGGCGACAAGGACGGCTTGGTCTGCGAGACCGAGGAAGAGGCGGCCGAAAACGCGGAGGCGCGCAAGAACCCGCGTTTCTTCGCCAACCCGGAGATCCTGTGGACCTCGGACGAGCTCTTCACCTACGAAGAGGGCTGCCTGTCGATCCCCGAGTATTTCGACAAGGTGGAACGCCCGGCCCGCGTCCGCATTCGCTATCTGAACCGTGACGGTCAGTCGGTGGAGGAAGAGGCCGAGGGTCTCTACGCCGTCTGCATCCAGCACGAGATGGACCACCTTAACGGCGTGCTCTTCATCGACCATCTGTCGCGTCTCAAGCGGGACCGCGCCGTGACCAAGGTCAAGAAGGCCGCCCGCGACAGGATCGCCGCCTGATGACCAAGATCGTCCGCCCCGAACGTATCGAACGCGCTGCGCGCCGGATCGCCCCGTCCATTCCGCGCGGTCGCTCGCTGATCATCGACGCCTCGGGCCGTCGTCGCCTGACGCGCAGCCAGAAGGTCGGCGTCGCCGGCGTCGCCACCCTGGCCGGCGTGGCCCTGCTGGGCGTGGTGGCGGGCCTGCTGCTGGATCGGCTGCTTGATTTCGACGACGCCCTGGACGCCGGCGGCGAGTGGGACGAGGGCGGCGGCGTCTTCACCCGCTGGCAGTAGACGGCCTAAACCTCTAAAGGCCTGCCCATGCGCCTTGCCTTCATGGGAACTCCCGACTTCGCCGTGCCGTCCCTGGCCGAGCTGATCGCTTCGGGTCACGAGATCGTCGCCGTCTATTCGCAGCCGCCGCGCCCCAAGGGTCGGGGCCAGAAGCTGACGCCGTCGCCCGTCCACGCCTTCGCCGAGACCATGGGCCTGCCCGTCTTCACGCCCGAATCCATGAAGGACGCCGAGGCGATCGACACCTTCAAAAGCCTGGATCTGGATGCGGCCTGCGTCGTCGCCTACGGCCAGATTCTGAAGACCGAGGTGCTGGAGGCGCCGCGCCTGGGCTGTCTGAACCTGCATGGCTCGCTGTTGCCGCGCTGGCGCGGGGCCGCTCCGATCCAGCGGGCCATCATGGCCGGAGACAAGCAGACCGGCGTCCAGATCATGCAGATGAGCCTGGGTCTGGACGAAGGCCCCATCCTGCTCAGCGAACGGATGGACATCCTGCCCGACGACACGGCCGCCAGCCTGTCCGAACGGATGGCCCATGTCGGCGCGGGCCTGTGGCCCCGCGCGCTGGCCGCCATCGACCGGGGCGGCGTCACCCCCTCGGAACAGGTCGGAGAGCCGACCTACGCCAAGAAGATCACCCCGGCCGAGGCCCGAATCGACTGGACCCGCCCCGCCGCCGAGGTGGACGCCCACATCCGCGGCCTGTCGCCCTTCCCCGGCGCCTGGTTCGAGGCCCCGTCGGAGGCTGGCCCCGTGCGGATCAAGGCGCTGCTGTCGGCCTTGGCGGACGGATCGGGCGCGCCCGGAACCGCGCTGGACGACGCCCTGACCGTGGGCTGCGGGAGCGGTGCGGTTCGCCTGATCCGCGTTCAGCGCGAAGGCAAGGCGGCGCAATCGGCCGAGGAGATGCTGCGCGGCTTCCCCCTGCCCGTCGGGACCGTGCTCGGCTGATGCCGCGCTACAAGCTGACGATCGAATACGACGGCACGGCCTACAACGGCTTCCAGGCGCAGGACGGCCAGCCGACGGTGCAGGGCGCGCTGGAGGCGGCGATCCACGCCTTTTCCGGCGAGCGGATTCGCATCGCCGCCGCCGGCCGCACCGACACCGGGGTCCATGCGACGGCCCAGGTCATCCATGCCGATCTGGAACGTGACTGGCCCGTCGATACGGTGCAGAACGCGATGAACGCCCATCTGATCAGACAGGATGTGTGCGTCCTGGCGGCCGAATATGCGCCCGACCCCGACTGGCACGCCCGTTTCTCCGCCACTGGCCGAGGCTATCTGTACCGCATCCTGAACCGGCGCCCCCAGCCCGTCCTGGAGCGCGACCGGGTCTGGCACGTCAAGAAGACCCTGGACGCCGAGGCCATGCACCATGCGGCGCAAGTCCTGGTCGGCCACCACGACTTCACCACCTTCCGCGACGTCGGCTGCCAGTCCAAATCGCCGGTCAAGTCGCTGGACGTGGCGCGCGTGTCCCGCTTCGGCGAAGAGGTGCATCTGGTGTTCCAGGCGCGCAGCTTCCTGCACCGCCAGGTCCGGTCCATGGCCGGCACCCTGGTCGAGGTGGGCCTGGGCCGCTGGACCGCCCACGACGTCAAGGCCGCGCTGGAGGCGAAGGACCGCGCCCGGTGCGGCCCCGTCGCCCCCTCGGCAGGGCTCTATCTCAGCGGCGTGCGCTACGACTGATCCGACCGATCAGCCGCGCTGCTGGACCAGAACCTCGGCGATCTGGACCGCGTTCAGGGCCGCGCCCTTCCTCAGATTGTCGTTCGAGACGAATAGGGCGAGACCATGCTCGACGGTCGGATCGGGGCGCACGCGCCCGACGAAGACCGGGTCCTGACCCGACGCCTCCAGCGGATTCGGCACAGCCGTCACCACCACGCCGGGCGCCTGGGCCAAGAGGTCCAGCGCGTGAGCCGCCGACAGCGGGCGCTGGAACTCGACATTGATCGACAGAGAATGGCCGGTGAAGACCGGCACCCGCACGCAGGTGCCCGAGACGGGCAGGCCGGGGATTTCGAGGATCTTGCGGCTCTCGTCGCGCAGCTTCAGCTCCTCGTCGGTATAGCCGTCTTCGCCGAGCGTATAGTTCAGGGCCACCACATTGGCGGCGATCGGCACGACCCACTTCTCTGGCGCGCCGAAGTCCACGGCCCCGCCGTCGCGGGCCAAGGCCGCGCCCTGCCCCACGGTCGCGCGCGACTGGTCTTCCAGCACGCGGATGCCCTCGATCCCGCCGCCCGAGACGGCCTGATAGGTGGAGACCGTCAGACGCTTCAGGCCCGCCGCGTCGTGCAGGGGCTTCAGCACCGGCATGGCAGCCATGGTGGTGCAGTTGGGGTTGGCGATGATCCCCTTGGGCAGGTCGGCCAGGGCGTGGGGGTTCACCTCGGCGACCACCAGAGGCACCTGCGGGTCAGAACGCCAGGCCGAGGAGTTGTCGATCACCACAGCCCCGGCCGCCGCCACCTTGGGCGCCAGGGCCCTGGACGTCTCGCCCCCCGCCGAGAAGAAGACGATGTCCAAACCGGCGTAGTCGGCGCTCGCCGCATCCTCGACCACGATGTCGGTCTCGCCGAAGCGGATGGTCTTGCCCGCCGACCGTGCCGAGGCGAACAGGCGCAGCGAAGTCAGCGGGAAATTCCGCTCAGCCAGCAGGCCGCGCATCATCTCGCCGACGAGGCCGGTGGCGCCGACGATTCCCACGTTGGGCGGGCTGGACGGGGAAAAGGACATTCAGGCGTCTCCTGGAAGGATGGAGGCGCGGGGTTCAGCCAGTTCGACCGCCCCGCGCATCGGCGGGGCTTGGGATCGGGGTTGTCGCTAGACCGCGCGCGCACCCGAAACCGCCCCGCCGAAGCCGGTGGTTTTCGAGGTCATCGCTTTAATCAGGCGCATGGTCACGGCGACGCTCTCTAAAAGTGAGAAACGGTCGTGTAAACAGCCAAGTTGGGAACGATCGGGCGCAGACGCTGCTGTGGAGTGCTCAAAGCGCAAAAACTTCGTCATCCTCGCCCCTGTGGCGAGGATCCATAGTCCCGGCCTGTCCGCAGGGTGCGCCTCTTTTAGACGTCGGGCATATGGATCCCAGGGACAAGCCCTGGGATGACGAGAAAAGAAATCTCAGACCTTCGACAGGATCAGCGTGCCGTTGGTGCCGCCGAAGCCGAAGCTGTTGGACATGACGTGGGTCAATTCGCCGTCGTGGCGCTGGCGCAGGATCGGCATGCCTTCGAACGCCGGATCGAGATTTTCGATATGAGCGCTTTCGGCGGCGAAGCCGTTCTGCATCATCAGCAGGCAGTAGATGGCTTCCTGGGCGCCGGCCGCGCCGAGCGAGTGTCCGGTCAGCGACTTGGTCGAGGAGATCATCGGCATCTGGTCGCCGAAGACGGCGCGCACGGCCTCCATCTCCTTGGCGTCGCCCACGGGCGTCGAGGTCCCGTGGGGGTTCAGATAGTCGATCTTCGGATTGCCGGCCTGCTCCAACGCGATCTTCATGCAGCGCTGGGCGCCCTCGCCCGAGGGGGCGACCATGTCGTAGCCGTCGGCGTTGGCGCCATAGCCGGTGACTTCGGCGTAGATGGTCGCGCCGCGCGCCTTGGCCCGCTCGTACTCTTCCAGCACCACGATGCCCGCGCCGCCCGCGATGACGAAACCGTCGCGGTTGGCGTCATAGGCTCTGGAGGCGACCGACGGATTGTCGTTGAAGTCCGACGACATGGCGCCCATGGCGTCGAACATGTTGGACATGGACCAGTCGATGTCCTCGCAGCCGCCGGCGAAGACCACGTCCTGCTTGCCCCACTGGATCTGTTCGACCCCGGCGCCGATGCAGTGGGCCGACGTCGCGCAGGCCGAGCTGATCGAATAGTTGATGCCGCGCATCTGGAACCAGGTCGACAACACCGCCGACGGGCCCGACGCCATCGCCTTGGGCACTGCGAACGGGCCGATGCGCTTGGGCGCGCCCTTTTCGACCGTGGTCGCGGCCGCCTGCAGGATCACCTGGGTCGAAGGACCGCCCTCGCCGACGATCAGTCCGATCCGGTCGTCCTTAATCTCGTCCGCCGTCATGCCCGACGACTTCAGCGCCTCTTCGAAGGCGATGTGGCCCCAGGCGGTGCCGTTGGCCAGGAAGCGCGCGGCGCGACGGTCGACCAGCTCTTCCCACGGGCCGATCTTGGGCGGCGCCCAGACCTGGCTGCGGAAGCCGTATTTGGCGTGGTCGGGAGCATGAACGACGCCCGAACGGGCTTCGCGCAGGGACTGGGTCACCTCCTCGGCGCCATGGCCGATGGAAGAGACGATGCCCAGGCCGGTGACGACGACACGACGCATGGTGTTTCCTTCTTGATGCTTCCTGGTCCGAGGACCGTCCGCCTTGTTCGCGGTTATATAGGGGCGTTAGCCGCCCGCCGCCTCATCCTTGGCGCCGAACAGGCCGACCCGCATGTCGTTGCAGGTGTAGATGACCTGGCCGTCGGCCTCCAGCACGCCGTCGGCGATGCCCATGACCAGCTTGCGGTTGATGACGCGCTTCAGATTGATCTTATAGACCACCTTCTTGATGTCCGGGGTGACCTGGCCGGTGAACTTGACCTCGCCGACGCCCAAGGCGCGGCCGCGCCCGGGACCGCCGATCCAGCCCAGATAGAAGCCGACCAGCTGCCACATGGCGTCCAGGCCCAGGCAGCCCGGCATGACGGGGTCGCCGATGAAGTGGCACTGGAAGAACCAGAGGTCGGGATGGATGTCGAGTTCGGCCTCGACATAGCCCTTGCCGTGCTCTCCGCCGTCCGCATTGATCGTGGTGATGCGGTCGAACATCAGCATCGGCGGGGCGGGCAGCTGGGCGTTGCCGGGACCGAACAGCTCGCCGCGGCCCGAGGCCAGCAGGGCCTCATGATCGAAGGACGAAGGATATTGGGACTGGGTCAAGGCGCTTCCGTTTCTTGATACGTTGCGCGCGGGTTACACGACCGCGCTGCTTCGCTCAACAGCGCGCGGTCAGTTGCGACCCGTGCCCGCAGGGCGATTGGCGTTGCACAGCGCCCGCTCCTGGGTGCCGAACACGGCCCGCTGAGCCACGAAACCCTCCAGCCGTCGCGCCCGGACCTTGCACCAGCCCTCTTCGCATTCGTCCAGCATCACCAGGGCGCGCGGCGACAAGCGCGCGCGCACCGACGCCGTCTCGGATCGGCCCGATCGGATCGGCACTTCCTCGGCGGTCGTATTGAAGACATAGCGCCGGCCCGATGACACCGTACGGTGGATCCAGGCCACGGCCCCGTCGGGATCGCAGATCTTGCGCCATTCGGTCGTCTCGGCGATCACCTGAACCGGCAGGCCGGCGGCCCGATATTCCCACAGGATCGGATAATCCAGGCCCGGCCCCTGGCGTGCGCGGACGTGCGAGGACTTCAGCGAAATCCAGCGCGGCACCTCAAGCCCGGTGGGCGTCGGGCGGCCGTCGGGCATGGTCGCGCCGGCGCTCGCCATCACGCCGAGGCCGAGAATGGCTCCAACGATGGCGATGCGGCGTCGCAGGCTTTGGAAGATGGCGGCGGCTTTGCTAGACACTGATTGGAACGACCCGTCGCGCGGGCTTTGATCCGTCTGAATCGCCGCCCGCTAACCAAGGCCGAGAATGTCCCCCCGCAAGCTTAAGGTCGTATTAACCAGACGCCTGCCCGACGCGGTCGAGACGCGGATGCGCGAGTTGTTCGACGCCGAACTGAACCTGAAGGATCAGCCGATGGACCGCGCCGCGTTGCAGGCCGCCGTCCAGCGGGCCGAGGTTCTGGTGCCCACCATCACAGACGTCATCGACGCCGACTTGATCAATGGCGCAGGCGAGCAGTTGAAGATGATCGCCAACTTCGGCGCCGGGGTGGATCATATCGACGTCGACGCGGCCGTGGCGCGCGGCATCATCGTCACCAACACGCCCGGCGTCCTGACCGAAGACACCGCCGACCTGGCGATGAGCCTGATCCTGGCCGTCAGCCGCCGCATCGTTGAGGGCGCCCAGGTGGTGGCCGAAGGCCGGTTCGAGGGCTGGACTCCGACCTGGATGTGCGGACGCAAGCTGTGGGGCAAGCGGCTGGGCATCGTCGGCATGGGCCGGATCGGCCAGGCCCTGGCCCGCCGCGCCAAGGCCTTCGGGCTTCAGGTCCACTATCACAATCGCAAGCCCGTCCCGGCTCTGATCGAGGAAGAGCTGGGCGCGACCTACTGGGACGATCTGGACCAGATGCTGGCGCGGATGGACATCGTCTCGCTGAACTGTCCTGCGACGAAGGACACCCACCATCTGCTGTCGGCCGAACGCCTGGCCCGGCTGCAGCCCCACGCCATCCTGATCAACACCGCGCGCGGCGAACTGATCGACGAGGCGGCCCTGGCCCAGGCGGTGGCCATGCGCGCTCTGTCCGGTGTCGGCCTGGACGTTTTCGAGAACGAGCCCGCGATCCATCATGGCCTGCTGGGCCAATCCAACGTCGTGCTGCTGCCTCACCTGGGTTCCGCCACGCTGGAGGCGCGCCAGGACATGGGCGACCGCGTCATCGCCAACGTCATGACCTACCAGAACGGCCACCGCCCGCCCGATCGGGTCATCCCCGCAATGCTTTAGGCCGGCAATGCCCTAACCGGCCGCCAGCAACCGCTCGGCCGCATCGGGATATTTCTGCACCAGCCGCGCCGCCCAGTCGGCCTTGAGCGGCAGCGGCGCGCGCACCTCGCGAATGCGGCGTTCGACCAGGGCGGCGGCCTCGCGGTGTGAGGGCCAGTCCATCAGAAACGCCAGCGCCGTCTCGACATCAGCATAGGTCGCCGCATGGGCCAGGGCGCGGTCCAGCGCCTCGACGTCATCGAAGTCCGGCAGGCGCGCCAGATAGGCCCGCAGCACCGGCGCCGACAGGTCGCGTTCGAACATCGCCCAGCGCAGGTCCTGCGCCTCGTCCTTGCGCCCCTCGGCTTCCAACAGGTCGATCGAGGTCGCCTCCCACGCCGGGGTCAGGACCGGCGGTCCTTCCTGCGGCGATCGCCCGAAGGTCCAGCGCCGGTTGCCCGCCGACGGTTTCAGCGCCGCCTCCAGCGCCTGACACGCTTCTGGAATGCGATCGGCCACCAGCAGCCGCTTGGCCATCATCGCCGCAAAATCCGGCGAGCCCCGTTCCTCCGGCGTCGTCATCGACAGCCACAGGTCCAGATCGCCCGCCCGGTCCGCCAGCCGTCGCACGACCGTCCGCATGCCGCGCGCGCTGGATGCGGTATCGAGACGATCCAGCAGCCTCTTGGCCAGGTCCGCCGTCAGATCGTCGCCGCCCGCGCCGATCCAACGGGCGTATTCGAGCGGTTGCCGCGCCACCGCATCCGCCATCAGACCCACTGTGCTGTCGTCCGTCCGCACCGCAGCCTCGGCGATCCGCCACAAATCCGAGGCCGCCGTTTCGAACGCGTCGGCCAGTTCGCCCTTCTGATCCTTGACCCGCGACGCCAGGCCGCGAAACAGGTCGAACCAGCCGATCAATCGCTCCAATCCCATCGCCGGGGCGGCCTCGGCCAGGTCGTCGACGATTGCAGCCCGTAGAATCTCCAGATCGCGCAGCAGGTCGGGCCGCTTTCGCCACGACACGCGCGCGCGGCTGGCGGCGATGGTCGTCAGTCGCTTGTCGATTTCCAGGGCCAGCAGATCCGGCCCCGCCTCGGCCGCCATCACCAGCCTGAGCCGCCGCTTCAGGATCGCATCCGCATCCGCCGCCTGCATCAGCAGTTCGCCCAGACGCTCAGCCCCCAAGCCGCTGAGATTTGCGGCGTTCAGGCGTTTGGGCGAGGCGGGACGTCGGGCCATCAGGCCTCCTTTTCACAAGTCTGTCGGACCGAACTCACACGGCTGTCGAAAACCGCTGGCAGGGGAGGAACCGTCGTAAACGCGCTTCGTTTCCGGCGTCCTGATCGAGGAAGTGTGCGTTGGACTCCTACTACTGCATCGTCAACCTGCCCGGCGTTCCGGTGCGGGACATCTGCGTCCTCGACGCGGCGAACGACACGGCGGCCAATCAGGCGCTGGAGGCGATCGCCCGCAACTGGGTCGGGTTCGAGACCCTATATCTCTATTGCGGCGAGCGTCTGGTAACGGTGCTCAGCAACCCGGCGCTGGGCTTCGCCCCGCCCCTGCCCGATCTGGATTTGGCCGACATCCGCTTCGCGACAGCCGCCTGAGCGTCAGCCGCCGCAGACCGGGCATTCCGGATCAGCGGCGACCCGCGCGGTCCGCGCCGAGCCCGCCAGACCGTCATAAAGCATCAACCGCCCGGTCAGGGCCTCGCCCGCGCCGGTGATCAGCTTGATGACCTCCAGCGCCGCCATCGACCCGATCACGCCGGTCAGGGCGCCGACGACGCCGACGCGCGCGCAGGTCTCCGCATCCGGCGGAATCTCGGGCACCAGGCATTGATAGCAGGGCTGGCCCGCAAACACCCCGATCTGCCCGTTCCAGCGGCCAAGCGCGCCCGACACCAGCGGCTTGCCCGCCGCAACGCAGGCCGCATTGACCCACAGCCGGGTCTGGAAATCGTCGGTCCCGTCCAGCACGACGTCGAAGGCTGCGATCCGCGCCTCGGCATTCTCGGCGGTGATCCGCTCGGCGAAAGTTTCGACCGCGACATGCGGATTGAGGCCGACCAGCCGTTCCGCCGCCGCCTCGACCTTCGACCGGCCGACCTGCGCCGTCGAAAAGGCGATCTGCCTCTGCAGATTGGACAGACCCACAACATCGTTGTCGATCAGGCCCAGGGTCCCGACGCCCGCCGCCGCGAGATAGAGCGCCGCCGGCGACCCCACGCCGCCCGCGCCGACAATCAGCACCCGCGCGCGCTTCAGCGCTTGCTGCCCCGGCCCGCCCACTTCGGACAGGACCAGATGGCGCGCATAGCGTTCGACTTCGTCTTCGGAAAAGATCACCGCCCTATCTAGCGCCGCAGAGGTTCCGGCGCGAGGGGCCTATCGCCTCAGGCGACCATCCGCACGTGTTCGCACGACAGCAGCTTTTCCAGATCAGCACTGGACAGATCGCCCAGGCGCCGTCCGCGCAAGATGTCGGCGGCCTGCTGGGTGCTGAGGGCGCAAAGCCGTGCGGGTTCGCGCATTCGCCGCTGCATGACGGGCCGATCATCCAGGACCCGGATATTGTGATGACGCGGGTCTTTCCAGAGGCGCGACATCAAGCGATCCAGGTCCGCACGGGCGCCCTCGATGACCTGCGCCGCCTCGCCCTCGTGGAACAGCAGGGGCGCTGCCAATCTCGTCGCGGCGGTTGTTTCGCTCCGACGCGCCGAGGATTTCGGCAAGCGACTGGATCGTGTGGTTGGCGCCACCGATCATTTCACTCACGAAAACGACGCGATAAAGCAAAACCTGTCCCTCGATTTCAAAGAACTACGAAAGCGGATTGCGCCTTCTAGCCAATATTGGGGTCAAAATAAGACAGCGTTACACCAAGGCGCGACAGACTTGATGCCGGCGCCCGGCCGCGCCATCTGATCGTCATGACCCAGACCGCATCCAACTTCCCCGACTGGCACGGCACCACCATTCTGGCGGTGCGCAAGAACGGACGCACCGTGATCGCCGGGGACGGCCAGGTCTCGATGGGCCCGACCATCGTCAAGGGCGCCGCCCGCAAGGTGCGCACCCTGGCGGGCGGCAAGGTGCTGGCCGGTTTCGCCGGCGCCACGGCCGACGCCTTCACCCTGATCGAGCGGCTTGAGGCCAAGCTGGAGCAGTATCCTGATCAGCTGGCGCGCGCCTGCGTCGACCTCGCCAAGGACTGGCGCACCGACCGCTATCTGCGCCGGCTGGAAGCGATGCTGCTGGTGGCGGACAAGTCGTCCATCTTCACCGTGACGGGCGTCGGCGATGTGCTGGAGCCGGAGTATGGCGTCGCGGCCGTGGGTTCGGGCGGCAACTACGCCCTGTCGGCCGCCCGCGCCCTGATCGAGGAAACCGATCTCGACGCCGAACAGGTCGCGCGCAAGGCCATGAAGATCGCCGCCGAAATCTGTGTCTACACCAACGGCAATCTGACCGTGGAAACGCTTCAGGCCTGATCCGGCGGTTTGGTCAGATCACTTCGGCGATCAGGCCCAACGCCTTGGCCTCCTGGGCCTCGATATACCAGTTGGCGGGGGCGCGTTTCAGCACCTCCTCCATCGTCACCGACGATCCGCGCACCAGGTTCTCGAAACCCTCGTTCTGGATGGCGATGGAGTGTTCCAGCTCGTTCAGCATGGCGCGAACCGAGGCGATGCAGGTCGTCAGCGGCCCGCTGACATGCAGTTGTTGGTCCATCTTGCGCTCATGGATCATCACTCGCGCGCCCCGCGTCAGATAGCGGTTCTCCACCGCAAAGAAGCCCATGAAGGTGGCGCCGGCGGAATAGATCGCCGCCTTGCCCAGAAAGACCAGCCGGCGGGACGGATTGATATCGCTTTGAAAGCGCACGTCTTCGCCCATCATGCGCGCCACTTCCGGATCGCCGCCCAGGGTCGACAGTTCGATGACGGTCAGCCCCGTATCCGGCGCCTCAGTCATCTGCTGGCGGAAGCGCTCATACATTCCATAATCGACCGAGCCAGCGAGCAGGATACGCGGCGTATCGAAAGCTTCGGCGGTCAAAACGCCGCTCGGCGCCGCCTCGGACATCAAAGCTCGGCCGCGGCGGCGGCGTCGTCGCTGATGGGATAGCCCTGCGCCGACGCCCAGGACCGGGCTTCACGGATCGAGAAAAAGGCTTGGTTCTGCATACGCCGCGATCCCGCATCGTCGACCAGCTCGCACTCCCACCACCGGATCGTGCGGCGATCGGAGGTGTTGCAGGTGCGCGGAACGAGAAGGGCGTGGGGCGTCATGCGCCACTAACGAAACATTGTCCGGGCGGTTCCTTCGATCCTACGATTTCGCCTTTAGGAACAAATCATTGTGCGACGCCGCAGGACTCGACGCCCGCACCGAGTTGATGGGACAATTTGCGATCAAAGGCCCCTTGGCTTAAGCGCGCGCCATGACCGACGCCGCGCCTCCCCGCCCCCTCGCCCGCAACCCGCGCGGCTTCGCCGACAAGCGCGGCCGCGACCTGACCGCCGAACGGCGCATCGTCGCGCGCGTGTCCGAGGTGTACGAGCGCTGGGGCTTCGAGCCGCTGGAGACGCCAGCCTTCGAATATGCCGATGCGCTGGGCAAGTTCCTGCCCGACGCCGACCGCCCGAACGAGGGCGTCTTCGCGCTACAGGACGACGCCGGGTCGGACGAGCCGGGCGAGTGGATGGCCCTGCGCTACGACCACACCGCGCCCCTGGCCCGGTTCGCGGCCCAGACCTGGGAAACTCTGCCCAAGCCGTTCCGCCGCTATGCCTACGGTCCGGTCTGGCGCAATGAAAAGCCCGGGCCCGGTCGCTTCCGCGAGTTCTGGCAATGCGACGCCGACACCGTCGGCTCCGACCGGCCCGAGGCCGACGCCGAAATCATCGCCATGGGCTGCGAAGGCCTGCGCGCCGCCGGGCTGGACGCCGGCCAGGCGCAGATCCGCGTTTCGAACCGCAAGCTGTTCGACGGCCTGTTCGACGCCGGCGGCGTGACCGAGGCCGGTCAGCGGCTGACGGCGCTTCGCGCCATCGACAAGTTCGACCGCCTGGGCTGGGAGGGCGTGGTCCAGCTGCTGGGCGAAGGGCGTCTGGACGACTCGGGCGACTACACCAAGGGCGCCCAGCTGCCCGCCAAGGTCACGGCCGCCATCGAGGCGTTTCTGGCCTCGGCCAATACCCCCGGACTGTCGCGGGCCGAGACGCTGGACGCCGTCGCGCGATCCGGCGACCTCGGCGCGGCGGGCGAGGCGGCGCTGAATGAACTGGCCGCCATCGACCGGGCTCTTGCCGCCATGTCGGTCGGCCAGGACGCGGTGAAGTTCGATCCGACCATCGTGCGCGGCCTGGAATATTACACCGGCGCCGTGTTCGAGGCTGAACTGCTGCTGGACACGGTTGACGACAAGGGTCGTCCCGTCCGCTTCGGCTCCATCGGCGGCGGCGGTCGCTATGACGATCTGGTCGCCCGGTTCACCGGCCAGAGCACGCCGGCGACCGGCTTCTCCTTCGGCGTCTCGCGCCTGGCCTCGGCCCTGCGCGCGGCGGGACGGGGCGCCGAGGACGCCGTGCGCGGGCCCGTGGTCGTCATCGTCTTCTCCGAGGACGACATGTCTCATTATCTGACCGCCGTCGCCGAACTGCGCGCCGCCGGGATCGCCGCCGAGCTTTATCTGGGTCGCGCCGGCATGAAGGCGCAGATGAAATACGCCGACCGGCGCGGCGCTCCGGCCGTCGTCATCCTGGGCGGCGATGAAATCGCCGCCGGCGAGGTCACGATCAAGGATCTGGACGCCGGCCGCGCCGCCGCTGCCGCTATCACAGACAACGACGCCTGGAAGGCCGAACGCCCCGGCCAGATGAAGATCCTCCGCGAAGGCCTGATCGCCGCCATAAAGTCCATTCTCGAATAAGCTTCGACAATGGACCGCCTCTAAAATGGGTTATCAGTGATAAGTCGAAGAAAGTTCGACTCTTGTGAAACCGGTCGTTGACGACCTACCGGCCGTTGCGTCAAATGACGTCACTCGAGGGCAAGCGTTGCTCAAGCGCGCAGCACTCGAAGGCGTTTCGGGGAGGAAACGTCCGCTCTTTAAAGAGCGCGAAAGCCCGCTGCGATGTATCCCCAGCAGCGGGCTTTTTCGCGTCTGGCGCCCAGACAAACTCCCATGAAACCTCGACAAATTCTCGATACGGCGTCGAAATCGAGCAGCCCGGTCTCGATATGAAAAAGGCCGGGGCGAACCCCGGCCTTTCCATTCTCGAACAAGCGTCGCCTTACCAGAGGCGGACGCGTTCCTCGGGCGTTAGATAATATTTCGTGCCCGGCTGAACGTCGAAGGCGTCGTACCAGGCGTCGACGTTGCGCAGCGGGCCGATGACGCGGAACTGGGCGGCCGAGTGCGGATCGGTAGCGACCTGCTGCTTCAGCGCCTCGTCGCGGTACTTCGACTGCCAGACCTGAGCCCAGCCATAGAAGAAGCGCTGGTCGCCGGTCGCGCCGTCCAGAACCGGCGCCGGCTGACCGTTCAACGACAGGTGATAGGCCTCGAGACCGACGGCCACGCCAGACGCGTCGCCGATGTTCTCGCCCATCGTCAGGCCAGGGTTGATGTGATAGCCGGCGATCGGCTCATAGGTCGCATATTGCGCGCCCAGACGCGCCGTCAGGGCCTCGAAGTTGGCCTTGTCTTCCGGCGTCCACCAGTTGCGCAGCACGCCGTCGCCGTCGGACTTGGAGCCCTGGTCGTCGAAGCCGTGGCCGATCTCGTGACCGATCACGCCGCCGATGCCGCCATAGTTGACCGCCGCATCGCCATTCGGATCGAAGAAGGGCGGCTGCAGGATCGCCGCAGGGAAGACGATCTCGTTGTTGGCCGAGTTGTAGTAGGCGTTGACCGTCTGCGGGGTCATGCCCCACTCGGACTTGTCGACCGGCTCGTTCAGACGGGCCAGATCATAGTTCCACTCGAAGAGGCCGCGGCGCTCGGCGTTGCCGACCAGGTCGTTCGCGCGGATGTCCAGGCCGGAGTAGTCGCGCCACTTGTCGGGATAGCCGATCTTGACGGTGAACTTGCGCAGCTTTTCTTGCGCCGCCGCCTTGGTCTCGGTCCCCATCCAGGTCAGGTTCTCGATCCGGTGCGACAGGGCGGTGCGCAGATTGGCGACCAGCTCTTCCATCTTGGCCTTGGATTCGGCCGGGAAATACTGGGCGACGTAGAGCCGGCCCGTGGCCTCGCCCAGCGAGCCTTCGGCGAAGGAGATGGCGCGCTTTTCGCGGGTGCGCTGCTCAGGCTGACCCGACAGATCGCGCGAACGGAACTCCCACTGAGCGTCGGCGAAGCGTTTGGACATCAGCGGCGCCATGTCGTCGGCGGTGTGGAAGGCCTGCCAGGCCTGCAGCAGTTCGACCGGCGTCTCGGCGTAGACAGCCGCGATCTTGGGCATGGCCGTGTCCTGACGCACGATCAGGCGAGGCACGCCGCCCAGCTTGGCCGCATCGTAGTAGGCCTGCCAGGCGAAGCCCGGCGCGTCCTCGGCCAGTTTGGCGATGGTGAACTCGTTGTAAGTCCGGTCGCGGTTGCGGTTCTCGACCGGGGTCCAGTGGGCCTCGGCGATCTTGGTTTCCAGCGCGACGATCTGGGCGGCGGTCTCGGTCGGGTTGGTCCAGCCGATCATCTCCAGCATCCGGCCGACGTAGGCCTGATACTTCTCTTTCTTGTCGGCGAAACGGGCGTCCAGATAATAGTCGCGGTTCGGCAGGCCGATGCCCGACTGGCCCGTCGAGACGACGTAGCGGGTCGGTTGCTTGGAATCGATCGTGATGCCGGTGCCGAAGAAGGACGAGCCGAAGCGGCCGGCCGTCTGGCCCATATAGACGGCCATCTTGTCATGGCTGTCGGCCGCGCGGATCGCGGCCAGATAGGGTTGCAGCGGCTGGGCGTCGAGCTGCTCGATGCGCGCCTCGTCGATATAGGAGCGATAGGCGTCGGCGACCTTGGCCTCATCCGATCCGGGCGTCAGGTCGGTGCGGTTGGCCAGGCCCAGCACCAGTTCCTTCATGCGGTTGTCCGACAGTTCGCGCAGCAGGGCGAACGAGCCGTAGCTGGTGCGATCCGACGGGATGACCAGCTTTTCCAAGGCCTTGCCGTTGGCGTACTGGAAGAAGTCGTCGCCCGGCTTCACCGAGGTGTCGCGGCCGGCCAGGTCGAAGCCCCAGGTTCCGTAGCGGGGCGCCTCTGTGCCCTGCCAGCCGGCCGCCGTCTCTTCGCCCGAGAACAGCGAAACGAGGGTGCAGGCGTCGTCGATGCAGGCGTGGTCGTGACCGATATCCTGAGCCAGGACCGAGCTGGCGGGTAGAAGAAGGGCGCCGACGGCGGCCCCGATAAGCAGACGTTTCATCACTATGTCCCTGTTCCCACCCGGCATCTGGATGGCTCGGCGCAGACCCTAGTCCGGCGAGGGGGGGTGTCGCCTTAAAAAAAGTTCATGATTCCGATGCGACCTCTCGCCACGGCGCGGGTATCGGGGTCAGATACGCCGACGCAAGGAGGGCGGATGCAAGGTCAGGGCGGCGACTACAAGGATCTGGTGGTCTTTCTGGCGGCCGCCGGCGTCATCGTGCCCCTGGTCAATCGGCTCAAGGTCAGCCCCGTCCTGGGCTTCCTTGCTGCGGGCGTTTTGCTGGGGCCGGACGGGCTCGGCCGATTCGCGCAAAGCCTGCCCTGGCTGTCGTGGCTGACCATCGGCGATCCGGGCCAGTTGGCGCAGCTGTCGGAACTGGGCGTCGCCTTCCTGCTGTTCATGATCGGTCTGGAGCTGTCGTGGGAACGGCTGCGCGCCATGCGTCGGCTCGTGTTCGGCCTGGGGCTGATGCAGGTCGTCGTCTGCACCGCCGTGCTGGCGGGCGGCTTCATGCTGATGGGACAGACCCTGGCCAGCGCCGTGGTGCTGGGCATGGGCCTCGCCCTGTCCTCGACGGCCGTGGTCATGCCCGTGCTGGCCGAGCGGGGGCGGTTGAAGGGGACGGTCGGCCGTTCCACCTTCGCCATTCTGCTGGCCCAGGATCTGTCGGTCGCCCCGATCCTGATCACCGTCACCGTCCTGGCGGCCCTGGCCCAGCAGGGCGGCGCGCTGGATCCCGCCGTGCTGGGACGCGCCCTGTTCACCCTGGTTCCGGCCGCCATCGGCCTGGGTCTGATGGTGCTGCTGGGGCGCGTGGTGCTTCGACCGATGTTTCGATCGGTGGCGAAGGCGCGCAAGGCCGACCAGGGCGGCGAACTGTTCGTCGCCGCCTCCCTGCTGGTGGTGGTCGGCGCCGGTCTCGCCGCTCAGGCCAGCGGCCTGTCGATGAGTATCGGCGCGCTTCTGGCCGGCGTGCTGCTGGCCGAAACCGAGTTCCGGCGCGAGGTCGAGGTCTCCATCGAACCGTTCAAGGGGCTTCTGCTGGGTGTCTTCTTCGTCGGCGTCGGCCTGGGTCTGGATCTGGACGCCATCGCCGCCGATCCGGTCGGCGTCTTCGGCCTGGCCCTGGCCCTGACGGTCGTGAAGACCGGCGTCATTTTCAGCCTGGCGCGTTTTTGGGGCCTGGGCGCCCGCCCGGCGCTGGAGACGGCGCTTGTTCTGGCGCCGGCGGGCGAGTTCGCCTTCGTGGTCTTCGCCACCGGCCTGGTCGAAGGCCTCGCACCGCCGCAGCTGACCAACACCGTGGCCCTGTCGGCGACCGTCAGCATCTTTTCGATCCCCCTGCTCGCCCTCCTGGGTCAGAAGCTGGCGCGCAAGTCGTCCGCCGCAGGCCAGCCCGTCGCGCTTCCAAAGCTGGAGGCGGCCGACGGCGCGGTCATCATCGTCGGCTTCGGGCGTGTCGGCCGGCTGATCGGGGAAATGCTAAAAGCGCACGATCAGCCCTTCATCGCCCTGGACACCGATGCGGGCGCCGTCGCTGCGGGGCGTCGTGACGGATTCGATGTCTTCTATGGCGATGCGGGGCGGCGCGAGATGCTCCAGCACTGCGGCGTCCAATCCACCCGCGCCCTGATCGTCACCATGGACGCGCCGACCAAGGTGGACGAGGTCGTCACCACGGCGCGGTCGATGCGAGACGACCTGATCCTGATCGCGCGCGCCCGCGACGACCAGCACGCCATTCGGCTATATGGTCTGGGCGTCACCGACGCCGTGCCGGAGACGACCGAGGCCAGTCTGCAGCTCGCCGAAAACACCCTGGTCGATCTGGGCGTGCCCATGGGCCTGGTGCTCGCCTCGGTCCACGAACGTCGCGATCAGTTTCGCAAGGCCTTCCAGTCGGCCATCCCGATCGAGCGTCGCAATCGCCCCAGCCGGGCGCTGCGCCGCACGCTGCGCCCGGCGCGCGTCGACCCCGCGCCGGAGTAAGGGAAGCCCCTTACAGACGGTGGCCGGACCCATTTTCGTCATGGTTCCGTGATGCAAGCGCGCCTCTCCATGACTGCATCTGCGGAGCAGAAGCGCCCTTTCGGTTCGATCCAAGGGCTCAGACATTCATTCGAGGTCGCTGCCGGGCCCGCCC
Organism: Brevundimonas sp. BT-123; assembly: GCF_026105875.1. Lineage (GTDB taxonomy): Bacteria > Pseudomonadota > Alphaproteobacteria > Caulobacterales > Caulobacteraceae > Brevundimonas. The sequence goes on along the minus strand of NZ_JAOYTN010000016.1, from coordinate 29,401 downwards.
CGACCAGAGACCGAAAGTAGAGTAAAAGCCTGATTATATGACAGATACCGTCGCCTCCCTCGCTGTCGAGCCCCGCTTGAACCGCCGCCAGGCCGCCAAGATCCGCACGCGACAAAAGGTTCTGGACGCCGCCCGCTCTCTCTTCGCCGAGCGCGGCTATGAGCCCGCCACGATCCGCGACATCGCCAAGGGCGCGGGCATGTCCACCGGCGCCGTGTTCGCCAACTTCCAGGACAAGGCCGAACTGTTCGAAGCGGTCCTGACCGAAGACATGACGCGTCTGGCCGAGGTGGTCGAGGCCGCGGCGCCCGAAGGCGAGCCCGTCCGCCAGCGCCTCGTCAGCGCGCTGAGCGCCGGCTACCACTCGTCGCTGGACCAACTGCCCCTGTTCCAGGCCATCGTCGCCCGCTCGTGGTTCCAGCCCCTGGCCGCCGAAATGCGCGCCCGCGCCGCGACCAAGAACCTGCTGCTCGCCATCAGCAACATCCTTCAGGATGCGGTGGCCAAGGGCGAACTGTCCAAGGACGCCGACAGCCGCCTGCTGGTCGAGCTGATCTGGGACGCCTATCTGTCGAACTACCGCCGCGCCGCCTATGACGAATGGGACGCGCAGGCCCTGTCAGACCATATGGGCAAGCAGATCGACGTGATCCTGGCCGGCGCCATCGCCGCCAAATAGGCCAGAGCAAAGCCGCTTTTCGAAAGGCCGGGTCCGCCAGCGCGGGCCCGGCCTTTTTCGTGAGCGTCAGGTCCGGCGTTTCAGGGTGACGTAGAAGGCGCCGTTTCCGCCGTGCTTCTGGTGGGCGATGGTGAAGCCCGACACCACGCCTCGCAGTGCGGGCGAATGCATCCATTCCGCAAAGGCCGAACGGATCACCCCGCCGCCCATCCGGCCCTGGCCGGTGATGACCAGCACCGCCCGCATGCCGCGCGCCTGGCAGGATGTCAGGAAGCCTCGAAGCTGATCCTCGGCCTCGAACCGGCCAAAGCCATGCAGGTCGATGCGCGCCTCGATGGGGTCGCGTTCGCGCGACAGCCGCTGCTTGCGGCGCGGCTCCAGATCCTCGGGCGCGGGCTTGGGTTTGTTCGGCGAGGGTCGCATTTCCGCCGGCGGCGCGACAGCGATGCGTTTGGGATACGCCTTGGCCAGAGGGCGCGGGTGCTCGATCGGCGTCACCACGATCTCGGGCGGCGTTTCGGCGCCGGGCGTGACGCGGGCGGCCTTGCGCGTCCTCGGCGTTACGACCGATCCGGCCACGCGGGTCCAGATGCGACGGTCCTCGGGCGTCAGTCCGTTCTCGTCACGGCTTGGGCCCTTTCGCCTCATGCCTCGCCGTCGTCCTCGATGGTGTCGCCCGGCCCGGGCTCGTGCGCCAGCAAGTCACCGGGCTGGCAGTCCAACTCGCGGCACAGGGCGTCCAGGGTCGAGAAGCGCACCGCGCGGGCCTTGCCGGTCTTCAGGATCGACAGATTCGCCACCGTCACCCCGACCCGGTCGGCAAGTTCGGTCAACGACATGCGGCGTTCCACGAGGACGCGGTCGAGCTGGACGCGGATGGCCATGCGCAAATCCTACTTCGAAACGGCTCAGATCGTCAGTTCGGATTCGCGACGCAGGCGCGCGCCCTCGCGGAACACCTCCGCCAGCACGAAGACGATGAGCACGGAAAAGATGGGGGTCAGTAGTTCGCCGAAGCCCTGCGGATCCATGACGCCGGGCGCCAGCCGCTTGGCGACGAAGCCTTGGGCCACCCAGACGCCGCCGGTCACGACCGCAAGGGTCAGGCCGATCTGGCGCAGACGGCGCACATTATCGGGCTGGAACGGGTCGCCCATGGTCAGGGTGCGGATGATGCGGCGCAGGCTGCGCAGGATCAGCATGAAACCGCCGAAGTAGGCGGTCGCGGCGCCCAAACCGAACAGCAGCAGGGTGCGCGTCAGCGGCAGTTGCTTGCCGCCGGAATCCCCGCTGACGGTGATGTTCACATTGTCCAGGGGAATGAAGATCACGGCGATGACCAGCAGCAGCAGCACGCCGGTGATCAACCAGAGAAGGATGTAGGCGACGTCCAGAACCACCTTCAGTACGCTGGACACCGAACCCGGGCCGAGCGCCTTAATCGGCGCACTCAGCCAGTTCGGAACGCTTGCCTCGCCTCGCTTCAGCGGATTTGGCGGCAGGGGCAGGCGCATGGTTTTTGTTATCTCAAGCTGGGGAAGTCGGGGCGATGGCCACGCGGGGTCCGGCGAACCCGCGCGCGGCTCTATACATCGCGGTCTTCATGCAGGTCGTCAAAGCTCCAGTGATCGAAAAGAGAGGGATCAAAGGGCTTGGAACAGGGTGACGACCAGGGCGGTGGGCAGGGCGGCGATCAGAACGGTGCTGACAAAAGCAGCGCCGACCTTGTCGAGCCACATCGAGGTGTTCATCGTATGCATCGTGGTTCTCCGTCTTTCTTATTTGGGCGATTATCGCCGTTTGGATTTGTTAGCCGCATGATCGTTCCCGGTTTTCCGGAAGTCCTGAACGCTGCGACCTCGTTCCTGACGATCAATAGATAGGCCGTGCAGGCGAAAAAGGCACGTTACATATCGTTTAACGATATTAAACTTTGGCAATAGACTGTTTCAGGAGCGTGATCGACGATGAATCTCAAGCTTATCAAAGGGATGCGGATCGTCGTGGCGACGCATAACGCCGGCAAGGTTCCCGAAATCTCGGCGTTGCTGGGCGGAAATTACCAACTCGTCACCGCCGGCCAGCTGAACCTGCCTGAACCCGACGAAACGGAGAGCACCTTCACCGGCAACGCCATGCTGAAGGCGCGTCACGCGGCCGAACTGTCGGGCGAGGTTTCTCTGGCCGATGATTCCGGCCTGTCGGTCGCGGCGCTGGATGGCGCGCCGGGCATCTTCTCTGCGCGCTGGGCCGGGCCAGGCAAGGATTTCGCTGTCGCCATGAAGAAGGTCGAGGAGCGACTGGAAGAGATCGGCGCGACGGACCGCGCCGCCTGGTTCACCTCGGCCCTGGCGGTCGCCTGGCCGGACGGCCCCTGTGTGGTGGTCCAGGGCGAGGTTCACGGCCAGCTGACCTTCCCCCCACGCGGCGATCGCGGGTTCGGCTACGACCCGCTCTTCATTCCGAATGGCGGCGATCAGACCTTCGGGGAGATGGAGCCGGCGGCCAAGGACGCCATCAGCCACCGCACCGTCGCCTTCGCCAAGCTGAGAGCCGCCCTGATTGACTGATCCGCTTGATCCGGGATCGGACGTCGGCCTTTACGTCCACTGGCCCTATTGCGCGCGCATCTGCCCCTACTGCGACTTCAACGTCGTGCGCGATCGCGGACGCACCGAGGAACAGGCCGCGCTGGTCGAGGCGATCCTGGCCGATCTGTGCGCCCAGAGGGCTCTGACAGGCCCGCGTCGCCTGGCCTCGATCTTCTTCGGCGGCGGCACGCCGTCGCTGATGGCGCCCGACGCCGTCGCGCGCATCGTGGCGGCGGCCCGCGACCTGTTCCCGCCCGCCGGCGACATCGAGATCACGCTGGAGGCCAATCCCACGGACGCCGAGGCCGGCCGTTTCGCCGCCCTGGCCGACGCCGGGATCAACCGCCTGTCGATGGGGGTTCAGGCGCTGGACGACGCCGCCCTGCGTTTTCTGGGCCGCGACCATTCGGCGGCCGAGGCCCTGCGCGCGGTCGATCTTGCCCGACGCGCCTTCGACCGTCTGTCCATCGACCTGATCTACGCCCGCCCGGACCAGACGCCTGAAGATTGGACCGCCGAGCTGACGGCGGCGCTGGCGCTCGGGTTCGAACACGTCTCGCCCTATCAACTGACCATAGAGCCGACGACCGCCTTTGGTCGGGCCTTCGCACGCGGAACCCTGACCCCGCCGGACGAGGACCGGGCTGCCTCCCTCTACGAAACCACCCAGGACGTCCTCTCCGCCGCCGGCTTCGTAGCCTATGAGGTGTCCAACCATGCGCGCGGTCCCGCCGCCCGGTCGGCGCACAATCTGCATGTCTGGCGCGGCGGGGACTATCTCGGCCTTGGCTCCGGCGCCCATGGCCGGCTGACGCTGGACGGCGCCAGGACCGCGACCGTCGCCCACCGCCGTATCGCCGACTATGTGGCGGGCGTCTCGAGCCTCACGCCCTGGTCCGAGCGCGACGCACAGACTGCGGCCGACGCCGCCGAGGAACGGCTGCTTCTGGCCCTGCGCACCACCGAAGGCGCGCCTGTCGCCCTGCTGTCGGCCCTCGGCCTTTCGCCTGAAGACGCGCCGGTCGCGGACCTGATCGCCGACGGATTCCTGATGCTGAAGGCCGAGCGACTGATCGCCACCGAGCGCGGCCGCCCGGTGCTGGACGGCGTGCTGAAGGCGCTGCTGACCTAGGCTTTCTTCAGCCCCAGCATCCCCAGCCAGCCGCCGCTGGTCAGCAGAGCGACATCCAGCAGGGCCAGCGGCAGGGGCGTGGAAACCGGCGCGGCGATGAAGCGCGAACACCAGTCCGGGCCGAACTTGGCCTTGTAGCTGCGCAGACCCTGGAAGCCGTAGAGCGCCCCACCCTCTTCGAACACCAGGGCGCCGACACGGGCGAAGACCGGCGCGATGCGACGATCCTCCAGTCCGGCCAGCGGCGCCATGCCCAGGTCGAAGCTGGCCAGCCCCTCCGCCTTGGCCCACTGGGCGCAGCGGATGAACAGATAGTCCATCACCCCATGCGGCGCGTCCGGCCGATGCCGCATCAGATCCACCGCCGCCTCTTCCGGAGAAGTCAGCAGATTGGCGAAGGCGACGATGCGGCCGCCCTCCTTGACCACCGCCAACGGCGTCAGGTCCAGATAGTCGACGTCGAAGCGCCCCAAGGAGAAGGATTTTTCCGAGCCCTCGTGCATGGCCAGCCAGGCGTCCGAAATCTCGCGCAGTTCGTCCGCGATCGCTGCGGCCGAACCGGGCGGCAGAACCTCGAACGAGGAGCCTTCACGCTCGGCGCGATTGATGGCTGTGCGAAGGTTCTGCTTGCCCTTGCCCTCGATGGAGAAGCGGTGGGCGTCGATCACGGCCGTCTCGCCGACCTTGCGCACCGCCAGCCCCATGGTCGCCAGATCGCCCAGCACCTCTTCGCTGACCGAATAGAAGACCGCCGCCCCGCCGTAGCTGTCGGCCATCTCGGCGAAGGACCACAGCAACTCCAGTCGCTCGCTCTTGAGCCCCGCCGGTTCGCCCATGGCGATCCAGCGCCGCCCCCGCACGCGATAGGCCAGAAAGCTGGAACCCGACGGGCTGAACATCAGCGCCTTGTCGCCCAGCATGGCCAGCCAGGCCTCGGGCGTGGCCGTGTCGGCGGTCTGCAGCGCTTGCAACGCGCGATCGATGTCGGCCTTGCTGGCCGGTCCGTGACTGTGGGCGCCGGGCGAGCTCAGCAACGAACGGCCGGCCACCACCAGCGTCAGGATCGCCAGAACCAGCCCGGCCCGCAGGAAGCCGGACGCCTGGCGATCGCTGAGGAAGCGCCACCACAGCTCGTCATTATAGGCCACGTCGCGATAGGCGAAGAAGCCCAGCCACAGCATGGCCGCCACCACCGCCGTCAGCAGCAACAGCCAGCTGGGCCGGAGCGGCTCGCTGAGCCGCGAGCGCCGGTTGAAGGCCGTACGGCACGGCGCCAGCAGGGCGGCGACGACCAGCAGATCCGTCGCCTGCTGCCAGTCCAGACCCTTCAGCACCGAAAACACCGCCCCGGCCGCCAGGACCAGCAGGGCGGCCCAATAGGCGCCGCGCCGACGCCGCCACAGACCGGCCGACAAGAGCAGAAGCAGGAAACCGGCGATGCTGCCAACGAAGTGCGACAGGTCGATCAGGATCGGAGAGACGACGCCCGTCAGCTGGCGCAACCGACTGTCGAACTCGGGCGTCACCGCAGAGGCCAGCATCAGCGCGCCTGCGCCGAAGGCCAGCACCGCAAAGATCTGGGGCGTCAGCTCGAAGGCCAGACCCGCCAATCGGCGGATCAGACCGGATGTGTGCCGGGGGCGGCTGGACAAGCGTGGCCTCTCGAATCGCGGATCGCCCGAACATAGACCAAGAATCGTCCAACCGGGGCGCTGCCAAGGTCATTTCGGGGCATACGAAACAATCCGTAACAGAGGGAGTATATAGGGGTGCGGGCGTCGGGTCCGCGTAACTGGGGATGACCCATGAATATCAAGACCGTTCTTCTGGCTGGCGCTGCTGCCGCCTTCATGACCGCCGCGCCGGCTCTGGCGCAAGAAACCACGCCCGCTCCCGCCGCCGCGCCTGCCGCGGCCGCCTCGTCGCAGCAATCGCTGTCGCTGAACCCCGGATCGAGCGTTTCCGGTCCCGACGGCGAGCTGGGCAAGCTGGAAGGCGTTCAGAACAATGCCGAAGGCAAGCAGGAGCTCACCGTTCGCGGCGCCGACGGCCAGCTTCGCGCCGTTCCGCTGAGCGGCATCCGTCAGGAAGGAACCGGCGTCGTGGTGGCCTATACCAAGGCCGAGTTCGACGCCGCCGCTCCGATCGCCGGCGCACCGGCGGCTCCCGCCGCTGATCCGGCCGCCGCGCCTGCTCCGACTTCGGAGCCTGCGGCTGAACCGACCGATCCGGCGACCCCGGCTCCGGACAGCGCCACGCCGGCTCCGACCGAACCGCAATAAGACAGCCCCCTTAGGCTGAATGACCAAGGGCGGCCGGGTTTCCCGGCCGCCCTTTCGTTTGTCCGCAATCTGCGGCGACAGTGGCGCAGCAAAAAGGGCGGCTCGTGACCGCCCTTTTCCTCATCGACCGACTGTCGAATCAAGCGCGACGCTTGACCAGTCCCAGAAGGAACAGCAGCAGGCAGGCGCCCAGGAACGCCACGATCAGGGTGACGAAGTTGAAGCCGCCAACCGGCGTGCCGAAGACGTTGTTCGAGATGAAGCCGCCGAGCAGAGCGCCGATGACGCCGACGATCAGGTTCGTCAGCAGGCCGTGATTGCGACCCATGACCTTTTCAGCGAGCCAGCCGGCGACGATGCCGATGACGAGCCAACCAATGATTCCGAGACCCATGCTGTGGTTCCTTCCTTTAAAAGCCAAGCTGTTGCAGTAAATGCGGCTCGGGCCATACGGTTGCGTGCTCGTTCCAACCTCGCCGCAATAAGGCCGAATTCGCCCGAGACGCGATCCGGCACGGCGATTGCCGTGATCGACGTGTGTCGTCCCGCATCGGGACAGACGTTGAGACGAGGATCACCGTCATGGCCGACGACATCGACCTTCATCTGGGCCGCCGCCTGCGCCGCCGTCGCCGCCTGCTGGGCCTGACCCAGCAGCAGTTGGCCGTTCAGGTCGGCATCCGCTTCCAGCAGATCCAGAAGTACGAATGCGGCGCCAACCGCATCTCCGCCGCGCGCCTGTGGCAGTTGGCCGAGGCGCTCGAAACCCCCGTCGCCTATTTCTACGATGGTCTGGCCGAGGCGATGGAGGCCGACGCCCCGCCGCCCAAGGGCGGCGAAGTCTTTTCGCGCAAGGAAACGCTGGATCTGATCCAGGCCTATTATCAGCTGGACGAACGGCCCCGCCGGCGTTTGCTGGATCTGGCCAAGTCCCTGCATGCGGGCGACGCGGCCGCCGCCTGATCTGCACGTCTCCCTGATCTACACGTCTCAAGGGGCGCCCATGCCGGCGAAAGCGCGGTAAGGGAGCCCCATGACCGACTACGAAGCCTTCGCCATCGAACTGGCGCACGAAGCCGCGCGCGTGACCCTGCCCTTCTTCCGCTCGGACATCGGGCATGAGGACAAGGGCGGCGCGGCCGGCTTCGATCCCGTCACAGAGGCCGACAAACAGGCCGAGGCCGCCATCCGTCGCCTGATCGCCGCCCGCTATCCCGACCACGGCGTCATCGGCGAGGAGTATGGCGAGGATCGACCGGACGCCGAGCACGTCTGGGTGCTGGACCCCATCGATGGCACCCGCGCCTTCATCTCGGGCCTGCCGCTGTGGACGACCCTGATCGCCCTGCGCACCAACGGAAAGCCCACGGTCGGCGTGATCGCCCAGCCTTATCTGGACGAAATCTTCATCGGCGGCCCGTCCGGCGCGCGCCTGTTGCGTGGCGATGTCGAGACGCCGCTGGCCGTGCGGTCCTGCGAGAAGTTGACCGACGCCGTCATCTCGACCACGGACCCTGACATCTTCAACGGGGCCGAACTGGGCGCCTGGACCCAGGTGCGCGCGACCGCCCGCCTGGCGCGCCTGGGCTGTGACGCCTACGCCTACGCCATGGTGGCGGCAGGCAAGATGGATCTGGTCGCCGAGACCAGCCTGAAGCCCTGGGACTGGTCCGCTCTCGTACCGGTCATCGAGGCGGCGGGCGGCAAGGTCGTCAACTGGCGCGGCGCAGCGCCGGACGACAGGGGCCAGGTCCTCGCCGTCGGCGACGCGCGCCTGATCGACCAGGCCCTGGTAACGCTGAAACGCTCGGCCGCCTGACGCCCTCACCCGGCGCATATTGACGCAGGTCGCGAGACGGCGTCAGGGTGCGGACGGTTGAGGGGACGGATTTCGATGGCTGGGCAGTCCAAACTGGTTGTCGGCGTCGACGTGCCCTGGGTCACGAGCTGGAGCGGCGAGGAGATCACGGGCGCCGCGCCGTGCCGAACCTTCGGCTGGCGTCTCGCCCTGATGCAGGCCAGCGCGCCCGGCGACGGCAAGCCGCAATATTCGAAGAACCATCTGGTCCGACAGCGCCTGACCGTCGCGCGCATGCTGTGTCCGATGTGCGGCGAGCCGACTCAAGAGGGCGATCGCTGGACCCAGATCGCCGCGCGACGATGCGCTGGTCAGCTGAGGGCGCGCGGCGGTCAAGTTCGCGCCGACATCGCCGACGACCGAGTGATGATTGACGCCGGCTCGATCGCACCCCTGCACCGCCGCTGCGTCGACAGCTCAATGAAATACTGCCCGCACCTGCGCGCCAGCGACGACGTGATGGTGATGCGCTTCCCGCGCGAGTGGATCGTTCTGCCGCTGCTGATCAAGGCCGAGGCCGGCCCCGGCGTCGCCGTCGCCTTCCTGCAGCTATGCGGCGTCACCCAGACGATCGACCGACGCTGGCGCGCCAAAACCGCCGCCTGAGCGATCAGCCCGCCGTCACGTCCGTCGTCCTTGCCGACGGATCGGCGACCGCGTCGATGGCAGGCGCAACCATGTCGGCCATGGCGTCGAATTCGTTCAGGAAAACCGCGCGCAGGTCGTCGGCCTCCATGATGACCTCGTGCTTGGCGCCGGCGACCTCGACGTAGCGGCCGCGCGGGATGCGTTTGGCGGCCCATTGGTTGGTCTGTTTCCACACCACGTCGTCGGCGCTGGCCTGGACGATCACGACCGGCCCCTTGACCGCCTTCAGGGCCTTGGGCTTCAGCGCGCGCTCGCCGGCGTCCAGCGCAAAGGCCAGCCAGCCGTAGGTAGGACCGCCGATGGCCAGGTGCGGGCAGGCATAGAGCTGCTGACGCCACATCTCATAGCGGGTCTCGTCCGAAGTCAGGGCGTCTTCGGCGAAGTTGTGGTCGAACGGATCGTCGGGGTCGCCCAGGATGTAGTCGCCGGCCTGGCCATGGCGGATATTCCAGTGCACCACCAGCTTGACCGACCACATCGACCGTTTGCCGGTCTTGATGCGCAACATGGGGCTGGACAGCACCGCGCCGGCGAACCGGTCCTCGCCGCTTTCCAGCGACAGCAGGTTCAGGCACGCGCCCATCGAGTGACCGACCATGATCCAGGGCTTGGGGCACTGGTCCTCATAGGCGTTCAGCAGGCGGTTGTAGTCGTCCAGAAACTCCTCGACCGCACGGGCGTGCCCCTTCAGCCGATCCGGCAAGAGCCGCGCCGACAGCCCCTGGCCGCGCCAGTCGTGGGTCAGCACGCACCAGCCGCGCGCCAGGAAGTTGCCGATCACCTCATAGTATTTTTCGATCGGCTCGGTGCGGCCGGGGCTGAGCACGACGGTGCCGCGCACCTTGTCCGCTGCGAGATGCGACGGCTTCCACAGCCCGGCGCGCAGCCGCATGCCGCCTGCGCCGCGAAACCAGTCGCCCTTTCCGCCGGGCGGCGGATAGGCGCCGGGAACCCCCATCAACGGGGCGTTGGCGGCGAAGGCTTGGGCGCGGTTCACTCGGGCTTCCTGAACTTCAAGGTCATGCGATCGCTCTCGCCGATCGCGTCATATTTGGAGCGGTCGAAGGCGGGGTCCGCGGGTTCGCCGCGCGGGGCCGTCAGGCGCGCGGGCGCCAGGGTGTCGACGCCGAACGGGTGGTCCTTGGTGTCTTCCGGATTGGCGTTGATCTCGGACGCCTCGACGAAGACGAAGCCCGCCTCCGCCGCCAACTGGCGAACGAAGGCTTCCTGCACATAGCCGTTGGCCGCGACCGGATCCTGGTCCTCCGCCGGGGACAGTCGATGTTGCTCGACGCCCAGGATGCCGCCGGGGCGAAGGGCGGCGAAGGCGTCGGCGAAGGCCTTTTCCGCAATGCCTGCCGCCATCCAGCCGTGCAGGGTCCGCATGAACAGGCACATCTCGACCGTACCCGCCGCGATCACCGGACCGGACCCCGCGCCGAAGACCGAAAACTGCGGCTCGCCATAAAGCTTCTTGTCGCTGGAGAATCGCGTGCGGAAGGCGGTGTTCAGCACGGCCTGCGCCGGATCGGCGGTCGGTCCCTCGGGGAACAGGGCGGCGACATAGGTTCCGGCCCCCTTGGCCAGATAGGGGGCCAGGATTTCGGTGTACCAGCCGCTGCCGGGCCAGAACTCCACCACCGTCATCTTGGGTTGAAGACCAAAGAACCGCAGCGTCTCCATCGGGTGACGGAAGGCGTCGCGCGCCTTGTCCTGGGCCGAACGCCACGATCCCTCGACCGCCCATTCCAGCGAGCCTTCCGGCGGCCCGGCCGGCGTGGGCGGCGCGGCGGGCGCCTTTGCGGCCTCGTCCTTGCGCCCGCAAGCCGCCACGCCGGTCAGCCCCAGCGCCGCAGCGCCGCTCAGCAGAAACCGACGCGACAATCCGCTCGCGCTCGCCAGACGATCAGCCATTCAAAACCTCCGCAGGACGCCGGACCCGCGTCCGACGCACCCTGACGCCTTGGGCTTAATCGGGTTCGCAGGTCCGGTCAAAACGCAAGACAGCCTATTCGGGCTTGCGGAAACGCAGGGTCATCCGGTCGCTCTCGCCGATGGCGTCGAAGGCGGCGCGTTCCTCGGGCGTCAGGGTGCGGCCCGACGGGTCGTTGCGCGCAGCCGACTGGCGGATCGGCGGCAGGGTCCAGACCCCGAACGGGTGATCGTGATCGTCCTTGGGATTGGCGTTCAGCTCGCTGCGCGCCTCCAGCACGAAGCCGGCGTTGCGCGCCTCATGGATCACATAACTTTCGGGCACATAGCCGGTGGAGGCGACATCGGCCACGTTCAGCCCTTCCGCGCTGCGGTGCTGCTCGACGGCCAGCACGCCGCCGGGCTTCAAGGCCTTGAAGAAGGCCTGCAGATACGGCTGGGTCCGGCCGTCGCGCGACCAGTTGTGGAAGGCGCGGGCCACCAGGATGAAGTCGGCGGTTCCGTCCGCCACGCCGATGCTTTCCAGCGGACGATTGACCGGCACATAGCGACCGCCGGTCGCCGCCGCATAGGGTTCCAGGATGTGCCGCCACCAGCTGGCGCCGCCCGGCTCGATCTCCACCACCGTCATGCCCGGCGTCAGGCCCCAGAAGGTCAGGGATTCATACGGATGACGATAGACGTCGCGCGCCCGGTCGGCGGCGGGCCGGGTCTCGGCGACGATGGCGGTCTGCAAGGCCGTGTCGTCGGAGAAGGTCGGCATGGCGCTGGACAGGGCCGAGCGCGGCGGCGTCCACGCGCCCTGGGTCTGGGGCGACTGTTGGGCCAGGGCGGGGGCGGCGGACAGCAGGACGGCGACGAGGCCGTAGACGGCAGGGCGCATGATCGAGGGCTCCAGGTTCAGGTCGTTCTCCATAGGCAGGCGGGCCGCCCGCGCAAATGAACTTCGCGAGACACAGGCGGATTTGACGCAAGCAAAATCGTCGCGGCGGCGCCCTTGACGCCGTTTCGCCGGCTCCCATCTTTGCTCTCGAGGACGCCGATTTCGGGTTCTCCAGACTGACGGCGCCGGTTTCGGGTCGTCGATCTGATCTCCTACCGTCCGGGCCAAAACGCCGGGCGGCTCAACCTTGCTGATCCTCAGGAGGATGCTGATGCGTACCTATGATTTCACCCCGCTGTACCGTTCGGCCGTCGGCTTCGACCGTCTGGCCAATCTGCTGGAAAACGCCTCGCGCGCGACCAGCCAGGACACGGGTTATCCCCCCTACAACATCGAGACCACGGGCGAGAACGCCTATCGCATCGAGATCGCCGTCGCCGGCTTCAGCCCCGATGAGCTGAACATCGAGGTGAAGGAAAACCTGCTCACCGTGACCGGCCGCAAGACCGCCAACGATGATACGGCGACGCAGAAGACCTATCTGCATCGCGGTTTGGCCGAGCGCGATTTCGAGCGCCGCTTCCAGCTGGCCGACTATGTCGTCGTCAACGACGCCAATCTGGTCAACGGTCTGCTCTCGATCTCGCTGAAGCGCGAGCTGCCCGAGGCGCTGAAGCCCCGCCGTATCGAAATCGGCGCTGGCCAGCCGCTGATCGAAGGCCAGGCCGAGAAGAAGGCTGAAGCAGCCTAAGCCGTTTCAAGGCGAACTATGAAAGGGCGGCGCTCGCGCCGCCCTTTTTCTATGCCGCCAGGTGCGAGAAGGCGGCGACGACCTGTTCATAGGCCGGCCGTTTGAACGGCACGATCAGGTCGCAAGCGTCCGACAGCAGCCCCCAGCGCCAGGCGTCGAACTCGACCTCGTCGTCGGCCGCCAGATCGATCTCGGCATCGTCGCCGGTGAAGCGGAAGGCGAACCACTGCTGCTTCTGCCCCTTGAAACCGCGCCAGGCCTTGGCGTTGTTCATGGCTTCGGGCGGGAAGTCGTACAGGATCCAGTCTCCCGTCCGCGCCAGCAATTCGATCGAGGTGACGCCGGTTTCCTCATGCAGTTCGCGGCGGGCGGCGGCTTCCAGATCCTCGCCCGCATCGACGCCGCCTTGCGGGAACTGCCAGTTATGCGGGCCGGGCGTGGCGTGCCGCTGGCCGTACCAGACCAGGCCGTCGCGGTTGAACAGCACGACCCCGACATTGGGGCGGTAGGCGTCAATATCCATGAAATCCGCTCATCCCCGCGAAAGCGGGGACCCAGTTTTGGCCGCGAAATCGGCGTCGGTTCAATGTGCAGCCAGGCGTCTCAAGTAATCAAGCACTGGGTCCCCGCTTTCGCGGGGATGAGCGGAGATTTTAAGGTCTAGCGCCCCGGCCGCATCGACATGGACGAGGCCGGCGCCAGTTGCAGGCCGCGCTGTTCCAGACCGGCGGTCCAGCGGGCGGCGGCCTCGACCGTCACCGGATAGCTAAAGCCGGCCCCCAGGGCCGAGCCGCGCAGCTTGGCCTGGGCTTCCAGACCGTTCAGGGCGGCGACGATGGCGGCAGGCGACTGGGTCCGGTCGATGACGCGGTCCGCGCTGGCCCGCGCCCAGGCGCCCGGCCGACGCTGGAACGAGCCGTCGTCCAGGAAGGCGACGCCGCGCTGGCGCAGGACGCTCAGGAAGGCGTTCATGCCGGTGTCCGAGCCGGCGAACCGGTCGCCCAGATAGTTGGTCACGCCGAAATAGCCGGTGGCGCGGCTCAGCAGCCAGTCCATCTTTGCGGTCACATCGTCGGCGCCGCCGTCGGCCAGCAGCGTATAGGGGCCGGGGTCGTTGTCGGGATAGCCGGTCGGCTCCATCGGCATTTCCAGCATGACCTCATGGCCCTGGGCGCGCGCCTGGTCGATCCAGCCCTGCAGATTGTCGGCATAGGGCACGAAGCTGAGGGTGACCTCCGGCGGCAGGCGTTCGATCGCCGCGCGGGTGGTGACGGCGTTCAGGCCCAGCCCGCCGACGATCAGCGACACGCGCGGCTTGCCGTTCGGTCGGAACGGACGGGCATAGGCCTGGGCCGGCACGCGGCCGTCGGGCGCGATCATCGGCAGGGGACCGTTCGATCCGGGTTGCGACAGGCCGGCGATGGGGGCCTTGGCCAACGGAGAGGCGACATGGACCGGCGCCGTGATGGGCGCGCCCTGACCCGAGACGCTGCCGCCGTCCGGCAGGGTGATGACGGCGTCGCCGCCCGCGGTCGGATCGGCGCCGCCCGCCAGATTCTGATACAGCCCCATCGCGCCCATGGAGAAGGCTTCGAAGCCCGTCGGCGCCGGCGCTGGCGCTGCGGCCGCGTCGCGTTCCAGCGCGACATGGGCCGAGGGCGTCCCCGCCTTGGGATCGCCCAGAACCGTCAGGAACAGGGCGCTGGCGCCGAGCAGCAGCAAGCCCGCCAGACCCGCCGCGACCGGCGGCTTCTTCAGGGCGTCGACGACAGGTTTCAGGCTCGGGCCGTCCTTGGCGCGCGGGGCGGTCCCGGCGGTGGCGGCGAGTGCGGATTGGCGTTTGGCGAACATGGGCAAGAGTGGAACCGATCTGGAATCCTACGCCCGCATCATCGCGCGCCGTCGGTTAAGAAACCCTAACGGGCGGTTCACCATGATCGACGCGGTGATTTCTGGGGGCGGCTGTCACGGATCGTGCGTTGACGCGGGCGACTTCGCCCTTCCAGATGCCGACCTCCCCGCGCCGACCCCAAGCCGTCCCAGGATATTTCAGATGATGAGCCCCGCCGCCGACGACGCCCTGCGTGACGAAGTTCGACTGCTGGGCGGCATACTGGGCGACATCATCCGCGACGAGGGCGGGCAGGCCCTGTTCGACCATGTCGAGGCGGTGCGCCAAGCTTCGATCGCCTATCACCGCGACCCGGCCTCGCACCCCGCCAAGCGTCTGGAGAAGCTGCTGACCGCCATGTCGGTCGATCAGGCGGCCGGTCTGGCGCACGGCTTCGCCTTGTTCTCGCTGCTGGCCAATATCGCCGAGGACCGCTCCACCCGCCGCCGCGCCCAGAGCCAGGCCGAGGCCGGCGCACGGCCCGATACGCCCGAAGGCGCGCTGAAGCGTCTGGCCGATCAAGGCGTGGACCGCGAGGCCGTGCGCGCCCTGCTGGATCAGTCGCTGATCTCGCCCGTCCTGACCGCCCACCCGTCCGAGGTCCGGCGCAAGAGCGTCATCGACCGCATCGCCGCCATCACCGACCTGCTGGACGCCTGCGACAAGGCCGGCGACGCCTGCACCCTCGAAGCCATCGCCGAACCGCTTCGCCGCCAGATCGTTATCCTGTGGGCCACGCGTCTGGTCCGCACCCAGGGCCTGGTGGTGCAGGACGAGATCGACACCGTCGTCTCCTTCCTGGACCGCATCTTCCTGCACGTCGCGCCCAAGCAGTTGTCGGCCTGGCGGCGGCTGCTGGACGCGCCCGAGCTGAAACCCTTCATGCGGGTCGGCACCTGGGTCGGCGGCGACCGCGACGGCAATCCGAACGTGGACGCCACGGTGATGGCCGCCGCCTTCCGCACCCAGGCGCGAGCCGTGCTGACCTTCTATCTGGACGAGGTGCACGCCCTCGGCGCCGAACTCAGCCTCGCGGCCGAGCTAGCCCAGGTATCGCCCGCGCTTCAGGCTCTGGCCGACGCCGCCCATGACCCCTCGCCCCACCGCGCCGACGAGCCCTATCGCCGCGCCCTGACCGGTGTCTATGCCCGCCTGGCCGCCACGCACGAGAAGCTGGGCGACGCCCCCCCGCCTCGTCGCCCCGCGGTCCAGGCCGAACCCTATCCCGGCCCTGACGCCTTCGAGGCCGATCTGAAGACGCTTCACGACAGCCTGGTCTCGCACCACGGCGGCGTCTTCGCCGACGACCGGCTCAGCGACCTGATCACGGCGGTCGAGGTGTTCGGCTTCCACATGGCGACCCTGGACATGCGCCAGAACGCCGACGTCCATGAGCGCGTCGTCGCCGACCTGCTGAAGGTCGCCGGCGTCCAGTCCGACTATCTGGCGCTGGACGAAGAAAGCCGCCTGAAGGTGCTGGCCGCCGAACTGGCCTCGTCGCGCCTTCTGTTCAGCCCCTATGCCGACTATGAGCCGGAAACGCTGAAGGAGCGCGCCATCCTTCAGGCGGCGGCAACCGCGCTTGCCGCCTTCGGTCCCCAGGCGATCCGCACCCATATCGTGTCCAAGACGGATGCAGCGTCCGATCTGCTGGAAGTCTATCTGCTGCTCAAGGAGGTCGGTCTCTACCGGCTCGAAGACCCCGCCGCCTGTCCCATCCAGGCCGCGCCCCTGTTCGAGACCATCGAGGACCTTCGCGCCGCGCGCCCCACCCTGGAGCGGCTGCTGCAGGAGCCCTCCGCTCTCGCCGTCGCCAAGGCGCGCGGGGTGCAGGAGGTGATGATCGGCTATTCGGACTCCAACAAGGACGGCTCTTACCTGACCTCGGGCTGGGAGCTGCACGAGGCCTCGCGCGCCCTGGTCGAGGTCACGCAGAAGCACGGGCTGAAGCTGCAACTATTCCACGGGCGCGGCGGCACGGTCGGGCGCGGCGGCGGTTCGTCCTTCGCCGGCGTCCTGGCCCAGCCGGAAGGCACGGTCCAGGGCCGCATCCGCACCACCGAACAGGGCGAGGTCATCGCCAACAAATACGGCGAACCGGAAATCGCGCTTCGCAATCTGGACGCCCTGACCTGCGGCGCCATGCTGGCCTCCTTGGGCAAGGGGACGGATCACGCCTTCACCGCCGAACACGGCGCGACCCTGTCGGACCTGTCGGCGCGTTCGATGGCCGCCTATCGCAAGCTGGTCTATGAGACCGACGGCTTCGTCGACTACTACCGCGCCGCCACCCCCATCGCCGAGATCGCCGATCTGAAGATCGGCTCGCGCCCGTCGTCGCGCACCGCCTCGACGCGGATCGAGGATCTGCGCGCCATTCCGTGGGTGTTCAGCTGGTCACAAAGCCGGGTCATGCTGCCCGGCTGGTTCGGCTTCGGCTCGGCCGTGCAGGGCAAGGACATCGGCGAGCTGAAGGCGATGGCCGAGGCCTGGCCCTTCTTCAAGACGCTGGTCCAGAACATGGAGATGGTCATGGCCAAGTCCGACATGACCATCGCCCGCCGCTACGCCACCCTGGTCCCCGACGCCTCTCTGGCCTCGCGCATCTATGGTGAAATCCGCGAGGAGTGGCAGCGCACCCACGACGCCATCCTGGCCATCACCGGCCATGACGCCCTGCTGGGCGGCCAGCCCGAGCTGGACCGGCTGATCCGGTTGCGCATGCCCTATGTCGAGCCGCTGAACCACGTCCAGATCGAACTGATCCGCCGCCGCCGCGCGGGCGACGACGACCCCCGCGTCCGCGAGGGCATTCTTCTGGCCATCAACGGTGTGGCGGCAGGCTTGCGAAACAGCGGCTGACTACAGCCACTTCGTCCGTTTGAACGTCACATACAGCGCCGCGCAGATGGCCGCGATCACGCCCAGGACCGCATAGTATCCGTATTCCCAGTGCAGCTCGGGCATGTGCTCGAAATTCATGCCGTAGATGCCGGCGATGGCGGTCGGCACGGCCAGGATGGCGGCCCAGGCGGCCAGCTTGCGCGTGATCAGGCCCTGGCGCTGCTGCTCCAGCAGGTTGGCCACTTCGAACACCGACGACAGGATGTCGTTCAATCCCCCCAGCCGGCTGTTCACCCGCCGCACGTGGTCGCCCACGTCGCGGAAATAGGGCCGCACGTCCGGATCGATACAGGGCAGGTCCAGCGACTGAAGCCGTCCCAGCACCTCCTCCATCGGCCCCAGGATGCGCCGGAACTTCAGCAGCTCGCGACGCAGGGTGAACAGCCGGCGAATTTCCAGGCGCGACAGGAAGGCGTCCAGCGTCCGCTGCTCCATCTCCAGAACGCTGTCCTCGACGTCGTCCACGATGGGGGCATAGGCGTCGACGATGAAATCCAGAATGCCGTGCAGGACGAAGTCGGGACCCTTCTTGAGCTGCAGGGGCGAGGCTTCCAGCTGTGTGCGCAGATGGTTGTGGGCGCGGGCCGAGCCGTGACGGATGCTGACCACATGGTCTTCGCCGACGAACACGTGCGTTTCGCCATAGGCCAGCCGGTCATCGATCTTCATCGCCGTGCGCGCCACGACGAACAGTTCGCGACCATAGACCTCGACCTTGGGCATCTGGTGCGCCGCCAGGGCGTCCTCGACCGCCAGCGGATGCAGCTTAAACCGTTCGACCAGGATCTCGATCTCGGCGTCCGTGGGATCGTAAAGGCCGATCCAGACGAACTCACCCGGCTCCAGCGCCAGCCCCTCGTGCGTCAGCGGGGCCTCTCGCACGCGCTGACCGTCGCGATAGACGTAGGAGGCGACGACGGTCATGAAATCTCCAGCAGATGCCTGCCCTGGCTTAGAGCGTGAGAAGCCTCAGTAGAAGCATCGGATGCGCAGACACGTCGATCCTGACCGAAATGTCATGACGTCGAATTATTGAAGCGGCGCCATTCGGCCGCAGAAGCTTCGCCGTTTCGAGCAGATCCAGCTTCACCATTAGCCGCCCCGGATAACAAGGGGATGGAAAACGGAACTCAGGATCATGCTCAAAATCGTCTCTATCACGGCCGCCGCAGTCCTCTCGGCCGGTTCGGCAAACGCCGCGCAGTTCGAAGTCCACATCCCTTATGGCGATCTCGATCTGTCGACCCGACATGGAGCGGCTGCATTCGACGCACGCGTCAAAAGCGCCGCAGATCGCTTTTGCCGAAGTGTCCGATCGATTGAGCGCCCGGTCTGTCGCAACAGTTTCCGGCAGGAAGCGTTGTCTCTTCTGCCCGACCATCGCCGAGCCGAATATGCGCGCGGGCGGTTCGCCTTCGTTGCTTGAAACGCAAGACGCCGCCAGACAGATCGTCCGGCGGCGTCCGACTTAGAGATTGGCAGCCTTCATCAAGGCCTCATCCGTCCGGGAGAACGGAACGCCTCGATCAGGAGACCGGGAAGCCCCGGACCTTCAGCAGGGCCGCCACGTCCGGGTCGCGGCCGCGGAAGGCGCGATAGGCTTCGGCGCGGTCCGTGGTGTTGCCGGGGGCCAGCATGATCGACTTGAAGCGGCCCGCGATGTCCGGATTGAACACGTCGCCCGACTCTTCGAAATAGGCCCAGGTGTCGGCGTCCATCGTTTCGGACCACAGATAGCTGTAGTAGCCCGCCGAATAGGCGTCCGACGTGAACAGGTGATTGAACTGCGGCAGGCGGTGCCGCATCACGATCTCCTTGGGCATGCCGATCCGCGCCAGGCTGGCCTTTTCGAACGCGTCGATGTCGGTCGGCGGCGTGGCCTGGGTGTGCAGGTCCATGTCCACGATGGCCGAAGACAGATAGCTGACCGTCGCATAGCCCTGGTTGAAGGTGGCGGCGGCCTCGATCTTGTTGACCAATTCGGCCGGCATGGCCGCGCCCGTCTGATAGTGCTTCAGATAGCCGTCCAGGATCGGGCGGCTCAGCACCCAGTGCTCGTGCACCTGCGACGGATATTCCACGAAGTCGCGCGGCGTATTGCCGTACGACGGATAGGTCACCACCGACGACAGATAGTGCAGGGCGTGGCCGAACTCGTGGAACAGGGTCTCGGCGTCGTCCAGCGAGATCAGGACGGGCTCGCCCGGCTCCGGCTTGGTGAAGTTGTTGTTGTTCGAGGCCAGGATGACCTTGGAGCCGTCCAGCTGCGAGAACGACCGATAGGTGGTCATCCAGGCGCCCGAACGCTTGCCCGGACGGGCGTAATCGTCGGTGTAGTAGAGACCGATCAGGCGGCCGTCCCGGCTCTTGTCATAGACCTCATAGGCCTCGACGTCCGGCTCGAAGGTCGGCACCGAACCCTTGGGCAGCTTCTTGAACTGGAAGCCGTACAGGCGCTCGGCCATGGCGAAGGAGCCGGCGCGGACCGCGTTCAGCTCGAAGTAGGGCTTCAGCTGGTTCTGATCCAGGTCGTACTTGGCCTTACGCACCTTCTCGGCGAAGTAGAGGTAGTCCCACGGCTCGATGTCGAAACCGGCGATCGCCTTCATGTCGGCGACTTCCTCGGCGACGCGGGCCTTGGCCGGCGCCCAGACGCGATCCATCAGGGCCTGAGCATTGGCCGGGGTCTTGGCCATCGTGTCCTGCATGCGCAGTTCGGCGTGGTTTCGATAGCCCAAGAGCTTGGCGCGCTGGTCGCGCAGCTTCACGATCTCGGCGATGGTCGAGTTGGTGTCGTTGGCGTCGCCGTTGTCGCCGCGATTGACGAACTTCTTCCAGACCTGCTCGCGCAGGGCCCGGTCGTCGGCGAAGGTCAGGAAGGGATCGACCGCCGAACGCGTGTTCAGGATCGCCCAGCCCTGCAGATTGCGGCTGCGCGCCGCGCTGGCGGCGGCCGCCTTGTTGGAGTCCGGCAGGCCCCGCACGCCGGCCTCGTTGGGGATCAGCGTCCAAGCGTTCTCATCGGCGACGACCTTCTGGCCAAAGCGGGTGAAGGCGTTGGACAGGGCGGTGTTGATCCGGCCCAGTTCGGCCTTGCCGGCCGCGTCCAGATTGGCGCCCGAACGGATGAAGGCGTCGCGGCGACGCTCGGCCAGACGCTTCTGCTGGGCGCTGAGGCCCGCCGCGTCGGCGGTGTCAGCGACGGTCTTGACCCGCTGGAACAGCTTCTCGTTGAAGGTGATCTCGTCAGAAGCCGCAGACAGCAGCGGCGACAGCTCGGTGTCGACCGCGTCATAGGCTTCGCCACCGATGTTGGATGTCATCACGCCATAGACATTGGACGCGCGGTCCAGCGGCTCGCCGGCCAGCTCCAGCGCCGCCATGGTGTTGGCGAAGGTCGGGGCCTCGGGGTTGTTGGCGATGGCGGCGATGTCGGCGCGTTGCAGTTCGATGCCTTCCAGCATGGCTTCGCGCAGCTTGGCCGGCGTGACCTTGTCGAAGGGCGGAACGCCGTCATACTTCCCGGTCCAGGGCTGCAGCAGCTCGGCGCGCGGCGTCTGGCGCGGCAGGACGGCGCGGGCGATGCGTGCTTCCTCGGCGACGCTGGCGGCGGACGGCGCCGCAGCGGACCCGCTCGAGGTCGCGCCCGTGGAAGCGCAGGCCGACAGGGCCATCAGGCTGCCGCCCGCGATGAGAAGCTGGCGTCTATGCATGGAATGCTCCGAAACAAGATCATGGTTGCGATACACTTAGGCGCACGGATCGCCCCCGTCACCTGACGCGGGGATAAACTTGTCGCCAATCCGGTTGGATACGTCGTCGCACTGTTCTAAAGCCGGGCCATGGCTATTGGCGTTTTCGACTCCGGCGTGGGCGGCCTGACCGTCCACCGCGAACTGACCCGACGCTTCCCCCAGCGGGACTTCGTCTATCTGGCCGACCAGGCCCACGCCCCCTATGGCGGGCGCGGCGGCGAAGACATCGTCGAACTGACGAAAACCGGCTGCGAAAGGCTGTTCGAGGCCGGAGCCTCCGTCGTCGTCCTGGCCTGCAACACCGCCAGCGCCATCGCGCTTCGCCGCCTGCAACAGACCTGGCTGCCGGGTCTGCGCGAGCGTCTGGGCCGCCCGGTCAACATCCTGGGCATCATCGTCCCGACCATCGAGGCGGCGACCGGCAAGCCCTGGAACTTCGAGGCCGAGCGCCCGCAGGAAGGCGAAAAGGTCGCCTCCATCGACATCACTGGCGTCTTCTGCACCGCCGCCACGGCCATCAGCCGCGTCTATGAAATCGAGATCGACAAACGGCGCGAGGACATCGCCGTCTTCTCTGAACCCTGCCCCGGCCTGGCGGGTCTGATCGAACTGGGCGCGCCGCCGGAGGAGCTGAAGGTGGTGATCGACGATCACGTCGATGCGCTGCGTCGCCGCATCGGCCGCCACCCGGACAAGGCCATCCTGGGCTGCACCCACTATGAGATCGTCGCCGAATTGTTCGCCCAGGCCCTGCCGGCCGGCACCGTTCTGATCGAACAGCCCACGGCGGTGGCGGATGCGCTGGAGCGCTATTTCAAGGCGCACCCCGAATACGATCTGGGCAACAGCGGCCGCCGCGACTTCCTGACCACCGGCCAGGCCGGGCCGCAGTCTGAACTGGTGTCCCAGTTCTGGGGCGCCCCGGTGACGTTCGAACAGGCCTGAGGGCTCAGCAGCCCGGGCAATCCGGCAGCGGCTCGGTCTCCAGCTGCAAGGTCGTGTGGCCGATGGCGTAGCGCTTCGCCACGGCTTGGGCCTCGCAGATCAGCGTGGCCGTGTCGGCGCGGTCGTGGACCAGGTGGGCGGTCAGGGCCGTCTCGGTCGTCGACAATCCCCAGACGTGCAGATCATGCACGGCTCGCACGCCCGGCAGACCGACCAGCGCCTGTTCCAGAGCCGGCACGTCCACGCCCGTCGGGGCGCCGTCCATGGCCAGATTGACCGAGTCCTTCAGCAGGCCCCAGGTCGACCACAGGATCACGACCACGATCGCCAGGCTGACCAGCGGATCGACCACCGACCAGCCGGTCATCATGATCAGCCCGCCGGCCAGCACCACGCCCAGCGACACGCCCGCATCGGCCATCATGTGCAGATAGGCGCCGCGCGCATTCAGATCGTGCTGCGACTTCATGAACAGCAGCGCGGTGCCCAGGTTGATGACGAAGCCGATGCCCGCGACCGCCATGATGACGCCCGACCCGACCGGGGCGGGCTCGTTGAACCGCCGCACGGCCTCGAAGGCAATGGCGCCGCAGGCGAAGATCAGCAGCAGCGCATTGCCCAGCGCCGCCAGAACCGTCGCCTTGCCGAAACCATAGGTCCGCCGACCGCCCGCCGCCCCATGGGCACCGCGTCGCGCCAGCCAGGCCGCGCCGCCCGCCATGGCCAGGCCCAGCACGTCCGACAGATTATGCCCGGCGTCGGCCAACAGGGCGGTCGAATCCGCGATCAGGCCGGCGCCGAACTCGCACGCCACGAACAGCAGATTGACCACCAGGCCGACGGCATAGCGCCAGTCGCCCGTGTCCACCGGGCCGTGGCTATGACCGCCATGACCGTGGCTATGTCCGTGATGGCTGTGAGAATGCCCATGGCCGTGATCCGCATGATCGTGGTCATGCCGGTGGCTGGGGCTGTGGTGCGCGGCGTTCATGGCTCGCCTATACGCCCTCTGGCGAAACAGCCAAGCCGATACATGATAACGCATTGAATGTTATCATGTAATATCGCGTCAGTGTTGGTGCATGGCGACAATGAGGCCAAGACCGATCAGGGCCACGCCAAGCACCGCCCCCTCGTATCGCGCCCATCTCTCCAGCCGCAGGATCGAGGCGCCGGCGCTGGCCAGGGCCGTGAAGACCGCCATGCCGGCGATAGTCCCCGCCGCGAACACCACCGTCAGCAGCGCCAAGGCTCCTAGGCCCGCGGAGGCCGAAGACAGATAGATGGGCAGCAGCACTTCGCCCGGCGAGACCGCCATCATGGCGACCAGACCCAGAAAGGCGGCCTTGTCGGACACGGCCGGCTCTGGCGTCTCGACCGCAGGTCCGCCGGCCATGGCCGGACGCTTCAGGGTCGCGCGCGCCAGATAGAAGGCGCCGAACAGGAACAGCAGCACCGCCGCCAGGTGAGGCAGCACGCCCTCGATCCACTGATCCAGCGCCAGACCCGCCGCCACGATCAGACCACCGACCACCGCCGTCGTGGCGATATGGGCCAGGCCCGCCGTCGTCACCGCCATCAGAATCCGCGACGGTCGCCAGCCTTGCGCCCGCCCGACCAGGGTGAACGGCAGCCAGTGGGTCGGCAGGGCCGCATGCAGGAAGGCCGCAACGAAGCCGCCGCCCAGCAGGGAAAGCATGACGGACTGTTCGGGACCGGGGGACATGACCGGCCCTATAGCGTGTTACTTTATAACGGTCGAGAAGAATCGGCGATCAGAGCCAATCGGCGAACGGCTCGCGATCCAGCATCTCTTCATAGGTCGGGCGGGGCCGGATCACGGCCCACTGATCGCCATCCACCAGCACCTCGGGGATCAGGGGCCGGCTGTTGTATTCGCTGGACATCACCGCGCCGTAAGCCCCCGCCCCGGTGAAGACGATCAGGTCTTCGGCCTCCAGCGGCGGCAGCGCGCGGTCCCGCGCGAAGGTGTCGCCCGTCTCGCACACCGGCCCGACCACGTCATAGGCCGTCGCCCCGCCCCCGCGCGGATTGACCGGCTGGATGTCGTGGAAGGCGTCGTACAGCGCCGGCCGCATCAGGTCGTTCATCGCCGCGTCGAGCACCAGAAAGCGCCGTCCGTCCGAGCGTTCGTTGATCTGTATCACCTGGCTGAGCAGCACGCCGGCGTTGGCGGCCAACAGACGACCCGGCTCGAACGCCGCCTCGACATCCAGCCCGTTCAGAACCCGCGCGGCCATGGCGACATATTCGGCCGGCGACGGCGGCTCGGTCCCGCCCGAATAGGGCACGCCCAGCCCGCCGCCCAAATCCAGCCGGGTCACGGCATGACCCTGCGCCCGCAGTTTGCGCGTCATGTCCGCCAAGACCTCGAAGGCGGCCTTCAGCGGCTCAAGGTCGGTGATCTGGCTGCCAATGTGGCACGCCAGTCCGACGGGCGTGACATGGGGCGAGGCCGAGGCGCGGGCATAGAGATCCATCGCCTCCTCAACCGGCACGCCGAACTTGTCGCCCTTGCCGCCCGTGGTGATCTTGGCGTGGCCGCCCGCTCCCACGTTCGGATTGACCCGAACGGCGATGGCCGGCGACGCATCCATCATGGCCGCGACGGCGATCAGCCGATCCAGCTCGGCGCCGGATTCGACATTGATCTGACGCACGCCGACGCTGATGGCGAAGGCCATTTCCACGTCGGTCTTGCCGACGCCGGAGAAGATGATCCGGTCGGACGGCACGCCGGCCGCAAGAGCCCGGCGGATTTCACCCTCGGACACCGTGTCTGCGCCGGACCCCAGTTTCGCCAGGGTCGCCAACACCGACAGGTTGGAGTTGGCCTTGACCGCAAAGGCGATCAGGGCCTCGCCCAAGGCGTCCCGATGCGCATCTGCGGCGGCGCGCAGCAGGCCGTAATGCCGCTTCAGCGTCGCA
The DNA here is from genome assembly GCF_026105875.1 of Brevundimonas sp. BT-123. Taxonomy (GTDB): domain Bacteria; phylum Pseudomonadota; class Alphaproteobacteria; order Caulobacterales; family Caulobacteraceae; genus Brevundimonas. The sequence continues at coordinate 4,201 of NZ_JAOYTN010000016.1, read as the reverse complement.
GTGGAATAGACATAGGCCGGCGTGCCGACCTCGTCCGCGATCAGCTCCAGCGGCACGCCCTCGGCATGGAGGGCGCCGTCCTTCAGGTCGAAATGGTGCAACTTACCGCGGGTCGTTCTGGGCGGCGCCAGCGCCGATCGGGTTGGACGGGCCGCCGTCGATCGGCACGCTGCTGGACGGACGGTTCAGGGTCGCCGGCTCGGGCAGACCCGGCGCGCGGCTGCTGCGCGGCGCACGCTCGGTCTCGCGCACCGGCGATTCCAGATCGGCCATCCGGCCGCAGGCGGAGGTCAGAAGGGCAAGCGCGCCCGCGACGATGAGTGTCTTCTTCACAGGCGGTCTCTCCAGTCGGCGATGCGCGCACGGACCTGTTCCGGCGCGGTTCCCCCATAGCTTTGGCGGCTTTGGCACGAAGCCTCGGCGGTCAGCACCTTGTAAACCGCTTCGGTGATCCCCGGCTCCAGTTTCTGCATTTCTTCCAGCGGCAGTTGCGACAGATCCACGCCCAACTCCTCGGCTCGCTTGACTGCCGCGCCGGTCACGTGGTGCGCCTTTCGGAACGGCAGGTTCAGTTCGCGCACCAGCCAGTCGGCCAGGTCCGTCGCGGTCGAAAAGCCCGCGCCCGCCGCCTGGGCCATCCGTTCCGTGTTGGGTTGCAGCGCCGACACCATCGCCGTCATCGCGACCAGGGCCAAGTCCAGGGCGTCGAACGCCTCGAACACCGGCGGCTTGTCCTCCTGCATATCCTTGGAATAGGCCAGCGGCAGGCCCTTCATCACCGTGGACAGGGCGACCAGCGAACCCATGATCCGTCCGGTCTTGGCCCGCACCAGTTCGGCGGCGTCGGGATTGCGCTTCTGCGGCATGATCGACGAGCCGGTGGTCAGGTCGTCGGGCAGGCTGGCGAAACCGAACATCGGCGTCATCCACACCACGATCTCCTCGGCCAGGCGCGACAGATGCCCGGCCGTGATCGAGGCGGCCGCCAGGCTTTCCAAAGCGAAATCCCGGTCCGACACCGCATCCAGCGAGTTCGCCATCGGCCGGTCGAAACCCAGATCCGACGCCGTCGCCTGACGATCGATGGGGAAGGGCGAACCGGCCAGGGCCGCCGCCCCCAGCGGGCTTTCGTTCATCCGGACGCGGGCGTCGGCGAACCGCCCCGCATCACGGCCGAACATCTCGACATAGGCCATCAGATGGTGGCCCAGGGTCACGGGCTGGGCCGTCTGCAAATGGGTGAAACCGGGCATCAGGTCGCCGGCATGCTGTTCGGCGCGCGTCAGCAGGGCGGCCTGCAGCGCCTTCAACTGCGCCACCGAGCGATCGCAGGCGTCGCGGACCCACAGGCGGAAATCGACCGCGACCTGATCGTTGCGGCTGCGCGCCGTGTGCAGCCGGCCGGACGGCTCGCCGATCAGTTCATTGAGGCGCGCCTCCACATTCATGTGGATGTCCTCGAACTGATCGCGGAAGGGGAAGGTCCCGGCCTCGATCTCGGACTGGATGGCGTCCAGCCCGCCCAGGATCGCGTCCGCATCGCCCTGCTGGATAATGCCTTGCTTGGCCAGCATGCGGCAGTGAGCTCGCGATCCGGCCAGATCCTGACGCCACAGGCGCTGGTCAACGCCGATGGAGACGTTGATCGCCTGCATGATCTCGGCGGGGCGCGACGAAAAGCGTCCGCCCCACATGTCTTGACCCGCGGGCTTCACCGGCGCAGTCGAACCGCCGGATGGATTGGCGTCGGAAGAAGGTGTTTCGGTCATGAGCGGCTCAAGAAAGGCGATCTGGGCGGTCGTCGGCGCGGTCGTCGTCGTCAGCACCATCGCCGGCGCCGGCGGCATGGCGATGTCGCTATACGCCAATCATCGCCAGAAGGCGCAAGTCGAACAGACCACAACCGCCGCTGCGGCGCCAAAAAGCGATCTGGCGCGCTTCGCGGTCGGATCCCTGGCCGCGCTATCAACCCCGGCCGAGGCGAAGTCGGCGCCCGAATACGCGTTTCGCGATCGCACCGGCACGGCCGTTCGTTTCTCGGCCTTCCACGGCAAGGTCGTGGTCGTAAACCTGTGGGCGATGTGGTGCGCGCCGTGCAAGGCGGAGATGCCCACGCTTCAGGCGCTGGCGAAGGCTTATGAGACGAACGAGGATCTGGTCGTCCTGCCGATCAACGTCGACGCCACGCCCGAAGCCGCAGCCGAGGCGAAACGCTTCTTGGCCGACCACGCGCCCCTGCCCTTCTACAGCGACGCCAAGTTCCAGCTGCCGTTCGAGTTTCCCGGCAAGGGAGCCATGCCGCAGACCATCGTCCTGGATCGTCAGGGCCGCATTCGTGCCGTCATGAGAGGCGAGGCGGACTGGTCCAGCCAGGAAGCGCGCGCCCTGATCGATGCGATCCTGGCGGAGGGCGCAGCGCCGTTCCCCGCCTGATCGATTTTAGTTGTTATTGGCCGGCACACGTTGATCGGTCGCGGGATTGATCGCGCCGGGCTTGCCCTCGGCCGCTGCTTCGGCCTGTTCGTTTTCCAGCTTGTCGGCGACCTTGCCGGCGCCGCTCTCGACCGCCTGCGCCGCCTTCATCGCGCCGCCTTCGATCACTTCCCCGGCCTGAGACGCCACATCGGCCGTCTTGTCGGCGGCAGCCTCGGCATGCGCCTCGGTCTTTTCCTGCTCGGCCTGGGTGCAGGCGGCCGCGCCCAGCGTCATTGCGGCGACGGCCGCCATCAGGGCTTTGGTTCGGATCGTCACGACGAAACTCCGGTCAAGGTTGAAAGCTCGACGGAAACGCAAAATCTTTGCGCAAGTTGCAGCCGAGTTCGAGGCAAGCGGACCCATAGAAGCCCGCATGGGGTTTGGCTCCGAAGGTGGAAGACGAAACAACAATGGATGAGTTCGCAGAGACGATCCGAATGTGATCATTCCGATCGCCAGCACGGTTGCGCGTGTAGAGGAAACCATCATCGTCGAGCGGGAAAGTACGACGGGATTGTGGCTGGTGGCTGTGCTCGGTGCGGTCGTAATCGGCATCGCACTTTGGTTGTTCACCAAGCCCTCCGATCGTGATCCATCCGCAGAGCTTCGCCTGGCCCAGGCCGAAGCCGCAGCCGCAGCCGCCGACGCTCAAGCCACCGCGCAAAGCACCCTCGTCAGAAACAGCGAGGCCGACGCTCGCGACAGTATCGCTCTGGCCCAGGCTCAGGCCATGGCGGCACGAGCGGAAGCTGACAGGGTGATCCAACAAGCTCGCGCAGCACAAGCCCGACCCGCTGAGCCGGTGGTGATTGAACGTCAAACGGTGGTTCGGCCGGCCTCAGGCGGAGACGTGGTGGTCACGTCGACCTCACCTCAACCTTGAGTCTTTCCGCGACGTACTCGTGGATTGCCAGAGCAGGATAGACGTGGGAGCCTGTCTGGTCCGAAAAGGAGACAGCCGTGTTCCCAGTTTCTCTGCTCTTCGCCGCTTCTCTCGCCGCTCAGGCTTCTGGTCAGACGTCGCCGGCTGGCGACATCGCAACGCCTCAGACTGGGCCAGTCGCTCAAACCACGGCGCAGGAACGACCTCGGCGTGTCTGCGAGCGGCGAGCCCTGACGGGTCGCCGGCTTGAGCAGACCATCTGCTACACGCCTGAGCAATATGCCGCTCTGGTCGAGGCCAAGCGCAAGGAGCTTCGTGAAATCCAAAGCCGCGATGCCGTGCAGTACGATCGCTCGATCGTCGGCATCCCGGCCGGACCGCTTTAAACCGACAACTTTTCTCAACATTGTGGAAGTGGTGACTGGAGGCGGGATCACGCACAGACCCACATCGCCAGCAATGCGCATTGCGTGCTGAAGCAGGCCCGATCATAGGGGAATAACCAAATTCGATTGAGGGTCCGAGAACGCGCAGCCTACCAGCGGACATTTTAAGTTCCGCCAAGGGTGGAAAGCGGTCGAAAGCATCGGGCGGGACAGCGGATGTGTGGATACGCCCGTAAGAGGGCAGTGTCGTCCGTCAACAAGACTAGCGGGTAATCGGAAGGTGCAGTCCGAAATGCGCGCATTGTCTGATTTTAATCTCGGATAAAGCCCGATTGCGTTTGACGTGACCCCCATTTCTCATCCAGCCATAACGAGAGTCCTTTGGTGATCTGAGCTGGGGTTGTCGGGGTTGGCAAGAGGCCGGTCAGCGCAGCCCCCAACCAGCGCAGCGGACCGG
>NZ_JAOYTN010000015.1 GCF_026105875.1 Brevundimonas sp. BT-123 | reverse complement strand
ATCTGACCTTTCACGCCCCGATTCAGCATGGACACGATCGAGCCGATGACCTCGAGGTGGCTCAACTCTTCCGTGGCGATGTCGAGCAGCATGTCTTTGCGGCCCGGATCTTCATCCGCCAAAGCCTGTGTGAAGTAGCGCATGGCGGCGGCGAGCTCGCCCTGCGGCCCTCCGAATTGCTCAAGCATCAGGGGGGCGAGACCCGGGTTCGGTTCGGATACCCTGACCGTATACATCAGGCGCTTGTTGTGCATGAACATGGTTGGCTCCTTGGGGTTGAAGCCGAGCTAACCGGGCCATTCCGAGTGCTGTTCCGAAGGTCGGTTTTCGGACCTTGAATCGTTTTATTGTCGAGCGCGGACATCTGTTGTGCCCGTTATTGGACAGTCGGAACGGACCACTCCGAGCAGCTCTTGAACCTTCTTTCACGGGAGGTTTGATGTCCCTCATCGACAAGGCGCTCGCCGCCGTCACCCCGCAGCCTGACGACGAGACGCGCAAGGCGGCGACGGAAAAGGCCCGCGCCGCCTCCAAGGCTGGAGACTGGCTTTCGCTGGTGCTCGATCATCACGACGCTATCCGCGCCGCTTTCGCTTCCGGCCGAGCGGCCAAGACCGCCGTCGAAAGAAACGCCGCCTGCGATGCGCTCGCCGTCGTGCTGGACGGCCATGCGCTGGCCGAGGAGCTGGTCCTCTATCCCGCCCTGGGTCAGGCCGGCGAAAAGATGCACGCGGCCCACACCTATCTCGAGCAGACGACGACGAAGGCTCAGATGGCGGAGCTCGAAAACATCGCACCCTCAAAGCCCGCCTGGGGGCCTTAAGAACGGCGAACGGGCCGTCTCCGTCATTTATTCTCTTTGATGCGCAGGCGTCGTGGACGGGTGTCGACGAGAGATCGACCCTCACCTCATCCGCGTCCGGTGCGCCCCTGGATTTTCGGCTGGTCGAAATCGCCGAGGATCCTAACGCAACAGGCGCTTTCGAGGATTTTGGTGCGCCAATCCAATCTCGCGTCATCGTCGCCCCGGCGCCTGACGATCATAGAGGTCTCCACCGTCGATATGGACGTCGTCATTGGCCGGCGACCCACGTCTTCCCTTTGGCCGCAGCGCGTTGGCCACGGTGTCCGCCAGGGCGCCTAGCGGCGGGAACCCGCTGGTGATTCGAGATCCAGCTTGAGGCGATTACGTCGGATCTGGGATCTGGGGGCTGTCTTGCGGATGTCGACCGGTCCCAGACACGACTCGCGTGACGGGCTGCCCTGCTGGGCGGCCAAAAGGCCGCGGCCACATCGATCGCAGGCCCGCTTTCGCGGCAGGATTCATCTTCAGTCAGGTGCGCACTCAGACACTCCGGCACGGGCGGGGAGGATCAAGGTGAGGCAGGCGCTCATCAGCCAGAGGTCGACCGAAGCCTGCACTGTCGACTGAGGCGGACAGGTAGGCCGGATATTTGGGCCGTTGGATTGGGATCTTCAGGGGTACAGGTCGTGCGCAAACGTCTGGGAACGAGTGTCGAAACCTCCGCATTTCTTCCCTGTGACGGTTGCCGGTCGAGACAGGTTCGGAGGCTGAAATATGATGATGACCCCTGTTGAGCGGGCGTTTGCGCTGGCCCGAACCGGTCGGTTCCGCAACAAGTCGGAGATCGCACGCGCTATGAGAAACGAAGGCTACACCTTCGGTGATCTGACCGGTCTCGAGGGCACAGCCTTATCTCGTCAGCTTGCCCTCTTGTGCGAGAACGCGAGGACGACGCTGCACTGATCGACTGCCGGGGCGGGCGAGGGAATCCCTGAGGAGGTCGCGTTCGCCGTGCAGTAAGGGCGCCGACCCGCCCCTTGCGTGGCGACCGTTCAGATTGGTGCGGGCAGGTGTTGGAGGTGTTTGTCGAGCGTGATGGGATACTCCCGCACCCTAACCCCCGTGGCGTTGTAGATTGCGTTTGCGATGGCGGCTGCGACGCCGCACAGCCCCAACTCGCCGACGCCCTTGGCCTTCATCGGCGACGACTTGTCGTCGACCTCGTCCAGGAAGATCACCTCCTGATGCGGGATGTCGGCATGGACCGGCACCTCGTATCCAGCCAGATCGTGATTGACGAAGAAGCCGCGTCGCTTGTCGATTGCGAGTTCCTCCATCAAGGCCGCCCCGACGCCCATGGTCATCGCGCCGATCACCTGGCTGCGAGCCGTCTTGGGATTGAGAATCCGGCCCGCGGCGCACACAGCCAACATCCGACGGATTCGTGTCTCGCCGGTGTAGGCGTCGACAGCCACCTCCACGAAATGCCCCGCGAAGGTGGACTGCTGATAGCGTTTGTCGAGGTCGCCATACTCGATGAAGTCCTCAGCGACGATCATACCGTCCGCCGCCGCCGAGGCGAGCGCTGCACTGCGCCGGCCCGCTCGGACGCGGCCGTCCTGGAAGGCGGCGTCGGCCGGATAGCCTAGCTTCTCGATCACCTTCTCGCGGAGTTTCATGCAGGCGGCGTAAACGCCTGATGTTGAGTTGTTGGCGCCCCACTGACCGCCTGAGCCTGCGGCAGCAGGGAAATCGGAATCCCCCAGCCGGACACTGACCTTGTCGATCGGCACGCCGAGCGTCTCCGCCGCCGTTTGCGCCAAGATGGTGTAGGTTCCGGTGCCGATGTCGGTCATATCGGTTTCGACGGTGATCCTGCCCTCGGCGCTGAGGCGGACCCGCGCCGCCGACTTCATCAGAAGGTTGTTGCGGAAGCCGGCCGCCATGCCAAAGCCGATCAGGTGATCGCCATCTCGCATCGCCCCGGGGGTCGCAGTGCGACGCGACCATCCGAACCGTTCCGCGCCGGTGCGCAGACACTCCACGAAACGGCGGCTTGAGAAGGGGCGTTCGGGATCCTGTGGATCCATCTGGGTGTCGTTGACAATCCGAAACTCGACGGGGTCCATGCCCAAGGTCTCCGCCATCTCGTCCATGGCGATCTCCAGCGCCATCAGACCCGGCGCCTCGCCCGGCGCGCGCATGGCGTTGCCTTCGGGAAGGTCCAGCGTCGCCAGTCTCATGGCCGTCATCCGGTTCGCGCCGGCATAGAGCAGTTTGGTTTGGGCGGCGGCGGTCTCGAGCTGACCGCCGTCCAGGTCTCCGGACCAGCTCTGGTGGCCGATGGCTGTGATACGGCCGCTGCGCTCCGCGCCGATGCGAATGCGCTGGATCGTCGCCGGACGATGAGTCGTATTGTTGATCATCAACGGCCGCTGAAGCGCGACCTTCACGGGCCGTCCGCCGATCGCCTTGGAACCCAGAGCCGCCATCACCGCGTCGGCGCGCACGAACAGCTTTCCACCGAACCCGCCGCCGACATAGGGCGAATCCAGGCGTACATTCTCAGGCTTGAGCCCGAAGGTCTTGGCGATATCGCCTTTTGACCAGGCGATCATCTGGTTGGACGTCCAAAGCGTCAGCTTGTCGCCCGCCCAAACCGCCGTGGTCGCGTGCGGCTCCATCATCGCGTGGCTATGGTCCGGGGTCGTATAGGTCTGGTCCAGGGTCACCGGCGCCGTCTTGAACGCCTCGTCGAAATCGCCATACGCGGAATCCGGCGCGCTGCTCGGATCCTCCGCCTCGGGCTTGATCGCGCTGTCCTTCGCCGCCTCGAGATCGAAGGCGCCGGCTGTGGGAGCGTAGTCGACCTGCAAAAGCTGAGCCGCCGACCGCGCCTGTTCGAAGGTCTCAGCGACGACGACCGCGATCGCCTGGTGGTAGTGCTGGATTTCGGGGCCGCCCAGCAGTTTGGCCGTGTTGTACTGCCCCTTGGAGACCGGGCCCGCGGTCTCGGCCGTGACGACGGCCAGTACGCCGGGCGCGGATCGGGCGTGCTCGGTCCGTAGGCTGCGGATCCGACCCTTGGCGATGGCGCTTCCGACGACATAGCCGTAAGCCGCGTTTGGCGCGACGTCGCGCCGTTCATAGGCGTAGGGAGCGACGCCAGTCGTCTTCAGCGGCCCGTCGATGCGGTCGAGCGGCCGGCCGACGACCTTCAGCTGATCGATGGGATTGCGACCTGCGGGCGTGTCGAACTTCATCGGTTCATCTCCTCGCGTCGCTCAGCGCAGCGGCCAGGGTGCGTTCAGCCAAGGTCATCTTGAACCGGTTCTGGTCGGTCGCCCGGGCGCCCGCCAAGGCCAGATCGACCACCGCTTTGGCCCCCTGCGTAAGGGCGGCCTCGGCCTTTTCGACACGCCACGGCTTGTGCGCAAGACCGCCGAACGCGACCCGTCCGCTGCCGTCGGACTGAACCACCGTCGCCACCGAGACCAGGGCGAAGGCGTAGGAAGCGCGGTCCCGAACCTTGCGGTATACATGAGCGCCGCCGAGGGGCCGGGGCAGGGTGACGGCGGTGATCAGGTCTCCCGGCGGCAGGGTTGTATCGATGTGCGGCTGATCGCCGGGCAGCCGGTGGAAATCGGCGATGGGGATGGTCTTGGCCTCACCCGTCGCGGTGACGGTCTCGACCTCAGCGTCCAAGAGTCGCATGGCCACCGCCATGTCGCCGGGATGGTCGCAATGCAGCTTTCGCTGACGCCGATGACCGCGAGTTGGCGGCTGACCCCGCCGATGGCCGAGCAGCCTGAGCCGGGCTTGCGTTTGTTGCAGGCCTGATTGGGGTCGTAGAAATAGGGGCATCTCGTACGCTGGAGCAGATTGCCCGCGGTAGTGGCCCTGTTGCGAAGCTGACCCGATGCGCCGGCGACGATCGCTCGGGTGAGCACGCCGTAGTCGCGACGAACGCGATCGTTTGCAGCCAGGTCCGTATTGGTGACGAGGGCGCCGATGCGTAGGCCGCCCTCTTGCGTCTGTTCAATCCTGTCGAGACCGAGCGGCCTCAGATCGATCAGATGCGCCGGGGTTTCGATCTCCAGCTTCATCAGGTCGAGAAGGTTCGTGCCGCCGGCGATGAATTTCGCGCGGGGCCTGGACCGCGCAGCGGCGGCGGCGGCGGCCGGGGTGGAAACGCGCTCGTAGGTGAACGGCCTCATGCACGAGCTCCCGCGACATTCGCCATGGCCTCGGCGATGTTGGAATAGGCCCCGCAGCGACAGATGTTGCCGCTCATTCTTTCTCGGAACTCCGCCCTTGTCGCCTGGGGTCGCTCGAGCAGACTGCCTGTGACATGGCTAGGCACTCCGGCTCGAATCTCGTCAAGCACGGCGACGGCCGAGCAAATCTGACCCGGCGTGCAATAGCCGCACTGGTAGCCATCGTGCTGGATGAAGGCCGACTGCATCGGATGAAGATCGTCAGCCTGAACCAGGCCCTCGATCGTCGTCACCTCCGCCCCTTCGTTCATCACCGCCAAGCTGAGGCAGGCGTTGATCCGCTGCCCATCGACGATGACTGTGCAGGCCCCGCACTGGCCGTGATCGCAGCCTTTCTTGGTCCCGGTCAGATCCAGATGCTCCCGCAGAAGATCCAGCAGGGTGGTGCGAGTATCCACTTCCAGGCTCCGGCGCGCGCCGTTGACCTGAAGCGTGACGCCCATCCGGCTCGGTTCAGGTTCGGGTCGCGGCATCTCAGCCTCTGCGGGGGACACGGCCGTCAGGGCGGCGGTCGCCGACCCTGCCATAAGCACGCCTCGACGAGACAGGTCGATGTCGCCAGCCATGCGCGCCTCCGTGATGGTCTGCCAAGCGCCGAACACGGAATGAAGAAACCCGGCGGCGGCGGCGTGCTGCAAAGCATTACAACACGGCGGAGCGGACCGTGTTCCCCTTACGACCGGCATTGCCGGTTTCTGCGACGCCAAGCTTTAAACAACGTTGCGAAGTCGCTGACCGCTCGCAAATCTAGTCCTGCAAAGATAAATCATATGCAAGAACTCGGTTCAGTGCGCGTGACCCTCAGCTTCGTCTGAACCGAGCGACTGCAGGCTGAGACGCGTCACCTGCCGGATCGAACGCGCCGGTCGCAAATCACCTTCCACCACAATCTGGAACGGCCCGGTCTGGGCGTTTAGCGGGACGCCGTCTGCGCGATCCGCCAGAATGATCCGGTTCGGCCGGGTGCCGGGGTCTGCCTCCGCCAAGCTGTAGGCGACCTGATAGCCGTCCCGACCGGTCGCCAGAACCACTATGGCGAGCGCCGACCCACGAAGGTCTTTGCCCGTCGGCGCGCCGACAACCTTCAGGACATCGACCAGCAGAGGCCCCTCATAGACGTGAGCGACGCCGTGGACGTCGAACGCGATCGCCGCCCGCGGCAGGGAGGCCACCGCCTCGGCCGACAGATCCAACCGCTGACCTGCTAGGCCGGTCAAGGCGACCGACTGGGCGCCGGCCGGCGTCGCTATACTTAGGGCGACGAGGACGAGAGACAGGGCGAAGGCGCGCATCGGGGCTCACGGAGTCGAGGGTGACGAGGGAAGGTCGTCGGGAGCATTGACGTTACGGCCATCATACCCCGGCAGGCGAACCGTCGCCGCCCCAATCGTCTGCAGCACGGTCCGAATGGCAGGATGGGTCCGACCGGCCAGCGCCGCCGCGAGCGCGCGACGACCGCCGAGGACCGGCCACACGGACACCAGCGGCTCCAGTCCCTTGTCCGTCACGCCCAGGGCGGCCGGAGCGCCGTCGTCGATGGCCCGCATGAGCGTCTCGTATTGGGCGGGCTTGAGCGTCGGCGCATCGCAAGGCGCGACCGCGAGCCAGTCGAAGCCCGCCTCCTCGGCCCAGTCGATCCCGCGCCGGATGCCCGCCAATGGTCCTTCGGGGTCGTCCGAAGCATCGATCAGGCGGGGAAGTTCGAGGACCGCAGCATGCGCGTCCGCGCCGGATCCCCGTCGGACCGACACCGCGACCCGGCCGCAAACGGCGTTCAGCGCTGCGAGAGGCCGGTCCATCAGAAGTCCGGCGCCGAAGGGGGCGACGGATTTCTCCGAGCCGAAACGGCGCGAGCGCCCGCCGGCCAGCAACAGGCCTGCGACCTTCATGCGAGGATCCGCTCGTTATGAGAGAAGACTTCGAACCCGTCCGCACGAGCGACGGCGACCAGGGTGATCCCGGCTTCTTCGGCGACGCGAATCGCCAGGGCCGTGGGGGCGGACACGGCGCACAGGATCGGGGCGCCGAGGATAGCGGTCTTCTGCACCATCTCAACCGACACCCGGCTGGTCAGAAGAACCACCCCGTCCGAACCATCGACCGCGCCGGACCGCGCCCGCGCGCCGATCAGCTTGTCCAGAGCATTGTGTCGACCCACGTCCTCACGAACCGCCAACAAACCCGATGTCGGCGTCCAGAACCCCGCTGCGTGCATGGCCCGTGTCTCCCGACCAAGCGGTTGCGCATTTGAAAGGGCGGCCATGGCGGCCAGGAGCGCGGCCGGATCAACCCGCAACGCTTCCCCGGCGACTGGACGCGGCGACCGGACGGCCTCCGCCAGACTGTCGACCCCGCACAGGCCGCAACCGGTCGGGCCGGCGAGCCGGCGACGGCGCGACGCGACGTGAAGCCCGCGCTCGGGAGCCAACCACATTCGGACCTCGACCCCGAGATCCTGCGCGACGACGTCAAGCTCGCGGATATCCTCAACCCGCACGATGGCGCCTTCGCTCAGGCTGAAGCCCACGGCGAAATCCTCAAGATCGGCCGGGGTCGCCATCATGACGGCCGTGGTGGAGGCGTCGTGGACGAGGGCGACGGCCGTCTCCTCCGGCGCCCGCCGATGACCCGGCGCAACGCCGTCGGTCGTCCAGCGCATACGCGCCGCATCGCGGAGCGGCGGTGGCGTCCGGGGTTCATGATCTTGGTCGCGCGACGCCATGACCCGTCACCTAACCCGGCGGACGGCGCGCTTCCAGAGGCAGACGCGCGCGTTCGGAAAAGTCGATGTTCTTGCATCCCGATGCTTCCGAGGCTGTTGTGTCGAAGAGGCAGGAGGCGACGATGAGCGGACCCAAGGCTGAACCGACGATCAAACCTTACAAGGGCCCGTCCGGCGGGTGGGGCTCGGCCAGGTCGGTCGGGGACATCCTGATGCGCGAGCAGATTCCGCTGACAGGCCCGGAAACCCTGACCCATCAGAACCATCCGGACGGTTTCCAGTGCGTTTCCTGCGCCTGGGGAAAGCCAGCCAAGCCGAGCCTGGCCGAAATCTGCGAGAACGGGGTCAAGGCGACCGCTTGGGAGATCACCAAGAAGCGGGCGGACGAAGACTTCTTCGAGAAACACACCCTGACCGAACTTGAAGGGTTTCTCGACTACGATCTCGAGGCCGCGGGCCGACTGACCCACCCGATGCGCTGGAACCCGGAGATCGACAAGTACGAACCGGTGTCTTGGGATCACGCCTTCGAGGAGATCGGCCGCGAACTCCGTGGGCTGGGCGGCGACCCTGACCAGACGGTCTTCTATGTTTCCGGTCGGGCGGCGCTCGAGACCAGCTACATGTTCCAGCTGCTGGCCCGGATGTACGGGACCAACAACCTGCCCGACAGCTCCAACATGTGTCACGAGTCGACGTCCGTGGCCCTGCCCGAGAGTATCGGAGTGGCGGTCGGCACCGTCACGCTGCAGGATTTTGAGCAGACCGATCTGATGTTCTACATCGCCCACAATCCGGGCACCTCGGCGCCGCGGATCCTGCATCAGCTGCAGGACGCGGTGAAGCGCGGAGCCAAGATCATCGGTTTCAACCCCTTGCGCGAACGGGGCTTGGAGCGGTTCACCAACCCCCAAGACCCCAAACAGATGCTGACGGGCGGCGAGACTCAGATCGCCTCGCAGATCCATCAGGTCCGCAACGGCGGCGACATCGCGGCTCTGACCGGCGTGTGCAAGGCCCTGATCGCCATGGACGATGAGGCCGCCGCCCGGGGCGAGGCGCATGCCACCGACCGGGGTAAGCTGCTGGAGGAGACCGTCGACGACGCCGGCTTCTCCATCAAGGCGGCCGCCGCCAATAAGGAAAGCCGCAGGGTCTTGGACCACGACTTCATCGAGAGCCACACCCACGGCTTCGAACCGTTCGCCGCCTACTGCCGGGGCGCAGACTGGGCCGAGATCGAACATGTCTCCGGCCTGACGCGCCAGGCGCTCGAAGGCGTCGCGCAGGACTACGTCAAGGCCAATAAGGTCATCGGCGTCTACGGCATGGGCCTGACCCAACATGTCGCGGGTGTCGAAAACGTGCAGATGGTGGTCAACCTCCTGCTTTTGCGCGGCAACATCGGCAAGGGCGGTGCGGGCGTCTGCCCGGTGCGGGGCCACTCCAACGTCCAGGGCCAGCGCACCGTCGGCGTCACCGAGAAGCCGGAACTCGCCCCGCTTGATGTTCTCAAGGCCCTGTACGGGTTCGAGCCTCCACGCCACGAGGGCACGACGACCGTCAAGGCGTGCGAGAAGATGGTGTCCGGCGAGGTGAAGGCCTTTATCGCACTCGGCGGAAACTTCATTCGCGCAGCCCCCGATCTGCCGGTTGTCGAGGCGGCGTGGAGGAAGCTGCGCCTAACCGTTTCCATCGCCACCAAGCTCAACCGCAGTCATGTCGTTCATGGCCAGGTCGCCTACGTCTTGCCCTGCTTGGGTCGTATCGAGATCGACGCGCAGGCGACGGGGCCGCAGGCTGTCTCTATGGAAAGCAGCCTGGCTCAGTTTCACGGCTCGCGCGGCCATGTGAAGCCGGCCAGCGCACATCTGCGCTCCGAACCCGCTATCGTGGCCGGGATCGCCAAGGCGACACTCGATCCCAATCCCAAGGTCCCCTGGGACAGGTGGGTCGGCGACTACGGTCTGGTGCGACAGGCGATCGAGAAGACCTGGCCGGCCACCTTCCCGAACTTCAATGAGAAGCTCTTCGATCCGGGCGGCGTCACTCGGCCGATCGCCGCGCGCGAGCGCAAATGGAACACCCGAACCGGCAAGGCCAACTTCATTGTCCCGACCCAGATGTTCGCCGGCAAGGCGGACAGCTTTGATCAGCCCGGGGTGTTGCAGCTCATCACCCTGCGCTCCAACGATCAGTTCAACACCACCATCTATGGCTACGACGACCGTTTCCGGGGCGTGAAGGGGACCCGGATGGTGGTCTTCATGAACGCCGAGGATGTCGCTGACAGAGGCCTTAAAGACGGAGAGTTCGTGGACCTTTCCACCGCCATCGACGATGGGATCGAGCGGGTTGTGAAAGGTCTCAGGGTCATCGTCTATGACATCCCCCAGGGGTGTGTCGGCGCCTACTTCCCGGAGACCAACCCGCTCGTGCCGCTGTCGCACCATGACCCCAAGGCCCACACTCCGGCCTACAAGGCGATCCCCGTCACGACGCGCCGTTCGGCGATGCAGACCCACGCGACCCCGATGTGAGACACCAAAGGCCGCCGGCGAACCGGCGGCCTTGATCGTGACGTCGGCGTCGCCTTCAGCCGCGTTTGAGGGCGTCACGTGGTTCATGCATGGGACAGCCGTTGGCGCGCCCTCTGAACTCCGCCGCCGCCTTGTAGGTGTCCTTGCGGCACCGGTTCACCGAGCCAAGCGGCTGATGCGCCGTAACGCCATGCCAGATGCTGAACGACAGGGCGTCGTCGGCCCTGGCGTGGGCCTCTGAATAGGCGGCCTGCGGCGCGACCTCGATGCTGGCCACCGGCAAGAAGGGGCTGTCGTCCTGAGACCACGGCTTGGACGAATCCTCGATCGACATCGTCTTGTCGGTGCGAAGCTGGACGCGAACGTGCCATTCCCCCCCGTTTCGGGCGATTTCGTCGACGACGATATCCCGGAAGCCGTCGGGCTTGCCCTTGACGTCCTCGGGCTTGTCGGCGAGCGCGACGAGGTTGGCCGAGACGGGCGCCACGGAGATTTTCGCGACAAAGTCGCCGTATCGGAAGGCGGTCTGGGAATAGAAGACGTCGCCCAGCGGATTGGTCATAGGCGCGCCGCCCAGGCTCTTGAGCGTTCGGCTCTCTCCGCCGAAGGCTTCGATCAGCGCCTCCAGACCGCGATTGACGACGGACGCCCCCTTCTTCAACCCTTCGGCCTTGTCGGTCGTTGCGGCGAGCATCTTGAGATTGGCCAGAAACATCTTGGCGTTCGGCGTATTGAAGGCCGGCCCATTGACCAGCACGAAGTCCTGGGTGGCGTGCCCCTCCGACCCGGGCAGTCGCTCGCCTTCGACCTCGAGGACCTTCACCGCCAGGCCGTGCGGCACGGTGATCTCGTCGTCGAGGATATCGCCGGGTATCGAGGACAGGCGCATGATGACCGGATGGATGGCGCCCGGGACAGCAAATAGGCCCTGGGCGTAATCGGGCAGGAGATCGTCGAAGACCGTCAGTTCGCCCTCGAACAGACCCCAGGTCTTGGCGTGGACAGCGCGTTCGGCGTGGCCGGAATCCTTGAGCACAGTCTCCTGGATGTCTCGGAAGGTGTCGATGAACGCCTGATTGATCTTGTCCTCGCCCGCCTCCGGCATTTCCTCGGCGGGATCGAAACGGAGCGGCGGTTTGTGTGGCGTGACGAGCATGGAACGACCGTTCGGACCAATGATGAGATGTCGCAGCGCCAACGGCCCCTCGCCGATCTTCGTTCCACCTCGGCCCGTGGTCAGACGTGTCCGGCCGGTTGACCCGTATCCTCGCGCGTCCCGAACCGCTATTGCTCCGGGATGAGCGACTGGTACCCGGCGGGCCTCGAAGACGACATGCGACCTCGGCTGTTCGCCGCGGCCGATCGCGGCGAACCCATCGTCTTGGTCACCATTGTTGCGGCCGACGGCGGGGGACCGCGCGGCGTCGGCGCCCAGATGGCGATCACCGCCACTGAGGCCGCCGGCTTTCTATCGGGGGGATGCATCGAAGCCGATGTGATCCTGCATGCGCGCGCGGCCTTGGCGGACGGGCAATCCCGCGAGATCGTCTACGGTCGGGGAAGCCCCTACGTAGACACCAAGCTGCCGTGCGGCGGAAGGCTGGAGCTGCTGGTCGAGCGCCTGGAGCCGACGGATCGAGCGATCCACGACCTCCGCCTGGCCGAAACCCAGAGACAGCGGGTCGTCTATGTCACTGACGGCCAAAGACGATCGGTCGGGCCAGCGGGTGAAGGCGTCAAAGGGCGCGACTATCCGCCAAGCCAGCGCCTAATAGTGATCGGATCAGACCCTTTCGCGCTCGCGATCGCGGGGCAGGGACTGAACGCAGGCTGGCGCGTCGATCTGGTTCGCCCCAAGGGACCGGAGGCGCCGCCCCCGCTCCCGGTCGGCTATCATCGCGGGACGATCGGGGAGGCCTTCTCACATCTTGGACCCGACCCGTGGACGGCGATCGCCATCGCGACCCATGATGCGGATCTCGACCATGACGCGCTGATCCGTGCGCTGAAATCGCCGGCCGGGTATGTCGGTGTTCTAGGCGCGCGCCGACGCCTGCCGGAGCGGATGCGACGCCTCGAAGCCGCCGGACTGTCGGCCGAGGCGCTGAGCCGACTGAAGGCCCCGATCGGGCTGGCCATCGGCGCGCGAACACCCGCCGAGGTCGCTATTGCAGTGATCGGGGAAATCATCGCGGCGCGGCGATGATGACGCGCGCCGGACGGCACGCCCTGGTTCTCGCCGCCGGTGCAGGACGGCGTTTCGGCGGGAACAAGCTGACCGCCCTGTGGCGTGGCGAGCCGCTCATTCTTGCGGCGCTCAGAACCGCCCTCGCCGCCCGCGTCGAACGGGTTACGGTGGTGACCGGAGCCCGTGCCCCGGCGCTGGGGTCCGTTCTGTCCACGATCGATGATCCCCGGCTGCAGCGGGTCGTCGCCCAAGACTGGCACGAGGGTCTGGCGGCGTCATTGCGCGCCGGCGTCGCCAGTCTCCCGAGCAACGCCCAGGGGGCGGTGATTTTTCTGGGCGACATGCCGCTGATCCCCGAAGGACTGGCCGACCACCTGCTCGACGCCGTCGCCGGCGGCGCGCCAGCGGCGCGTGTCCGCTCGCCCGAGGGACCGGCGCACCCCGTCGCCTTCGCCGCCGCCGTCTTCCCGGATCTCGTCGCCCTCGAGGGCGACCGTGGCGCTCGGTCGGTCGTCGACGGCCTGGGCGACGCCGTCGCGTCCATCGACAGCGACGACGCTGGCGTCCGCTTCGATATCGATCTTCCCAGCGACCTCGACAACGCGACCGCCGGCAGGCCGACCTAGGAACTCGATCGCCACCAAGGGATTGCTCTCAAGGAAACGGATGTGACGGGGCTTACGATGGACAGCGACAGAATCGAAGCCGGCGTGCCGGTGACCCTCAGGATCAACGGCGTGGATCACGTCCTGGAACTGGCCCCATGGATCACGCTGTTGGACCTGCTGCGCGAACACCTCGGCCTGACCGGAGCCAAGAAGGGATGCGATCACGGCCAGTGCGGCGCCTGCACCATCCTCATCGACGGTCAACGCATCAACTCTTGCCTCGTCCTGGCGGTGGTCAAAGACGGGTCCGACATCACGACCATCGAAGGGCTGGGCACCCCGGACGCCCTTCATCCCCTTCAACAGGCCTTCATCGATCATGACGGCTTCCAGTGCGGCTATTGCACGCCCGGACAGATCTGTTCGGCCGTGGGCCTGATGGCCGAAGGTCATGTCCAGACCCGGGACGACATCCGCGAGCTGATGAGCGGCAACCTCTGCCGCTGTGGAGCCTACACCAATATCGTCGACGCCATCGCCGAGGTGGCTTTGGGGGAGAGGCGCGCCAAACCTCAGCCGATGTCGGGAGAGGCGGCGTGAACCGCTTCGACTATGTCCGCGCGTCGACCCTGAATGAGGCCATGGCCGCGCTTCGCGACGACCCCGAAGCCAAGATCATCGCCGGCGGCACCAATCTCGTCGATCTGATGAAATATGAGGTGACGCGGCCGTCGCGCGTCATCGACATCACGCGGCTGCCGTTTGACGCCATCGAGACCCGACCCGACGGCGGCCTGCGGATCGGCGCTCTCGTCAGCAATGCGGCCGCCGCCTACCATCCCGAGGTGCAGGCGCGTTATCCGCTGCTGGCCAGCGCCATCCTGGCCGGGGCTTCGGGTCAGTTGCGCAACGCCGCCACGACCGGCGGCAACCTGCTCCAGCGCACACGTTGCTACTATTTTTACGATGTCGCCACGCCCTGCAACAAGCGCGCGCCCGGCTCGGGTTGTCCCGCGATCGGCGGCGTGAACCGCATCCACGCCATCCAGGGGGCGAGCGACAGCTGTATCGCCACCCACCCATCGGACATGTGCGTGGCCATGGCGGCGCTGGAGGCGACCGTGAATGTCGCCGGACCGGACGGCGAGCGCGCCATCGCCTTCGCCGACTTTCACCGCCTTCCGGGAGACAGGCCCGACCTCGACAACACCCTGGCGGCCGACGAGATCGTCACCTCGGTCGATCTGCCGCCGACGACGTACGACGCTCATCATTCCTATTTGAAGCTTCGGGACCGTCTCTCCTACGCCTTCGCCCTGGTGTCGGTGGCGGCGGCGCTTCGGCTTGACGGGGGGGTCGTGTCGCAGGCCCGGATCGCACTGGGCGGGGTGGCGCACAAGCCTTGGCGATCGACCGACGCTGAGGCCGTCCTGGTCGGCCAGACCCCGACAGCCGAGGGCTTCGTCCGCGCCGCCGGCCTTCTGCTCGACGGCGCGGTCGGACAGGGGCAGAACGATTTCAAGATCGGGCTGGCGCGCGACGCGATCGTGCGGGCGCTCGAACAGGCGGCGGCCGGCACGCCTCAGTCCCAGACCGACAAGCGGGTGCGCTGACCATGGCCGATGGACGTCTTTCCAATACAGCCGCACCGAATCCGAGCGTCATCGGCAAGCCGGTCAGCCGCACGGACGGCCCGATCAAGGTTTGCGGACGCGCGCCCTACGCCGCCGAATATGAGGTCCCGGACCTGCTTCATGCCGTGGTGGTCGGCTCCACCATCACGCGCGGGAAAATCCTGTCCATCGACACCGCAGCCGCCCTCGCCCTGCCGGGCGTGGTCGAGGTCATCACCCACGCGAACCGACCGCACGCCGCCTTGTTCAGCCTCAGCTATCTCGACACGGTCTCGCCGCCCGGCCGGCCGTTCAAGCCTCTGCACAATGCCGACATCCTTTTCGATGACCAGCCGATCGCCATCGTCATCGCCGAGACTTATGAGTCCGCACGCGACGGCGCAGCCCTCGTCACCGCGACCTATCGAAAGCGATCGCACCACACCGACTACAGCGCCCGCAAGGACAGGGCCTACAAACCGCTGATCCCCCGTTTCGGCATCGCGTCCCCGCCGAAGGAACGCGGAGAAACGGACGCCGCCTTCGACGCCGCGCCCTTGAAGGTGGATGCGACCTATGAGACGGCCGCCAATCACCACAATCCGATGGAGATGTTCGCCACGACGGTCGCCTGGCAGGGCGACGGCAAGATCACCGTCTACGACAAGACCCAGGGGTCCCAGAACGTTCAGCTCTATTTGAAGCAGGCGCTGGGCTTCAAAATGAAGAACGTCCATGTGGTGAACGCCTACGTTGGGGGCGCCTTCGGATCGGGTCTGCGGCCCCAGCACTCGGCCTTTTTGGCCGTGCTGGCCGCCAAGGCGATGCAACGATCCATCCGTCTGATGCTCACCCGCGCCCAGATGTTCAGCCTGGCCTATCGCCCGGACACGACCCAGACGGTGGGATTGGCCTGCGACGCGGACGGGCGGTTGCAGGCGGTCCGCCATACCGCCATCGCCGCCACCTCTCGTCACGAGGATCATCAGGAGACCGTCGTGAACTGGTCGGGCATGCTTTACGCCTCCCCCAACGCCCGGTTCGGCCACAAGCTGGTCAAGGTGGACACCGTCAGCCCGACCGACATGCGGGCGCCGGGGGCTGCGATCGGCCTGTTCGGTCTGGAAAGCGCGATGGACGAACTGTCCTACGCCGCTGGTCTCGATCCGCTTGACATCCGGCTGCGCAACTACGTGGACCACGAACAGATCACCGACCGCGCCTTCACCTCAAAGGCGCTGAAGAGTTGCTATTCCGAAGGCGCCGACCGGTTCGGCTGGTGGGGCCGCACGCCTGAACCCGGATCGATGCGCCAGGGTCGCGAGCGGATCGGCTATGGCATGGCGGGCGGCATCTGGGACGCCCGTGTCGCACCCATGCCGGTACGGGCGCGCGCCACCTGGCGCGCGGACGGCGGGTTTGAAATCGCGGCGGCCGCCTCCGACATCGGGACCGGGACCTATACGATCCTGGCCCAGATCGCGGCCGAGGCCTTCGGCGTCGATGCCGCTTCGGTGGTGGTGAAGCTCGGCGACTCCACCCTGCCCTTCAATCCTGTCGAAGGCGGATCCTGGATGGCCGCCTCCACCGGGGCGGCCGTGCATAAGGCTTGCGAGAAGCTGAAGGCCTCGCTCGTCAAGGCCGCCCGCACCCACCCCGGCGGAGAAGGCCTCAAGCGTCGTGACGTGACCTTCGCCGACGGTTTCCTGTCTGCGCCGGGGTTTGCCGCCCCCGTGCGGATCGCCGAAGTCATCGCCGGCGCCGGTCACGCCGAACTGTCACAGACCGGCACCAATTTGCCCGACATGCTCGGGGAGCGGAAACACGTCGGCTACGCCCACTCCGCCGTCTTCGTCGAGGCGCGCGTGGATGAAGACCTGGGCGTTCTGCGCCTTCCCCGGATCGTCATCGCCGTGGCGGCCGGACGGATTCTCAACCCCAAGACCGCGCGCAGCCAAATCCTCGGCGGCGTGGTCATGGGACTCGGGCAGGCGCTGCATGAGGAGGCCCTGACGGACCATCGCCTGGGTCGGCTGATGAACCACAATTTCGCGGAGTATCACATCCCGGCCAACGCGGACGTGGGCGACATCGAGGTCATCTTCGTCGAGGAGCCGGACAGGCAGGTCAGCGCCCTGGGCGTGAAGGGCCTGGGCGAGATCGGCCTCGTCGGCGTCGCCGCCGCCGTGGCGAACGCTATCTTCCACGCGACCGGCGCCCGGGTCCGGAGCCTGCCGATCACCATCGACAAAATCCGGGACGCGCGTCCGCTCTAAAGCGTGGGTCCCAACACTTCGACCGCCGCGCCTGCCGGCGCAGCCGGCGCGTTCGGCAGGCGTCGAATCAAGGCGTTGGCGGCGGCCATGATGGTGACGAGCGACGAGTCCTGATTGGCGAAGGGCGTCACAAGACGCGCGCCCTTTCCCCCCGCCGCCGAATGGGCGCGGATGTAGTGGTCTCGCGGTCCATTGGCGGGAAGGTCAGCCGCCAGAATCGCCGTCTCGAACCGATCCTCGGCCTCGCCGCCTTGCAGGTGCGCCAGCAGAGGGGCCAGGAACAGCTCAGCGCACACCAAGGCTGAGGCCGGATTACCGGGCAGGCCGAGGACCGGACGCCCGTCGGCGAGGATTGCGAACCAAACCGGCTTCCCGGGTCGCATGGCGACGCCTTCGACGTAAAGGATTGCGCCTTGGCTTCTCAGGGCCGGCTTGACCCGATCATGGTCGCCGACCGAGGCTCCGCCGACGGTGACCAAAAGATCGAACGCCGCGTCCGCGATCCCCTCCAGGATCGCCGCCTCGCGATCTGCGGCTACGGCGAGCCGCGAAGGCTTCCCGCCGTGGCGCGTCACGAACGCGCCGAGCGAGGGCGCCCCGGAGTTGTAGATCTGGTCCGGCCCCGCCGTCTGGCCCGGCTCGACCAATTCGTCGCCGGTTGCGAGGATGGCGACGCGCGGTCTCGCGCCGCAGGCCAGGACGCCCGCACCCGCCGAGGCGGCCAGCGCCAGCCGCCAGGGATTGAGCCGCTGGCCGGGAGACAGCAGGGCGTCGCCCTTATGGAAGTCGCAACCGCGCGGACGCACATGGGTGGAGGCCGAAAGGTCCCCCGCGATCGTCAGCCTATCGCCCCGTCGATCGGCATCTTCCTGCATGACCACCCGATCCGAACCCGGCGGGAGCGGCGCTCCCGTGGAGATCCGGACCGTCTCGCGGGGCTGCAGGACGCCGTCGAACCCGCGCCCGGCCGCGCTCTCGCCGACGACAGTCAGGCGTGCTCCGCCGTCGAGGTCCGCAGCGCGCACCGCCCAGCCGTCCATGGCCGAGGCGTCGAACGGCGGCTGATCGCGCGTCGCTGTCACGGCCTGTATCAGCCAGCGGCCGTCGGCCTCGGCGACCGGCACGGCGTCGGTCGCGAGGGGCGAAACCTGCGCCAGCATCGCGCTCAGGGCGGCTTCGACCGTGGGCAGGCTCACGCGCGGCTCCAGTCGCCCGATTTGCCGCCGATTTTGGCCAGGAGGCGCACACCCTCGATCGTCATCCCACGATCCACCGCCTTGAGCATGTCATAGAGGGTCAGCAGGGCGACGCTGGCGGCCGTGAGCGCCTCCATCTCGACCCCGGTCTGGCCCGTGGTCCGCACGCGGGCGACGACGCCGAGCCCCGTCCTGTCCTCCAGGGGTTCGACCGCCACCTTCACCGAACTCAGCATCAGCGGATGACACATCGGTAGAAGGTCGGCGGTGCGCTTGGCCGCCATGACGCCGGCGATCTCGGCGACCGCCCGCACGTCGCCCTTCTCGCCGCCGCCCGACAGGGCGAGGACCAGGGTCTCCGGCTCCATGCGCAGCCGACCCTCGGCCACGGCTTCGCGCGTCGTGGCGGGCTTGTCCGAGACGTCGACCATGCGGGCGCGGCCGTCGGCGTCGATATGGGTCAGGCCCGGAGGTGTCTGGTCCGGCATCAGACTTCCAGCAGCCGCGGCATCAACTCGACCATGTTGCAGGGTCTGTGGCGGCTATCCAGCTGCCAGCGGATCACCCTGTCCCAGCCGTCCCGCACCGCCCCATTCGACCCCGGCAGGCAAAAGACGAACACCCCGTCGATGATCCCGGCCGTGGCGCGCGACTGCAGGGTCGACAGGCCGATTGTCTGATAGCTGACCGTGTGGAAGATGACCGCAAAGCCGTCGATCCGCTTGTCGAACAGGGGCTCCAGCGCCTCGGGCGTGACATCCCGGCCGGTCAGGCCGGTGCCGCCTGTCGTGATGATAGCGTCGGTCTCGCCCGCCGCGATCCAGGCCTTTACCCGCGCGCGGATGGCCTCCACGTCGTCGCGCACCAAGTCCCGTGCGCTGCAGGCGTGGCCGGCGGCGACGATTCGATCGACCAGGATGCCGCCTGAGGTGTCGCTCTCCGCGTCGCGCGTGTCCGAGACAGTCAGCACGGCGATGCGGATCGGCTTGATCGCCTGGTCGATCAGGCGTCCGCCCGGCGCGGGCAAGCTGTCAGGGTCGAGGGTCTCGGTCATCATCGGTCTCCGGCCGTCCAGCGGGCGGCGTCATCATGGTCCTGGGGGCGGGCCTCGATCCAGCGTTCGCCGTCCGGCCCCGTCTCCTTCTTCCAGAACGGCGCGCGCGTCTTCAACTGGTCCATGAGAAAATCCGCCGCCTCGAAGGCGACCCGTCGGTGTTCGGCGGCCACAGCGACGAAGACGATGGCCTCGCCGATCTCCATCCGCCCCCAGCGATGCGCGACCAGCAGGTCCTGAACGACGAACCGCAACCGGGTCTCGGCCTCAAGCTCGGCCATCACCTTGCGAGTGTAGCGGGGATAGGCGTCGATCTCCAGTTGGGTCACCGACGCCCCGTCGGTCGCGCCCCGCGTCAGTCCGGTGAAGGCAACGACCGCGCCCGTCTCCGTGCGACCTGCGCTGAATGCGTTCAGCAATGCGCCGGGATCGATGGTTTCATCCTCGAGCCGGATCATCTCAGCCGCCGCTGACCGGAGTGATGAAGGCCACCTCGTCTTCAGGGTTGAGCCCCTGGTCGCCATGGACCAGGACGTCGTTCACGATCACCCGGACCCGGGACGCCGAAAGCCTCTCCCCGAGGGCTGGGTTGTCCTTCGCCAGCTGCGCCCGAAGGTCGACGAGGGTGTCGACGTCGTAGTTCTGCTCCCGCCATCCGGCGATGGCGGCCAGCTCCGCCAGCATCACGACCTTCGGCATCAGCCCCCCGTCATCGACATCGGGCGCGACACCGCCGGCGCCGCC
The DNA here is from genome assembly GCF_026105875.1 of Brevundimonas sp. BT-123. Classification (GTDB taxonomy): domain Bacteria; phylum Pseudomonadota; class Alphaproteobacteria; order Caulobacterales; family Caulobacteraceae; genus Brevundimonas. The sequence continues at coordinate 53,498 of NZ_JAOYTN010000015.1, read as the reverse complement.
CCGCGTTTGGAAATCTCGAAATCGTGCCCGTTGGGTTTGCGGCCGATCGCGTCGCGGATCGCCTGACGCAAGGGGAGATCATCTTCGGGATAGCGCCTCAACACCTCCCGCAGATCGGCCTGGTCTTCCTGTCCTAGACAAAGAAAGAGCGTGCCGGTGCAGGTGACCCTGACCCGGTTGCAGGCCTCGCAGAAAGTGTGGGTCAGGGGCGTGATGAACCCCAGCTCTCCGCCGGTCTCCTCGACTCTCACATAGCGCGCCGGGCCGCCGGTGCGGCGGCTGAGCGGCGTTAGGGTCCAGCAGCGCTCAAGGTCTGCGCGCACCCTGGACAGGGGGAGAAACTGATCCGTGCGATCGGCCTCGATCTCGCCGAGCGGCATGGTCTCAATGAGCGTCATGCCCAGGCCGCGGCCATGGGCCCAGGCGATCATGTCCGGTAAATCCGCTGCATTGTCGGCCTTCAGGGCCACGACGTTGATCTTGATCTCCAGCCCGGCGGCTTGCGCCGCCTCCAGACCCCGGAGCACGGCGGCGAGGTCTCCGCCGCGCGTGATCAGCCGATAGGCCTCCGGATCCAGGGTGTCGATCGAGACATTGATCCGTCGTACGCCATAACGGGCGAGGGCCTCGGCGTGACGCTCGAGCTGGGTGCCGTTGGTGGTTAGGGTCAGTTCCTTCAAACGACCGCTGTCGAGATGGCGCGACAGCCCCGCCACCAGATCCATGAAGCCCTTGCGGATCAGGGGTTCTCCGCCGGTCAGCCGCAGTCGGGTCGTACCGAGGTCGACAAAGGTCGAGCAGAGCCGATCCAGCTCTTCGATGGTGAGCAGCTCCGCCCGAGGCAGGAAGGTCTGCCGCTCCGCCATACAGTAGGTGCAGCGCAGATCGCAGCGGTCGGTCACCGAGACCCGGATATAGTCGATCGTGCGACCGGACGGGTCGATCAGCGGCGCCCGATCCGCGGAGGCGGCGCGCGGGTTGTCACGGGGAATGACGATCGTCATGGTGGAGCGAACATATCCTGTGCGTCGGCGGAGCCTAGCTATTTCTCGATTCTCAAGCCGCAGGACCGTCTGGGCCAGTCTGCTCGGCGGCCTCTTCATCGCCGCCTGCAGTCCGTCCGAGAAAACCCCCGTCGCCCCGGTGACGGTTTTCGCCGCCGCGTCCCTGACCGACGCGCTCGGCGAGATCGCCACAGCCTACCAACGCACCTCGGGTCAACCGGTTCGCCTGTCTTTCGCCGCCAGCGGCGCGGTCGCGCGGCAGATCCAGGCGGGAGCGCCCGCCGATGTGGTCATCCTGGCCGACACCGTCTGGATGGATCGGCTGCAGGCGGCGGACCGGCTGGCGCCAGGCACACGCAGCGATCTTTTGAAAAATACGCTCGTCGTGATCGCGCCGTCCGATGCGCCCGCCGACGCCGACCCGCTGGGCGCGCTCGCCGGCAGCCGCGGCAAGCTCGCCATCGGGGATCCGGCGAGCGTGCCGGCCGGGGCGTACGCCCGGACGTGGTTGCAGACTTCAGGGCGGTGGAGCAGCCTGCGGGCGAGCCTCGTGACCGCCGCCGACGTCCGCGCCGTTCGCACCTTTGTCGAACGCGGCGAGGCCGCCTTGGGGATCGTCTATCGCAGCGACGCGATCGGAGCCGACGGGGTCAGGATCGTCGTCGAGCCGCCTGAGGCGGAGCAGCCGGCGATCGTCTATCCGGTCGCCGCCACACGAGGGGCCGCCGGGAACGCCCAGGCCTTCCTCGCCTTTCTGACGGGACCGGAGGCCAGGCGGATTTTCATCGCCCATGGCTTCCGAACGCGATCTTGATCTCGGGTCCGCACAGCGCGACGGCCTTCGACTGATGTTCGCGCCGCTGTCCGCGTTCGAAATCCAGGCGATCCTGCTGTCCCTCCAGGTCTCGCTCGCCTCGCTCTTGCTGACGGTCCCCTGCGGCGTCGCGACAGCCTGGGTCTTGGCCAGAGGCCGGTTTCCCGGGAAGTGGGTGGTCGAGGCGTTCGTCAACCTTCCCTTGGTGCTTCCACCCGTCGTCACCGGCCTGGCCCTCCTGATCGTCTTCGGCGCGCGAGGGCCGGTCGGCGGGTTCCTCAGGGACGCCTTCGGCCTGACCCTCGCGTTTTCGTGGATGGGCGCGGCGGTCGCCTGCGCAGTGATGGCCTTCCCCCTTGTCGTCAGACCCGTCCGTCTGGCCTTCGAAGCGGTGGATCGGAGGCTGGAGCAGGCCGCCTCAACCCTGGGCGCCTCGCCTCTGTCGGTCTTCGTCAGGATCACCCTGCCCCTCGCCCTGCCCGGAATCCTCGCCGGCGCTCTTCTGGGCTTCGCCAGAGCCTTCGGCGAATTCGGCGCGACCGTGACCTTCGCCGGATCGATTCCGGGAGAGACCCAAACCCTGCCCGTCGCCATCTACACCTCCCTGCAGCGCGCGAACGGTGAGACGGCGGCCCTGCGTCTGGCCGGCTTCTCCGTGCTGGTCTCCCTTGGGGCGTTAGTCGTCACCGAAGGGCTGAACCGCCGCGCTCAAAAGGGACGAACGGCGGAATGATCGCATTTCACGTCCGCGCCCAACGCGACGCCTTCGTCCTCGACTTCGGCGCTCGGAGCGAGGCGCGCGCGCTCGCTGTGGAAGGCCCGTCCGGGGCGGGCAAGACCACCCTTCTGCTCGCCCTCGCCGGCCTTGCGCCCGCGACCTCGGTTCGATTCCAGATCGACGACGACGTCATCGTCGATACGGACGCCGGCTGCTCACCGCCGCCCCATCGCCGCCGGATCGGCTTCATCTTCCAGGATGCGAGACTGTTTCCTCACCTGACCGTCGCCGACAATCTCGCTTTCGGGGCGCGTTACGCGCCTCGGCCGATTGCGGTCGAGGCGGCGCTCGATCTGGTGGATCTGAGAGGCTTCGGTCATCGCTGGCCGCAATCCCTCTCCGGCGGCGAAGCGCGCCGCGTCGCGATCGCCCGGGCCCTCTGCATGGACCCTCGGATCCTTTTCCTCGACGAACCCTTCGCGGGTCTGGACGCCGAGCGACGCAGTGCGCTGACGCCCTACCTGAAGCGGCTGAGGGATGAGACGACGATCCCGCTCATCCTCGTGTCGCACGACCCGCGAGACATCGCGACCTTGGCCCAGGATCGCGTCGGTCTGCGGGATGGTCGCAACGCGAGCGTCGCTAGGCCCCCTCTCCGATAGGGCGTGCGGCGCCCGCCGATCGACGACCGAAAGTCGCGCCGGTATTTGGGTCGGCGGAGCCCGGCTTTAGCGGGCATCGACGCCGGAACCGGGTTGTCTTGCCTTTCGCCTGGCAACCGTTCCTCCCGCGGGTGGTTTGCCCCTCGCATCGAAGAGGGAAGCCGGCCATGCTTAAACCGATCACCTGCGACGTGGCGGTCATTGGCGCCGGATCGGCCGGTCTCGCCGCCTATAAGGCGGCCAAGGCGGAAGGGGCCCGCACCTTGCTGATCGAAGCCGGACCGGGCGGCACGACCTGCGCCCGCTTCGGCTGCATGCCCTCCAAGCTGCTCCTCGCCGCCGCCCGTGCGGCGCGAGACGCGAACCAGGCCTCGACGTTCGGCATCAAAATTTCAGGCGTCGTCATGGATTCAAAAGCGGTCATGGCGCGTGTCCAGCGCGAGCGCGACGGTTTTGTCGCCGCTGTCTTGAAAGATATGGCCGCCATCCCCGCCGCCGATAAGGTGCACGGCCGCGCGCGGTTCGCAGGACCTGACCGTCTGACGGTCGACGACCACGCCCTCATCGCCGCCGGCGCCATCGTGATCGCCACCGGCGCGCGTCCGGTCGTTCCACAAGACCTGCGCGACGCTTGTCAGGAGAGGGTTGTCACCCATGAGACGATCTTCGATCTGAACGTCCTGCCGCGCACGCTTGCCGTGATCGGCGCCGGCCCGCTCGGTCTGGAGCTGGCGCTGGCTTTCAGCCGCCTGGGCGTCAAGACAACCCTCTTCGACGAAGGGAAAACGATCGGCGCGGTCAAGGACCCTGTCGTCGCTGCCGCTGTTCTTGAGACGGTGGGTCAGGCGCTTGCCATGCAGCTCGGCGTCCAGGTGAAGGCGAAGCGCAAGGCGGACGGAGATATTCTGCTGCGCTGGACCGACAGCGATGGAAAGGCGCGGCGGGGGACCTTTGAGTATGTTCTGGACGCGGCTGGCCGGAAACCCGCCGTCGATCACCTCGACCTCAACCTGACAGGGCTTGAACTCGACGACTCTGGCGTGCCGGTGTTCAATACCCAGACATTCCGATGCGGCGCGTCTCGGATCTTCATCGCCGGCGACGTGAATGATGAGCGTCCCGTTCTTCATGAAGCCGCTCTGCAGGGGGCGCTGGCGGGACGCAACGCCGCCAGCCTGCCGAAACTCGAGAAACGCAGCCCGATGCCGGCCATGGCGGTCGTCTATTCCGACCCCGATATCGCGGCCGTGGGCGCGCCGTGGGGCAAGGACGCGGCCGAGGATTGGATCATCGGCTGCAGCGACAGCGTGGGTCGGGCGCGGGTTGACGCCAGGACGCCGGGGGTTCTGAGAGTCTATGCGGACGCCAAGTCGGGCGCGCTCATCGGCGGCGAGATGTTCGGCCCGGACGTCGAACACCTCGCACATCTCTTGGCGTGGACGGTTCAGTTGAAGCTCACGGCGAAGGACGTCCTCTCCCTGCCCTTCTACCATCCCACCCTCGAAGAGGGGTTCAAGACAGCGCTTCGCGACATCGCGGACAACCCTTCGCGATAGGTCAGCCGGCGTCTCGGAAGCTGGGATAAAGGCTCATGCCGCCGTCCACGAACAGCGTCGTGCCGACCACATAGTCGGCGGCGTCCGATGCCAGCCAGACCGCGCTTTGCGCGACGTCCTCAACCTCGCCGATCCGGCCGTAGGGAATGAGCTTCAGCAGCTTTTTCGCAGCGGCCGGCGTGGCCCACGCCTCGGTATTGATGGGCGTCCTGATGGCGCCGGGGGCGATCGCGTTCACCCGGATCGCCTGGCCTGCGAGTTCCTGCGCCATCGTCTCCATCAGCATCTTCATCCCCCCCTTTGCGGCCGCGTAATTGGCGTGGCCGGCCCAGGGGATGCGCTGATGGACGGACGAAATAAAAATCACCTTCCCAAGGGCTTTCGAACGGTTCGGCTCAAGCCCTTGGCGGACAAATCGGCGCGCCGCCTCCTGCGCGCAGAGAAAGGCGCCCGTCAGATCCAGGTCGATGACCCGTCGCCAGTCCGCGAGCGTCATTTCCAGAAGCGGGGCGTCGACTTGTGCGCCCGCGTTGGCGATCACTATGTCGACACCGCCAAAATGGCTGTCGGCGGCATCGAACAATCTCTGGACATCCCGCGGCTTGGAGACGTCGCCGCCGACCGAGACCGCGCGCCCTTCCCGGCTCAAGATCTCTTTCGTCACGGCCTTACCAGAGGCCACGTCGCTGTGATGGTTGACGACAACCGCCGCCCCCGCCTCAGCGAACGCCAGAGCGATCGCCTTTCCGATGCCCGAGCTCGCGCCGGTCACGACAGCCCGCTGGCCGGCTAGAGGTTTGCTCGTCATTTTCGTCTGCGTCCTTTCTGGGGCCATCAACCGCACCCGTACTCCAGGGCTGCCGCTGACGTCGCCATCCTGGCGCGCGCGTCCAGCCTCACCTCATGAACCGATACGCATGGGTTCGCCCTAAGGATGGCCGTCGCCAGTCTTGTTGCAAGCCTCCCGCCTTGATCGGAAGCAGGGCGAGACACGCCGGATTTTGTCCTCGAACGCCGGTTCATCATCGGCCTCCAGCTTGGCATGCGCGTCTAGCCCATTGGCGCGCGTCACCCGACCGAGGTCGACCTCGGGGTTCCTCGAAGGCTGAACGGTCAAACACTGGCGCCCGAAGCGGGGTCCGCCCAGGCCATCGGAGACGGCATACCGTACACCGGCGGCGACGCGCCGCCGTCGAACAAGGACCGGACGAGATGACGTCGTCAGGCTTAGTCGCCCAAGACGCCGCAGCGCACGCGACCGTGTCCGGTTAGGCCGAACTTCCACAGCCCTTTAAAAACGAAGATATTTCTCATTCGCCGCGATAAGCCAATTCTAATGTCTCTGACCGCCTTTCGCGGTCCCCCCGCCCTAGGACGTTGATCGACGCCACGGCGCTTCGCCCGTCGCGCGTGTCCCGCCTATCGACTTGGGCTCGCCCCGCGACCACCGTCGGGTTCTGGAACCGCACCAGCCTGATCGCGCGTTGTTCGTCGACAGATTCCGGAGCCTTCATGCCATCGCAGCCGAAAGACACGTCCATTTTCGAGGCCGGCCAGCGCGCGCTCCAGGGGGATCCGGTCATGATCCGTGAGGTGCTCGGCGCAGCGGGAGCCTTCACGGTTCGCCTGCTGGTCGCAGCCGTAATTCTCGCAGTCACCTTCTGGGCGGCAAAGAAGCTCGCCGACCTCGCCAAGCGCCAGGTCGGCCGCCTCCCCCACCACAACCATCCCGCTGACGCCACCCTGAGCGACTTCGTGTCCGGACTCGTCCGCTATGTGGTCATCGCCATCGGCGCCGTCGCCGTGCTGCAGCAGCTCGGCGTCCAGGCGACATCGGTCATCGCCGTCCTCGGCGCCGCGTCCCTCGCCATTGGCCTGGCGCTTCAGGGGGCTCTCGGCAATGTAGCGGCGGGCGTGATGCTGTTGCTGCTCCGGCCTTACCGCGTCGGCGATCGGGTCGATCTTAATGGTCGCCAGGGCAAGGTGGTGGCGCTCGATCTGTTCAACACCACCCTCGTCGATTACGACGGCCTGACGCTCTACTTTCCCAATGGCAATGTGTTCGGAGAACTGATTGTCAACGTGGATAAAGTCGGGCGCCGACGCATCGATCTGACGTTCGGCGTCGATTACGACGATGATCTCGACTTGGCGCTGAGCGTGCTTCTCGCCTGCGCGTCTGCGGACGAAAGGGTTTTGAGCGACCCCTCGCCCTGGGCGCGGGTCACCGGCCTTGGCGATAGCGCCGTCAATGTCACCCTGCGCTGCTGGACCACCCCGGACGACTGGCAGAACGCAAAAGTGGACCTGATCAAGGTCATCAAGGAGCGGTTCAACGCGAAAGGTTTGCGCTTCCCCTATCCGCACCAGGTCGGGGTGGCGCGCGACCCCCAGGCGGAACCGCCCGTCCGCGACGTGGACACGCCTTAGGCCGACCGACCGCGGCAGGTATTAGGAGGCTTTTCCCACCGTGTCGGCCATCACTGCGCCCCTGACGCCGAGAGGACGGGGGGCGCCGGTCGTTGTGTCCTCAGCGGTCTGATGCTCGATCTCGGCGTTGAGCTCGGCGCCCATCAGAAAGACCATGCTCGACAACCAGGTCCAGGTCATGAAGCCGATCGCTGCGCCAAGCGCGCCATACGCCTCGTCGTAATCGCCAAACCGCGACACGTAGAAGGTGAAGGCGCCGGACATGGCGAGCCAGGCGAAGGCCGCCAGGCCGCTACCCCAGGTCACCCAGCGCCAGCGCGCGCGGCTGCGGCTCGGACCGAACCGATAAAGCAGCGTCATGCCCAGAACGACGCCGCAGAACAGCACGCTCCAATAAAACACCATCCAGACGATCTGCACGATCCGCGGGGCTGTCTCCGTCCATCCGGCGCCGACCGCCGCAAGGCCGATCGCGGCCGCGGCGAAGAGGATCAGACCGAGTGTGAAGGCGAGAGGCGTCAGGGTCTTGGCGATGAGACCCCGCGTTTCCGTCTCCTCGTAGGCGATGTTCAGACCGGTGACGATGGCCTTCATGGCTTTGTTGGCGCTCCAGAGCGCGGTCAGTAGGCCCACGCCGAAGGCAAGGGACAGCCCCGTCTCTCCCGCAGCCACAACCTTGATCATTTGATCGCCAATGAGGGTGATGGCTCCGGCAGGCACCACGCCGGACAACGCTTCGATGTGCGTCTGAGCATCGCTCACATCGGCGAAGAGGCCATAGAGCGCGGCGAAGGCGGTGACCCCCGGAAACAGCGCGAGCAGGGCGTAGAAGGTGCAGCCGGCGGCGAGCAGGGCGATCTGATCGCGATTGAACTCGCGATAGGTCCGAGACAGAATGTCCTTCCAGCCCCGGAGAGGGATCTGACCTGGGCGTTCGGCGTCACGTCCCCGACCAATCTCGCCAGCCCGAACCTCCGGATCGTCGCCCGGCATCGCCGCATCCGCATCGACCGGCGCCGTCCTCTCGGGGACGGCCGAGCGAACAGCGATGGACGCCCCCCACCTCAGCACTGCGGCTGTCAAAGCCCCTGCGAGGAAGCTTAGCGCCATAGGCTGAAGAGGGCGGGCCCGCCGGTATCGATAGGTCATCGCGAGATAATGAGGCTTCCGCCTGGACGTTCCGCTGGGCCCGGCCGCCTGTGCTGGGCCGCCTGTGCTGGGCCGCCCACACCGGCGCCGTCGCGGGCGGACCGGACGCTTTCCTGCAGGCGTTTCGCCATCGGCGACGCGTCCGGTTGAGACGGCAGTGCGTGGCCGGTCGCCGACGATCCCGGCGTCGCCTTCACGGCGCTGATCGCCCGCCTGTTCAACCAGCTGGCCGTCAGGACCTTCAGCCAGAGGTCCGAGTCCGCCCTCGCCCTGACCGCGTCCGCCTTCAAGCCGACCGGCGGTCGGGTCATCGAGACGCTGGACGGCGAGGTCCGACAGAGGCTCGACGATCGACGCGCCGCCTGGGCGGCGTCGGGCCAGACGGTGATCGCCTGGGTGCATGGTCTCGCCCATGGCGACAAGATGGGTTTGCTGGCCGAGCTCACCGCCCTCACCCTGGATGTTCGGGAGGAGCGGACCACCCTGATCCGCAAGTCGGCCCGGGCCGAAGCCGCCGAACTCGCCGAACTTTGCGGCGCCGACATCAGTCTGCACTGGACCCCGGACGCCGAGTTCCTGAAGCCGCATTCCAAGACCCTGCTGCTGAAGATGCTGGGAGAGATGGACCGGGCAGATGTGAGAGCGGCCCTGCTGAAGAAGGCCGATCTGATCCCTTGGGTCGAGGAGAATGCGGCCGAGAAGGGATGGGCGCCGGCCAGCCTGTCCTGGACCACACCGCCCGACGTCGACGAGGTCGCGGCGTCGGACGCTGACGATCCGGAGAGCGACACGGCCGAAGAGAGCGAAGGCGATGCTGACGACGGCGTCGGCGCCTTCGAGGTCACCGCTGAAGGCGAGGCGGCGCTCGACGACGCCGCCTGATCCACGCGCGAAGACGACGAGGCCCGTCGCGACATCGTCGCGGCGGGCCTTCGTCATGGAAGGCGGGAGGAAGGGCGGCTGGGCGCGAGCCTGGAGGACCGGAGGGATGGAGCCTGCCGCTCCAGGCGACGGAGCCCCTTCCCATGACCGCCGCGCAGACACCGCCTCAGACCGCCAGCCTCTCGCTCTTCGGAGCACCACGCCCGTGCGACCGCGCCGCCAACCTCATGGCCGCCGCCCGGGCGCTCGCCACCCACTTGGCCCGGTCCCGCCCGCTGGACCGCAAACTGGTCTCCAGCGTCATGACCACCGGCTTCGGCGGGTCGGACGCCGAGGGCTTGTGGAACTGGCGGGACGCCTACGAGGCCATCGAGGCGGCGACCGTTCTGCAGATCCGCCGGCTGGCGCCCTAGGTGTCGCGGCTCGAGGACGCGCCGGCCGCCATCGCCGCCCTTCTGGCGACGGTCGGCGCCCTGGGCCTGACCCACAGCCGACGCAGCGAGGATCAGATCGCCCTGGACCAGTTCTCGACCCCGCCGGAACTGGCGGCGCTCGTGGTGCTGGCGGGCCAGGTCCGCCCGGGCGACAAGATGCTGGAGCCTTCGGCGGGCACCGGCCTGATCGCTATCGTGGCCGAAGCCTGCGGCGGAGTTCTGACGCTGAACGAAGTGGCCGAGGGGCGCGCCGTCCTGCTCGACGGCCTCTTCGCTTCGGCGACGCGGTCACGTCTTGATGGACGTCGCGTCCAGGACCTTTTGCCGGGCGCGGGCGGCTTCGACGTCGCGGTCTGCAATCCGCCCTTCACCGACCTGGAGGCGCATCTGACCGGAGCCTTCTCGGCCCTGGCCGATGGCGGGCGTCTGGCCGCCGTCGTGCCGATCACCGCCCTCATCGACGAGGGTCTGATGCGTCGACTGAGCGCCAGGGGGCGTGTCGTCGCCCGGATCGGCTTTCCGCCACGCGCCTTCTCCAGGCACGGCACCAGCGTCGAGACCGGGCTGCTGGTTCTGGACCGGCTCGAGGGCGGCGCAGCAGTCGCTGCGCTCGCGAACGGCGAGGATCTCGCCGCCTGCGCCGCCCTGGCCTCGGCCGTGCCCGAACGCGCCAAGGCCAGGCCGAGGGTTCGCCTCGAACTCGGGGCGCAGACCTTGTTGGCGCCCCGGGACCGGTCGCTGGCCCTGCCGTCCGGGCGTCTCGGCTTCCTCGCGGGAGCGTCCCCCGTCACCTATGAGACCCTCGCCAGGGTTCCGTCCAGCTCCGGCGCGGCTTCTTCCTTGGCGACGGCGACCGCGCCGCCGCCTGATCCTCAACCCCTCATCCTGATTTCAAGGAGACTGACCATGCAAACCCTGACCCTCGAAGGCTATCTGGCCGCAGACCCTTCCATCCTGTCGGCGCAAGGCTCCGGCAAGAAGCGCGCGAGCTTCCGCGTCGTGGAAACCACCCGCTTCCGGCGCGCCAACGGTGAACCCGGCGAGCGGACCACCGGCTTCAACTGCATCTGCTTCAACGAGGCGACGGCTGAAAACTACATCCAGCCCTATGCTCGAAAGGGCAGCCGCGTCGTGATCCAGGGCCATGTCGAAAACGACACCTGGACCGGCAAGGACGGGGTGGAGCACTACGACCTCCGCCTCGTCGTCAGCGACATCCGGTTGAAGAACCGGCGCGTCGCCGGCGAACCGTCTGAAGACCGCTCCGGCGTCGCCGATCGCGGCGTCGAGGCGGGCGGCGGCTACGATCTCAACGACGACATCCCGTTCTGATCGGAAGGGGAGATTTGAAGGGCCCGGGCGCGCTGCGCCTCGGGCCCTTCTTCGTGCTGGCGACGGGAAGGCCGGAGGAAGGGCGCGGTCGGGCGAGCCATCGGGGCTCGACGAAGGAGACCGCCATGTCCGCCTGGACCCAAGACCGTATCAATCTGCTGAAGCGCCTGTGGCCCGAAGGGCGGAGCGCCGAGACCATCGCCTTGGAGCTCGGCGGCGGCCTCACCCGCAACGCCGTCCTCGGCAAGGTCGCTCGCCTCGGCCTCTCGGAGGGGCGCCCAGGCGCCCGGCCTCAGCGTGCGGCGGCGCATCGCCTGGCGCCCGAGCCTCCGCCCGATGGCGTCGCGACCATCCTGTCGGTGAGGCGGACAGATTGCCGTTGGCCGTATGGCGAACCGGGTGACGCCGCCTTCAGCCTCTGCGGTCGTCCGTCTGAACGCGGAGCCTTCTGCGCCGCCCACGCGGCGATCGCCTATCGGCCCGCACCGCTGTCGGTGGAGGGCCTTATACGCCTCGCGGGCGTCGCGCCTTGAGGACGGCTCGCTCGCCTGGGGGTGCGCCGCCGGCCCGCCGGCGTCGAAGGACGAGAAGATCGATGCCTTCTCGTCCGTATCGGCGCGACGGCGCCGAATGGGGTCGTCGTCGCGAAGGGCGACGACGACTTGCCCCCACACAACGCCCTCCGACTTTGTCACGGCACCCCGGAAGTCAACGGCTTCGCCGTTCCCCTCCACGGAGGGCAAGCGGCCCTCCGCTCCGGTGACTGCCGGGGACCCCGCCGTGGCCAAAGCCGGGGTCGTTGCGCATGGGGCGCTTCGACATTCTCTTCTTCAAAAGGAATGGTTCGATGACCCACTTCAACACCGCCTTCTCCGCTTCCTCGAAGTCCGACTCCGCCTTCGACGACCTGACCGCGTCCCTGGGGGATGCGCGTCCGCACCCGACCGAGGACGCCCTGATCCAGCTCGGGCGCGCGCTCATGACCGAGCTCGTGGACGTGATCTCCGACACCGCTCTGGAGGACTATCAGACGATCCTCGGCGAAGCCCTTATCGGCGCTTTCCACTCGGCCGCGGGACGGATCGAACGGGACCCAGGCCTCATGCACGGCCACGTCCGTCGCGCCGCCTTGGGCGCGAATCTCGTGCTGGGTCGTGCCCAGGATCGCCTCGACCGCGAGGTGATCGGTCAGGAAGTAGGTGAAGCCCAGGGTCGGCATGACGCTGTCGCCCACATCCACCTTCAGGCCGGTGTCCGCGCCCGCCGCCGTAGTGATGGCGTCATCGGCCTGGGAGAAGACATCGGTGACGCGCCCGCTCACCAGGAAGTCGCCCTTCTTCGGCGCCTCCCAGGCGACGGATGTCTGAGCGAGGGCTGGCGCGGCGCATGCGGTGAAGGCGACGGCGGCAAGCAGCAGGGTCTTGGTTTTCATCTTTTGATCCCCGACGCCCTGGCCGCCTCGTGCGGCCTTCGTCAGGCGTCTGAGCGGGGTGTGCGCCTCGGTGGACGCCTCGGCCTTGATCCAGCGCAAATCGTTCAGGGGGTGGACAATCTGTCCACTCACACCACCCGCGCATGCCTTTGCTGAAGAGCCGCCGCACCGGGATCGAAGGCGGCGCAAACCGCCCTGACGAACGGACGGCCTAGGTCGGTCACCGCTACCACCGTCCCGTCGATCCGCACCAGACCATCGTCGACGAAGCGCTCCAATAGGGACAAGGCGCCGGCGACGTCCGACAGGTCTCGACCGCGACGTCGAACGATGGGCGCAAGATCGACGACGAAGTCGCACATCAGCCGCTCGATAATCTCGCTGACGAACATGTCGCCTTCGGTCAGGGCGACGCCTCGGGCGACCGGTAGATCGCCGGCCTCGACAGCGCGGCGCCAATCAAGTTCCTGCGCGTGGTTTTGAACGAAACCCTTGGGCGTGCGGCTGATCGACGAGGCGCCCAGGCCGATCAGCACCTCTGCGGCGTCGGTGGTGTAGCCCTGGAAGTTGCGATGCAGGCGTCCGGCCCGGTCCGCTGCGGCCAACCCGTCGTGCGGCAGGGCGAAATGATCCAGCCCGATCGCCTGCCATCCCTTGCCGACCAGATAACGCGCCGCCGCCTGGCTCTGGGCGAAGCGCGCTTCGGCGTCCGGCAGGTCGGCGTCGTTGATCAACCGCTGATGCGGCTTCATCCACGGCACATGGGCATAGCCGAACAGGGCGATCCGTTCGGGCCTCAGTGTCGTGACCTGGCCCAGGGTGGTGATGACGTTCTCGACGGCCTGAAGCGGCAGGCCGTACATCAGATCCAGGTTGAGGGAGGTCACGCCCTGCCCCCGCAAGGCTTCGGCCGCCCAGCGGATGGTCTCGAAACGTTCGGGCCTGTTCACCGCCGCCTGGACACGCGGCGACAGGTCCTGCACCCCCAGACTGGCGCGGCTCAGGCCGATGCGGCCCGCCGCCTCGACCCACTCCTGCGTCAGGACTTCGGGATCCAACTCGGCGGCGACCTCGAAACAGTCGCCCAGGTCGAACCGCGCGGACAGACCGGCGAACAGTCGCTCAAGATCCTCCGGCGACAGCATGTTCGGGGTGCCGCCGCCCAGATGGATCGATCCGACACGGACCGGCCGGCCAATCCGGGCCAGAACCAGATCCGCCTCGCGCAGCAGCAGATCGACATAGCTGGAGATGACGCCCGCCCGGTTCACCGCCCGGGTGTTGCAGCCGCAGTACCAGCACAGCCGCTTGCAGAACGGCAGGTGGAGATACAGCGAGACCGGCTGATCGGAGGGCGCGCGCCCCAGCCAGTCGGCCCATTCGCCGGGTCCGACGGCAGGCGTGAACTGTGCCGCCGTCGGATAGGAGGTATAGCGCGGCGCATGGGCGTCATAGCGCGCGATCAGGTCGCGAACGGACAGGCGCGCGGGGCTAGAGAGGGACATCGCCCTCTTTCGATGCGTCGGGCGTGGACAGGCCGGCGTCCCCTTCGTCAAACAGATGGAACTCGTGCCACAGGCCGTTCAGCACGCCGAAACCGACGGCCAGGCCAAGCCCCAGGATCCAGGAAAAATACCACATGGTTCTGCGCTCCTAAGGGTCAGTACAGGTCGGGGTTGGTCTTGAGGGCGGCGGTCGATGTCCGGCCCCACAGCACGCGATAGACCCAGGCGGTGTAGAGCAGCACCAGAGGCAGGAAGATCAGGGTGCAGATCAGCATGATGAACAGGGTCAGATGGCTGGATGAGGCGTTCCACACCGTCAGGCTGGACTGCGGATTGACCGAGCTGGGCAGGATGAAGGGGAACATCGACAGGCCGACGGTGGAGATGATGCCGACGGCCGACAGCGACGATCCGCCGAACGCCAGCGGCGCGGAACGCCGCCACATCCCGATCAGGCCGGCCAGCGCGCCCAGGAAGCCCAGGGCCGGCGCGATCAGCATCCACGGATAGCGACCGTAGTTATCCAGCCAGGCGCCGGGCGCGGCCTGGACGGTCGTGCGCAGCGGATTGGAGAAACCGTTGACGTCCAGCGCGCCGGTGATCCTGTAGCCCAGGCCGCCGTAAGCGACATACAGTCCGCCGACCGCGAACAGGATCAGGGCCAGAACAGCGGCGACCGTGCCGAACAGACGCGCCCGCTCCATCACCGGGCCGGCCTCGGCCTTGACCGACAACCAGGCCGCGCCGTGCAGGACCAGCATGGCCACCGACAACAGGCCGGCGATCAGGCTGAAGGGGGTGAACAGGCCGAGCAGCGTGCCGTCGTAGAAGGACCGCAGGTCGCCATCCAGATGGAAGGGCGCGCCCAACAAAACGTTGCCCACCGCGACGCCGAACACCAGGGCCGGAACGAAGCCGCCGATGAACAGGCACCAGTCCCAAAACGACCGCCACTTCGGCGACGCCCGCTTGGAGCGATATTTGAACGACACCGGCCGCAGGATCAGCGCGGACAGCACCAGGAACATGGCCAGGTAGAAGCCTGAGAAGCTGACCGCGTAGACGAAAGGCCAGGCGGCGAAGATGGCGCCGCCGCCCAGGATGAACCACACCTGGTTGCCTTCCCAGGTGGCGCCGACGGTGTTGATCACCATGCGGCGTTCCTCGTCGGTCTTGGCGACGAAGGGCAGAAGGGCGCCGACGCCCAGGTCGAAACCGTCGGTCAGGGCGAAGGCGATCAGAAGCACGCCCAGCAGCCCCCACCAGATCAGGCGAAGCGTGGCGAAGTCGAGGGGAAGATCCATTGTCGGATGTCCTAAGGTCTTGGGTCAGGCCACGGCGGGCGCGGGAACGCGCTCGGCCGGCGCTTCGGGGCTGGGTTCGCCGAACGTCTCCTGTTCGTGGAACGGCCCCTTCTTGATGGCGAAGAGCATCAGCCGCACCTCGACCACCGCCAGCGCGCCATACAGCAGGGTGAAGCCGACGATCGTGGCCCACAGCTGCGGTACGGTCAGGGACGAGGCGCCCAGGAAGGTCGGCAGCACGCCCTCCACCGCCCAGGGCTGGCGGCCGAACTCGGCCAAGATCCAACCGAACTCGATGGCGATCCATGGCAGCGGGATGGCCAGGACGGCCAGGCGCAGGAACCACTTCGTCAGATGCTTGCGCAGGGTGCACAGCACGAAGGCCGTGCCGAACAGGGCGATCATGAACATTCCGATGCCCGCCATGATGCGGAAGCTCCAGAACAGGGCCGGGACGTTCGGCACCGTCTCCCATGCCGTTTGCTGGATCAGCGCAGGCGTGGCCATGCGTGGATCGGCGACATGGCGCTTCAGCAGCAGGCCGTAGCCCAGGTCGCGGCGGTGCGTCTCGAACACACCGCGTGCGACGGGATCGGCCGGGTTCGCCTTGACCTTCTCCAGCGCATCATAGGCGATGACGCCGGATTCGATGCGGTCCTCAGCCGTGGCGACCAGTTCGAAGATGCCTTCGACGGGCTTGTCGATGGTGCGGGTGGCGATCAGGCCCATGATCCACGGCACATGGACGCCGAAATGGGTCTCGCGGTCTTTCATCGAGGGAACGCCGATCAGCGTCAGGCCAGCGGGCGCAGGCTCGGTGTGCCACATGGCCTCCAGAGCGGCGAGTTTCATCTTCTGGTTATCGGTCAGGGCATAGCCGGACTGGTCGCCCAGCACGACGGCCGACAGCGACGCCGCCAGACCGAACGCCGAGGCGACCGTCATCGATCGCTTGGCGAAGCCGACGTGCTTGCCACGCAGCAGATAGAAGGCCGACACGCCCAGCACGAAGACCGAGGCGCAGACATAGCCGGCCGAGACGGTGTGAACGAACTTGGCCTGTGCAACCGGGTTGAACAGCACGGCCATGAAGTCCGTCACCTCCATCCGCATCGTGTCGGGATTGAAGGCGGCGCCGACCGGGTTCTGCATCCAGCCGTTGGCGATCAGGATCCACAGAGCCGACAGATTGGTGCCCAGCGCGACCATGAAGGTGACGAACAGGTGGGCGTGCGGCTTCAGCTTGTCCCAGCCGAAAAACATCAGTCCGACGAAGGTCGCCTCCAGGAAGAAGGCCATCAGCCCTTCGATGGCCAGCGGCGCACCGAAGATGTCGCCGACATAGTGGCTGTAATAGCTCCAGTTCATGCCGAACTGGAACTCCATGGTGATGCCGGTCGCGACGCCCAGCACGAAGTTGATGCCGAAGCAGACGCCCCAGAAGCGGGTGATCGTCCGCCAGATGGGCCGGCGGGTCATCACATAGATCGACTCCATGATGACCAGCATGAACGACAGGCCCAGCGTCAGGGGCACGAACAGGAAGTGGTAGAGGGCCGTCAGCGCGAACTGCAGCCGGGACAGGTCGACGACCGCGAGGTCGATCATGGCGTTGCTCCGAGGAATCGGTCTGCTGGACCGACGTTTCGTCGGCCGTAGGCGGTGCGCAGGTCGCCCGCCTTGATCTCGATCAAAGCGCCGGCGAACGCCCGGCCCTATTGGACGCCTGGTCCTTGGACATTTCGTCCAACGACGTTTCGCCCAGTGGCGCGCGGCCTGCGCCGAGCGCTGGAGTCCGCTGATGAGCGCCGTGCCAATCGTCCCTGTCTCTGCGGCCGCCTGGTTGAAGCAGATCGGTCGTCCATGGAGGCGACTGGCTCTGCTGACCGGCGTCCTGACCATTGCGGACGTCGCGCCTGCGATCGGCTTCGCGGCGGGGCTGGCTTTGACGATCTCAAGCCTGACCGTATCGCCGGCCGCCGCCGCGCCGTGGCTGGCCCTGGCTGTGTTCAGTCTGATCGCGCGCGGCCTGATCGGCCAGGCCGCCGTGATCGTCGGCGCGAAGCAGGGTCGGGCGGTAAAGACCGACGTCCGAGGCCGCCTGCTGTCAGACCTGTTCGGGCGAGGACGGCGATCCAGCGCGCAGATGACGGCCCTGGTAGAGGGGGTCGGCGCGCTGGACGGCTACTATTCACGATTTGCACCTTTGCGCCTCGCCGCAGGCGTTTCGCCGCTCCTGGTCATAGCCGCCGCCGCGATCGCCAGCCCGGTGTCGGCGGGCATCCTGCTGTTCACCCTTTTCCCCTTCATCGTCGGCATGGTGCTGGCGGGCACGGCTGCGGCGGGCGAAAGCCGTCGTCAGTTTCAGGCGCTTGAGCGGCTGTCCGGCCTGTTCATCGACCGTATCCGCACCCTGCCCGCCATCCTGGCCTTCGACGCCGTTGGCCGCACAACCACCCAGATCGCCCAGGCCTCGGACGAGCTGGAGCGTTGCACCGCCCGCGTCATGCGCATCGCCTTCCTGTCGTCGGGCGTGCTGGAGTTCTTCTCGGCCTTGTCGGTCGCGTTGATCGCCGTCTATTGCGGTTTCAACCTGTTGCGGCTGCTGCCCTTCCCGGTTCCGGAGACGCTGGACCTGTCGCGCGCCTTCTTCGTTCTGGCCTTGGCGCCCGAAGTCTATGCGCCGCTGCGCCGCCTGGCGGCCGCTTATCATGATCGCCAGGCCGCCGAGGCCGCGGCCCCATCCCTGATCACGCCACACCCGCGCCCGGCCCAGCGCGCGCGCCTCGGCGATCTGGCGCCCGCCATCCATTTTCGCGATGTCGCCATCGCTTATGAAGGCTCAGCGCCGGTCATCGACGGGTTCGACCTCGACATCGCGCCGGGCCAGATCGTGGCGATGATGGGCGCCAGCGGCGCAGGCAAGTCCAGCCTACTGCATCTGCTGCTCGGCCTCGCGCCCCTGACGCGAGGCGAGGTCGAGGTGGGCGGTGCGCGGCTCAGCCAGTGCGGCGACATCGCCGGGCGGGTCGCCTGGGCCAGCCAGCACCCGATCGTGACGCCTGGGACCGTGAGCGAGAACATCGCCTTGGCGGATCGCACCGCCTGCCCCGGCCGCATCGCCTTGGCCGCGCGCACGGCGGGCCTGTTCGGCGATCTGGATCGCCGCATCGACGAGCGTGGCGGCGGTCTGTCGGGCGGCGAGCGCCGTCGACTGGGCCTCGCCCGCGCCATCCTGAAGCGCGCGCCGCTTCTCGTGCTGGACGAGCCGACCGCGAATCTGGATCCGGCCTCGGAACGCGCCATGCTCAACGTCATCCGTCAGGCCGCGCGCGGCCGCACCACCCTGATCGCCACCCACTCGCCAGCCGTCGCCGCCCTGGCCGACCGCGTGGTGACGCTATGAGAGTCCCGTCGCGCATCGCCGGCCTGATCGCCGCCCAAACTCAGGCTCAACGCGCCCGGCTTCGGCTCGCTGCGGCCGGCGGCGCTGTCGTCTCGGTGGCGGCCGTCTGTCTGTTGGGGCTGTCGGGCTGGTTCATCACGGGCGCAGCCTTTGCGGGCCTGGCGGGCGCGGCGGCCGCCCAGAGCTTCAACTATATGATGCCCAGCGCCATCATCCGCCTGCTGGCCATCGTCCGCACCGGCGGCCGCTATGTCGAGCGCGTCGCGGGCCACGAGGCCGCCTTGAAGGCGCTCGCCCGCCTGCGCCCGCAGGTGTTCGACGCCATCGCCACAGGCCCGGCCGAGCGCGCCTTGAACCTGTCGTCCGGCGAGGTCTCCGCCCGCCTGGTTCAGGACGTCGACGCAGTTCAGACGCTCTTAGTGCGCCGCTCGGTGCCCTGGAGCCTAGGCGCCGGCGCCGTTTCCGCCGCGCTGCTGGCCGGCCTCGCCTCCCCTTTCGCCGGCGCGGCCCTGCTCGGCGTGTTGATCGCGGCTGTCTTGGGCGGCGTTCTGATCGCGCGCAGCCTCGCCGATCCCGCCGGCCGAGCAGTCCAGATCGGCGCCGGCGCGGTAAAGGATCGCCTCGCCGCATTGGAGGCCGCCGCGCCCGAGTTGAAGGCCTACGGTCTTGACGACTGGGCGTGCGCGCAGGTCGCGCAGGTCGCCGCCAATCACGACGCGGCGCAGATCGCCCTGACCCGCTCGGGCGGCTGGATGGCCGTGTGGCAGGCGGCGGCGAGCGCCCTCGCGGTCGGCGTCGTCATCCCCGCCGCATCCTCCGCCGATCTGCCGCTGATCGCGCTCGCGGCCTTGGCGGCGGTGATGGGTGTCGAATCCGCCGGCGGGCTGGTCGTTGCCCTGCACCAGAACGGCTCCGCCGCCCAGGCCCTGTCTCGCCTCGACGCCGCCATGTCCACGGCGTCCTCCCGTCACGGTCGACCGCTCAGCGGTGCGGCGCTCGGTCTCGGAAACCTTGGCGCCGAGCTGGCGCCGCCCTACCGCCTCGGCATCTTCGGTCCCTCCGGCGCGGGCAAGACGACGCTGATCGAACACCTGATCGGGCTAAGGACGCCCCAGGCCGGCGAGATGCGGCTCGGTGGAATAGACGCCCTCGACATCGCACCGCAGGATCGGCGCCGGCTGTTCGCCTATGCGGCGCAGGATGTCCGTCTGCTGAACGGAACGGTGCGCGAGAATCTGTTGCTTGCAGGGCCGGCGGACGAAGCGGCCCTTTGGGCGGCGCTAGACGATGCCGCGCTCGGCGACCGGCTCCGCGCCGAACCGCTGGGGCTGGACGCCCCCGTCGGACCGAACGGAGAGCGGCTATCCGGCGGAGAACGACGGCGTCTCGGCTTGGCGCGCGCCTATCTGCGCGATGCGCCCTGGCTGGTGCTTGACGAACCGACGGAAGGCCTGGACGCCGCGACGGAGGCCGAAATCCTGGGCCGCCTTCAGAACCGCCTGGTCGCGCGGGGGCAAGGCCTGATCTTGGTCAGCCACCGGGCGTCGCCGATGGCGCTCTGCGACCGCTCCATCCGGGTCGAAGGGCTGGGCAGCGACGGACATCTTCGTCTGACCTGCCCCCTGGATGACATGGCCGCCTAGGATGCGCCGTTCGCCATGTCTTTCAGGCGGTCAGGGCGCTCGATCCGCAAGTCGTGCAGGGAAACGGCATGGATGACGCCGCTGGTCTTCAACTTGGTCAGCTCGCGACTGACGGTCTCGATCGTCAGTCCGAGATAGTCCGCGATCTCGGATCGGGTCATCGGCAATCGCACGGCGTTGTCGCCAGCGGGGCGTAAGGGATCGCGCGAAAGCATCGTCACCAGAAAGCTGGCCACGCGTTCACGCGCGGTCTTGCGACCAAGCAGCAGCATCTGATCCTGCGCCGCCGTCAGCTCATGCATCGCCCGGCTCAGCAAGGCCGCTTCCAGACTGGGCCGCTCTCGCGCCAGGGCCCGATATTCCGAGGCCCGGAAGCGACATACGGTCGTGTCCTCGATCGCCTCAGCAGAGAAGGCGTAGGTCGCCCCCGCCGTCAGTCCAATGAAATCCCCGGCGAACAGGAAACCGGTGATCTGGCGGCGACCATCGGGCAGCAGCTTGTAAATCCGCATAGCGCCCGAGGTGATATTGAAGACGTTTACGACCGGTTCGGCCTCATTGGCCAAGACGTCGCCGCTCGCTAGCGCTACGCGTTCTGCGATCGAGTCCAATCGCCCAAGATCGACCTCCGACAACGCGTCGCAGACGCTGAACGCACGCGCACCACAGCCTGAGCAGACTGAACTGGTGGGCCGGTCGGCACAGACCGTAGGCAGCGCGCGGACTTTCAACATGCTCATTCCCTATCATGCCTCAAGCAAGAGTTGAGCGATTTGGCTGAAAATTGGCGACGCCGTCTTTGTTAAGCTCCCGACGGCGCGTCTGTGATTCTCGTTCACCTATTCCTGGGCGTCTTCGCCGCCGGTGACCTCCTAGCGGGCTCGCCCTTGATCTGGATTTCTGAGCCATGCTCGAGATGCGGAGGTGACACGCCAACATTCTGCCACACCGGAGCGGCGACCGCTCCGGTTACTACCGGCCCGCTCGCCTGGAGCCGCAACCCGATCTATCTTGGTAACCGTCTGCTTTTGCTCGGCCGCGGGGGCCTGTTTCACAACGCTTGGTTCGTCGTAGCCGCCCTTGCCACCGAACGTCTCGCCATCGAGGGCGGACATGAAACTTGGCGGTCCTCTTTGGGTCAACCCGGGCCTACGCCGATCTTGTGCACCTTTAGTTTGGGCGGCCGATGCTGTCGTGGTCACGTTGAGGCTGACTTTCGGTTCGGGTGCCGCCGTACAAGCTGCTCCTATGAAGGTCTGCAATGAGTCAGCACAGGACGCACTAGATGGGGCGATAGCTTTCCGCCTTAGCTTGTCGCTCACCATTAAGCTGGATCTGGGTCAGGTCTAGCTTTCACAGATACGCTCTCGCGTCGCTGCTTGGAGCGGCAATGATCCTGTCTCAAGCTCCAAACGTTGATCCGACGTGGGTTTGAAACTCGGCGGAACCCTATGAAACCGCAGCTTTTGTGTCCCCACTGTGTCCCAAGTCGGACCCAAACACGCTCATCAGGTTGCTAACCTATTGCAATTTATGGCGACCCCGGGAGGACTCCAACCTCCGACCTCGGCTTTAGGAAAGCCTTGCTCTATGCAGCTGAGCTACGGGGCCACGTTCGACGCCGTAGCGGGTCGTGGCGGCGGGGGGAAGTCGGGACGGCGAAAAAGTCCGGCGGCGAAGCGGCGGCTGGCGCCTCGGCGCTTGTGGTTAAGCGGTCTTAACCTACCAGATATCGCGGTGAACAAAGAACGAAACGGGCGATGTCAGCGATTCGGTCCTGATTCGTTTCACCCTTGTTCCGCGAGAACGGAACGGTCGTTAACCGACCGGCGGAACGTGGGCGGTGAGGGCGCGCAGGCCCTCCAGAAGGCGATCGGAATCGGCGCTGGTCTGGCCTTGGGCGGCCAGGGTCAGACGAAGCGCGCGCACGTGAACCTCGACCGACGGCCAGGACCAAACGCCGGAGCCCTGCATCCGTTGGGCGATCTCGCACAGGCTGAAGGCGGCCTCGAAGAAGGTCGGCATGTCGAGATAGCCGGCCATATCGACCAGAGCGGAGGCGAAAGCGTAGACCTGCGCCGGGGCGTCTTGGGGGCGCGTCGCGCACAGGGCCTCGATGGCGTCGACGTTGGCCGCCAGCTGGGTGAAGACATGGTCGTGCTGTTCGTCCAGAGCCTGATTGGCGCGCGATTCGGCCTCGACAATCAGACGGCCGCCGGGCCGCGCCATCTGGCGCTGGAGCGAGGTGTGAACGCGGCGGACGGTGGACGGCTTGGGCGCGGCGACAGGCTCGGTCACAGGCTGACCTTCATGGGCTTCATCAGCATGTCGATCGTCTCCTGATCCAAGTTGTCTTCGACCGCCGCGCCAAGCTCGCCGGTCAAGTCGCTTTCGCGGCGGCCATCCGTGCCCGGGGGCGGACCGTAGTTACGCACCCTGCGGTCAGGACCTATATAGTGTTCGGACTCGACGAAATCACGGTCCTCGCCGCCCAGCCAGATGATCCGCTTCAACAGCATTGATGGCGACAGAGGCTTGGCGACGATGAAGCTGGCGCCGCAGTCCCGGCCCTGATGAACCTTGGCCTGGGAAGCGTGGCCCAGGATCATGATGACGGGCACATAACGGGTCGGCGCGGGGGCGTCGCGCCGCAGCCAGCGCACGAAGTCATAGCCGTCCATGTCCGGCATGATGCAGTCGATCAGGATCAGATCGACCGAGCGGCGCGCCAACAGTTCAACGGCCGCCTCGGCCGAGGGCATTTGATCTGTTCCTTGCAGCCGAAGCCCTGAACGATGGCCCCCAGCATACTTAGCGACGTGGGCTGATCGTCGATCAGCAGGATCGTCGTGTGCGCTAGATTGACCCTATCGCTGTTGGGCATGGCGTCAGAACAGCAAGAGGTCGCCGGCGTCGGCGGTGGATTGCGGGCGAGGCTCGCCGGCGGCGGGACGAAGGCGGCCGGCCATGTCGGCCAGCGACAGGTGGCTCACGGCCTCGGACGGGCTGGCGCCGCCGCCCAGCATGCGCAGGATGCCGGACAAAGCTTCGAGACGTTGGGTCAGGGCGTCCAGAGCCTGGGCCTGGATCAGGGCGTTGGGACGTTGCTCAGGCGGGGCGCGGCGAACCAAGTCGCTGACCAAGGCTTCGACCCCGTCGATGCCTTCGCGCACCAACATCAGCTCGTCGGCGACGGCGGCAAGCAGATCGGCGTGCTCGGGAGGGGCGCTCATGCTCAGAACAGTTCCAGGACGCCGGTATCGACCAGGGCCATAACGGGCGCGGGTTTGGGGGCGACAACGTCGGTCACGGCGCGTTGCAGGGCGCGGCCCGTGATGGGCCAGTAGTGCAGGCGCCGCCCGCCGTCGCCGCGCAGGCTGCCGCCCACCACGGGAATGCTTTCGTCGCGCAGGAATTTCTCGGCGAAGTCGGCGTTGCTGCGGCCCACGTCGCGCAAGCTGTCAAACATGCGGCCGCCGCCGAACAGCTTGGCCTCCAGCCGGTCGCGTCGGGCGCCAGCCTTGAGCATGTCGTTGATCAGAAGCTCCATGGCATAGGCGCCGTAGCGACGCCCCGCATCGGTCCCCGCGCCCGAGCCTTCGGGCAGCAGGAAGTGGTTCATGCCGCCGACGCCCGCCAGCGGATCGCGCACGCACATGGCGACGCAAGACCCCAGGATGGTGCTGAGCACGACATTGGGATCGGACGTGATGAAGTGCTCGCCCTGACCGACGTGAACGCGTTTTTCGACCGGGCCCTTCAGGGCGGCGAAACTCATGTCAGAGGACCGAAAACGGCTTCCAGCTTGCCCTTCAGCTGGGCGACGGTGAAAGGCTTGACCAGGTAGTTGTTGACGCCGAACTGCACCGCGCGCTGGACCAACTCGCGGTCGGCGCGGCCCGTCAGCATGATGAAGGCGGTCTTGGAGGTGGGGGGATGGGCGCGCACGGCGCGCAGCAGGCCCAGACCATCCAGATTCGGCATATTGTAGTCGGAGATGATCAGGTGCGCGGGCTTGGACACGATCTCGCGCAGGGCGATTTCGCCGTCGGCGGCCTCGCGGATCTCGCGCACGCCGAGCTGTTGCAGGCTGGTGCGGACCAGCGAGCGCATCGTCATCTGATCGTCGACGACCAGGCAGTGAAGTGCGGCGGCGGCGGGCATAGTTTACGCTCCCGATGAGGCGACAGACCGCACAGCCGGATCGGCGCACAGGTCGAGAATGGCAGGGGACAGGCGGTGAAGCGGCAACTGCCTCTCAACGGCGCCGATTTCATGGGCGGCCTTGGGCATGCCGTAGACGACGCAGGTCGCCTCGTCCTGGCCCAGGGTGCGGCCGCCGGCCTGGCGCATGGCCAGCAGGCCCTTGGCGCCGTCACGGCCCATGCCGGTCAGGATGACGCCGGTCATCGGACGCTTCAGCCGGGCGACGGATTCGAACATCACATCGACCGACGGACGGTGGCCGTTGACGGGATCGCTTGCGATCAGGCGGCAACGGGGCGTCAGACCGCTTGAAACCTCAAGATGGGTCGCGCCGCCGGGAGCCAGATAGATGTGGCCCGGTTTCAGCGGGGCGCCGTCCACGGCTTCGGTCACGCCGGGGGCGCAGACGCGGTTCAGACGGGCGGCGAAGCTGGCGGTGAAGGTCGCGGGCATATGCTGGGTGATGACGGTCGCGGGGCAGTCAAGCGGGAAGCCGCTGAGCACCGTCAGCAGGGCCTCGACCCCGCCGGTGGATGAGCCGATGGCGAGGACCTGATTGGGATCGGCGTGATAGGCGCGCGGGGCCTCGGCGGCGGCGGGCGTGTCGCCGCGGGCGCGGACGCGCGAACGGGCGGCGGTCTTCAACTTACCGATCAGGTCGTGAAAGGCGGCGACGCTGGCGACCGCCGGCTTGGCCACCGCGTCCACGGCGCCGATCTCCAGCGCGGCCAGAGTCACGTCCGTACCCGCCGCCGTCAGGGTCGAGACCATGACCACCGGCATGGGCCGCAGCCGCATGATCTTTTCCAGGAACTCCAACCCGTTCATGTTGGGCATTTCGACGTCGAGCGTAATGACGTCGGGGTTCAGGGCCTTGATCGCGGCGCGGGCCTCGATGGGATCGGCGGCGGTGCCGACGACCTCGATCTCAGGATCCGACCTCAGGGCGGCCGAGATCAGCCCGCGCATGGTCAGGCTGTCGTCGACGACGAGGACGCGGACGGGGCTCATGCGCCACCCAGGCGATAGGTGGTCAGGCCGGCGGTCTGGAGTTGGCTGGTCGCCGGGCCGGAGACGCGTTCGGAGTGGCCGATATAGAGGGTCGCGCCGGGGTTCATCAGCGGAGTGAACCGCTTCCACACGCGCTCTTGGGTGGCGTCGTCGAAGTAGATGACGACGTTGCGGCAGAAGATGACGTCGAACTTGCCCTTCATGGGCCAGTCGCCGATCAGGTTCAGCTCCTTGAAGCTGACCAGACGCTTCAGTTGCGCGCCCGCGACCCACTGGCCGCGATCCGCGCGGTCGAAATATTTGCGCCACAGGGTGACGGGCGCCGGCTCCAGCGCCTCTTCGGAATAGACGCCGTCATGGCCCTGGGCGACCATGTTGGGATCGATGTCGGTGGCCAGGATGCGCACATCCAGCTCGGCCGCCTCGGGCAGGGCCTGAAGCACGGTCAGGGCCATCGAATAGGGCTCCTGCCCGTTCGAGCAGGCGGCCGACCACAGACGGACCCGGCCGCCGGCGCGGGCGCGGGCCGCCAGTCCAGGCATGACCCGGTCGCGCATGTCGTCGAAATGGTGCGGTTCGCGATAGAAGCGGGTGACGTTGGTGGTCAGGGCCGCCGTCATCTTCTGACGCTCGTCCACACCGTCCACGCCCTCGACCAGGGCGCAGTAGTCGCGGAAGCTTGTCAGACCCAGGGTGCGCAGGCGCTTGGCCAGCCGCGAATAGACCAGCGCGGCCTTGCCCTCGTTCAGGGCGATGCCGGCGTGGGCGTGCAGCATCTGGGCGATGTGGCGGAAATCATCGGCGGTGAAGACGAACTCGCCCTCGACGATCGATCCCCGACCCGCGGCGGCGGTCATGCGGCTTCGGCCTCGACTTGCGGCAGGATGTAATCCAGTTCGATCAGGCTGATCATGCGGCCGTCGATCGAGAAGATGCCCTTGACGAAGGTCTTGACCTGATCGCTGGCGACGTCGGGCGTCGGCTGGACCGAGGCCTCGCTCATCTGCAGGATGTCAGAGACGGCATCGACCAGCAGGCCGACCATGCGGCCGCCGATATGGGCGACCATGATGACGTGGCGCGCCGTCGGTTCCGAAGTCGTCAGGCCGAAGCGCGCGCCCAGATCGATGATCGGCAGGACGGTGCCGCGCAGGTTGATGACGCCCTTCATATAGCCCGGCGAGCGGGGCAGAGGCGTCGCCGGCGTCCAGCCGCGGATTTCGCGCACCGACATGATGTCGACGCAGAATTCCTGACTGCCGATGCGGAAGGCGATCAATTCACGCTGGAGATCTTTGGCTTCGGTCATGGTTCAGCTCGCGAGCTTGAAATCGAGACGGACGGATTTGCGGCGCATGTCGGTGACCAGCACATCGACATCCAGGATCAGGGCCACGCGCCCGTCGCCCAGGATGGTGGCGGCGGCGACGCCCTCGACCTGCTGATAGTTGGTTTCCAGGCTCTTGATGACCACCTGGCGCTGGCCCTGAATGGCGTCGAACAGCAGGGCCGCCTGCTGGCCCCCTTCGGTTTCGACGACCACGGCGACGCCTTCGGTCGGGTTCATCGGTTGTTCGCGGAAGCCCATGATCAAGGCCACGTCGATCAGCGGCAGGAACCGGTCGCGGAAGCGGATGACGGGATCCACGCCGCCGACGAAATGCAGGTCCACGGCCTGCGGGGTCAGGCTCTCGACGATGGCCGGCAGCGGCGCGATCAGCGTCTGTTCAGCGGCGGTGACCACCATGCCGTCCAACACCGCCAGCGTCAGCGGCAGGCTGAGGGTGAAGGTCGAACCCTTGCCCGGAACCGAGCTGATGGAGATGCGACCGCCCAGGGCCTGGATCGAGCGTTTGACCACGTCCATGCCCACTCCCCGGCCCGAGATGTCGGAGACGACGGCGGCGGTGGAGAAGCCCGGCGCGAAGATCAGATTGTCGATCTGCTCGTCGGTCAGGGGGGCGTCGGCGGCGATCAGACCCTTGTCGACGGCGATCTTCTTGACGCGTTCGCGGTTGATGCCGCGGCCGTCGTCGGAGATTTCGATGACGATCCGACCCGAGCGGTGCAGGGCGGCGAGGCGCACCGTGCCCTCGGCCGGCTTGCCGGCGGCGACGCGCTCTTCGGGCGTTTCCAGTCCGTGGTCGATGGCGTTGCGCAGCATGTGGGTGATGGGCTCGGCTAAGCGTTCGACCACGGTCTTGTCGACCTCGGTATCCTCCCCGGCGGTCACCAGACGGACCTGTTTGGAGACCATGTCGGCGACTTCGCGGACCAGACGCGGCATGCGCTGGAACACCGACTTCACCGGCTGGGCGCGGATCGCCATGACGCTGTCCTGGATCTCGCGGGTCAGCAGTTCCAGGTCTTCCATTTCGAGCGCGATGCCGGAGGACCGGGCCAGGCCGCTTTCCAAAACACGCTGCGACAGCATGGCCTGCTGGATGACCAGTTCGCCGACGACGTTGATCAGGCGATCCACGCGATCCAGATCGACTCGGATCGTCACCGGCGCGGCCGCGACGGGGGCGACCGGGGCGGAAGTCGTCGTCGCAGCGACGACAGGGGCGGCGACTGGCGGGGTGAAGGTGGGAGCCGGCGCGGGCTCTGGCTCGACAGCGGCCAAGGGGATGGCTTCAGGCTGAGGCTGGGGCGCAGGCTCGGCGGCCGCGCCGCTCGCCTTGGCCAGCAGGGCGGCGATGTCCAGCTCGTCGCTGGCGGGCAGGACGGCCGCCGGTTCTTCGGCGAAGGCGCCCATGTCTGTCGCGTCGGCGGCGCCGCCCCCCAGGGGCGTGATCGTCAGTTCGCAGTCGCTTTCGACGAAATCAAAGACCTCGCGCACGGCGGCCTCGTCTACGTCGGCATCAAGATCGACGGTCCAGGTCAGGCAGCCGTCCTCGACCGAAAGGGCGTCCAGCGTCGGCGTCGCGCTGTCGTCCACGACGACCGTGACCGGGCCGAGGCGGCCGAGTTCGCGCAGAAGCAGGCTGGTCTCGTTGGCGTTGACGTACATCCGGCCCATGGGCTTGAACACGACGCGCCAGCCGGGCGACGGCGCGTCGGCGCCCAAGTCGCCGGCCAGATCCTCGATGGGCAGGGGCGCGGCGTCGTCCAGCGCCATGTCGAAGGCCATGGGGGTGAAGCCGAAGTCGTCTTCGTCTTCTTCGACCTCAACCGGCGCCTCGCCGCCGTGGGTCAGGACCTGCATTTCGGCGACTAAGCCGGCCGACCGCGCCTCGTCCACCGGCGGAATCAGACCCTGGGCCGCCTGAATGTGATCGGCCAGCACGTCGGAAGCGCGCAGCAGGGTCTTGATGGTGATCGGATCGCACGGCTTACGGCCCGCGCGCAGTTCGTCCATTAAGGTCTCGAAGACGTGGGCGAACCGGACCAGGTCTTCAAGGCCGAAGGCCCCTGCCCCGCCCTTGACCGAATGGACCGCGCGGAAGACGGCGTTGATCGTCTCCAGATCGGTCTGCCCCTGTTCAAGCAGCATCAGCTTGGCTTCCAGGTCGGCGAGCAGTTCGTCGCACTCCTGGAAGAAGGTGGCTTTGATGGCTTCGAAGGCGTCCATTGGTTCGGGGTCCGGCGGGCTTTAAGCGATCAGGCGGCGACGCGGCGGACAGCGTCCACCAGCTTGACGGGGTCGAACGGCTTGACGATCCAGCCGGTAGCGCCGGCGGCGCGGGCGCGCGCCTTCTTCTCCACGTCGCTCTCGGTCGTCAGCACCAGCACCGGGGTGGTGCGGTGGTTCGGGTTGGCGCGCACGCCCTCGATGACGCCGAAACCGTCCATGCGGGGCATGTTGATGTCGGTGATGATGACGTCGGCGCCCTTGGCGTCCAGCGTCTCCAGCCCGTCCACGCCGTCGACGGCCTGGATCACGGTATAGCCCGCATCTTCCAGCGCCATCAGCAGCATGTCGCGCATGGTGCGTGAATCGTCGATCGTCAGAACGGTCTTGGTCATGCCAACGCTCCCTCGGTGTTGAAGTCCGGCGCGCCGTAGGCGGCCCATTGTTCTGTCCAGTATTGGGACACAGACCCTAAACTTAGGTTGACGCCGTCGGCCGCCCACGTCTTTCGCGCCGACAGCAGAATCTGCAGGCACAGACCGCCCAGACGCTGGACGGCGGAGGCGTCCAGAACCACCGGGTGGCCGCGCAGGGCCAGCAGATCCGCCTTCAAAGGCTCGGCTGCATTCAGGTCCAGAACGTCGGACAGGATCAGGGTTTCAGTCATCAGAACTCCTCCCAGCCGTCCTCGACGGCGGTGGCTTGAGGCTTGGATGCGGCGCCGCCGCGGCCGATGGTCTTCAGGGCGGCGACCATACGGCTCGACGGCTTGGCGACCGGCGCGGGGGTGCGGACCGGCGCGGGCGCAGCGGCGCGCGACGGCGAAGACCCGACGCGGAACTGAGCGACCGAGGCCTGCAGGCTTTCCGCCTCTTGGGCCAGCGAGTGGCTGGCGGCGGTCGACTGCTCGACCATGGCGGCGTTCTGCTGAGTGACCTGGTCCATCTGGTTGACGGCGGTGTTGACCTGCGCCAGGCCGACGGCCTGTTCCTGGGCCGAGGCGGCGATCTCGGTGACCAGGCTGTCGATTTCGGCGACGCGGTCCACGATCCGTTGCAGCGCCTCGCCGGTCTCTCCGACCAGTTTGACGCCCGAGCCGACCTGACCCGTCGAGGCCGAGATCAAGGTCTTGATCTCCTTGGCGGCTTCGGCCGAACGCTGGGCCAGGGCCCGCACTTCGGAGGCGACCACCGCAAACCCGCGACCGGCCTCGCCGGCGCGCGCGGCCTCGACCCCGGCGTTCAGGGCCAGCAGGTTGGTCTGGAAGGCGATCTCGTCGATCACGCCGATGATCTGGTTGATCTGGGTGGACGAGCTTTCGATGGCGGTCATGGCCTGGACGGCGTCGCGAACGATCACGCCGCTCTTCTCGGCGTCGCCGCGCGCGGCCTGGACGACGTCCGAGGCCTGGCGGGCGCCCGAGGCGGTCTTGTTCACCGTGGCGGTGATTTCATCCAGGGCGGCGGCGGTTTCCTCCAGTGAGGCGGCCTGCTGTTCGGTGCGGCGCGACAGGTCGTCGGCGGCCTGCGAAATCTCGCCGGCGCCCGAGCGGATGCCCGAGACGTTGTTGACGACCACCGAAACGGCCTGCTGCAGCTGGGAGATGGCGGCGTTGAAATCGGTCTTCAGCTGAGCGGACTTGGCGCTGAATTCGATGTCGATGCGGTGGGTGAGATCGCCGTTCGACATGGCCGACAGACCTTGGCCCAAGGCTGCGATGGCCCGTGCGTCCTCGGCGGCCTCGCGCGCCTTTTCGGCCTCGCGTTCGGCGCGTTCCTGCTCGCTCATGGACCGGTTGGCGATCGCCTCCCGTTCGACGCGGACCTTCTCGATCGCGGCGTCGCGGAAGGCCACGATGGCCTGACCCATCTTGCCGAACTCATCCTTACGCTCGGCGCTGGCGACCTTGATGTCGGTGTCGCCGGCCATCAGCTTTTGCATATAGCCGATCATCGTGAAGATCGGGCGCACGATGGAGCGCGTCGCGACGAAACCGGCGATGACGGCGATCACCAAGGCTGAGATCAGTCCCACGATCGTGCTGATCAGCGCCGTGCGGCTGGCGGCGGCCTGAGCCTCGGTCGAGGCCTTGCGCGCCACATCGTTGGCGGCCTTGAGTTGGTCGATCGTCTCCTCGACCGCTGCGACATAGTTGTCAGCCGTTCCGTTGCGTCCGACCATCTGCGCAGCCTGGGCGGCGCGACCGTCGCGCATCATCGCCGAACCGGTTTCGACGACGTTCGCGTACCATGTCGCATTGCCTTGGACCGCCCTGTCGATCAGGGCTGCGCGATCGGCTGGCAACTCACCACGCAACTCATCCGCAGCAGCCAAGAACTTGGCCCGGTGCGCATCCACGCGTTCGATATAGTAGGGGTCCTGAGACAGCAGGTAGCCACGCAAGGCGTTTTCCTGCCGCGAGATATAGAACTCCGCCGTCGCGGTGGTGCGATTGATCTGATTTTCCACCGTGCGAACCTGGCCGGCCTTGTCCAGCTGGAGCAGGCTGGTGATGACGACGGCGCCCATGACGGCGATCGCCGCCAGAACGAGACCAAAGGCCGCGAACAGCTTGCGGCCGACGGGCATATTTTCAATCAACTTCAACTCAGCATCCCCCGATGGGTCGGTAACTCAGAACGAATGGGTGGCGGTCGCGGCAGAGCGGCCATGCGGTCGGCTACGCCCTGCTCCGAGGTCTTGCTCTTGCGTCGTTATCGACGTCGGCCGATCGGTCGAAGGTCGGTAAGAAGGTGATGAGCGACGCATGGCGATCCTCGGAGCTGCTTCATTCTGCAGCTTAAGGATGAGGCGATGATTAATATCGAACCTGAACTGGGCCGTACGTGGGATTGCTTTGGAAAGCCGGCGGAAGGGCCCAAGACGCCGTAGGCCTGCGCCAGCGTGATCCAACAACCCCACATACGTATTTTCACGTATAAAAAATGCGTCTATGACAAAATGTCAGGAAAATGACCTAGCCATGCGGTATTAGGTCACGCTGCTATGAAATCTCGCATTCACGATGAATATCTCCTGAGTCATTCAGTATAGTCATATGAAGTTCCGATTCATGACATGGTGGAGCGGGCCCTTGATCGCATGTCTGGCCGTTCTTTCAGCCACACTGGTTCGCAGTGTCCTCGAGCCGTTCGGAAACTTTTATTACCTGCCGCTCGTCCCGGCAGTGATTGTTACGGCTTTTCTGGCGCCTAAATGGGCTGTGGCGCTGGCGATATTGTTGGCTATCGGGGCCAATCTGTGGTTGGTGGATCGCGAAAGCGTGCTGGATGCGGCGACCAACGCTGCGCTTTTTGCGGTCATCGCCTGGGTCATCGCCGAGGTTTGTCGTCGGCTGATCGACGCCTTGGAACAGGCCCGCGCCCTGACGCGCGATCTGGCGCTGCGCGAGATGCTGCTCGACACTATCGTGGCCACGACGCCGATCGTGACCCTGGACCGTGAAGGACGCACGCGCCGCGTGACGCCGGCCGCCGCCGGTCTGCTGCGCGTGGATCGAGAGGCGGCGATGGCGCAGCCGTTCGCATCGCTGCTGCCCGGCTTCGACGATGCGGCCCTGGCGAAGGCTCGCCAAGGCGGCGAGGTGCTGGGCCCATCCTCCGGCCCCTGGACAAGCCGAAACATAGACACGCCGGGGCCGCCGCTGACGCTTCACGCCAATGTCCTGCCCGATGATATCGCCCCCGAACACATCGTCCTGACGCTGGGCGATCAAAGCCAGGCCGAGATGATCCGAAAAGGCGAGCGCGGCCTGAACGACAAGCTCAGCAGCGTCTGGCGTCTGAACTCGATGGGGGAGATGGCCGCGACCCTGGCCCACGAACTGAACCAACCACTGACCGCCGCCACCGTTTATTTGCACGCCGGCCAGGCCGAACTGACACGGCTGGGGCCGCCCGCGGAAGGGCCGGCCAAGACCATTGACCTGGCCAAGACCCAGTTGCTGCGCGCGGGCGACATCATCCGGCGCATGCGCGAACAGGTGGCGACAGGTTCGCGGTCCTTTACCGAGGAGCGGGCCTCGCTGATCGTCCTGGACCTGGCGCCGGTCTTCGCCCTGACGGGACAGGACACCGACACGACGATCGCTCTGGATGTCGAAGAGGACGACGATCAGGTTCTGGCCGACCGCATCCAGATTCAGCAGGCGCTGGCCAATCTGGTGCGCAACGCCGTGGACGCCGTCATCGGACGCGAAGGCGCGCGCGTGACGGTGACCGGCCGGACGCTGGGCGCGGACGGCTATGAGATCGCGGTGTGCGATAATGGCGACGGCATCCCCGACGACAGAATCGACAGCATCTTTCATCCGATGGCGACGACCAAAGCCGGCGGCATGGGCCTTGGGCTGTCGGTCACGCGTTCTATCGTCGAGAGCCATGGCGCGACCTTGGTCGTCAGCCGGAATTCTCAGGGTGGAGCGACCTTCTCGTTTCGTCTGCCGCGTCCCACGGAGTCCGAAATCTGATGAGCCCGCACTCCGTTTTCATCATCGACGACGACCCCGCTATGCGCGACGCCCTGGTGCTGATGCTGCGCGGGGCGGGCTACCGGGCGCGCAGTTTCGTCAGCGCCGACGACTTCCTGGACAATCTGCCCGAAGACCGCAGCGCCTGCGTCATCACCGATGTGCGGATGCCGGGGCTTCAGGGTTCCGAACTGGTCGGGCGTCTGAAAAGCCTGCGCGGCGGCACCTGGCCGGTGATCGTCATCACGGGTCATGGCGAGGTGACGCTGGCGGTTCAGTTGATGAAGGCGGGCGTCGTGGATTTCGTCGAAAAGCCGTTTGATCCGCAGCGAATGCTGGACGCGGTTTCCAACTGTCTGGCCTCCCTGACCAGTCTGGAGGCCGAGCGGATCGCGCGCGAGGACGCCAAGGCCCGACTGGACACCCTGACCCCGCGCGAGCGGCAGGTCTTCGACGCCCTGATCGACGGCTGTTCCAACAAGGAGATCGCCCAACGGCTGGAGATCAGCCCGCGCACGGTGGAGATCTTTCGCGCCAAGGTGATGACGAAAATGCAGGCCGCGAACCTTTCCACCCTGGTTCGGATTGGAATGCGCGCCGGCGACGCTTGAGCCCGAAGAGATTCGTCGCCACCTTAGTCGCGACATGAGCGACCGGTCCGCAGGCCTCGCCCCGTCCCGCGTGACTGCGGTCCTGGGGCCCACCAACACCGGCAAGACCCATCTGGCGGTCGAGCGGATGCTGGGTCACGCCTCGGGCATGATCGGCCTGCCGCTGCGTCTGCTGGCGCGCGAGATCTATGAGCGGATCGTCAAACAGCGCGGCGCGGCGGCCGTCGCCCTGATCACCGGCGAGGAAAAGATCGTCCCGCCGCGCCCGCACTATTTCGTCTGCACCGTCGAGGCCATGCCGCTGGAGCGATCGGTCGAGTTTCTGGCCATCGACGAAATCCAGCTGGTCGCAGACCCCGAACGCGGCCACGTCTTCACCCAGCGGCTGCTGCACGCGCGCGGCCGGTTCGAGACGATGTTCCTGGGCGCCGGAACCATGGAGCCGCTGATCCGCCGCCTGGTGCCGGATGTCGAGATCGTGACGCGCGACCGGCTGTCCACCCTGTCCTATGCGGGCTCCAAGAAGCTGACACGCCTGCCCCGCCGCAGCGCCATCGTCGCCTTCTCGACCGACCGGGTCTACGCCATCGCCGAACTGATCCGACGTCAGCGCGGCGGCGCGGCGGTGGTGATGGGCAGTCTGTCCCCCCGCACCCGCAACGCGCAGGTGGCCCTGTATCAGTCGGGCGAGGTCGATTTCCTGGTCGCCACCGACGCCATCGGCATGGGGCTGAACATGGATGTGGACCATGTCGCCTTCGCGGGCCTGAGAAAGTTCGACGGACGGCGCACCCGCTGGCTTTACGCCCATGAGATCGGCCAGATCGCCGGGCGGGCGGGCCGACATCTGCGCGACGGCACCTTCGGCGTCACGGCCGAGGCCGAGGATCTGGACCCCGATCTGGTCGAACAG
The DNA here is from genome assembly GCF_026105875.1 of Brevundimonas sp. BT-123. Taxonomy (GTDB): domain Bacteria; phylum Pseudomonadota; class Alphaproteobacteria; order Caulobacterales; family Caulobacteraceae; genus Brevundimonas. Next base: position 18,423 of record NZ_JAOYTN010000015.1, on the reverse strand, counting down.
GTGGTCGAGCATCGGTTCGATCCGATCGAGGCGGCGGAGTGGCGGAACGCCCGGCTGGATTTCGACACCCTGCCCGACCTGCTGCGCTCGCTGACGGTGACGCCCCAGCGATCGGGGCTGAGCCTGACGGCGGAGGCGCTGGACGAGACCCTGCTGCGTCGCCTGATCAAGGACGAGGAGGTGGCCCGCATCGGGCGCTCGCGCGGGGCGGTCATGCGTCTGTGGGAGGCGTGCCAGTTGCCCGACTTCCAGAAGACGACGCTGGATGAACACGCCCGGCTGGCCAAGGACGTCTTTCACGCCCTGACCGGCAAGCGCGGCCGGCTGACCGACGACTGGATGGCGCCGCGCTTCGCCTTCGTGGATCGTGACGACGGTCAGATCGACCAGCTGTCGGCGCGGCTGTCGGCGGTGCGCACCCTGTCCTACATCGCCAACCGGCCGGACTGGGTCCACAACGCGCAAGGCTGGCGCGACAAGACTCGCGCGCTGGAGGACCGGCTGTCCGACGTGTTGCACGAGCGGCTGACCGCCCGGTTCGTGGATCGCCGCACCACCGCCCTGATGCGGGCGCTGAACGTGCGCGAAGACACGTTTGCCGGCGTCGCCGATGACGGCGAGGTCACGGTCGAGGGACAGGTCGTCGGCCAGCTGGAGGGCGTGCGCTTCCAGATGGAGAAGGGCTCTTCGGCCCTGGAAGACCGCACCCTGCGTCAGGCGGCCGTGCGTGCGGTGACGCCCGAGATCAATCGACGGCTGGGACGTCTGGCGGCCGAGACCGACGACGGGTTTTCGGTCACGCCGGACGGAGCGGTGCTGTGGCGCGGCGTGCTGACGGCGCAGATCAATGCGACGCCGCAAGGGGTCGATCCCTTTACGCCCTCCGTGCGCCTGCTGGGCGATCTGGGACCGACGCCCGCCCGCGAGCGCGCCCAGCGCCGGATCGAGGCGTGGCTGGCGGCGGAAGCGGGCCGGGCGCTGCGCGATCTGCGACGGCTGCGTCAGGCGGTCGAGAGCGGCGCGCTGAAAGGTCTGCCGAGGGGCATCGCCTTTCGCCTGATCGAGGCCGGAGGCGTGATCGACCGGCGCGAGGTCGAGCGCGATCTGGCCGCGCTCAGCCAGGTCGAGCGCCGCACGCTGCGCAGTTTCGCGATCCGCATCGGGGTGCATTCGGTGTGGCTGCCTGGTCTTCAGAAGCCGCGCGCGCGCCATTTCGCCCAGGCCTTTGTCGCCGCGCCGCTGATCCCGGCGACGCCCGATCTGATCCTCGCGCCCGTGGAGCCGCCCTCGGCGCGTCTGTTGTCATCGCAGGGATTGCGATTGGCGGGACGGTGGCTGGCGCCGGTCGAGACGCTGGAGAAGATGGCCGAGCTGCGGGCCGCCAATCACGGCCGGCTGTCCGACGAGGCCCTGACGGATCTGGGTTGGCGTTCTGATCAGGCGAAACAGATCATCGCCGCCCTTAAGGTCGAACGCGCCCGCATGCCCGACAAGCCGGGCGCAGCGCCCAAGATCGTCAAGGACTCGCCCTTCGCGGCGCTGGCCGTCCTGACCGAAGCGCCGCCTGCGCGACCCAAGCGTCGTCGGCCGCGTCGAAAGGCGAAGGCTTGAACGAGAACGCCTGTCGCATCGACATCTGGCTGTGGCGCGCGCGGTTCGTAAAGACGCGCGGCCTGGCGGCCGGTCTGGTGGAGCGGGGGGCGGTGCGGCTGACGCATCAGGGGCGCGAGACGCGGCTCGACAAGCCCAGCCGGTGCGTTCACGTCGGCGACCTGCTGACCTTCGCCCAGAACGGACGCGTCACCAGCCTGAAGGTCGAGGGGCTGGGCGAAAGGCGCGGGCCCGCCGAAGAGGCCCGCGCCCTGTATTCGCTTACGGTCTAAAAGGCCTCAAGCAGCGCGACGCGCGGTAGGCCCAAAATAACCGCCTTAAGTCGCGCGCAGCGCGGCAGGCCCTACTTCTGAATGACGAACTCGCCTTCGATGTGCAGCTTCACCTCGTCGGAAACGGCCGGCAGGGCGTAGTTGATGCCGAAGTCCGAGCGTTTGATCGTCGCTTCGCCGTCGAAGCCGGCCTTGTAGGCGCCCATGACGGTTCCGGCGCCGTTGAACTCGACCTCGATGGTGACGGGCTTGGTCACGCCCTTCAGGGTCAGGTCGCCGACCACGGTCGCTTCGTTGGCGTCATCGGCGTCGACCGTGACCGAGCGCGAGACGAAGGTCGCCGTCGGATATTTAGCGGTGTCGAAGAAGTCGGCGGTCTGCAGGTGGGCCTTCAGCCGATCGTCGTTGGGGGCCACGTCGGTCAGCGGGATCGTCGCGGTCAGCGTCGAGGCCGAGGGGTTGGCCGGGTCCAGCTTCAGCACCGCCTTCACGTTCACGAACTGGCCCGTATAGGTCGACAGGCCGAAGTGATTGACCGACCAGGTGATCTTGCCGTGGCCGGAATCCAGATCGTAGTTTCCGGCGGTGACTTCGGCGGGGTTCTTGGTCAGAGCGGCCTGAGCCACGACCGCGCCGCCTGCGACCAGGCTGAGGGCGGCCGCGCCGACGACGGCGTATTTCATGAAGGGGGTGCGCATGGGGAGTTCCTGTCGATGGGGCGGATATGCAATCAATACAGTTGCGATTAGGCGCTGTTCTGTCAAGGCGCTGCGAATGGCTCTCGCCTTAAGCCGCGCTGTTGACAGTTGGTTGCGTGGCCGCCATGTCGCAGGCCTCCCGCTCACAGACCGACACCGGTTTTTCGCCCAATGACCTACATCGTCACCGACGCCTGCGTGAAATGTAAGTTCATGGACTGCGTCGAGGTGTGTCCGGTGGACTGCTTCTACGAGGGCGAGAACTTCCTGGTGATCGCGCCGGACGAATGCATCGACTGCGGCGTGTGCGAACCGGAATGCCCGGTCGACGCCATCGTGCCGGACACCGAGGACGAGCCGGACGGCAAATGGCTTCAGGTCAATGCCGAATACGCCAAGGTCTGGCCGAACATCACCGTCAAGGGCACGCCCCCCGCCGACCGCGAGCAGTACGAGCGCGAAACCGGCAAATACGAGAAATACTTCAGCCCCAAGCCGGGCAAGGGTTCCTGATTTCAGGACTGGCGGCGCTCAAGCCTTGCCGTATTTGCACGTCCGCCCTGTGGACGTTTTGAAATTCCGCAGATTTGTGATAGGTTCTGTTTCATTGGATCGGGCGGTCCGCGAAAACTTCGCGCCGCCCGTGTTTGCGACAGAATCCCGCCCTAGACGGGATCGGCCAGAGGTTTGGTGATCCGTTTCCGCTTTTGACGCCTGACATCATCCCCTCCGACGGAGCGATCCGGCGGATGAGATTCTGTTTGCGTTTCCTGCGCCTTCGTTTCGCCCGGCCCTGACCGGGAAAGGACGATTATGACGAGCAAGACTGGTCTGGAGTTCAAGGTTGGCGACGCGGTCGTCTATCCGGCGCACGGCGTCGGCAAGGTGGCGGCGATCGAGACCCAGGAAGTCGCGGGCATGTCGCTGGAGGTCTATGTCGTGACCTTCGACCACGAGAAGATGACCCTGCGCGTCCCGACCAAGAAGGCCGTGACGGCCGGCCTGCGTTCGCTGGCCGCCGACGACGTCGTGACCAAGGCCCTGACCACCCTGAAGGGCCGCGCGCGCATCAAGCGCACCATGTGGTCGCGTCGCGCCCAGGAATACGAAGCCAAGATCAACTCGGGCGACCTGATCTCCATCGCCGAAGTGGTCCGCGATCTGCACCGCGCCGACACCCAGCCGGAACAGTCCTATTCAGAGCGCCAGCTCTATGAATCGGCCCTGGACCGCATGGCGCGCGAAGTCGCCGCCGCCAACAAGATCGACAAGGACGCCGCCGTCGAGCTGCTCGCCAAGTCGCTCAGCGCCAAGAAGCCGGTCCCGACCGCCGAAGCCGCCTAAGCTTCGAGTCTCGGACTAAAGAAAAGGCCCCGGAGAGATCCGGGGCCTTTTTTGATGCTCGCAGAACCGGGGTCAGAAGTATTCGGCGTTGGCCGGGCACTGGGCGCTGATGCGGCGCGCCGTGATGCTGGCGGGGATATAGGGGGTGCCGCGCACGATCTGGGCGCCGCCGCGGAAGCTGAAGCTGGTTTCGGTGTAGGTCCCGTTCAGGCGAACGGCGATGCGGCGACCCTTGCGATCCTGGCAGGTCCCCTCGAAGCGGGCGTTCCCGTTGCCCACTACGCGGGTCGGATAGGTGCAACGCCACTTGTTGGTCGACAGGCCGCCGAAGAATCGATTGATCTCGCTGGGCCGCACGCACTTCTGCTCGGTGTCGCGCTGGCCCACCGCGCTGGTGGTGTATTCCCAATAGCCGGGCAGGACTTCGGTCTGGGCGGCGGTCTGGGCCGGGGCGGTGGCGGGCGAGGCCAGCATGAAGCCGCCGGCCATCACCGGGGCCAGGACGGCGAGCGCGCGCTTGGGCAGGCGATCGATCAAGGACGGACGGGACATGGGGGCCTTCTGTTCTGCTTGGGTCTCTTTTGGGGTCGTCATCATATGGGCCATACAGGGCGGGATTTGAATGACGGCTGAACGAGGCGTGGGGACGATGGGTCCAGACTCGGCTTGACGCCGAACCGCCTCTTCCCTTATACGGCCCCCTCTCGCGCGGGCTGGTTCCCGCGCGCAACTGTTTCATGCGTCCTCTCCCACGCTCGGGCTGGACGCCGCACCTTAAGGATCTGACGATGTCGCGTCGTTGCGAACTCACCGGTATCGGCCCCATGGTCGGCCACAACGTGAGCCACTCGAACATCAAGACCAAGCGCCGCTTCCTGCCGTCGCTGAAGACGGTCAAGGTCACGTCGGAAGCCCTGGGCCAGACGTTCAGCCTGCGCATCTCGAACGCCGCGCTGCGCACCCTGGACTACAAGGGCGGCCTGGACGTCTTCATCGTCAAGGCCCGCGACGAGCAGCTGTCGATCGCCGCTCAGCGCATCAAGCGCCAGATTCGCGCCAAGCTGGCCGAACAAGCCGCCGCCTGATCGGCGACCGCGACATAGAGTTCTGGAAGAGGCCGGTGGAAACACCGGCCTTTTTCTTTGCGCCATTGCCCGCCCGCGCTAGCCTGTCGCCTCAGAGAGGGACGGCTTCATGCGCATCAAGATCTTGCTTTTGGCCGCAGCCAGCGCCCTGACCCTGTCGGCCTGCGCCACCGTCGCCCAGCCGGCGCCGACGCCGCGCGAATCGACCGCCTTCACCCTGGCCACCGATCAGCCGCTGACGCCAGAACAGCAGGCGATGCAGTTCGACAAGGCCGATTTGTCGATCAAGGTCCTGCCTGACGACAAGGCCATCGACGCGGTCGCCGTGCTGGACTTCACCGCCAAGGCGCCCCTGACCGCTCTGGTCGTCGAGCTGGACACGCTGCTGACCATTTCCTCGGTCCAGATCGACGGGGTCGAGGTGGCTGTCGATCGCTGGTCCAACCCCGAAGGCCGGCTGACGGTGCAACTGCCCGAGCCCCTGGCCACAGGCCAATCGGTTTCCCTACGCGTCGCCTACGCCGGCCAGCCGCGCGTGGCGCCCCGTGCGCCGTGGGACGGCGGCTTCGTCTGGTCCACCGCGCCGTCGGGCGAGCCATGGATCGCCACGGCGGTTCAGGGCGAGGGCTGCGACATCTTCTGGCCCTGCATCGACAGCCCGCACGGCGAACCGGGCCGGGTCGATCTGCACATCACCGTGCCGTCCGCCCTGTCGGCGCCCTCCAATGGCCGCTTCCTGGGAAAGGTCGATCACGGCGACGGCTGGACCACCTGGAACTGGTCGGCGAAATCGCCCAACACCTACGCCATCGCCCTGAACGTCGGGCCCTATGAAGAGGTGTCGGGCGAGTACGCCAGCCGGTTCGGCAACACGATCCCGATGCGCTATTGGCATCTGAAATCGGACACGCCCGAACAGGTCCAGGGCCTGTTCGCCCAGTTCCCCAAGATGCTGGACTTCTTCGAAGCCACCGTCGGCCCCTTCCCCTTCGGCGACGAGAAGATGGGGGTGGTCGAGACCCCGCACCTGGGCATGGAGCACCAGACCATCAACGCCTACGGCAACGGCTACAAGATCGACGGGCGAGGCTATGACTGGCTATTGCAGCACGAGTTCGCCCACGAATGGTTCGGCAACCAGCTGACCAATCAGAACGCCGACGACATGTGGCTGCACGAAGGCTTGGGGTCGTACATGCAGCCCCTCTACGCTCGCTGGCTGCTGGGCGACCGCTATATGCAGCGCGAACTGGCCAATCAGCGCGAGGGCCTGATCAACAAATATCCGGTCGTCTCGGGCACGCCCAAGACGGAAGACGAGGTCTACAAGGGCGATGTCGGGCCGGGCAACGATATCTATTCCAAGGGCTCGCTGATCAGCCATTCGCTGCGGATGCTGATCGGCGACGCCGCTTTTCACGAGGCCATCACCCGTCTGGTCTATGGCCGACCCGACCCCCGGCCGGGCAATTTCGCGCCGCTGTATCGATCGACCGACGACTTCCTGACGATCATCAACGACGTGACGGACCAGGACTATGGCTGGTTCTTCCGTGGCTATCTCTACAACGCCGCCCTGCCGATGCTGACCCAGAACCGCGACGGCGGCGCGCTGAAGCTGGAGTGGACGACGGGCGACGGGGGCGTCTTCCCGATGCCGCTGGAGGTCGAGATCGACGGGCGCGTTCAGACCGTGGCCATGGCGGGCGGACGCGGCCAGATCGCGGTTCCGGCCGGCGCCCACGTCCTGATCGATCCGCAGAACAAGGTGCTGCGCCAGATGGACGTGATTGACGAACTTCAAGCCTACAAGGCGGCGCAGAAGGCGAAGTAGCGGCCGGTCAGGCCTCGGCCACCGTCACCGACTGGCGCACCATCTGACAGCGCTCCTGCGTCGTCAGGAAGGCGATGTCCGCCGCATCGCGCCCGCAGGCGATCCGCACCAGACCCTCGACCGGCGCCAGGCCCGTCGGATCGACCAGCCACCAGCCGTTGTCCAGCCAGACCTCGAAGATGGCGTGGAAGTCAGGCGGGCTGAGTTGGTGAGCGAAGGCGCTGACCGCGCGCGCAGGAATGCCCGACGCCCGGCACAGGGTCATGCCTAGATGGGTGAAGTCGCGGCACACGCCGGCACGGTCGATGAAGGTGCGCGCCGCCGTGGTTTCAGTGTCCGACACGCCGTGCTCGTAATCGACGTTCTCGCTGATCCAGTTCAGGATCGCCAGCACGCGCGCGCCGCCCGCCGTGTCGCCGAACTCGCGCGTCACGAAGCGGCCGAACTGGTCCGACGGGCAATAGCGGCTGGGTTGGAGATAGGGTAGGACCTCGGCGGGCAACTCGCCCCAGTCATGCTGGGATACGCTGGGCGGCAGGCCCTTCAGCACGCCGTTCTCGACCACCGCCTCATAAGTCAGCTTGACCTCGCCCTCGACGTGGCAGCGCAGGGTGCGGGCGCCGAAATCGATGTCCTCGTCCTCATGAAAATCGACCGGCGGGTCGAAGGTCAGGGTCTCTTCCAGAATGTCCTGACCCGGCCAGTGGGCGACCTGGATCCTGTAGATGGCGTCCGTCGGCGGATCGAAACGATAGACGAGTTCGGCGCGGACGCGCAGTTTCATGAAAATCCGCCGGTCAAAGGGAGATGAGAGGGTCGCTGGTGAACGCCACGCAGTCTGGGCCGTTCCGTGGTGGTCCGCGCCTTCTGGCCTGTGCAAATCGACAAGACAAGACAGTGTGTTAATCTGAGCCCCATGATCGCTTCCCCTGCCCTTCTCGCTCTTCGGGAAGCCACCGCCTCAGCCCACGAAACCCTGGAAGTCCAGGCCCGGATCGAGCCGCGTCTGTCGGATCACGCCACGCGTGGGGCGACCGTGGCGGCCTTTCACCGCTTCCATGCCGGACTGGAGCCGCTCAGCCATCCGCTTACAGCGGCGTTGAACGCTGAACTGGACGCCGATTTCGAACCGCGATCACGCGCGCATGGGATCGCCCAGGACCTGACCATACTGGGCCAGCGCATTCCCTCGCCCGCGCGTCCAGCGGCGCCCGCCTCGGCCGGCGAAGCCCTGGGCTGGGTCTATGTGGCCGAAGGATCGATGCTGGGCGGTCGCATCATTCGGCGCCGGCTGGCCGCCGAAGGTCGCGATCTGGACGGCCTCGGCTTTCTGGACCCCTATGGCGAAGAGACCGGCGCACGCTGGCGCGCCTTCATGGATTTGCTGGACCGGGCCTGCGCTAGCGGCCTTGTCACGATCGATCAGGTGGTGAAGGGCGGCATCGACGGTTTCGCCTTCGCCCACCGCACCTTGCAACCCCAGCCGCAGGAGGCCGCGGCATGACCGAGACGCTCGACCTGGCCGACGCCGCGCTGAACGAGTGCGATCGCGAGCCGATCCATATTCCTCAATCGATCCAGCCGCACGGCTTCATGCTGGTGCTGGATCTGCAATCCCTGACCATTCGGCAGGGGGCGGGCGCCATCGAGGAACTGACCGGCCGCAAGGTCTGGATCGACCGCACCATCGCCGACGTGCTGGGCGACGTCGCCGACCGGGCCGTGCGCGCCATGGCTGCGCATCAGGAGGCCGGCTTCGCCTGTCGCTGGCGTGCGACCAATCGCCTGGAATACGATGTCGTCGTGCACCGCGCGCCGGGCACGACCGCTGGCGCGATCAACGATCTGATGATCATCGAGGTCGAGCAGAGCTCACAGCAGGCCCGTCTCGGCGTCGATCTGATCGCCAGTCTGGACGCCGCCGGCGCCGCGCTGGAACGGGCGGTGACGATCCAGACGGTGTGCGAGCGGGCGGCGGACGCCTTCCGTCGCCTGACCGGTTTCGACCGGGTGATGATCTATCGCTTCCAGGACGACGAGGCGGGTCAGGTCGTGGCCGAAAGCCGCGCCGATGGGTCCGGCTCCTTCCTGAACCACCATTTCCCCGCGACAGATATTCCACAGCAGGCGCGCGCCCTTTATCTGCGCAACCCGGTGCGGGTCATTCCCGACAGCCGCTATACGCCCCAGCCGCTGCGCCCCATTGCGCCCGGCGAGGCGCCGCTGGACATGAGCGACAGCGGCCTGCGCTCGGTGTCGCCGATCCATCTGCAATATCTGCGCAACATGGACGTTCGGGCCTCGGCGTCCGTGTCGATCATCGTCGATGACGCCCTGTGGGGGCTGGTGGCTTGCCACAACGCCTCGCCCAAACTGCTGCCCTATGAGCTGCGCGTGGGCTGCACGGCTCTGGCGCGCAATCTGGCGCGACAGTTGAAGTCCAAAACCGACGCCGACCTCTACCGCGAACGCACGCGCCTGCGTCGGATGGAGGACGAATTGCTGTCGCGGCTGTCGCCGGACCGGCCGATGCGAGAGGCGCTGGGCGAAAAAGCCGACGCCTTGATGCAACTGACCAGCGCCGACGGTTTGGCCATCGTCAGCGAGGGCGATATCCAGACCTTCGGCCATACGCCGCCCGAAGACGGCGTGCACGCCATCGCCGCCTGGGTCGCGGGACGGCCGGGCCTGCGCCCCGTCTCGTCGCATCACCTGTCCTCGATCCTGCCGGCCGCCGAGGCGTGGAAGACGCACGCCAGCGGCCTATTGGCCGTGACCCTGCCTCTGGATCAGCCGGTTTCGCTGCTGTGGTTCCGTTCGGAGGTGCTGGAAACGGTGCGCTGGGCCGGCAATCCGGCGACGGCGGAGAAGACGGGTCCCAATGCCGTTCTGACGCCGCGCGCGTCATTCGAAAGCTGGTCGGACACCGTCTCGGGCCGCGCGCACCGCTGGGGTCCGGCCGCCGTCGAGTCCGCCGCGCGGCTGAGGGACGCCTTGGCCGATTATGCCGCCGTCCATCAGATCCGCCGGCTGAACCGATCCCTGCAGGACCGCCTGTCCGAGCGCGATCTGCGGCTGGAGCAGCAGCAGTATCTGATCCGCGAGGTGAACCACCGGGTTCAGAACAGTCTGACGCTGGTGTCCAGCTTCCTGGGCCTTCAAGCGCGAGAACAGGCGGGCGGATCGGCCACGACCGCGCTGAACGAGGCGCGGCGACGGGTGCGCGCCGTGTCCGCCGTCCACAGTCGACTGTATCTGAGCGATCAGGTCACGACCATCGACATGAGCCGCTACGTCGGCGATCTGATCGACGATCTGGGCTCCAGCATGGGGCCGGACTGGGTTGCGGCCGTGGAGACGGACCTGGATCCCGTCTGCATTGAGCCCGGCCGCGCCATCACCATCGGCCTGATCCTGACCGAACTGATCATCAACGCCCAGAAATACGCCTATGGCGGCAAGCCCGGCCCGCTCTGCATTCGGTTCGAAGAAGACGGCGCCTTCTTCCGCATGACGGTCGAGGACGAGGGCGCCGGCGGGCATCTGGCCGGCAAGGGTTTCGGCTCGATGATGATCAAGAGCCTGGTCGGTCAGCTGGACGGGACGATCGACTATCGCGACCGCGCGCCGGGCCTCAGCGTCGTGCTGCGGGCGCGGATCGACCCGCTCGTTTGAGGTCGGGGCCGACGGCGCCTGTGGCGTCAGGTCGCAGGGCGTCGTAAGAGCCGGGCCATGTCCGCCCTGGCCTTTCGCCCCTCCTCGCGCGCCTTTGCGCTGATCGTTCTGCTGATCGCCGCCAGCGTGCTGGGCCTGGCGCCCATTCTGGTGCGGTTGACCGAGACGGGGCCGGCGGCGGCGGGGTTCTGGCGGTTCCTGTTCGCCCTGCCCCTGCTGACGATCCTGGCGGCGCGCGAGCCGGGCGGCGTCGGCGCGCCGTCGAAATGGGCGCTGCTGGCGGGCCTGTTCTTCGCCCTGGACCTCAGCTTCTGGCACTACGGGATCGTCATGACCTCGGTCGCCAACGCGACGGTGCTGTGCAACCTGACGCCGGTCGTCGTGACCCTGTTCGGCTGGTTCGTGCTGAAGGAGCGGCCGCACCGACTGTTCATCCTGGCCCTGGCCCTGGCCATGGGCGGCGCCTTCGCCATGGCGGCGGGCGCGGACGGTGGACAGGGGACCAATCCGATGCTGGGCGACCTGTTCTCCCTGTCGGTGGCGGTCTGGTACTCGGGCTATTTCCTGGCGGTGCAGGCTGCGCGGCGCACGGCCGGCGCGATGCGGGTGACCTTCTGGGCGACCCTGCTGGGCGCGCCCCTGCTGCTGATCGTCGCCCTGGCGCTGGGCGAGGACGTCATACCCGCCGGGCCCGCCGGCTGGTCCGCCTGCGTGGCCATGGGCGTGATGCATGTCTTCGGACAAGGCGGCGTGGCCTGGGCGCTGGGCAAACTGCCGGCCTCGGTCACGGCCGTGACCATCCTGATCCAGCCGGTGGTCGCGGGCCTGCTGGGCTGGTGGATCTTCGGCGAGACCCTGACGCCGGTTCAGGCCCTGGGCGGCGCACTAGTGCTGGGCGCCATCGTCCTGGCGCAACGGTCGCAACGCGCCAAGACCGTCCAAGCCGCCGAGACCAAGCCGCAGGACGCATCAAACGGGCTCAAGTAGCGCGAAGCGCGATAGCCCACAAAGAAAACGGGCGCGGAAGAAACTCCCGCGCCCGCCTTTAAGCCTTGAAGGCTGGATCGACTTAGAGAACCTTGAGGTCGACCGCCGAAGTCTTGCCGCGCTGGTTTTCCAGCTCGTATTCGACCTTGGCGTTCTCATCGAGGCCCTGAAGCCCGGCCTTCTGAACGGCGGTGACGTGAACGAACACGTCGGAGCCGCCGCTATCGGGCTGGATAAAGCCGTAGCCCTTGGTGGGGTTGAACCACTTGACCGTGCCGGTCGCCATGTCTGCGTCTCCGTAAACGCGCTTTTCCAGGCGGATCCCTCTCGAGGTGACCCGACAATCCATCTGGACAGCTCGTTCAGGCGAAGGAGCGAAACGCGGGTTTGGACCCCACGCGAAATCCGGACTGCAGCGATGTTGTCACCCGGCTTTTCCAGACGGTCAACAGCAAAGCGAGTCGCACCGGACGCATTCAGGCTTAACGACACAGACCCCGCGCCGCCCCGTCGATGTGCAGATGGTTGGCGTGGGCGGCGTTGTAGTCGGGCGTCAGAACCGTCGAAAACAGCTGGCAGGCCCCGTCGCGCAGGGCGTGCAGGAAGCGTCCGCCCGGCTCGCCCGCCGGCCCGTCGCCGCGCCAGTCGTTCAGCACGCTGACGGTCCGGCCGTCCTTCAAGGTCACCGCTGCGACATCCAGCGCATTGGCCTTGGCGTGTTCGCTGGGCCGTTCGGCCACGTCCTGCGAGCCATAGATGCGACGGCACGAACAGGTGCCGTAATTCTTCACCCGCGCGGGGGCCGAGCCCAGAATGTCGCGCGAGGCCGGGCGCAGCACCTGTCGATCCCAGATGACGTAGCGGACCGCCAGCGGGCACTGCATGACGACGTCGGCCGGCGCCAGCGGCGTCACCTCGCCGCCCGTGATCCGCACCGCCCCGCGCACCACGCAGAAGCCGCCGTCGTCGCGGTCGGGCGCGCGTTCGACCTGAACCCCCGCATTGCGCAGCGCTTGCATACAGGCCTCGGTCGCGCCCTCCACGGCCTCGGGCGTGGCGGCGGTCGGCACATCGAAGGCGGCGACCTTTGCGGTGGTCGCGCGGCCCAGCGGACGATCCAGATCCAGCGGCTTCCACGGCAGGTCCTGGGGCGGGGCAAAGGCGTTCAGCAAGGCGAAGCCGGCGCAGACCAGCAGCGCCAGTTCCCACACCAGATTCCACATGTCCGCCAGATCGCGCTTCATTCGGCCCCTCGCAGGCCGGACGGGCCTGGCGCCTTAACGCCCAGCTTCGCAGTCGGCTCCCTCGCCCTTGCTCTCTGCCGGCCCTCGGCCCACTCTCTTGCCATGGGAAAGAAATCCGACGCCTATGACGCCGAGCTGGAGCAGATCCAGCTGGCCATCGTCCAGACCCAGGCCTGGAGCATCGAGCATGGCTCGCGCGTGGTCATCGTGCTGGAGGGCCGCGACACCGCCGGCAAGGACGGCGCGATCAAGCGTCTGACCGAACATATGTCGCCGCGCCAGACCCGCGTCATCGCCCTGCCCAAGCCCAGCGACCGCGAGACAAGCCAGTGGTATTTCCAGCGCTATGTCCCGCACCTGCCGGCGGCGGGCGAGACGGTGATCTTCAACCGGTCCTGGTACAACCGCGCCGGGGTCGAGCCGGTCATGGGCTATTGCACGCCCGAACAGTACGCCCAGTTCATGACCGACGCCCCGCGCTTCGAGCGCATGCTCACGGACGACGGGATCATCCTGATCAAGATCTGGCTGGATATCTCGCGCAAGGAGCAGGCCAAGCGGCTGAAGGAACGCCGCGAGGATCCGTTGAAGAAGTTCAAGCTGTCGTCGCTGGACGCCGAGGCCGAGGCGCGGTTCGACGCCTATTCCGATGCTCGCGACCGGATGCTGGACGAGACCGACCGCGACTATGCGCCCTGGACCGTCGTCGCCACCGACGACAAGAAGACGGCGCGGCTGAACATCGGCCGCTACATCCTGTCGGTGCTGAGCCACACCAGCATCAACATCAAGAAACCGGATCCCGACATCGTGTTCAGCGCCGGCAAGGCCAAGGGCAAGCTGGCCCGCTGAAGCGCCTCAGGCCGTTCTGACGATCCCGCCGGAGGCCGTCACCGGCCAGGGCGTCAGCCGCCCGCCCGCGCAGGGGCCGCCCTTGCATTCTCCGGTCAGCGGCTCGAACACCGCCCCATGCCAGCCGCACAGGATCAGCCCGCCGTCCGGCGTCAGATAACGGTCGATCTCCATCGCGATCGGAAACCCGGCGTGCGGGCAGCGATCGACCCAGCCCGCGACCTGACCGTCTTTCCTGACGACGAAGCCGTGAAAGAAGGCCTCGCCGATCTGCAGCACGAAGCCGCGCGAGCCGGGGTCGGCGATGTCGCCCTCGGCGCACAGGGCCACGCCCGGCGGCGTCTTCCAGACCCGTTTGCGCTCGGCCGGCGCCTCGGCCGCTTCAGACACGTTCGGCCTTCAGCGGGCGCGACAGCAAACCGTCGATCAGACCATCGACATCGATCTCGCCCGCCAGTAGGGCCGCGACCCCTTCGGAGATCGGGATTTCCACGCCGAGACGCGCGGCCAGGTCGCGGACCGCCGGCGCGCTCTCATAACCTTCGGCCACCGAGCGTTTGCCGGCCAGGGCCTGCTCGACCGTCTGTCCCTGCCCCAGGGCCAGGCCCAGGCTCATGTTGCGCGACTGCGGGCTGGAGCAGGTCAGGACGAGGTCGCCGAGACCGCACAGGCCCGCCACCGTCTCGGCCTGGCCACCCATGACGACGGCGAGCCGGGTCATTTCCGCAAAGCCGCGCGTGATCAGGGCGGCGTGGGCGCTGCGGCCCAGTTGACGCCCCTCGGAGATGCCGCAGGCGATGGCCAGGACGTTCTTCAGCGCGCCGCCCGCCTCGGCGCCCACCAGATCGGTCGCCAGATAGGGCCGGAAGCCCGGCGCCGACAGGGTGTTCAGCAAGGCCTCGCCCAGCGCCTGATCGGCACAGGCCAGGGTCACGGCGGTCGGCAGGCCGCGCGACACCTCGCCCGCGAAACTGGGACCGGAGAGGACGGCGGCGGGGGCGTCCGGCAGGGTCTCGGCCAGCACCTCGGTCATCAGCTTCATCGTGCCGCGCTCGACGCCCTTGGAGCACAGCACCACCGGCGCGCCGGCGCGATAGTGGGGCGCAAACGCCGTCAGCGTCGCGCGCATATGCTGGGCCGGCGGCACGGCCAGGATCACGTCGCAGTCGCCCAGATCGGCCAGGTCGGCGGTGAATTTCAGTTCGTCGGCCAGCGGCACGCCGGGCAGATACAGGTCGTTGGCCCGCGTCGCCCACATTGTCTCGACCAACTGCTGCTCGCGCGCCTGCAAGGTCGTGTCCAGACCGGCCCGAACGCAGACCTGCGCCAGAGCCGTGCCCCAGGCACCCGCGCCGATGACCCCTGCCGTGCGGAATTCCATACGCCCTCCCGAGGCTTGTTTACCGTTCACGCCTTGGCGCCTTTACGGCCCGGCCTGTGCGAAGGATCGGACAGGGCGCGCGCTTCGTCCAGCGGCCATCGCGGCCGGGCGACCACGTCGATGTCGCTGGTCAGGCCCAACGCCAGCCGTTCCGCCCCGGCCAGGGCGATCATCGCCGCATTGTCGGTGCAATAGGCCATGGGCGGCGCCAGGAAGTCGAAGCCGTGTTTCGCCGCCGTCGCCTGCAAGGTCGCACGGATGGTCTTGTTGGCCGCAACGCCGCCCGCGACGACGAAGAGCTTGTGGTCATGCGTTTCTGCATAGGCGGCCAGCGCCCGTTCCGACCGATCCGACAGCTGGCGCGCGATGGCGTTTTGCACCGCGTCGGCCAGATCAGCCTTGTCCTGCTCGGTCTCGCACGTCTGCGCGATGCGGAAAGCCGCCGTCTTCAGGCCCGAGAAGGAAAAGTCGCAATCCTTGCGACCCAGGAGGGCACGCGGCAGATCGATCTTGGACCCGTCGCCGTTCATGGCCAGCCGCTCCAGCGCCGGCCCGCCCGGATACCCCAGGCCCAGGGCCTTGGCGATCTTGTCGAACGCCTCGCCGGCGGCGTCGTCGATGGTGGCGCCGATCCGGCTCATGTCGCCGACGCCGCGCACCTCCAGAAGCTGGCAGTGGCCGCCCGACACCAGCAGCAGCAGGAAGGGATAGGCGATCTCCGCCCCCAGCCGCGCCGACACCGCATGCCCCTCAAGATGGTTGACCGCCACCAGCGGCAAACCGCGCGCCAGCGCCGCCGCCTTGCCGAAGCTGAGGCCCACCATGACCCCGCCCACCAGACCCGGCCCGGCGGTCGCCGCGATCCCGTCCAGCCCGTCATAGCCCATGTCAGCCTCGGCCATCGCGCGGCGCGTGACCTCGGCGATCATCTCGACATGGCTGCGCGCCGCGATTTCGGGCACCACGCCGCCATAGGCCGCATGATCGTCGATCTGGCTGTGAACGACCGAGGACAGCACCTCCGCCCGTCCCCCCGTCAGGCGCACGACCGAGGCGGCGGTCTCGTCGCAACTAGTCTCCAGGCCCAGCACCGTCAGCGGCCGGACATCCCGTCCAGTTGCTGACTTGGCGCCGCTGCTATAGTCGGCGGACATCTCCATCGGGTCGAGGTAGCGACCCGGCGACCGGTGCGCAACGCTCATGACCTTTCCTCTCCGCATCGGCACCCGGCGCTCCAAGCTGGCGCTCGCCCAATCCGGCATGATGCAGCGCGCCATCGGCCGCGCCCTGAACGTGCCCGAGGCCGAAGTCGAGACCGCCATTCCTCTGGTCGAGATCGTCACCACCGGCGACCGCATCCAGGATCGCCGCCTGCTGGAAGTCGGCGGCAAGGCGCTGTTCACCAAGGAGATCGAAGAAGCCCTTCTGGCCGGCCGGATCGACATCGCCATTCATTCGATGAAGGACGTCCCTGCCGAACAGCCCGAAGGCCTGTGCATCGCCGCCATCCCCGAGCGCGAGGACGCCCGCGACGCCTTCATCAGCCGCGACTTCGACAGTTTTGACGCCCTGCCCTTCGGCGCGCGCCTGGGCACCGCCAGCCTGAGACGCCAGGCTCAGGCGCTGGCCCTGCGGCCGGACCTGAAGGTCGAGATGCTGCGCGGAAATATCGACACCCGGCTGCGTCGCGCGGCCGACGGCGACTTCGACGCCATCCTTCTGGCCGTCTCGGGCATGACGCGCCTGGGCGTGACCGAACACATCCGCGAGAAGCTGTCGCTGGACGCCTTCCTGCCGGCGCCGGGCCAGGGCGCCCTGGCGATCCAGACCCGCGCCGCCGACATAGACTCAGACTGGGTCGCCGCCCTGAACCACCCCGAGACAGCCCTGTGCATCGCCGCCGAGCGCGGCGCCATGACGGCGCTGGAAGGATCGTGCCGCACCGCCGTCGGCGCCTATGCCCGCATCGAACACGACACCCTGCATCTAACCACCGAAATGCTCAGCCCGGACGGGTCCGCCCGCTGGCGGCGCGTCGGAGACCTTTTCCAACCGAACGAAGCCGACGCGCGCATCTTGGGCCAACGCCTGGGCGGCGAGGTGCATGCCTCGGCCGGCGATCAGGAAGTCGATCCCGCGACCCTGGACGGATGAGCCTCACGCCGAAACGCGTCTGGATCACCCGCGCCGAACCGGGCGCCGCGCGCACCGCCGCCCGCCTGCGCGACATGTGGTTCGAGCCGATCGTCGTTCCCCTGCTGGCGATCGAGAATCTGACGCCGCCGGTTCCCAATCTGGCGCCGTTCGCCGCCCTGGCCTTCACCAGCGTGAACGGCGTCTCAGCCTTCGCCGCCCTGACGCCCGGCCGCGACCTGCCGGTCTTCGCCGTCGGCGATGCAACCGCCCAGGCCGCCCATGATGCGGGCTTCGCCAATGTCCGCTCCGCCTCCGGCGACCTGCACGCCCTGGCGCGCCTGATCGCCGGCGCTGTGGCCAACGCCGATGTCCTGGTCCCTCAGGCAGAAAGTCCCGCCGGCGATTTCACCGCCGCCCTCACCGCCGCCGGCGCCCGCAACGTGTCGATCCAGTCGCTGACGGTGTATCGCGCCATCGAAACGTCAGCCGAAACGCCCGCGCTGTTTGACGCCGTTCTGATCCACTCCCCCCGCGCCGGAAAAGCCCTCGCCAAGATTCATCACGCCCCCCTGGCCCAGGTCGTCCTCGCCTGCATCTCTCCCGCCGCCGCCGCCCCGCTGGTCGCGCTCGGCCTGACGCCGGTCATCGCAAAATCGCCGGACGAGGCCTCATTGCTCACGATCTTGAAAGCGGCGCTTGGCAAGCGCGATCCGGCCGTATAAAGACCCCGTCTCGCGCGGACAGCTTCGTCCGTCGCAACCGGGCCGCTTTAGCTCAGCCGGTAGAGCACATCATTCGTAATGATGGGGTCAGGTGTTCGAGTCACCTAAGCGGCACCACCTTTCCAAAGCACTATTAGCTTTGATGCCCGGCCGGGATAAGCCGGAAGGCGCTTCCGCTTGGGAGTTGCGTGGGTTCCCAGTGGGAAGCATCCCCGCGGGAATCATCGTGATTTTCTGATTGTTGGGATCGGTGTTCTTTAGCCGCCAAAGGCGGGGGCATTCTGGCCCGGCGCTGCAATCGTTGCCTTAGCGCGGTACACTTCCCCCCGAGGCCTGAATTCGCTAGTCCGAGATATGCACGAGCAGGCCGCCCCCACAACGATAGATAAGGACACCCCAACGGCCGAGCCGCGTCCGTTTCTACGTTGGGCAGGATCTAAGCAGCGCCTACTCGGTCAAATCTTACCGTTCATCCCCTCGACCTACGGCCGCTACTACGAGCCCTTTCTCGGGTCGGGTGCCTTGTTTCTCGCCTTGCGACCAGAACGCGCTTCACTTTCAGACTTCAGTGAAGAGGTTGTG
>NZ_JAOYTN010000014.1 GCF_026105875.1 Brevundimonas sp. BT-123 | reverse complement strand
AGGCGAGCGAAAGCCGCCCAGCCGTCGTTCACTTCCCAGTTCCAGTTGGCGCCGGTCGTGGACGATTCAGCGTTGATATCGTCGATCATGTGGTAGCCGGCGTCGATGGCGCCGTACCAACCATTGGGTTCCGCCGATGCGGCGCCGGCTGCGAACAGTCCGGCGGCGGCAACGGAGGCGAGAAGTTTGAGCTTCATAGCTTCCTCACTGTGTTAATGCGCGAAGCTGCGCAATAGCACAGCATTCATCCGACCGAACGGCGTGGCTGGCGCACGGTTCCGCGCTTGAGCTACGATTGTGACGACTGTGGCGCCGTTTCAACACATTGGGCGCCTGCGAAAGGAAACGATTATGGCGATGCGGTTTGACGGACAGGTGGCGATCGTGACGGGCGCCGGGGGCGGGCTGGGGCGTGAGCACGCCTTGGCGCTGGCCGCACGCGGGGCCAGGGTGGTGGTCAACGACCTGGGTGGCGCGCGAGACGGCTCGGGCGGATCTGCCAGCGCGGCCGAGGCGGTCGTCGCGGAGATCGAGGCGGCGGGCGGCGAGGCCATCGCCAATGCGGCCTCGGTGACGGACTTTGTCGCCGTCCGGGCCATGGTCGATCAGGCCATGTCGAAATGGGGCCGGATCGACATTCTGGTGAACAACGCCGGCGTCCTGCGCGACAAGACGTTCGCCAAGATGGAGATCGAGGACTTCCGCTTCGTCGTCGATGTTCACCTGATGGGGGCGGTCAACTGCACCAAGGCGGTGTGGGAGATCATGCGGGGGCAGAACTACGGCCGGATCGTGATGACGACTTCGTCCTCGGGCCTGTACGGCAACTTCGGCCAGTCGAACTATGGCGCAGCCAAGATGGCGCTGGTCGGGCTGATGCAGACCCTGTCGATCGAGGGGGCCAAGAACGACATCCGCGTCAACTGCCTGGCGCCCACCGCCCACACCCGCATGACCGAGGATCTGGGCGCCGCCCTGCCGCTGGAGGCGCTGGCCCCGTCCCTGGTCACGCCGGGCCTGCTTTACCTGGTCAGCCAGAATGCGCCGAGCCGCGCCATCCTGGCCGCCGGCGCCGGCGGGTTCGAACGCGCCTATGTCACCCTGACGCACGGCGACTTCGTCACCGGCGACGATGCGCCCGAACAGGTCGCCGCTCGCTTCGACGCCATCTCGGACCGCGCGAGCGAGATCGTCCCCGAGATGGGCGCCGCCCAGGGCATGATCGAACTGACGAAAGCCCAGAAAGCCCACGGCGGTTGAACAACAAGGAGCCTTGCGTTGACGCGACGTGAGGCGCCTAACTTCGCTTCAGAGGAAACCGGCCTTTAGCAGCGCGAAAGCGCGGTAGGCCAAACAAGAATGGGCTCAAGGAGCCCGAAGGGCGATAGCCCCAGGAGGAAAGCCCATGCGCGAAGCCGTCATCGTCTCCATCGCCCGCACCCCCATCGGGCGCGCCTATCGCGGCGCCTTCAACGACACCCAGGCTCAGCAGCTCGGCGCCCATGCGGTGAAACATGCGGTCCAGCGCGCGGGCGTCGATCCGGCAGAGATCGAGGACGTCATCATGGGCGCGGCCCTGCAGCAGGGTTCGACCGGCACCAACGTCGCGCGCCAGATCGCGCTCGCCGCCGGCCTGCCCTCTTCCGTTCCGGGCATGAGCCTGGATCGTCAGTGCGCCTCGGGCCTGATGGGCATCGCCACAGCGGCGAAACAGGTCGTCTTCGATCAGCAGAAGATGGCGGTCGGCGGCGGGCTTGAAAGCATCTCCCTGGTCCAGAACCAGAATATGAACCTGTACCGGATGAAGGACGAGGCACTGCTGAAGCTGTCGCCCCACATCTATATGTCGATGCTGGAGACGGCCGAAGTGGTGTCGCGCCGCTACGGCGTCAGCCGCGACCGCCAGGACGAATATGCGCTGAAATCCCAGCAGCGCACCGCCGCCGCTCAGGACGCCGGCCGCTTCGACGCCGAGATCGTGCCCATGACCACCACCATGCTGGTCATGGACAAGGCCACCGGCCAGACCTCATCGAAAGAGGTCACCCTGTCCAAGGACGAGGGCAACCGTCCAGACACGACGCTGGAAGGGCTGAAGGCGCTGAAGCCGGTCTTCGGCGGCGGCGAGGAGATCCAGACGGGCGAGTTCATTACCGCCGGCAACGCCTCGCAACTGTCGGACGGCGCCTCGGCCTGCGTCGTCATGGAGGCAGGCGAGGCGGTGAAGCGCAATCTGCAACCGCTCGGCGCCTATCGCGGCATGGCGGTCGCCGGCTGCGAGCCGGACGAAATGGGCATCGGCCCGGTCTATGCCGTGCCCAAACTGTTGAAGCGCCACGGCCTGACTATGGACGACATCGGCATCTGGGAACTGAACGAGGCCTTTGCCGCCCAGGTTCTGTATTGCCAGGACACGCTGGGCATTCCCGACGACCGGCTGAACGTCTCGGGCGGCGCCATCTCCATCGGCCACCCTTACGGCATGTCCGGCGCCCGCATGACCGGCCACGTCCTGATCGAGGGCAAGCGTCGCGGCGCCAAATACGGCGTCGTCACCATGTGCATCGGCGGCGGCATGGGGGCTGCGGGATTGTTCGAGATCTTCTGAAGATCTTCCCCCACCCAAACTCCGTCATCCTCGGGCTCGACCCGAGGACCGGACGCATATCAGGTTGTGCGTCGCCGTTGAGGCAATACGGCAGACGGCCCGGCCCTCGGGTCAAGCCCGAGGGTGACGGTGGATCTAAACGTCAGACCCGCTCGCTGATCTTGATCGCGGCCTTGCAGCCGACCTTGATCACGCCGGACAGCAGACGATAGGCCGGCGCTTCGCGACTGCCGTGTTCGATGGCGTGGTCGTGGTGGGCCAGTTCCTCGTCGCGAAACTGCTTTAACTCAGCGGCAAGAGCCGGGTCGCGGTCGCCGATCTCGGCGATCTGGTCGGCATAGTGTTTCTCGATCACGCTCTCGACCGCCTCTGTGCAGGCGTGCGCGGCCTTTTCACCCATCAAGGCCGTGCCGGCGCCCAGGGCCGAGGCGGCGATGCGCCACAGGGGCGTCATGACCGTGGGCCGCACCCGCCGCTCGTTCAGCAGCCGTTCGAAGCGTGCCAGATGCACCGCTTCCTGATCCTGCATCTCCGACAGGTCGCGGGCGATGCCGTCACGCCCCTTGCGCCCTTCGAACACCGCCTTCTGGGCGCGATAGATCAGGACGGCCGCATATTCCCCGGCGTGATCGACGCGCAGGATTTCGTCCATCCGCGCCTTGTCGGCGCCCTGACCGGGACGAGGGAGGGGAATGGAATGGCTCATTGCATCAGGTCTTTTCGATCCGGGGCGCGCGGGCGTCCTTAGGACGTTTCGCCGCCAACAGGCTGAACACCGCAAGCGCCGAGGCGATGATCGCGTTCCATCCCGCCATCGACAGACCCAGCCAGCTCCAGGCCACATCGCCGCAGCCGATCACCTTGGTCACCGGCCCCGTGCCCATGGCCAAGGCCGTCAGACTGTCCATATCGACCGAGCCGCCGACGGACGAACAGGTGGCAGGCAGCGCCCACCATTTGTATTCGCCGCCCATGTGGAAGATGGCCGTGATGGCGCCTGTGGCGAACACGGCCGCCAGCAGGAAGGCGGCGATGCGCGGCGTGCCCCGGCGCCCGCCACTGAACAGGGTCCAGCCCGTGGCCAGCACCGCAACGACGACCGCCCCCCAATAGACCTCGCGCTGTTTCAGACACAGGTTGCACGGCGCAAGGCCGCCGAACCGTTCGAACGCATGGGCCGCGCCCAGCATGGCCAGCGACGCGGCCAGTGCGAAGGCGGTCCACCAACGGGTCAGAAGGCGATAGACATCGATCATCTTGAAACGGTCTTACCCCGCCCCGAACGCGCCGTCGACTTACAGAAGCTTCAGGACGACGATCAGCCCGACCAGCGCAACCAGGCCGATCACGCTCCACATCGCCAGCCGCTTTTCGACCTGCGCCAGCATGGCCGGCCCCCAGCGTTTCAGGATCCACGCCTCCAGGAAGAACCGTCCGCCCCGTGTCACGACCGACGCGGCGATGAAGACCGGAAAGCTGAACGCCGCCAAGCCCGAGGCGATGGTCACCAGCTTGTAGGGAATGGGCGTCAGCCCCTTGATCAGAATGACCCACAGCCCCCACTGATCGAACCAGGCGCGGAACTGCTCCAGCCCGTCCGAATGGCCCAGCACCCGCATGATCGCCAGACCCAGATCGGTCAGGAAATAGCCGATCGCATAACCGAGAATCCCGCCCAGAACCGACGCTGCGGTGCAAACGCCGGCGTAGACATACGCCTTCTGCGGCCGCGCCAGGATCATGGGCGCCAGCATCACGTCGGGCGGAATCGGAAAGAACGAACTCTCGGCGAAGGAGACGACCGCCAGGGCCTTAGTCGCATGGCGGCTGCGCGCCAGGTCGAAGACGCGGTCATAGAGTTTGCGCAGCATGGCGATCCTTCAGGCGGCACGGCGCGTTAGCACCCCTGCGGCGTTGCGTCATCCTCGGCCGTCACGTCCACCTGCTAGAGCGCCTGAATGACGACCCCCGCCTCTTCCCCGTCCGTGGTCCACCAGGACGACGTCAGCCATAATGTCACCCGGCTGCTGCGGCGGCTGGCCGACGACGGCGGCGACGCCGGGCTGACCCTGCATGAAATCCGCGACCGGCTGGACGAGCGCGCTTATGGGCTGTTGATCCTGCTGCTCTCCATTCCCTGCCTGGTGCCGGGCCTTTACGGCGTGCCGCAGGTGGTCGGGCTGATCGTCATCCTGCTGGCCGGCCAGATGCTGGTCGGGCGCGAGGAGCCGTGGCTGCCGCGTTGGTTCCTGAACCTGCGGTGCAAAGGATCGTGGCTGAAGGCCATGGCTGATTTCGCCGAAACCAAACTGGGCTGGATCGACCGGCTGTCGCGCCCCCGCCTTCGCCGCTTCGCCGATGGCCCGGGTGAAAAGCTGGCCGCCGTCTTCATGATCCTGGCGACCGTGACCATCGTCATGCCCCTGACCAACACCATCCCCTCCATCGCCCTGGCCCTGCTGTCGGTCGGCCTGATCCAGCGCGACGGCCTGTTCGTCCTCGCCGGCTGCGCCGTCACCACCGTCTGGCTGACCATCCTGGGCGCGCTCGGGACCGGCCTTCTGATGGGCGCTGAATGGGCCACGCGCTGGCTGCCGGGCTGACGCAACCGTAAGATATCGGCCGTCAAATCGCCTCAGTTGTTTTGGTCAGTATGCTCACGCTTGGTGGTGGGAGCCCAAAGACTTGACCTCGAATCTGATCGGCCTCGTCGCCGCACTCGGCCTCGCTTTCGCAGCCGCCGCCCCCGCCTCGGCTCAACAGGCCGCGACGATCGAGGCGCGCACCGCGCCGGGCGGCGTTCTGGTGACCTGGAAGCTGGCCCGGCCGACCACAGAGGTCGTCTTTCTGGACCAGGACATCATCCGCACCCTCTGGACGGTGAAGACCCCCGGCCTGTCCCTTTCGGACGGCGTCGTGAAGTCCGACCAGCCGTTCGACGCCTTCGAAATTCTGATCGCGCCTGACGCGGCCGAGGTGGACCGCGTCTATATCGGCCTGGTGCGGGTGGGGTCGGGCCAGAGCCTCTATGGACCCGCGCTGGCGCTGAAGGACATGGACGCCGAACTGACCGTCAAGGCGGCCGCAGGTGAAACCGCCACGCCTCAATCCGACGCGATCAAGAGCTACGTCTATGTCGGACCGACCTCGGCCGTGACGCAGGATGACGGCGGCGTGGTCGTCGTCGGGGACACCGTTCCTGCATCCCTGCACACCGCGATGAGCGAAGGCTTTCTGGCGGCCCAAGGGTTCTATGGCGCTCGTCTCGGCCGCGACCTGCCCTATACGCCGACCCTGATCGTCACCACCGACAGCCCCGGCCCGACGACATATCGGGGCGATGTGACCGACAATGGCGTCATCGCCCTGCGCTTTCATGGCTCGGACTGGTCCGCGCCCCCGCCCGATGTGATCGAACAGCTGTCCACCTTCGTCTGGCACGAGACGCTGCACCTGTGGAACAGCCATGCGGTGACGACCAAGGACGGCGTCAACGCGCCTTGGCTGCATGAGGGCGGGGCCGAATACGGCGCATTGATCGCCGCCCTGTCCACGGGAACGATCGACGAGGCCCAGTTGAAGACCTCGCTGGCGCGACGGCTGAACGGTTGTCGCGCCGCCCTTGGCGACCGCCCTGACGCCGAACAGCGCCTGCGCACCGGAAACGCCATCTACAACTGCGGCGTCATCGTGCAGTGGATCGCGGACCTGGAGAGCCGCCGCGCCTCCGACAACCGCGCGGACATCTTCGACATCTGGAAGGCCATGCTCCAGTCCGGTCGCGCAGGGGACGGCTATGGCGTGGCGGACTTCCGCAGCCGCCTGACGCCGGACACCGCCGTCGCCGTCCTGCTGGACGGTCCGGGCGCGGACCGCTGGGCCGGTATACAGACCCGCCTCTCCGCGCTGGGCGTCACCCTGGTCAATCGGCCCAGTCCGCGCGACCTCCGTCAGGCCGCCCTGTTCCACATGGTCGATCAGAACTGCGGCGGCGAGGGCGGCTTTTCCATGGACAACGGCCGGATCAAGCTGGACTCCGGCGACCGATGCGGCGCCCTGTCCGGCGATCCCGTCGTCATCGCGATCGAAGATCTGGACCCGATGTCGAACGGTCAGGGCGTCTTCCACGCCGTCCAGGCCCGTTGCGCCGAAAACCTGCCCATCCGCTACACACTGGCGGACGGCAAGACGGTCGAGGCGGTCTGCAAGGCCCCGCTTAAAGCCCCCGATCTTTGGGCCGTCGATGCAATGCCGGATCTCAGGGCGCGACGCACCTGAGTTCTTGATAATTTGGCTTTAACGTTACTCGCACGCTCGCCCGTCATCACGACCCCGTGGCTTCATCTTGGCTCCGTCGTCTTCTGTGACTAGGTTCCGCGCCAATCGGCGGCCCCTTTCGGTTAAGCCCGCCTCAAAAATCTGTGCGGGAGACGCGCCATGAACGACATGACCCAGGCCCAAGATCTGGCTACGGCGGAACAGATCGACCAGGAAAACCCCCTCGGCGTCGACGGTTTCGAGTTCGTCGAATTCACCGGCCCCGAGCCCGAGGCGATGATTTCGCGCTTGGAGCTGATGGGCTTCACCCAGACGCACGTGAACCCCAAGACCGACGTGGTGCGCCTGAAACAGGGCGATATCAGCTTCCTGGTGCAACGCTCGCCCAAGGGCCAGGCCGCCGACTTCGCCAAGGATCACGGCCCGTCCGCCAACGGCATGGCCTTCCGCACCACCGACGCCAAGGCCGCCTATGAGGGCGCGCTGGCCCGCGGCGCCGTCGCCGCGACCGACGCCGCCGGCGGCGCGCTGGGCGACGACTATCCCTACATCCTTCAAGGCATCGGCGGCTCGCTGCTCTATGTCATCGACCAGTACGGCGACGCCGGCTCGCTCTATGACGCCTGGGACGAGATCGAGGGCTGGGAAGAAGCCGAGCGCAAGAACTCGATGGGCCTGGAGATCCTGGACCACCTGACCCACAACGTCCGTCGGGGTCAGATGCGCACCTGGTCGGGCTTCTACAACTCGATCTTCAACTTCGAAGAGCAGAAGTATTTCGACATCAAGGGCAAGGCGACGGGCCTGTTTTCCCAGGCCATGATCGCGCCCGACCGCGCCATCCGCATCCCCCTGAACGAAAGCCAGGACGAGAACTCCCAGATCGAGGAGTTCATCCGTCGCTACAACGGCGAGGGCATCCAGCACATCGCCCTGACGACCGAGAACATCTTCGAGACGGTCGAGGCGATGAAGGAACGCGGCGTCGCCTTCCAGGACACGATCGAGACCTATTTCGAACTGATCGACAAACGCCTGCCCAACCATGGCGAGGACGTGGAGCGGATGCGCAAGAATCGCATCCTGATCGACGGTTCGGACGAGGAAGGCCTGCTGCTGCAAATCTTCACCCAGGACACCTTCGGCCCGATCTTCTTCGAGATCATCCAGCGCAAGGGCAACGAAGGCTTCGGCAACGGCAACTTCCAGGCCCTGTTCGACTCCATCGAGCTGGACCAGATCCGTCGCGGCGTCATCAAGGTCGACGCCTGAATGAAGATGCGGCCGCCGACCTGGCTGCCCTGGCTCGGCCCGGTCCTGGCGGCCGGCGCCGGTGCCTTGGCCGGCGAATACTGGCTGGGCGGCGGCTTCTGGATGGTCCTGATCGCCGCCCTCCTCTGCGGCTTCGCCCCCATCGTCGGCTATCAGGTGTGGAAGCGGCTGCATCACCGAGGGTGAGGCGAGCCAGACATTTGTCTTTCGCGGGCGCAGAGTCTACTCCGCGCGGATAGCGGTCCTTGGGTGGACAACTTCAGGAAAGTTTGGCCAGACTTCAGGCGCAACCTTGGATAGCCTAAGATGACCCGCGATCCAGTTCTACTTGTCGCCTACGTCACGCTCTCGCTCTGGACGCTGGCGACAGTCATCGTCGCCTTGCTTGTCCATTTTGGGAGCAGCGGCGAACAGTATCAGCCTTGGATTGTGCCAATGTGCTTGTTGACGTCTAGTGGAGCGATGCTGGTGGACCGCTTGAAAAAGTCGCGCAGCCGCCGCTGAGTCCCTTGGCTGGTGAGGCCCGAGCTTGGTTGATTAGCGCCCCATCCGCTTGGCTGAAAGCGGCCCTGCGGCACAGCAAGGGCTTCGGCGATCATCTGCAACCATCCTATCGCCAAGAACCAACCCACTGATCTTGCGACGTTTCCGATTTTCTTCGGCCAATCGACCTGACACGCCCAACGGCCGCGTTACACTGCGACCGACCGGCGTCATTGGGAAAAGTGCACAAATTGCACTGTGTTTTCGGCGCGGAGGAGGTTCACGATGCGCTTTGCCTGTTCGGGACTGATTGCACTCTTTGCACTGTGTTTTTCCTCGGCCCACGCCCAGGTCGAGGCTGAAAATGCCGCGCCGCATTGGTCGCTGGCCATTCACGGCGGGGCGGGCGTGATCGAGCGATCCAGCCTGACGCCCGAGCAGGACGCGGCCTATCGCGGGGCGCTGCAAGGCGCGCTGGACGCCGGTTCGGCCGTGCTGAAAAGCGGAGGCTCGGCGCTGGATGCGGTCCAGGCCGCCGTTCAGGTCATGGAGGACGATCCGCTGTTCAACGCCGGGCGCGGGGCGGTCTTCACCGCGGCCGGCCGTAACGAGCTCGACGCCGCCGTCATGAACGGATCGGACCTGACCGCCGGGTCCGTCGCCGGCCTGACCACCACCCGTCATCCCGTCGCCGCCGCCCGCGCGGTGATGGAGCGGTCGCCCCACGTCATGCTGATCGGCCCCGGCGCCGACGCCTTCGCCGCCTCGGTCGGGCTGGAGCAGGTCGATCCGTCCTTCTTCTTCACCGAGCGGCGCTGGCAAGGGCTGGTCAAGGCCCTGACCGAGGCCGGACAGCCGATCCCCGAACGCCCCGTCGGCGCGCCTCTACCGGGCGCACAGGCCGAAGTCGCCCCGCCCCTGAACGAGAAGAAGTTCGGCACGGTCGGCGCCGTGGCGCTGGACGGCCAGGGTCGTCTCGCCGCCGCCACCTCGACCGGCGGCATGACCGCCAAACGCTGGGGCCGGGTCGGGGACGTGCCGATCATCGGCGCCGGAACCTACGCCTCAAACACCGACGGCTGCGCGGTGTCCGCCACCGGCGACGGCGAATATTTCATCCGCGCCACCGTCGCCCGCGACATCTGCGCGCGGATTGCAGGAGGGGCGGCGACGCAGGCCGCCGGTCAGGCGGAGATCGCTGACGCCGAAAGGCTGGGCGGCAAGGGCGGCGTCATCGTCATGGGCCTGGATGGCCGCCCCGCCTTCGCCATGTCCACCTCGGGCATGTATCGCGGCGCGGCCTCCTCGACCGACCCCGCCCGCGTCGCCATCTACGCCGACGAACCCTGAGCGCCCGTTCAGACCAATTAGACGAATTAGACTTTTTTCCCAGACCGAGACCCATGCCTGCATCCGATGACGAACTGACCGTGATGGCCAACGAGGAGTTGGACGCCGCCTGCGCCATGCCCTTCGTTGAGGTCAGGAAGATCACCCCTTGGGGCGACAGTTACGAAGGCTTCGCCCCGTCCGGCCGCACGGTCGAGGTCGAGCGTCGCTACCTGTGGGCCGTCGAGCCTGAGGGCGGCGTCATCGTCGAGGTCGAGGTCCGCGACCGCGCCGCCCGCACCGGCGCCGAGGCCCGCGCCCTGCTGACCGCCACCGACTGATTCCGTCGTTCCCAATATCGCAAATCCGGTCTAGGCCTTGGTCATGAAACTCGCCTCGCTCAAGCACGGCCGCGACGGCCGCCTCGTTGTCGTCTCTCAGGACCTGAACTGGTTCACCGACGCCTTCCTGATCGCCCCGACGCTGCAGGCGGCGCTGGATGACTGGGACCGCTGCGGCCCCCGTCTCGAGGCCTTGGCCGAAAGCCTGGAACATGAGGCCGTGCCGCGTGGCCGCTTCCATGAGCGCGACGCCGCCTCGCCCCTGCCCCGCGCCTATCAGTGGGCGGACGGATCGGCCTATGTGAACCACGTCGAACTGGTGCGGAAGGCGCGCGGCGCCGAAATGCCCGAGAGCTTCTGGACCGACCCGCTGATGTATCAGGGCGGGTCCGACAGCTTCCTGTCGCCGCGCGACCCGATCCCGCTGGCCGACGAGGCTTGGGGCTGCGACCTGGAGGCCGAGATCGTGGTGGTCGTCGGCGATGTGCCGCAGGGCGCGACGCGCGAACAGGCGCTGGACGCCATTCGCCTGGTCGGCTTGGTCAACGACGTGAGCCTGCGCAACCTGATCCCCGCCGAACTGGCCAAGGGCTTCGGCTTCGTCCAGTCCAAGCCCGCCAGCGCCCTGTCGCCCGTTCTGGTCACGCCCGAGGCGCTGGGCGACCGATGGAAGGACGGCAAGCTGCATGGCGCGCTGAACGTTCAGCTGAATGGCCAGGACTTCGGCAAGGCCGACGCCGGCGTCGATATGACCTTCGACTTCGGAACCCTGATCGCCCACCTGGCCAAGACCCGGTCGCTGGGCGCCGGAACGATCATCGGTTCGGGCACGGTGTCGAACAAGGACGCCGACGGCGGACCCGGCAAGCCGGTCTCGGAAGGCGGCCTGGGCTACTCCTGCATCGCCGAGGTCCGCACCGTCGAAACGATCCTGAGCGGCGCGGCCGAGACGCCCTTCCTGAAACACGGCGACACGGTGCGGATCGAAATGCTGGACGCGCGTCATCACTCGATCTTCGGCGCCATCGAACAGACGGTCGCGCCGCTATCCAGCGCGGATTGACGCCGCTAGGGTGCTGACAGCGGCCTCGGGGGACGCCGCATCCTGTCTTTGGGGAGAGACGACGTGTCGCCTGAAAAACTGATCCCGCTGCTCATGATCCCGATCATGCTGTTGGTCGTGCTGCTGAAGAACCGCAGGAAGCGCGTGCTGAAGCCGAACCTGCTGTGGGTCATGCCGGCCTTCGTCCTGCCGCTGATCGGCCTGGGCATCTGGGGGTCGGCGCAGAACCCGAACATGGCCCATGCGCCGTTCGGCCCCGACGCCTGGGCGGTTCTGGCCATAGGCGGCCTCCTGGGCGGCGTCGCCGGCTGGTATCGCGGCAAGACCGTCACCATCGAAAAGGAGCCGGACGGCTCCGTGATGGCCCAGGCCTCGCCTCTGGGGCTGATCCTGCTGGTCGTGCTGTTCGCCGGCCGGTCGCTGCTGCGCGACCTGATCGAAAGCCACGCCGCCGCCTGGCATCTGAACGCTCTCGCCGTCACCGACGCCTTCCTGGTCTTCGCCATGGGCCTGATCGTCGTGCAGCGCGTCGAAATGTACATCCGCGCCCGCCGCATCCAGTCCGGCGGCACGGATAGCCATTTGGAGGTTGTCGCGTGATCGCGAGCCTCCTGCTGGCGCTCGCCCAAGAAGCCGTCGCGCCTGATCTGAACTGGACTGCGACGAAAAAGGACGGGCTGGAAGCGGCCTCTATTGAATACGATGTCGGGGTGACGCTGTCGGCGGCCTGTCGGAATGGACGCTTCGTGTTTGCGGTCGGTGGGCTGCCTGCAATGGCCGGATCCGAAGTCACCCGAAAACTCGATATCAGTCTCCGCGGCCCGGCCTTGTCATCGTCCAGCTGGTCAGTCGCGCCAAACAGCAACGGTTCGGTGGTGCTGGCTCCAGCCCCGTCGATCTACGCGCGCCACCTTCGGTCGGCTTTGAGCTTCACCGTGCGCATTCCCCCGGAGGGTGATCGCCGAGCCCAACGCTACGAACTTACCCTTCCGCGCGACCACACGGCCCTTGATGCGGTGATGACGGCGTGCGGCGTGGCGTTGGAGAACGCTGCCGACGCAATCTACGATCCTCGCCCCTTGGATGTCGTCTGGGCCATTCCCCCACGGATAACGCCGCCGCCGAACTTGCCATCGGCGAATTTCGCCGAAGCGTTGATACAGTGTTCCGTTGATCGACGCGGCAGACCGAAAGATTGCACCCTGTTGGATGAAAACCCTCCACGCTCGGGCTTTGGGCGCCATGCGTTGCGAATGGTGCCGAGCGGCCGTGTCGAACGGATCGACGGGGCGCCGGTTCAGGAGGGAGGCGTCTTTACCATGAGAATGACCTTCGCCATGACTGAACATTGAAGGACCACTAGACCCGCCTCGCCCGACTGTGGCATGAGGCGGTCCTTCCGCTGCGGGCGTGGTGGAATTGGTAGACGCGCTGGACTCAAAATCCAGTTCCGAAAGGAGTGCCGGTTCGACCCCGGCCGCCCGCACCACTCTTCGTCGGTTCAGCCCAGCTGCCGGTGGAAGAACTCCGTCACATCGGCCAGCACCGTCGCCTTCTTGCGGAACAAGGGCGAGAAGGTCGCGATCAGGTCGGCGTGGTCCAGGCCGGGATAAAGCTTGGCCTCCGAGCGCCCGCCCGCCCCGCGCATCCGCTCATCCAGAATGACCGTGTCCTCGTCGTGGACCACCGTGTCGGCCGTGCCGTGGCCCAGCCAGATCGGCGGAGCGTCGGCGCGCACGAAGGTCACGGGCTGGGTCAGGGTCGGGTCCGGCGCGCGGCCAAAGGCGTTCTGCGACGCCGCCACGTCGAGCGGCAGGAAATCGTAAGGGCCCGCGAGACCTGCGGCCGCCTTGATCAGATCGGGCCGGCCGACGGCGGCCATATAGCGTCGGTCCAAGGCGATCATCATCGCCAGATGCGCGCCCGCCGAATGGCCCAGCACGCCAAGCCGCTCGCGATCGCCGCCATATTGACCGACCACCTCGGCCGCCTTGGCCGTGGCGGCGGCGGCGTCCTCGATGAAGGCCGGGAAGACGACCTGGGGCACGACGCGGTAGTCCGGCAGGGCGACCACGAATCCGCGCGCCGCCAAGGCTTGCGCCGCCCAGCCATACTGGCTGCGCGAGCCCGAATCCCAGCCGCCGCCATAGAAAAAGACCAGCATCGGATAGGGGCCAGGCGCGGTCGGCGCATAGATATCCATCTGCTGGCGCGGATCGTCGCCATAGGCGACGTCGCGCGCGACGCGTCGCACGCCGCCGTCCCTCGGCCCCAGGGTGTTCAGCAGGCTCAGCGGCGAGCAGGCGGCGGCGAGAAGCCCAAGGGCAGGCGCGAACAGTCCACGGCGGGTCATGCGGAAGGCTCCATCACCCACAATACGCTCGGATCGCCCGATCGGTCGTCGTCATCAACGATCAGCGGGCGTTGGCGATCAGCCGGCCGCAGTCGGCGTCTTCGGCCAGCCCAGGATCGACGAAGGCGAACAGGGCCGTCACCGGCGCCACGACTGCGCCCAGCATGCCCGCCAGACCGCCCTGCGACACGACCGAACCGACATCGACACCGACCTTGGGCGCGGTCAGCGGGCCGGAGACGGTGATCGGCGCCCACAGACGCAGCAGACGCGGCTTCTTGGATTCGCCGTCGATCCTCAAGTTCAGCGTCTCGGCGCCTAGGTTGATGCTGCCCTTGCCCTGGGCCAGCACCACATCGGTGTCGATGACGAAGGTGCGGGCGGTCGCCGTGCCGCCGCTGACATTGAAGTCGGCGACGGCGCAGCGGATCTCGCTTTCGGACTGATCTCCGCTCAACAGCTTCAGCAGCCCCGCGCTGGCGTTGATGCCCAGCAGTTCGGCGAAGGCGGCCCGCATCTTGCCGTTCGGCACCACCAGGCTGAGAGAGCCTTTCGACGCGGCGGCGAAATCATGGACGGAGGCGCCCGGCCCCTCCAGCTTCGCCCGGCCCAGCGCCCTGCCGGTGACGGGCGCCGAGCCGTTGCGGGCCGGGATGATGGACTCCAGCGGATAGCCGGCCAGACGCAGATCGACGGTGCTGTAGGGGGCGTCCTTCGTCGCATCGATCCGCGCTGTGCCGTTCAGCGCGCCGCGATTGAAGTCGAAGCTGATCGGGTCCAGCTTCAGGATGCCGTCCTTCAGGTCGGCGCCCAGGTTCACCTGACGCACGTCGAAGGCGTTCGCCTTCACCGATCCGGCCCGATAGGACAGGGTGCCGTCCATGGTCTGCAGACGCTCGGTCTGCAGCTTGGCGTCCGGCAGCAGCTTGCCGCCGGCCACGACCGGCGCCTCGGTGTCGGTGCCCGCCGCATTGGTCCGTGTCCGCGCGCCCAGAACAGCGGCCAGATCGTCGATGTCCAGACGACGCGAAGTCAGGTCGGCGTCGACGCGCAGCCGCTGGCCCGACTGGACCTTGACCTCGCCCGACAGATCGGAGGCTCCGACGCGTCCGTCGAAATCCTTGAAGGTCCAGACCCGCCGATCGCGGTTCAGCGCGCCCGACAGCCGGTACGGCGGCGTATTGGGCAGGGCGACGCCGGTCAGCAGATAGAGGTCCGACATGTTGCGGCCCTGGATCGTCATGGTCGCATCGAACCGCCCCAGATCGAACGGTCGAGTGATCGCCCCCTTGGCGATCAGGGACGAATCCGCGCCGGTCACATCGGCCTCGAACCGATAGGGACGGTCGCGCCGGATGTTGATGAAGGGACCGCCCTCGATCCTGACGGTCATGGGCGCGCCGCGCACATCGCCCCGCCCGTCCAGCACGAAACCGGCCTGGCCGCTGGACGCCTCACGCGCATTGACCGCCGCCTCCAGCGTCAGTCCGCGCCGCTGCTCCTCAAAGGTCAGCTGGCCGTCCCTGATCACCAGTTGTTGGATGACCGGCAGGTTCAGCCCTTCGCCGTCATCGGGCTTGTTGGGATTCAGCTGCCAGCTCTTGCGGCCGTCCTTGGTGGAGATCAGCACGACCCGGGGTCGGGTGAAGCTCAGCAGGGGCATCTCCACCTGACCGGCCAGCAGCTTTCTCAGCCGAACCGAGGCCTGGACCTCATCGACGTCGGCCGTGTCGCGATCACGCGCCCAGTCGGGGCCTCCGATCTTCAGCCCCCGCACCACGGCGGACGGCGTCCAGCTGAACAGATTGACGTCCAGATCGCCGGTCAGGGCGATTTCACGATCGTATTTGACCGAGGCCCAGCGCCCGATGGGCCCGCGCAGCATGTTCCAGTCGAACAGGGCCAGGAAAAGAACGATGGCCGCCACAACGACCAGCACCACGCCGGCCGCCCATTTTTCCGCCGTCCCCGGCCGTCGAGCCGCCGCATAAACGGGATCGTTATCGCGCACCCAGTCGCGCCAGGTGCGCAAACGCGCCCCGGCCGGCGCCCACGCCCGCTGGTTCAGGTCGGCCCGAAAAGTGCGCCAATTCCGTGGGTTCGACAATCGCTCGTCTCCGTCAGCCAGAGGAAACGCACCAGCCCCGGTTTGGCGCCGCAGGGGCAGCTTGTCGTCGATCTGACGCAAAGTTGTCGCATAATCTTCACAAATTTCAGGATTGGCGCATAATTCGTCAGAGTCCTGATCTTAATTCAGGCCGTGGAGGATTGCCGATGACCCGTTTTCTGACCCCCGCCCTGATCGCCGCCGCCCTGGCGACCGCAACGACGCCGGCGCTGGCGCAAAGTCCGCGACCGGCCGAGCGCGCGGCCGTGCTGCAAACCGTCAGGGTATGCGGAACCGATGTGGCCTCACGCACGGCCTATCAACGCGACCACGGCGCGACGCCGAGCTTCGTCACCGCGCAACAGGCGGTCGCCGCCTATCAGTCGGGCCAGCGATGGGCCGCGCCGCGCTGCATGACCGCGCATCAGTATGACCGTCTGGCCGGGGCGCCGATGCAGCGCGCGGCGCTCTGATCCCGAACAAAAGGGCATGAAAAAGGGGCGCGGTCGTCGGACCGCGCCCCTTTTTTGTCGTCTGAACGGACGCCTGTTACTGCGCCGGCGTCAGATATTTGTTCAGCCAGCCGAACACCTCATTGTACCATTGCAGGCTGTTGGCCGGCTTCAGCACCCAGTGGTTTTCGTTAGGGAAGACGATCAGACGGCTGTCGATGCCGCGCCGTTGCAGGGCGGTGAAGGTCGACAGGCCCTGGGCGGTCGGGATGCGGAAGTCGCGGTCGCCCTGAACCACCAGCATCGGCGTCTTCCAGTTATCGACGTGGTTGGCCGGGTTGAACTTCTGATAGCCCTCGGGCTTGTCCCAAGGCGTGCCGCCGTATTCCCACTCGGTGAACCACAGCTCTTCGGTGGAATAGCCCATGCCGAAGGTGTCGAAGACGCCGTCGTGGTTGACCAGGCATTTGAATTCATTGGACCAGTTTCCGGCGATCCAGTTGATCATATAGCCGCCATATGAGGCGCCCAGCGCACAGGCGTTGTCGCCGTCCAGGAAGCTGTATTTCGCCTGAGCCGCCGCCCAGCCCTTCTGCAGGTCTTCCAGCGGGCGGTCGCCCCAGTGCTGGCTGATCGCGTCGGTGAAGGCCTGGCCGTAGCCAGTCGAGCCGTGGAAATCGATCATCACCACCGCATAGCCCGCGCCCGCATAGGTCTCGGGGTTCCAGCGATAGGACCAGCCGTCCCCGAACGAACCCTGCGGCCCGCCGTGGATCAGGAAGGCGACCGGATATTTGCGGCCCTCGACGTATCCAGCCGGCTTGATGACATAGCCGTGGACCGTCTCGTTGTTCCAGCCGGCGAAGCTGAACTGCTCATACTCGCCGAACTGTTTGGCGGCGAAGGCGGGGTTGGACTGCGTCAGACGACGCGGCATTTCGCGACCCAGATAGGTCTTGAAATACAGGTCGCCCGGCTCGCGCAGACTGTCCTGGGCGAAGACGAAGCCCGACGGCGTCTGCTGGAAGGCCGAGACGTGGCCCGCGCCCGTGATCGGCGTGACCACGCCGTTGCGCGTATCCACCGAAAACAGCTTGGTCGAACCGACGTCGCCCGCCGTCGTGTACAGCGTCTGGCCGTCGCGCGACCATTGCAGCGTATCGGCCGAGCGATCCCAGTTCGAGGCGATCTCGCGCTTCTGGCCCGTTTCGACGTCCATCAGCACGATCTGATAGCGATCGGCCTCGAAGCCCGGCCGCGCCATGGCGCGATAGGCCAGGGTCCGTCCGTCCGGCGAGAAGACCGGGCCGGTGTCCCAGGCGTCGTTGCCGTCGGTCAGGTTGGTGAAGGTGCCGTCGCCCGACAGGCCGTTGGTCTTCCAAAGGTCGAAGTTGGTGCTCCACGGCTCGGTCTGACCGGCGAGACGCGCCGAGAAGACCACGGCGTCGCCCGCCGGCGTGAAGACGAACTCGCTTTCGTCGCCGAAGGGTTTGGAGGGCGTGTCGCCGTCAAAGCCCTTGGTGATCCAGACCGGCGTGCCCGTGGCCTTGCCGTCGCGGCCGATCGACTGGACGAACAGGTGGTTCTGGGTGTGGTCGTTCCAGGTGTCCCAGTGACGCACAAACATGCGGTCGTAGACCTGGCCTGTCGTCTTCTGCTCGGCGATGGCCCTGCCCTGCTGGACCGAGGCGTTCAGGTCGGCCGCATTCGGATAGACGGCCAGCGACACCGCCACCTTGTCGCCCGACGGGCTGATCCGATAGGCGTTCACGTCGGTGGGCAGGTTCGTCACCTGAACCGGCGCCGACGTGGGCGAGGCGACGCGCCAGACCTGGCTCGCGCCCGACTTGCCCGACAGAAAGTACAGATTGCCGTCCCCGCCCCAGCGCGCGGTGTTGGCGCCCTGATCCGAGACGGCCAGGCGGCGCGGCGCCGTGTCCGGTGCGTTCAGGTCCAGGATCCACAGGCTGCCGGCGCGGCTGTTGGCCTGAACATCGGTGGTCGTGACCGAATAGACGACATAGCGGCCGTCCGGCGACACCTGCGGATCGCCCAGCCGGTTCGCCGAGATCATGTCCTGATAGGTGAAGGCGTCAGGCGTCGCGGGCGCGGCCGGAACCGGCGCGGGCGGCACCTGGGCCAGGGCCGGCGCGGCGCTCATCAGCGCAACAGCCGCGCAGGCGGCGGACAGAAGGGAACGGTGACGCATCAAGATCTTCCTCGCGAAGCTTTCTGGCCGCGAGGCGTAGCACCCTGCCAAGGCGCGTCAATGGGTCGCTCAGCCCGCCGGCGCCGTATAGCGACCCACCCAATCCAGGATTTCCTGCTGCCAGTCGACCCAGGTGCGCGGTTTCAGCACCCAGTGGTTCTCGTCCGGCACATGGACGAAGCGGCTGGGCACGCCCTGACGCTGAAGCGCCGAGAAGGTCGCCAGTCCCTGCTCCATCGGCACGCGGAAGTCCTTGGAGCCATGCAGCACCAGCATCGGCTTGTTCCAGTCGCCGGCGTAGGTCTCGGGATTGAAGGCGTCATAGACGGCCTTGCGCTCCCAGCTCGGTCCGCCGAACTCCCAGATGAAGTTGCCGATATCCATGGCGTTCATCAGCTGCGGCACGTCAAACACCCCGGCGTGGTTGACCAGGCAGCGCCACGGCCCATTCCACTTGCCGGCGATCATATTGACCATATAGCCGCCGTAGGAGGCGCCCAGCGCACAGGCCCGGTCGCCGTCGATCCACGGATTGTTCGACAGCGCGGCCGCCCAGCCCTTCTGCAGATCCTCCAGCGGCCGGTCGCCCCAGTGATCGTTGATCGCGTCGGTGAAGGCCTGGCCGTAACCGGGCGAGCCGTGGAAGTTGATCATCACCACCGCATAGCCCGCCGCCGTATAGACCTGCGGATTCCAGCGGTAGGACCAGTTCTCGGTCCAGGGCGATTTCGGGCCGCCGTGGATCAGATAGACCGCCGGATAGCGCCGCCCCTCGACCGCGCCCGCCGGCTTGAACACCCAGCCCTGCACCGGTTCATTGTTCCAGCCGGCGAAGGTGAAGGCCTCGCCTTTCGGCAAATCCAGCTGCGCCAGCACCTCGGCGTTCTGGCGGCTGATCTGGCGGGGTTCGCCGCGCGTCTGAACGAAGATCTGGGTCGGGGCGACGAAGCTTTCGTGGGCGTAGGCCAGAACACCGGCCTTCTCCTCATAGGCGCCGACCGTGCCGTTTCCGGTCAGGGGCGTGATCCGGCCGGTGCGGGCATCGACCGAGAACAGCCGGTTCTGGCCCTCGTCCGCCGCCGAGACCAGCAGCGACCGGCCGTCAGTGCGCCATTGCAGGCCGCCCGCGCCGCGATCCCAGTCGGTCAGCTTCCTCGCGCCGGAGCCGTCGGCGTCAGCCACCCAGACCGCCGCCTGATCCCCGCCGACGTTTTCGCGCGACGCCGACAGCCAGGCCAGTTGGCGACCGTTCGGAGAGAAGACCGGATTGCCGTCCGATCCCTTGTTGCCTTCCGTCAGATTGACCGGCGTCCCGCCGTCCAGCGCCACGCGGAAGACGTCGCTGTTGCTGGTGAAGGCTTCGCCCGCACCTTGGGTCTGCGTGCCGTAGACCAGAGTCCGGCCGTCCGGAGAAATGTCGAAGCTGGAATCGCCGGCCGAGACATCGGCGTCCAGGCCCGCCATCAGATCGCGCGGTTCGCCGCCACTCAAACCCGACCCGTTCAGCGGCTGAACGAACAGATGGGTGCGGCGCGTATCGACCCAGTGGTCGAAGTCGCGCAG
Source organism: Brevundimonas sp. BT-123 (assembly GCF_026105875.1). Lineage (GTDB taxonomy): Bacteria > Pseudomonadota > Alphaproteobacteria > Caulobacterales > Caulobacteraceae > Brevundimonas. The sequence goes on along the minus strand of NZ_JAOYTN010000014.1, from coordinate 63,372 downwards.
CGGCAGACGGTCATAGGTCTGGAGCGTCGACTTGCCCCGGGCATCCAGCCGCGTCTTGGTGCAGGCCAGGGTGTCGCAATCGACGAAGATCGAGACGGCCAGGACCAGCGACTTGCCGTCCGGCGCGATGCGGAAGCCCGACACGTCGAAAGGCAGGGTCGTCACCTGGGCCGCCGCCATGCCGGCCGCATCCGTTCGCCAGACCTGGTTCGATCCGCCCCGCGACGACAGGAAATAGATGGCCCCGCCGTCCGGCGCCCAGCGCGCGCCCGAGGCGCCGCCTTCCGAGATCGCCAACTTGCGCGGCTCGCCGCCCGACACGTCCGCCAGCCACAGGCCGTTGACGCCCTTGTTGCCCTCCCAGTCAGTGGTGCGCACGGCGTAGAGGATTTGGCGGCCGTCCGGCGAGACGCGCGGCTCGCTGACCCGCTCCATCATCGCCAGATCCTTCAGCGACAGGCCGCGCGATGCGGGCGCCTGGGCGGCGGGGGCGGCCGCCGGCGCGGACGAGGCCTGCTGCGCCAGGCTGGGCGCGGCGGCCAGCATCAGGCTTCCAAAGGCGACCGCCGCCATCCAGCGTGAACGCGTCATGTCTTCATTCCCCACAGCTTTTCTCCAGTGATAGGGGCCGCCCGTCCGGTCGCCAAGCGTCCACGACGCCGCGCATCTTGCCCCCTCCGACCGAACCGGCGACAAGCGATCTTTCATGACCGCCGCCACCCTTCCTGCCCGCCGTCAGCCCCACATCGTCGATGTGCTGATCGCCGAACGCGCGCCGCGCCTGACCGCCTCGCCGCTGTGGCCGGTCGTGCGGCCGGCGCTCTACGGCGTGCTGGGCTATGGGGCGGCGGTGCGAATGGCCGACGCCATCCGCGACCTTTCGGGGACCGAGACGTTCGATTACGTCTCGGATCTGCTGAGGCTGAAGGTGACGACGACGAATCTGGAGCGCCTGCCGGCGACCGGCCGCTGCGTCGTCATCTGCAACCACCCCACCGGCATCGCCGACGGGGTCGCCGTGTTCGACGCGATGAAACAGCGGCGCACAGACATGATCTTCTTCGCCAACGCCGACGCCATCCGCGTCTCGCCGCGATTGGACGAGACCATCATCCCCGTCGAATGGGTCCACGACAAACGCACCCGCGAAAAGACCCGCGCCACCCTGAACGCCGCCAAGGAGGCGTTCGAGGGCGAACGCTGCGTCGTCATGTTCCCCGCCGGTCGTCTGGCGCGCGAGAAGAACGGCGTCCTGACCGATCCCGAATGGGCCCCGACCGCCGCCTCCATGGCGCGCAAATACGGTGCGCCGGTCGTACCCATGCACGTCACCGGCCCTTACAGCCGGCTGTTTCACCTGTTCGACAAGGTCTCGCAGGAGCTGCGTGACGTGACCCTGTTTCACGAGTTGCTGAACAAGGAAGGCAAGCCGTTCGGCGTCGATGTCGGCCTGCCTATTCCGGCCGACCGGCTGGACGTGGACGCCGCCAAGGCCACCGAGGCGCTGAAAACCTTCACCGAGCGGACCCTGGCCGCCGATCCTGATGCGGTGTTTCCATGAAGATCGCCCTGCCCGACGCCGAGGCCACCACCGCCCTGGGCCAGGCCATCGCTCCGCTGCTGGCGGCGGGCGACAGTCTGCTGCTCTATGGTCCGCTGGGCATGGGCAAGTCGACCCTGGCGCGCGGCCTGATCCGCGCCCTGACCACGCCGGACGAGGACGTGCCTAGTCCGACCTTCACCCTGGTTCAGTTCTACGAAAGCGACCCGCCCGTCGCCCATTTCGACCTCTATCGCCTGACCCGGCCGGAAGAGGCGTTCGAAATCGGGCTGGACGAGGCGCTGGACGAGGGGTGCGTCGTCATCGAATGGCCCGAGCGCCTGGGCGACGATCCCGGCCGGTTCCTAGGAGCGGACCAGCTGATCATCGAAATCTCCGAACAGGGCGACGGCCGCCTTGCGACCGTTTCCGGCGTAGGCCGATGGAAGACGGGGCTGAATGATCTGCATGTCTGACCGCGAAACCCTACGTCTCGATTTCCTGAAGGCCGCCGGCCTGGCCGACGCCGTGCGCGCCCCCCTGCCCGGCGACGCCTCGACGCGGCGTTATGAGCGGCTGACGCCTGAGACTGGCCCGACCCTGATGCTGATGGATCAGGCCCCCGCCGCGGAAAGCCAGCCGTGCGATCCGCGCTGGACGCCCGAGCAGCGCCACGCTGCAGGCTGGAACGCCGTCGCCCGCCTGTCCGCTGGCCGGATCGAGGCCTTCGCCGCCGTCGCCGCCCATCTGAAATCTCTGGGCCTGTCCGCCCCCGAAATCCCGGCCCTGGACGCCGCCAACGGCCTGGCCGTGCTTGAGGATTTCGGCGACGACCTGTTCGCGCGCGTGATCGAGAGCGGCGCCGACGAGACGCCGCTTTATCTGGCCGCCATCGAGGCCCTGGCCGTTCTTCATGACGCAGGCGCTCCGCCCGAAACCCTGCACGGGCCCGGCGGCGACTGGCCGATGCTGACCTATGACGAGACGGCGCTTCAGGGCGGGGCCGATCTGTTCGTCGAATGGTTGCCGAAGCTCGACGATCGGGTCCGCTTCGACGCCGCCGCCGTCGCCGACTGGCGCGCAGCCTGGGCGCCGATCGTCGCCTCCGGCGCGGCCGGGGCGACGGTCATGGCCCACCGCGACTATCACGCCGAGAACCTGATCTGGCTGCCCGAGCGCGACGGCCCGGCGCGCGTCGGCATGATCGACTTCCAGGACGCGGTGCGCGCCCACCCGTCGTGGGACCTGCACTCCCTGCTTCAGGACGCCCGCCGCGACGTCTCGCCGGCGCTGGAGGCCGAGGCGCTGGACCGCTATTTCGCGCTGCGCCCCGGCGTCGACCGCGCCGCCTTCATGGCCGACTACGCCAGCCTCGCCGCCCTGAACGAGGCGCGGATCATCGGCATCTTCGCCCGCCTGATCGCGCGCGACGGCAAGCCCCGTTACCGTCAGTTACTGCCGCGCATGTGGCGACACCTGAACGCCAATCTGGAACAGCCGGCCCTGGCGCCCGTGGCCCGCTGGTTCGACCGCCATGTTCCCGCCCAGGTGCGCGCATGACCGCCTCCAAGACGGCCCCCAAGACCGCAATGGTCCTCGCCGCCGGCCTGGGCACGCGCATGCGGCCCCTGACCGACGACCGGCCCAAGGCCCTGGTCGAGGTCCAGGGCCGCGCCCTGATCGACCATGTGCTGGACCGTCTGTTGGAGGCCGGCGTCGAAAAGGCGGTGGTCAATGTCCACTGGTTCGCCGACCGACTGGAAGCGCATCTGACGGCGCGCGGACTCGGGCCGCAGATCGTCATTTCCGACGAACGCGCCGAGTTGCTGGAGACCGGCGGCGGGCTGAAGAAGGCCCACGCCTTGCTGGGCGAAGATCCCGTGTTCGTCGCCAATATAGACAGCGTCTGGATCGATCGCGGCGATGCCCTGACCGATCTGATCCGCCTGTGGAATCCCGAGATCATGGACGCCGCCCTGCTGCTGGCCCGCCGCGAAGGCTCCATCGGCTTCGAGGGCGATGGCGATTTCTTCATGGCCGACGACGGAAAGCTGACCTTCCGCGGCGACGCCCCGTCCGCGCCATTCGCCTATATGGGCGTCCACATCACCCGACCGGGCTATGCCGATCACGGCCCCGACGGCCCGTTCTCGCTCAGCCCCCTTTGGCGCAAGTCCGCTGCCGAGGGCCGTCTGTTCGGGTGCGTCCTGGACGGCGACTGGATGCACGTCGGCGACCCGCAGGCGCGCGACGACGCCGAGGCGAAACTGGCGGGAGACGCGTGAGCGTCTTCGACCCATTCCTGGGCGACACGCCCCGCTGGTACGCCATCCCGGCGCATAGGCCTTTCCTCGAAAACCTGGCCGCCGGGGTGCTGGCCTGGCTGGGCGATCTGCCGCCCGAGACCCTGTCGGACGCGACCATCCTGTTGCCCAACCGCCGGGCCGCGCGCGCCTTCACCGGCGCCCTGTCCAAGCTGTCGCAGGGTCGCCCCATCCTGCTGCCCCAGGTCCGGCCGCTGGGCGATCTGGAGGAGGACGAGCCACCGTTTACGCCCGGAGCCCTGGGTCTGGACCTGCCGCCTGCCATCCCCGCCCTGACACGCAGATTCGAGATGGCGCGGATGATCGTCGAACGGTTCGATGCGTCCCTGAGCCCGATGCGCGCGCTGGATCTGGCCGATGCGCTGGGCGGCTTCCTCGATTCCTGCCAACTGGAAGAGATTCAGAACCCTGAGCGGATCGCGACCCTGGTCGACGGCGAAATGGCCGAACACTGGGAACGATCGGCCGAGTTTCTGGGTCTGGCGGTCGAGGCCTGGCCGAAGCGTCTGGCCGAACTGGGTCTGGTCGATCCGGCCTGGCGTCGCGCGACCCTGCTGCGCCGCCTCGCCGAGCTGTGGGACCGCGAGCCGCCGCGCCAGCCCGTCATCGCCGCCGGCTCGACCGGCACCGTCCCCGCCGCCGGCGACGTGCTGAAGGCCGTGGCGCGGGCGCCGCTGGGCTGCGTCGTACTGCCTGGTCTCGACCTGGATCTGGACGCCGGCGTCTGGGATCGGCTGGACGAACAGCATCCGCAAAGCGCGATGAAGCGGCTGCTGGACCGCTGTGAGATCGCGCGCGAGAGCGTCCGCCCCTGGTTCCGTTCCGCCGTTCCTGCGGCCGTCGAGGCGCGCGGCCTGGCCCGCCAGAGACTGGTCAACGAGGCCCTGCGTCCTGCCGAGGCGACCGACGACTGGCGCCGCGCCATTCGCGACATCCGCTCGGCCGCCGCTGCGCGCAGCGAGGCGCGGGACCCGATCGCCGAAGGGCTTCAGGGCCTGTCCCTTCTGTCCGTCCGCGCCGAGGAAGAGGCCGCCGCCGCCATCGCCCTGATGATGCGCGAGACGTTGGAAACGCCGGGCAAGACCTGCGCCCTGGTCACGCCGGATCAGGCCCTGGGTCGCCGCGTCACAGCCCGGTTGGAACGCTGGGGCGTCATCCCCGATTCGTCCGCCGGCGCCCCGCTGTCGCGCCTGCCCGCCGGCGTCCTGGTCGATCTGTGCGCCCGCTGGATCGCCGATCCCGTCCAGCCCCATCTGCTGCTGGCCGTCGTCAAACATCCGCTGGCCCGGTTCGACCTGGGCGAGGCTTCTCAAGCGGCAGCCGTCGCCGCGCTGGAGGAACACGCCCTGCGCGGCCCCCGCCCGCGCGACTTCGCCGCCATCCATAGCCGCCTGCTGGAGGCGGTCCAGCCCGACCGGCGCGGCAAGGTGCCGCCGGAATGGAAACAGGCCCGACTGTCGGCCGCGACCCGCCTGGTCGATCAGCTTCAGGCCGCCATCGAGGCCGCGACCGCCCTCTTCGCGCCCGACGCGGATCTGAACCTCGCCGCCTCGGCCCTGACCCGGCTGATCGAAACCCTGGCCGGCCAGAACGCCTGGGCCGGTCCTGACGGCGAGGCGGCCGCCGCCCTGTTGTCCGGCCTGATCGAGGGCGGGGCGTCGCTCGGCCGCATCCGCCGCGCGGAACTGGCCGAATTGGTCACGTCCCTGGTCAAGGAAAACGTCGTGCGGACCGGCGGGGCGACCCATCCGTCACTGCGCATTCTCGGCGCCATCGAGGCGCGCCTGGTCAGGGCGGACCGGATGATCCTGGCCGGGCTGGAGGAAGGCGTCTGGCCCCAGGCGGCGCCGACCGACCCCTTCCTGTCGCGCCCGATGCGAAAGGCGCTGGGCCTGCCGCCGCCCGAGCGTCGCCTGGGCCAGACAGCGCAGGATTTCGTCCAGGCCGCCTGCGCCGACGAGGCTATCCTGATCCACAGCGAGCGGCGCGGCGGTCAGCCCGGCGTCCGCTCGCGCTGGCTGTGGCGGCTGGAGATGCTGACGCGCGGGGCCGGCGTGGCGTTGCCGCGCCCCACGACCGTGCTGGACTGGGCCCGCGTCCTGGACGCGCCCCCGCCCGGCCCGCCCCGGTTCGCCAAACGGCCGGAGCCGCGCCCGCCGGTGCATCGCCGTCCGCGCAGCCTCTATGTCACCCGCATCGAACGCTGGGTGCGCGACCCCTACGCCATCTACGCTCTTTGGGTGCTGGGGCTGGAGGCGATGGAACGGCCCGGCGCCTCTGCCGAAGCGCTGGCTCGGGGTAACGCCGTCCACGCCGCCATCGAACGGCTGACGCTGGATTGGCCGAACGACCTGCCTGACGACTGCGAGGCCATCCTGCACGACCATCTGCTGCGCGAACTGGGCGCGCGCGGCTTCGAGGACGCGGCCATGGCCCGCGAAGCGCCGCTGGCCCGTAACTGCGCCCGCTGGCTGACCGAGTTCGAGCGCCGGCGTCGCGCGCGCGGCGTCGATATCCTGGTGGAACAGCAGGGGACGATGACCTTCGACGCCCCGGCCGGCCCCTTCACCGTCAAGGCCTTCGCCGACCGGATCGAGCTGGCCGCCGACGGGGCGGCGGTCATGGACTTCAAGACCGGGGCGGCGCCGTCCGCCAAACAGGTCAAGTCCGGCTTCGCGCCGCAGCTGACCTTGACCGCCGCCATCCTGGCCGACGGCGGGTTCAAGGACACCAACGGCCCGGTCACGCCCGACGAACTGACCTATGTCCGCGTGGTGGGGCGCAAGACGGCGGGCGAAGTCGTCACCCGCGCCTCGGGCCTTGAGGCCGCCGACCTGGCCCAGGCGGCGCTGGACGGGCTGAAGCGCCGCGTCGCCCGCTTCGATGACGAGAAGACGCCTTACGTCTCCTGGGCCGCGCCTCAGTTCATGGGCAACCAGGGCGGCAACTACGACCACCTGGCCCGCGTCTGGGAATGGTCGGTGATTGGCGACGGGGACGAAGAATGAGCATCGCCCCCCAGATCGTCGCCGCCGATCCGCGCCTGACCGTCTTCGTCACCGCCAACGCCGGCTCGGGCAAGACCACTACCCTGGTCAACCGGGTGGCGCGGCTGCTGCTGGATCAGGTCGACCCCGGCGCCATTCTGTGCGTCACCTACACCAAGGCCGCCGCCGCCGAGATGCAGGCCCGGCTGTTCGATCAGTTGGGCGGCTGGGCCGTGCTGGACGACGCCGCCCTGTCGCGCGAACTGGCCCGGCTGAACGACGGCGACCCGCAGGCGATGGATCACGCCGCGCTTTCCCGCGCGCGCAAACTGTTCGCCCGCGCGCTGGAGACGCCGGGCGGCCTGAAGATCCAGACCATCCACGCCTTCTGCGAAAAGCTGCTGCGCCGGTTCCCGCTGGAGGCCGGGGTCTCGCCCCGCTTCACCGTGCTGGAAGATCAGGCCGCGACCGCGCTCAGCCATGCCGCGCGCGAAGATCTGGCCCGCGCCGCCGTCGCCGATCCGGACGGCCCCATCGGCCAGGCCTACAGCCACTTCGCCGTCGAGCTGGACTGGCAGCGGTTCCAGGCCCTGCTGTCGATGATCGAGGCGAAACGCGCCGATCTGCTGGACTATATCGACCGCGCCGAGGCCGGGACCGCGCCCGATCCCTGGGCCCTGACCGGTGCCGAACGCGGCCGCAGCCCGGAGGATCTGGAGCGCGATTTCGTCGCCTTCATCGATCTGGGCGAATGGAACCGCATGGCCGAGGCCATGGAAACCGGCTCGGCCAATGACAAGAAGATGGCCGACGCCATGAGCGTCGCCGCCCCGCCTTACGCCGGGTTCGCGGCCTTGGCCGGGGTCTTCTGCACCCAGGCGGGCGAACCGCGAAAGAGCATGGGCACCAAGTCGGCACCCCAGGGCGCGGTCGGCTGGCTGCTGGACCTTCAGGCCAAGTTCCTCGCCACGCGCGAGGCTCTGCGCAAGGCCAAGGTCGCCGACGATACGGTCAAGGTCCTGACCCTGGCCCGCGCCCACGCCGCCTTCTACGAAGCGGCCAAGGCCCAGCGCGGGGCATTGGACTTCCCCGACCTAGTCGCGCGCGCCGCTGCTTTGCTGACCCAAAGCGGGGCCGCCGCATGGGTGCTGTACAAGCTTGACGGCGGGGTCGATCACGTCCTGATCGACGAAGCGCAGGACACCGCCCCCGAACAATGGGCCATCGTCCGCGCCCTGACCGGCGAGTTCTACTCCGGCGAAAAGTCCGGCCGCACCGTCTTCGCCGTCGGCGACGAGAAACAGTCGATCTATTCCTTCCAGGGCGCCCGCCCCGAACGGCTGCGTCAGGAACGCGGCGCCTTCCTCGCTCTGGCCGAGGGCGCCGGCGAGCCCTTCGCCGGGCCGGAACTGAACACCTCCTACCGCTCCACCGAAGAGGTGCTGGCCTTCGTGGACGCCGTCTTCGCCGATCCCGACCGCACCCGCGCCCTGACCGGCCCGCAGGGCGACATCGCCCGACACCTGCCCGCCCGCATCGGCCAGCACGGCGCCATCGACCTGTGGCCCCTGTTCCTGGACGAGCCCGCGCCCGAGACCGACGCCTGGGACGATCCGGTCGATCAGGAAAGCGCCGGCAGCGCCCGCAAGCGCCTGGCCCGCGACCTGGCCCGCGAGATCCGCCGCCAGGTCGAAAGCGGGGTCGCCTTGTTCGACCGCAGCACCCGCGACCTGCGCCCCGCCGGCTATGGCGACTACATCGTCCTGGTCCGCCGCCGCGACGCCACCTTCGAAGAGATCATTCGCGCGCTGAAGACGGAAGGGCTGCCCGTCGCCGGCGCTGACCGGCTGAAACTGTCCAGCCATATCGTCTTCGACGACCTGATCTCGCTGGCGCGTTTCGCCCTCTTCCCCGACGACGACCTGTCCCTGGCCGAGGTGCTGCGCAGCCCGCTATGCGAAGTGGACGAGGACGGCCTTTATGCGCTGGCCGGGCGCGAAGAGCGTAAGGCTGGCCAACTTTGGCGAGACCTGCGCGACCGGGCGCACGAACGCCCCGAATGGAGCCGCGCCCGCGACGCGCTGCAAGCCGCCATCGGCGCGCGCGGCGGCGATCCCTTCGCCTTCTTCTCCCTGGCCCTGAACCGCGTGGACGATACGGGGCGGTCGGGCCGCGCCCGCATCCTGGCCCGGCTGGGGCGCGAGGCGGAAGAAGCGATCGACGAAACCCTGAACCAGGTGCTGGCCGCCGAGAACCGGGGCGCGATCGATCTGGAGACCTGCCTGGCCCAGTTGGAGGCCGCCGACGTCGAGGTGAAGCGCGAACTGGAAGGCGCGCGCGGCGAGGTCCGCGTCATGACCGTCCACGGCGCCAAGGGGCTGGAGGCGCCCATCGTCATCCTGCCCGACACGACCATGAAGGCGAAGGCGCAAGGTCCGTCCCTGATGCCTGCGGTCACTCCGGAGGGCGAAGGCGAGGCCTGGCTGATGGCGCCCGGCTCGGCGAAGGACGACTGCCCGGCTTCGGCCGACGCCCGCGCCGCGCGCCAGGCCCGCACCGACGACGAGACCCTGCGCCTGCTCTATGTCGCCCTGACGCGCGCCCGGGACCGCGTCATCGTCATGGGCCGCGCCTCCAGCCGAGGCGCCGAGGCCGGCAGCTGGTGGTCGATCCTCTCGGAGACCTTCGACCGCCTGGGCGATCAGGTGCGCGAGGTCGAGAACGGCGTGCGTCGCTATGGCGTCGACCCCGAGCGTCGTCCGGTCGCCGCCGATGAAGTGCAGCCCGTCTCCGCCCTGCCCGCCTGGGCCGCCTCGCCGCCGCCGGCCGACGCCGCCGCCCGCTTCGCCTCGCCGTCGCGGATGGAAGGCGGTTCGATCCGCATCCCCGCTCCCTCGCCTTTGGCCAACCGCACGGCCGGCGGGGCATCGCTGGGCCGGTTCCGGCGCGGCGACCTGATCCACCGGCTGCTGGAACGCCTGCCCGAGATCGCGCCCGCCGACCGCCCCGACGCCGCCCGTCGCCTGCTGGCCCGCGAGACCGATCTGGACGAGGTCCAGCGCGCCGAGATGATCGCCGCCGCCTTCTCTGTGCTGGACGACGCCCGCTTCGCCCCGGTCTTCGGTCCCGGTTCCCGCGCCGAGGTCGCCCTGACGGGATCTGCGCCCGACCTGCCGCCCGGCGTCGCCATCAACGGCCGCATCGATCGGCTGGTGGTCACGCCCGAGAAGGTCCTGGTCGTCGATTACAAGACCAACCGCCCTGCGCCAAACGCCGTCGAGACGGTCGATCCCGCCTATGTGCTGCAGGCCGCCGTCTATGTCGCCGTGCTTAGGCACCTCTATCCCGACCGCCCGGTCGAGGCCGCCCTGGTCTGGACCGACGGACCCAAGCTGATGCCCATTCCCGAGACACTGCTGGCGGCGGCGCTCGCGGGCAGTTGAATTGCCCGCGATTCGCTCCCACATCTGCCGCTGAACCCGGACGCTCCGGCCAACATCAACCTGCGCTCAAGTAGCGAGGCGCCGCGCGCCGAGCGATAGCGCCCAAGGAGCCATTCATGGCGACAGTGAAAGTCACCGACGAAAGCTTTGACGCCGACGTCCTGAAATCTTCGACCCCGGTCCTGGTCGATTTTTGGGCCGAATGGTGCGGCCCCTGCAAACAGATCGGCCCGGCGCTGGAACAGATCGCCGACGAGCTGGGCGGTCAGGTCACCGTGGCCAAGATCAACATCGACGACAGCCCCATGACCCCGTCGAAGCTGGGCGTGAAGGGTATTCCGACCCTGATGCTGTTCAAGGACGGCCAGATGGCTTCGATGAAGGTCGGCGCCATGCCCAAGGGCAAGATCGTCGAATGGCTGGCCGAGGCCGGCGTCAAGGCCTGAGCCTTTTAGACACTGTCAGATCAAGCGCCCGCCGGTCCGACCGGCGGGCGTTTTTCATGCTAGGATGGCGTCATGAGCGACGAAGACACCCCGAACCCGGCTGACGACATCCCCGGCGAGACCCCGGTCCAGAAGGCTCTGCGCCTGAAGACCGCCAAGCTGGATGCGCGCGCCAAGCCGCCGCGCGGCGGTCGCTTCCAGCGCGAACAGGCCGCCCGCATCGCCGCCGGCAAGTCCAAGCCCTGGATGACGCGCTAGACCGAAATCGGTTCGGTTGGACGCAGTCCATCCGAACCCAGATTTCGGTCCAGCATGACTCTGGAGCCTGATTCACGGCATCGATGAAATCGCGCAGCGATTCCATCTCAACCGATCAGGCTCAGACCGGCCAGGTCTCCTCGCTGGCGCCCAGGACCTCGCCGGCCAGATACAGCGATCCGCAGATGGCGACCCGGCCCGCGCCCAGGCGCAGCGCCAGGTCCAGCGCCTCGGAAACCGATCCCGCAGGCGTCGCCGCCAGACCATGCCCGCGCGCCACGGCCGCCAGGGCCGTCGGCTCGGCCGCCGCCCCGTCAAAGCTGACGGTGAAGACGGTGGCCTGGCTGTCCTTCAGCGCGGCGAAAAACCCGCCCGCATCCTTGTTGTTCAACATGCCGCAGATCAGGGCCAGGGGACGCGGGGCCCGCGCCTGACGCTCGGCCAGAAACGCCGCCAGCGCCCGCGCCGCATGCGGATTATGCCCCCCGTCCAGCCACAGCTCCGCCTCCGCCGCCTTGGCCGCAGCGCCGTAGGGGCCGCCCGAAATCCGTTGCAGCCTTGCGGGCCAGCGCACGCGTTTCAGCCCTTCGGCGATCGCGGCCTCGGGCAGGTCCAGTTCGACCGCCGCCGCCACGGCCAGAGCCGCATTGTCGATCTGATGCGCGCCTGCCAAGGCCGGCGCCGGCAGATCCATGAACAGTTCGGCGGTCTGGAACGCCAGACCGCCCCGCTCGGCCCAGGCGTCGAAATCGACCCCCAGCACGGTCAGCCGCGCATGGACGTCGGCGGCGCGTCGTTCGATGGCGGCCATCGCCTCTTCCTTCTGGCGCGCGATCACGGCGGGCGCCCCCGCCTTCAGCACCCCGGCTTTTTCGGATGCGATGGCGGCCAGATCCGTGCCAAGGAACTCCGCATGGTCGTAATCAACCGGCGCGATGACGCTGAGCAGCGGCCGTTCGATGACGTTTGTGGCGTCCAGCACCCCGCCCAGACCCACTTCGATGATGGCCAGATCGGCGGGCGTCTCGGACATGGCCAGGAAGGCGGCGGCGGTGGTGCTTTCGAACACTGTGGCCTCGCTGTCCGTCTTGGCCATGACCGCCTCGATCCGGTCCAGGATCGCATTCAGATGATCGTCCTCGATCAGCGTTCCAGCCAGTCGGATCCGCTCGTTGAACCGCACCAGATGGGGCGAGGTATAGGCGTGCACCTTCAGCCCCGCCGCCTCGGCGATGGCGCGGATCAGGGCGACGGTCGATCCCTTGCCATTGGTGCCCGCCACATGGATCACCGGCGGAAGCTTGTGCTGCGGATCGCCAAGCGCCGCGCACAGCACGCGCATTCTTTCCAGCGAAAGGTCGATCCGCTGGGGGTGGCGCGCGCGTAGTCGTTCGGAGACGGGATCCATCCGCCTCCTTTACCCCCTGATTGCGAGAACCGCGACATGACTTCCAGGCCGCAGATCAGAACCGCGGCGCGCCTCGTCCTCGCGGCCGTCTTCCTAGGCGCCGGCGTGCTGCATCTGATGGTCCCCGGCCCTTTCGTGCGGATCACGCCGGCGTGGGCTCCGCAGCCGGCCCTGGTCGTGGCCCTGACAGGGATCGCCGAACTGCTGGGCGCGGCGGGTCTGATGATCCCGCGCCTACGCGTCGCCGCCGGCTGGGCGCTGGCGGCCTACGCCGTCTGCGTCTATCCGGCCAACATCCAGCATGCCGTGAACTTTATGACGTCGGGCGCAGGGTTAGGCTGGGCCTATCACGCCCCGCGCCTGCTGTTTCAGCCGGTCATCGTCTGGTGGTGCCTGTGGGCCTCGACCGCGATCGACTGGCCCTTCAGGCGGTCTCAGGCGGCGGCGCGCGTGCCGCCCATCAGCATGGACAGGATCTGACCCAGGGTGCGCGGCAGGTCGGCGCGGGTCACGACCCGGTCCACCATGCCCTTTTCCTGCAGATATTCGGCGCGCTGGAAGCCGGGCGGCAGCTTCTCGCGGATAGTCGCCTCGATCACGCGCGGTCCGGCGAAGCCGATCAGGGCGCCGGGTTCGGCCAGATGCACATCACCCAGCATGGCGTAGGAGGCCGTCACCCCGCCCGTCGTCGGATCCGTCAGGACCACGGCGTAAGGCAGTCTGGCGTCCTTCAGCTCTTCGATGGCCAGGGTGGTGCGCGCCATCTGCATCAGCGACAGGGCGCCCTCCTGCATCCGCGCGCCGCCGGCGGCGGTGAAACAGACCAGCGGAACCTTGCGGCTCACCGCTTCGCGCGCCGCCTTGATGAAGGCCTCGCCCGCCGCCATGCCCAGCGACCCGCCCATGAAGGTGAAGTCCTGAACGATCACGACCGCGTCCTGACCGCCGACCGAACCATAGCCGATGGCCATGGTGTCCTTCCGACCCGCGGCCTTGCGCGCGGCGTTCAGGCGATCCTTGTAGGATTTGCCGTCCGAGAATTTCAGCGGATCTTCCGGCACGTCCGGCGTATCGATGGACTGGAAGACGCCGCCGTCGAAGGTGGCCTTCAGGCGCGTAGGCGCATCGATGCGCATATGTCGGCCCGACGGCGTCACCCAAAGGGCGGCCTCCAGATCCGAGCGATACAGCATCTCGCCGCTGTCGGGATCCTTGACCCAGAGATTGTCCGGGGTGTCGCGGCGCGACACGATCTTGCGGACGCCGGGCGCAAAGCGGCTCAGCCAGCCGCCGCGCTTTTCCTGAGGCTTGGTCTTGTCGTTCATCCGCGCGCTCTTAGACGGTTTCCGCCACGGAAGCACTAGCGGCGACGGATCGAACCGCATCGCCCAGCGCCTTCACCCAAGCCAGAACGCGCGGCGCGACGGGTTCGTTCGCCTCCAGCGCCGCCGCCACCTCGTCCACCAGTGCCGAACCCACGACCACCGCATCGGCGACACGGGCGATCTCGGCGGCCCGTTCCGGCGTCTTGACCCCGAAGCCGACCGCGACCGGCAGGCCCGAGGCCTTGCGCACCCGCTCCACGGCCGGCGCCACCACGTCGGCGTTCGCTTCCTTCACGCCCGTCACGCCCGCGACGGCGACGTAGTAGACGAAGCCCGAGGTGCCCTGGACCACGATCTTCAGCCGGTCGTCGTCCGAGGTCGGCGTCGCCAGGCGGATCAGCGAGATCGACACCTTGTCCAGCGCCTCGATCAGCGGCCCGGCCTCTTCCGGCGGGCAGTCCACGACGATCAGCCCGTCGATGCCGCAGTCGGCGGCATAGGCGGCGAAGGCGTCATAGCCCAGGCTCTCGATCGGGTTCAGATAGCCCATCAGCACGATGGGCGTGGCGTCGTCGCCCTGTCGGAATTCCTTGGCCAGGTCCATGGTCGAGCGCAGGCCGAAACCCGCCGCCATGCCCCGGATCGCCGCCCTCTGGATCGGCGGCCCCTCGGCCATCGGATCGCTGAACGGAAAGCCCAGTTCGATGATGTCCGCGCCCGCAGCCGGCAGGCCGTTCAGGATCGCCAGCGCCTCTTCGCGCGACGGATCGCCCCCCATCACATAGGGAATGAAGGCCGCACGGCCCTCGGCCTTCAGCGCCTTGAAGCGCGCATCGATACGGGCGGTGGTCATTGCTGCGGCGTTCCGGCGGCGGCAGGCGGTGTCGCGGCCGCAGAAGCTGCGCACACGTCGCCCGGAATGGTGGCGAAGCCCAGATAGCCGGGCAGCTCGGCGACGGCGGTCTTGGTGGTGTCGTAGAAGGCGACCATCTGCATGCCGTCGCAGCCGCCGGCCTCGCGGCGCTTGATGAAGACGACGCGGTTGTCGTCGCCGCCGGCGGCCAGCCAGTTCTTGGTCTCCAGATCGGCGATATAGGCGTCGGCCAAGGCGCCGATCTGGCCCAGCTGTGCGGTCACGCACCAGGCCCGCCCCGTCAGATTGTTCAACCCCCCGCAATCGGGCGACAGCTCCGCGCCCGGCAGCAGACCGACGTCGGCCGGACCGCCTTGCGGCGCAGCGGGGGCCGGTGTCGGGCTAGGCGTCTGGGCCTGCACAACGGCGGCGGACAGGCTCAGGACGGCGGTCGCCGCAAGAAGGGTACGGATCACAGGTTCACTCCCAGATGTTTGGCGACCTGGAAGATGTCCTTGTCGCCACGCCCCGACATCAGCAGGACGACGTCGCCGCCCTTGCCGACTTCGCGCGCCACTTCGCCTGTCCGCGCCAGGGCGTGGGCCGGCTCCAGCGCCGGAATGATGCCTTCCAGCTTCGAGCACAGCTGGAAGGCTTCCAGCGCCTCATTGTCCGTCGCCGAGCGGTATTCGGCCCGCCCGATGTCGTGCAGCCAGGCGTGTTCCGGCCCGATGCCGGGATAGTCGAGCCCCGCCGAGATCGAGTGCCCCTCGACAATGTTTCCGTCCTCGTCCTGAAGCAAATAGGTCCGGTTGCCGTGCAGCACGCCCGACCGCCCGCCCTTCAGCGAGGCCGCGTGATCCGGCGTATCCAGCCCGTGCCCCGCCGCTTCGACGCCGATCAGCCGCACGCCCTCGTCCTCGATGAAGGGGTGGAAGGCGCCGATGGCGTTTGAGCCGCCGCCGATGCAGGCGACCACCGCTTCGGGCAGCTTGCCCATTCGGGCCATCGACTGGCTCTTGATCTCCTTGCCGATCACCGACTGGAAATCGCGCACCATGGCCGGATAGGGGTGCGGACCCGCCGCCGTGCCGATGATGTAATAGGTGTCCGAGACGTTGGTGACCCAGTCGCGCATCGCCTCGTTCATCGCGTCCTTCAGGGTCGCGGCGCCGGCCGTGACCGAGAAGACTTCCGAACCCAGCAGACGCATGCGGAACACGTTCGGCTGCTGCCGCTCCACGTCCACCGCGCCCATATAAACGGTGCAAGGCAGGCCGAACCGCGCCGACACGGTCGCCGAGGCGACGCCGTGCTGCCCAGCGCCGGTCTCGGCGATGATGCGCGTCTTGCCCATGCGGCGAGCCAGCAGGATCTGGCCCATGCAGTTGTTGATCTTGTGCGCGCCCGTGTGGTTCAGGTCCTCACGCTTCAGCCAGATGTTGGCCCCGCCGAAATGTTCGGTCAGGCGCTCGGCGAAATACAGCGGGCTTTCGCGACCGACGTAATGCTCCAGATAGCCGTCCAGCTCGGCCTGGAAGCTGGGGTCCGCCTTCGCCGCCTTGTAGGCCGCGTCCAGCTCGTGGATCAGCGGCATCAGGGTCTCGGCGACGAACTGACCGCCATAGGGCCCGAACCGACCCTGCGCGTCCGGCCAGGCGTAGGCGTTCGACAGCGGCTGGGTGGAATCGGCTTGGAGAGGCGTCTGGGCGTTCACGGTTTCGACTTTCACGCGGGGAGGCGTCGTAATTACGACCGGCGCGCGTTTCGGATGAAGGCGGCGATCCGGCCCACGTCCTTAACACCCGGCGCGCTTTCCACGCCAGAGGACACGTCCACCATGGGCGCGCCCGTCATCTTCAGCGCCTCGGCCACATTGTCCGGATTCAACCCCCCGGCCAGGAACCACGGACGGCGGAAGGCGCGGCCGGCCAACAGGGTCCAGTCGAAGCTGTGCCCCACCCCGCCGGGCAGCGCCGATCCCTCCGGCGGCTTGGCGTCGAACATCAGATGATCGGCATGATCGTCCCACGCATCGGCGGCGGCGAAGTCGTCCGCCTGGCGGATGGGCAGGGCCTTAATCACCCCCACCCCCGTCAGCGCCCGCACCTGTTCCGCCCGCTGCGCCGTTTCCGACCCATGCAGTTGGATGAAGTCGGGCCTCAGCGTCCGGGCGATCTGCTGCAGCAGGGCGTCGTCGGGATCGACCGTCACCGCCACAATCTTCGCCCGCCCCCGCGCCCGCTCGAACAAGGCGGCGGCGGCTTCGGGCGCCAGATGGCGCGGGCTTTTGGGAAACACCACCGCCCCCACGAAATCCGCCCCGCCCTCCAGGGCGACGTCCAGCGTGTCCGGCGTGGTCAGGCCGCAGATCTTGATCTTGGTGGTCATCCCTCGACCTGCGCGTCCGATCCCGCGGGCGTCAAGAGCTTCAACCCACGCGCTCGGGCGCCGTGAAGATCGAGGCGACCTCGTCCGCCGTCGCCAGCCGCCACTGACCGGACGCCAGATCGGCGGGCAGGACCAGTCCGCCCAGCTGTTCGCGATGAAGGGTTTCGACGTGGTTGCCGGCGGCGGCGAACATCCGGCGCACCTGATGATAGCGCCCCTCCGTCACCGTCAGCAGGGCCTCGGTCGGCGACACCACCTCCAGCACAGCCGGCGCCAATGGCTTGTCCTCGCCCTCCAGCACCAGCTCGCCCGAAGCGAACAGCGCGCCTTCGGTTCCGGTCAACGGCCGCGCCAGACCCGCCCGGTAAACCTTGGCCACATGACGTTTGGGACTGATCACCCGGTGCAGCAGATCGCCGTCGTCGGTCAGCAGCAGCAGACCCGTCGTCTGCTTGTCCAGCCGTCCGATGGTTGAGATGGCGGGATCGCGCGCCCGCCAGCGCCCCGGCAGGATGTCATAGACCAGCGCACCCTCTTCCTTGTGCGAACAGGTCATGCCCAGCGGCTTGTTCAGCAGGATCACCAGCCCCTGCACGGGGTCCAGAGGCTCGCCGTCGATCTCCATCCGGCTCGGCAGGTCCGGCGTCACGGGGATGCGTTTGGACACGTCCGTTAGGTCCGCTCCGTCCAGCACGATGCCGCCCGCCTTGGCCATCCGCGCCATCTCGGCGCGTGATCCATAGCCCATCGAGCCCAGCAGACGATCGACGCGGGATGTGGAGACCTTCTTCATGCGCTACCGCCCTTCGGACTGCTTGAGCGCGATCACTTCACCGCCTCGAACAGCTTGTAGCCGCCCGCCTCGGCGACCAGCCGCACCCGCTTGAACGCCGCGTTCAGCTCGGCCTCATACGGCAGGTGGCGGTTGGCCACGACCCAGGCGACGCCGCCCTTTTTCAGAAGCTCCGCCGCCTTGCGGATAAAGGCCTGACCCAGCCGCCGGTCCTCGGCCCCGCCGTCGTGGAAGGGCGGATTGCTGACCACGAAATCCTTGTCGCCCTCGGCCTCCAGCGTGCGGGCGTCCGACCACCACACCTTGGCGCGATCGTCCTCGATATTGCGGCGAGCGGCCTGGATGGCGCGCCGGTCCAGATCGACCATCTTCAGCTTGGTCACGGCGGGCGAGCGCAGCACCACGATCGACAGCGCGCCATAGCCGCAGCCCAGATCGACCCCCTCGCCCTTCATCGCCGGCAGATGTTCGGCCAGCAGCGCCGAACCCGGATCGATCCGGTCCCAGGCGAACACGCCCGGCTGCGACCAGGCTTCCAGTCCCGGCACGATCTGCGGCCCGCCCGCGGCGATGGCCTCGTCCAGCCCCTCGACCGTTTCGGGTCGAATGACGACGCAGCGGCGATGATGCGCCTTGGCGGTCTCGGCGACCTCGAGCCCGAACGTCTTCAGTTCCTTGCCCAGGCGCGATCCGCCCTTGTCCTTGGGCGCCATGACGTCCAGCCGTCCCCCGACCTTTAGCGCCCTCAGCGCCAGGGCCAGCACATAGCGTCGCTCCAGCACGCCGGGCGGGGCGTAGATCATGACGCTGGCGGCCGAGCCGGGGTCCTGCGCCTCCAGCGCCGCCGCGTCGGGGATCAGAGGCGAGGTCTGGATCGCATCGCCGGGCGGATCGAAGACGACCGGCGGGCGGCCATACAGAAGCGTGGTCATGGTCTCAGAACCCCGCCTGCAACAGCGCCAGACCCACGACCCCGACCACGATCCGCCACCAGGCGAAGACGCCGAAGCCGCGCTTGGATACGAAATCCAGCAGGAACCGCACCACGGCCAGGGCCGAGATGAAGGCCACGACAAAGCCCACGACGATCAGGCCGATGTCGCTGAAATCCAGCGTCTTGTGGTTCTTCAGCAGGTCATAGGCCACCGCCGCCCCCATGGTCGGCAGGGCCAGAAAGAAGCTGAACTCGGCCGCCGACCGCTTGTTTGTCTTCAGCAGCAGCCCGCCGGCGATGGTGGCGCCGGACCGCGACACGCCGGGGATCATGGCCAGGCACTGGAACAGGCCGATCAGGAAATAAATCCGCATCGGATAGGCCTCGGCGTCCAGCCACCTTGGCTTCTTGTCCATCCGGTCCAGCAGCAGCAGGATCACCCCGCCGACGATCAGGGCGACGCACACCACTTGCGGCGTCTCGAACAGCACCGTCTTGATGAAGTCATAGGCCAGGAAACCGATCACGACGGCCGGCGCGAAGGCGACCAGCAGCCCGATCAGGAACCGGCGCGCCTCAGCGTCGAAGGGCCAGCGCGTCGCCAGGGTCCACAGCTTCTTGAAATAGACGCTGACGATGGCCAGCAATGCGCCCAGCTGGATCACGATCTCGAACGTCTTGCCCGCGCTCTCGAAGCCTATGAAGTGGCCCAAGAGCAGCATATGGCCGGTGGACGAGACCGGAATGAACTCGGTCAGCCCCTCGACCAGACCCAGAATGATGGCGGCAAGCCAGTCCGACATGAGACCCTCGAAAACCAATGCGCCCGGAACGCGTCGCGCCCGGATGCCTTCCCCCTAGAGCATGATCGTTTCGGACGGAACGACCCGTTTGGGCCGGCGGTTGGCTTTCAGCCACGATTGCGCGAGAAGAAGCCGACAATGACGACGCCCGCCCCCGCCCCCGCCTCGCTTGACGACGCCCATCTGGCCACGCGCCGCATCACCCGCCTGTCAGTCGGGGTCGCGGTGGCGCTGATCGCGATGAAGGCCTTTGCGCTGGGCGCGTCCGGTTCGGTCTCCATCCTGGCGACCCTGGCGGATTCGGTTCTGGATCTGGCGGCGTCCCTGACCACCTTCTTCGCCGTGCGCTGGGCCGCCGCCCCGGCCGATGAGAACCACCGCTATGGCCACGGCAAGGGGGAGGCTTTGTCCGCCCTGGTCCAGGCCGGGCTGGTCTTCGCCTCGGCCATCTTCATCGCGTGGGAGGGGGTTCAGCGCATCTTCGATCCCCGTCCCGTGACCGCCGGCCTTTGGGCAACGGGGGTCATGGTCGCGGCCATCGCCATCACCGCCTGGCTGGTGTGGATGCAGACCCAGACGCTGAAGAAGACCGGCTCCCTCGCCGTCGCCGGCGACCGCGCCCACTATGCGGCGGACCTCGCCGCCAACGTCGTGGTGCTGATCGGCGTGATTTCGGGGGCCTTCCTCGGCGCGCCGGGACTGGATGCGGCCGCGGGCATCGTCGTCGCCGTCTGGCTGTTCTGGGGCGCGACCGGCATGTTGAAGGCCGCCGCCGATCACCTGCTGGACCGCGCCGTGCCCGAGGCCGACCGCGCCGCCATCACCAAGGCCGTCCTGGCCGACCCCCAGGTGTTCGGCGTGCATCAACTGCGCACCCGCATGTCTGGTCAGGTGATGATGATCCAGATGCATGTCGACCTGGACGCGCACCAGACGCTGGACGCCGCACACGCCATCGTCGTCGCCGCCGAGAACCGGGTGCTGGCCCAGTATCCCGCCGCCGACATCCTGATCCACGCCGACCCGCGCGGCCACGCCCGTCCGCAGCCCGCGATCCCGGCCGCGGCTCCCGCCGACTCGCAAGCCGCCCCCGCCTCGTCCGGCCCCGCGCCCAAGGGGCCGTGGTCCTGACCTTCCAATTTCAATGCAGTAAACGCGCATTAACAGGTCCGGGCGCATCAACCCCTGATGGCCGACCCTTGCGTTCTCTTCCACTTCGCCTTCCAGCCCGCCTCGCGCGCCGCGCGACTGGCGCTGGGCGAGGCGCGGATCGAATGGACCGACACCCCGGTCCGTCCGTGGGAAGACGATTGCCCGGTCAATGACTTCAATCCGTCCGGCCTGCCGCCGGTGATCCAGACGATGGATCGCGGCCGCCCGTTGGTGCTGTGCGAACTGCCCGCCATCCTGGGCTGGATCGAGGATCAGCAGAAGGGGCCGCTGCTACTGCCCGCCGATCTCGCCGAACGGGCCGAGGCG
Source organism: Brevundimonas sp. BT-123 (assembly GCF_026105875.1). Taxonomy (GTDB): domain Bacteria; phylum Pseudomonadota; class Alphaproteobacteria; order Caulobacterales; family Caulobacteraceae; genus Brevundimonas. Next base: position 42,388 of record NZ_JAOYTN010000014.1, on the reverse strand, counting down.
CGCCGCCTGACGGGCTGGTTCGAGCGCCGCTTCATGGACGAGGTCGACGCCGTCCTGCTGCACGAGCGGATGGAAAAACCGCTGCTCAAGCTCGGCCCGCCCGAAGCCCGCGCCCTGCGTGACGGCCGCGACGCCCTGAAATCCCACCTCGCCATGCTGGAGGATTTGGTCGCCGCCCGCGATTGGCTGGCCGGCCGCCGCCTGTCCCAGGCCGACCTGATCGCCGCCGCCCACCTGTCGGTGCTGGACTATTTCGGCGAAATTCAGTGGAAGACCTGGCCCGGCCTGAAGACCTGGTACTCCAAGCTCAAATCCCGCCCCTGCTTCCGCCCCCTCCTCGCCGACCGCTTCGTCGGCGTGCCGCCAGCAGCGTGGTACGCGGACCTGGATTTCTGAGTTCTCATCAACACAGAATGTTCAACACCCACCACGGGCGGGCGTCTTAATTTTCGAAAAGGCGGTCAGCGGATTTGGCCGCAAGCCGCTCCCTAGCCAATCACGATGCCGTTCTGGCCGATCATAGCGGGGACGTGAACTATCAGCCCATCTTGGCCGCCATGAGCAGCCAATGAACCGTCAGCCTTGTACAGATTAACGTCAATCACGCATGTCTTGTCATCAACGTGATACGAAAAGACAACTTCTCCACGATCATCCAAAAGTTCGTAACCTTCCGCGTCGCCTTTACGACGTTGGCTCCATCCTGCTGGCGATGGCCCTTTGGGAAAATTGTCGATTACCGTTCCCTGTTCGCCATTGTGGAGGAAAAGCCGCCCGTTGAAGACAAACTCTGTCCCCACGATCCGACCCTCAAGCCAAACGTCATTTCCGTCTTCAATGCCTAACCGGAAGTAGTCGCACATGTTTGAGCGGATGTTGAAAGCTCGGTCGCCCGGGCTGACGTTTATCCAGTTTCGGCTCATCACCATTTAAAATGCCCCAGTGCAAAGACGCAAAAATCCCACGATCAGCAGTTGTGCAGCTTTGCAGGCTAATTGAAACCCCTACGCTCGGACACGCCATCATCCCCGTGCTATCCCCCGCCCCGTGTCCGACCGCCTGAAAACCTTCATCCGCCAGCGCGCGGCCGAGCTGGGCTTCGATGTCTGCCGGTTCGCCTCGGCGGCCGACGCCTGGCCGGCGGGCGAGAGGCTGCGGCGTTTCGTGGACGAAGGCCGGCATGGCGACATGGAATGGATGGAGACGACGCTGGATCGCCGCCAGCACCCCACCGCCATGTGGGACGAGGCCCGGACCGCCATCGTCCTGGGCATGAACTACGGCCCGGATCAGAACCCGCTGGATCAGCTGGCCGACCGGTCGGCCGGATACATTTCGGTCTATGCGCGCGGCGACGACTATCACGAGGTCATCAAGGGCCGCCTGAAACAGCTGGCGGGCCAGATCGCGGCCCGCAACGGCGCGGACATCAAGGTCTTCGTCGACACCGCCCCCCTGATGGAAAAGCCGCTGGCCCAGCGCGCCGGCCTGGGCTGGCAGGGCAAACACACAAATCTGCTCAGCCGCACCCACGGCAACTGGCTGTTCCTGGGCACGATCCTGACCGCCGCCGAGATCGAGGCGGACGCGGCCGAGACCGAACATTGCGGCCGCTGCACCGCCTGTCTCGACGCCTGTCCGACCAAGGCCTTTCCGGCCCCGTTCCAGCTCGACGCCCGGCGCTGCCTGTCATACCTGACCATCGAGTTCGCCGATCCCTGGCCGGTCGAGTTCCGCACCCTGACCGGCGCCCGCATCTATGGCTGCGACGACTGTCTGGCGGTCTGTCCGTGGAACAAATTCGCGCAGGAGGCGCGCGAGATCCGGCTTCTGCCGCGCGAGGCCTTCGAAAGCCCGCGCCTGCATGACCTTGTTGCGCTGGACGACGCCGCCTTCCGCGCCCTGTTCACCAAGAGCCCGGTCAAGCGGATCGGCCGCGACCGCTTCCTGCGAAACGTCCTCTACGCCGTCGGCAACTCGGCCGACGTGACCCTGATCGCCCCCACGAAAGCCCTTCTGGCCGACCCCTCGCCCCTGGTGCGCGGCGCCGCCGTCTGGGCCCTGTCACAATTGACGCCGCCCGACGAGTTCGCGGCCCTGGCCAAGGCGACGACCGAGACCGATCCTCAGGTTCTGAGCGAATGGCGACGCGCTTAAGGTCTCCTCTCGTTTCGCAGGGAGGAGATGAGTTGCGTAAGGGTCACCCCATCGCCGTGCCGACGCCCGATCCGCCGCCTGGCACCTTGGCCACGTCGAGCAGCTTCAGGCGGAAGATCAGCACCGAGTTGGCGGGGATCTTGGGATTGCCCTGCTCGCCATAACCCAGCTCAGGCGGGACATAGAGCAGCCATTCGTCGCCGACGCGCATCTTCTGCAACGCCTCCGTCCAACCCTTGACCACTTCCTCGGGCGTGAACACAGCCGGCGCCCCGCGCGCGAAGGAGCTGTCGAACACGCTGTTGTCGACCAGCTTGCCCTCGTAATCGACCTTGACCAGGTCGTTGCGGTCGGGGCTCACGCCGCCGGCCGGCCCCGCCTGCACCACCTTGTATTGCAGGCCGCTGGGCAGGGTCTGAACGCCCTCTTCCTTGGCGTTCTTGGCCATGAAGGCGGCCGCCTCGGCCTTGCCCGCGTTCGGATCGACCGGCGCGGCCTGGCCGCAGGCCGCCAGCAAGAAGGCCGCGACGATCGCCGCCCTACCCCATCCGAAGTTCATAGCCGCGTTCCTTCAAGGCCTCGCCGATCTCGTCGGCGTGGGCGCTATCGCGCGTTTCGACCATGATGTCGAACTCGGCGCCCTTGGCCGGCACGTCCAGCGCCAGACGGTTGTGGACCACGTCGATGATGTTGCCGCCCAGGCCGCCGATCACCGCCGCCATGGCCGACAGCATGCCCGGCCGATCGTCGCCCAGGATGCGATAGACGATCAATCTGCGCTCACGGACCATCTCGCGGTTCAAGACGACCGCCAGCATCCGCGCATCGATGTTTCCGCCGCACAACTCCAGCCCGACCTTCATCCCCTTGAACCGGTCGGGATAGGCCAGAAGCGCGGCCAGACCGCCCGCGCCGGCCCCTTCCGACACCGTCTTCTCATAGGTGACATAGGTGGCGACGGCCCGTTCGAAGTCGGCTTCCTGGCAGACGAAGACGTCGTCTACCAGCGGGTCGGCCAGGGCGAAGGGAATGTCGCCGACGGCCTTGATGGCGATGCCCTCGGCGATGGTCTGGCCGGTGCAGAGCGGCGGCATTCCCGCCCGTTTGGCGGTGAAGGACGGATAGCGCGCGGCCTCAACGCCGAAGACCTTGATGTCTGGCTTCATCGCCTTGGCCGCAATGGCGCAGCCCGCGATCAGCCCGCCGCCGCCGATGGGGATGATCAAGGCTTCGACCTCGGGCGCATCCTCCAGAAGCTCTATCGCGCAGACACCCTGGCCCGCCACGATGCCTTCGTCGTCGAAGGCCGAGACGAAGACATAGCCCTTTTCGGCCTCCAGCCGCTTGGCCGCCTCGGTCGAGCCGGTGAAGTCCAGCCCCTCGATCACCACGGTCGCGCCGTGCGAGCGCGTGCCGTTGATCTTGGCGAAGGGCGTGCCCTCGGGCATCACGATGGTCACCGGCACGCCCAGACGTCCGCCGTGATAGGCCAGGGCCTGGGCGTGGTTCCCAGCGCTGGCGGCCACCACGCCGCGCTTCCTCTCCTCGGGACTCAGCATCAGCAACCGGTTCAGAGCGCCGCGCTCCTTGAAGCTGCCGGTGAATTGCAGATTGTCGAATTTCACCCAGACCTCGGCGCCCGTCAGCTGCGACAGCTTTCTGGAGTAGCGGGTCGGGGTGCGGTCGACCGCGCCGGCGATCCGGGTGCGCGCGGCTTGAATATCGGCGAAGGTGACGGTCATGCAGGGCGTTTCCGAGCTGTCGCGCCTCGACGAATGGGCGCGTTGTCGGGCCTGTTTCGCGCGTTGTCGGGTCCGGGTCCAGAGGGGAATCTTGAGCGTGGAAGTCGCCCGGCCTGTCGTGCGATAGTGGGGGAAGTCGTCCCCCACGACCCCGAAATCCCGGAGGAAGCCCCATGTCGATCCGTTCGTTCGCCGCCCCTGGCTTGGCTCTCGCCCTGACCGCCGCCGCCCTCTCCGCCTGCGCGCCGACAGCCGGCGGCGGCCTGCCGAACGGGGGACCGGCCGCCTTCAACGAGGCGGATTTCGGCTGGTCGCAGATGCCCGGCCGCAACAGCATTCAGGGCCAGATCGCCTTCGCGCGGGACGGCAAGGCCTTCGACTGCGTCGCCAGCGTCGGCCTGACGCCGGACACCCCCTATACGCGCGCGCGCATTCGCACCCTGTACGGCTCGACCCAGCGCGCGGCCGTGCCCGCCGCCGTCGTCCGCGCCCGCACCGTCGCCGACGCCAACGCCGACTATCGCAACTATGTTCGCTCCGAGCGGTGCGAAAACGGCCGTTTCCGCTTCGACGGCCTGCCGGACGGCGGCTGGTTCCTGATCGTGCCGGTCACCTCGGGCGATGCGCCTCTGGTGCTGATGCAGTCGGTGCAGACGCGCGGAGGCCGGGTCGTCTCCATCACCCTGTGACCCGCACGCCCCGTCTCACGAAGATGCGACCCCGGTAACGCGGATCGCCATCTTCTGACCACGAGCGCCCCGGACTGATCGCTGCTTCTGTGCGAGAGTTCGGGGAGCTTTTTTCTTGTCCCAACACAACATCATAGGATCCGAGGCCTTTACGCGAGGGCCTTCGGTCATCATCCGCAAGTACAAGGCGGGCGGCATGCGGCGTCGCCGGTCCAAGACCATCGCCACCTTCATCGCCGGCGCGGGCGCCATGCTGGTGGTGGGCGCCGTCGCCGTCGCGGCCGTCTATGGCCCCGCCCTGGCGGGCGGCTGACATTGCGGGCTGGCCGTCAGGCCAGCCACACCATCATGCGCGTATCGGCCTCGGCCCGACGCGCCCGGCTCCAGGCCCGGCGCGTCTCGCCGGTGTAGAGAAAGCCGGCCTTTTCCAGCACGCGGCCAGAGGCCGGATTGTCGGCGAAATGCCCGGCGACCAGGGCCCGGCGCTTCCACTTGCGGCTGGCCCAGACCAGGGCGGCGTCCAGCGCCTCGGTGGCGAAGCCCCGACCCCAGTATTCACGCCCGATCCAATAGCCGGTTTCCGGCACCCGGTCTTCGCCCTCGAACAGGCCGATGACGCCGATGGGCCCCACGTCCTCATGGTCGATGACGAAGGTGTTGGCTCGCCTGGGATCCTGCGCCGCGACCTGCAGCACGAAGTCGTCGGCGTCGCGCATCTGGAACGGATGCGGCATCCGCTTGGTCATGCGCGCGATGTCCAGGTCGTTGGCAAGGGCGGCGATGCGCGGCGCATCCTGGGGCGCAGGCGCGCGCAGGATCAGGCGCCGGGTCTCGACGACAGGAGAGGTTTCGATGACGCACATGGGCGTTGCCTCGGATTGTCGACCATCTCCTTGAAGGGCTCGGACGGTCTTCGAGGCGGGGAAACGCAAACGGGGAGCCTGGTGATCCAGACTCCCCGCGGATTATCATCCCTGGTCCGGATCGGCTGCTGGCAGGAGCAACGCGATCCGGGAAGGTCCAGTCTGCGTTACTCGGCGGCCATCGCCTGAGCGGCGTCGTCATTGGCCGCGAGGATCGACACGTAACAACGGCCGCCACGTTTGGTGGTGAATTTCACAGCGCCGTTCTTCAGGGCGAACAGGGTGTGGTCGCGGCCCATGCCCATGTTCTCACCGGCGTGGAAGGTGGTGCCGCGTTGGCGCACGATGATGTTGCCGGCCAGCACGCGCTCGCCGCCATACTTCTTCACGCCAAGGCGCTTCGACTCGGAGTCGCGACCGTTACGCGACGAACCACCGGATTTCTTGTGAGCCATCTTGCCGCTCCGTACTTTCTTGAGGGTCCTACCGGCCTTTCAGCCTACTTGAGGACGTCTCTCTTAACTGGTCTGGCGCGGTGAGCGCCGGTGAATGTCTTAGGCTTCGTCGCCGGCGGCTTCAGCCTTGGGCGCAGCCTTCTTCTTGGCCGGGGCCTTCTTGGCGGGAGCCGAGCTCTCGACCACGACGCCCTTGACCTCGGCGCCGTCCACGTCGGTCACGACCGTCTCGGTCGAACCCAGCGAGGACGTGGCGTCACGAGCGGCCAGGTTGCGAGCGCGCAGGTTGATCTCGGCCTTGGTGGTCAGATCGACCTTGCCGTCCCACTTGGCGGTCTCGCCGGCGCCTTCGATGCCGGTGATGCGCAGGACCGATTCCATCTGGCGATGGCCGTTCGTGCGGCGATAGCCCTGGCGACGGGTCTTCTTGAAGATCTTGATCTTCTCACCCTTGCGGGTCTCGACCAGGGTCGCGCCGACGAAGGCGCCGTCGATCAGGGGGGCGCCCAGGGTCACGCCTTTGTCGCCGCCCAGCATCAGGACGCTGTCGAACTTCAGCTCAGCGCCGGCGTCGCCGTCGAGCTTTTCGACGACGATGGTGTCGCCCGGTTGGACCCGGTACTGCTTGCCGCCGGTCTTGATCACCGCGTACATGTTGAAGCCTCAGCGCAAACGCAAAAAAAGATACGCCCCCGGAGAGGGCCCCGGCGGCGAAGAGCGGCGACATATACGGAAGGGTGTCGGAGAGTCAACGCCGAACCGGGCGGAAATTCAGCCCTGGACGGATTATCCCCGCTGTCGCCGCGCCTTGAGCTCAGTCCAGCGCGCAGATGTCCGGCAGACCCCTCAGCGTCCCGGCGTGATCCAGGCCATAGCCGACCAGGAAACGGTTCGGCGCCTCCCAGCCGACGAAGTCCGGCTCGGGCGCGCGGGGCTTGGGCCAAGGCTTCCTGGCGAAAACGCAGGTCAGGACTTCGGACGCTCCCGCCTCCCGGGCGATGCGCACGGCCTCCGCCAGCGACAGGCCGGTGTCGAAGACGTCGTCCAGTATAAGGACGCGGCGTCCCGCGATCGGGCGCTGGAACGGCGCATAGACGTCGATCCGGCCCCGGCTGGTCTGCTCGTCGCCATAGGAGGCCAGCCACAGGGCGTCGAAACGGACGTTGCGGCCGACGCGCGACAGGGCGCGGGTCAGGTCGGCGGCGAACCACAGGCCGCCGGTCAGCAGCACGGCGGCGACCGTGTCGTCGTCGATGACGGGCGCGATGCGCTGGGCCAGGTCGGCGACGATGCGCGCCACCTCGGCCTCGGACAGAAGAACGGTCGGCGTCGGGGAGGGATCAGCCATGATGCGAGGCCGATACCGCCTCACCATGCCCCTTGTCCACAGCCCCGACCGGTCGCGCGTCGATCGGCGCGGCCGTGTTCGGCGCCACGGCGCCGGGCGCCGTCGCCGAGCGCAGCCCCTGCGAGGTTTCGGCGGCGGGTTGCGACGCGTGCGCGGGCGCGGCCTTCGCCTCAGGACCGCCGTGTTCAGCCGGGGGTTTTACAGGCGAAGGGCCGGCCGGCGCGAAGTCGACGCCGATCCCGGCCCCGTGGCCGCCCGGATCGGGGATCAGGGCGGCGAAGCCCTGAACCTTGCCCGGCAGGACCGGCGCCGCGTCGATCTTCACGATCTTGAACCCGACCTCGGCGCCGGCGGCGTCCAGCAGGGCCACGCGAATCGGCGGTGAGACGATCTCGACGTCACGCACATTGCGGATGGCGCCCGATACCACGACCATGCCGGGATGGTTCGGCGCAGCCTTGGCCGTCAGGGCCTCGAAGTCCAGCCCGACCGGATTGACCGGCGCGCCGAAGAATTTGTAGGCCGAGGCCGCCCGGGGGAAGGCCTGAACGATCTCGACGCGGAACAGGAAGGCCGAAACGATCAGGCCGATGAAGACGCTGGTCAGACCCGCCCAGATCACGCCTTGGGTCGCGGCGCGGCGCAGCTTCTTCTGGCGATCGGCGCGGGCGCGGAAGGCGCGAGGCAGTTCCGGCGCCGGCGTTTCGGCCAGGCTGGCCGCCGGCGGCGCGGGATCCGGTTCGGGCGGGGCTACGGGCGCGACGGCGGCGACCGCCGGCTCGGGCGTCAGGGTCAGTTCCAGCGGCTCATCGGGGGTCGCGCGCCAGACTTCGCCGCACGATTGGCAGCGCACCTTGCGACCTTCGGGGCCTATGGCTTCGTCACGAATGAAATAGCTGGTGGCGCAGGCGGGGCAGGTCAGTATCATGTGGCTGACTGCGAGGCTGTCGCCCCCTCCCGTAAGGCGCGACGCCGCGCCCTGTTCCTGAAACACATACCATGCCGTCCTCGCCCGCCGAACCCGCCGCTATGACCGAGACCGTTCGCCTGTCCGGCGTCGGCTTCGGCTATGTCGGCGCGCCCGACGTGCTGCGGGACGTTAACCTCATTTTGCCGCGCGGCTCTTTCCACTTTCTTACCGGGCCGTCCGGGGCCGGAAAGTCCTCGTTGCTGCGTCTGCTGACGCTGGCGGACCGCCCCCGAACGGGAACCCTCCGCCTGTTCGGATCGGATGTCACGCGCATCGATCGTCGCGACATCCCGGCCTTTCGGCGGCGGATGGGCGTGGTGTTCCAGGATTTTCGCCTGCTGGATCATCTGTCGGCCTTCGACAATGTCGCCCTGCCGCTGCGCCTCACGGGCTTATCCGAGGCCGAGTACGCCGACGACGTGCGCGAGATGCTGAAATGGGTGGGCCTGGGTCGCCGGATGGAGGCCCGTCCCCCCGCCCTTTCCGGCGGCGAGAAGCAGCGGCTGGCCATCGCCCGCGCCGTCATCACCCGCCCCGGCCTGATCGTGGCCGACGAACCGACCGGCAGCGTGGACGCCGTCATGGCCGACAAGCTGCTGCGGCTGTTCCAGTCGCTGAACAAGCTGGGCGCCACTGTCCTGATCGCCAGCCATGACGAGGCCCTGGCCCAGCGGTCGGGGGCGCGCGTCTTGAGGCTGGAGGCTGGACGGCTCAGCGAACCCTCACGGGCCGCCGCATGATCCGTCTGTCAGACTTCAGCCTCTCCAGCCGCCGGCCCGGCCTGCTGCCGCCCGCCGCGGCCGGCGAGCCGTGGCTGATGACCGTCATCGCCGTGCTGTGTTTCCTGGCCTGTCTCGCCGCCGTCGCCGCCTCGGCCGCCGACCGCGCCGCGCACGGCTGGGCCCGACAGCTGGGCGCGGAGGCCACCGTGCAGGTCCGTCCCCGCGTCGGCGAAACCGGCGACACCGCCGCCGCCCGCGCGGCCGAAACCCTGTCCGGCGTCGATGGAGTCGAGGAGGCCGCCGCCCTGAGCCGCAAGGCGGCTGAGGATCTGTTGCGCCCTTGGCTGGGCGACGCGGTCCTGCCCGATCTGCCCCTGCCCCATCTGGTGACGGTCCGATTGAACGCACAGGCGCCGGCCAGCGCCGTCACCCTGAGCCGCGCCCTGGCCGAGGCCGGGCTGGACGCCACGGTGGACGATCACAGCCTGTGGCGAGGCGAGGTCGAGCGGTCCGCCGGCATGATCACGATCCTGGCCGGCGCCGCCTTCCTGGCCGTCGCCTTCGCTGCGGCCGCCGCCATCGCCTATGCGACCCGCGCGGGGTTGGCGGCCGGTCAGGGCGTGATCGAGACCCTGAGCCTGAACGGCGCGACCGACGGGGCCATCGCCTGGCTGTTCCAGCGGCGGTTCGGCCTGATGGCGGCCGGCGCAGGCGCGATCGGCGCGGGGCTGGCGGCGGTCCTTCTGATCCTCCTGCGGTTCATCGGCGGATCGGGCGGCCTGACGGCGGCCCTGCCCATCAGCTGGAGCGACCTGGCGTTGCTCTCGCCTTGCCCGCTGCTCGCGGCTACGGTTGCGGTTCTGGCGGCGAGATTCGCCGCCATGCGAATGCTGGCTTCAGGACGGCCGACACAGGGAGGAGGCGCATGAGACTGTTGAGCGTCATCTTCATCGCCGGTCTGATCTGGCTGGTCGGCCTGTTCGCCTTCGCCCACCGGGTGCGCGAGCTGACGCCGGCCGACGACCCCGCCCGCGCCGACGCCATCGTGGCCCTGACCGGTCCGTCGTCCGAGCGGGTCAACACCGCTATCCGCCTGTTGGAACAGGGCAAGGGCGAGCGGGTGCTGATCTCCGGCGTCAATCGCGAGGTGCGCCGCCAGGAGCTGCGCGAACTGACGCCCGGCTCCAGCCGTCTGTTCAACTGCTGCGTCGACCTGGGCTTCGAGGCCGAGGACACGGTCGGAAACGCCCAGGAGATCGCCGCCTGGACCCGCGCCAAGGGCTATCGCAGCCTGATCGTCGTCACTTCCGACTATCATATGCCGCGTTCGCTGGTCGAAATCCGCGGCCAGTTGTCGGGCGTGAAACTGACGCCCTACGCCATCTCCACCCCGTCGCTGGACAATGCGCGCTGGTGGCGGGCGGCAGTGACCGCGCGTCGGATGACGCTGGAATATATGAAATACCTCGCCGTCCTGGGCCGTGAGGGCGTGCGTCGCATCACCCGCGACCGGCCCGCCGCAGCCACGGCCGAGACCGAAACCGCCTCTGACGAAAAGGCCGCGTCCTAAGTGAACACCCTGCGTTCCCTGATCTTCACCGCCTGGCTCTATCTGTCGATGCCGATCATCGCCATCGGCCTGTCGCCGGTCCTGCTGCTGCCGCACCGCTATGTTCAGGGCGTGTGCAAGCTGTGGGCGAAGCTCGTCCTGTTCGGCCTGCGCTGGATCGCGGGGGTCAAGGTCGAGGTGCGCGGGCTGGAGCACGCCCCGTCCGGCGCCGCCCTGATCGCGTCCAAACACCAGGGGATGCTGGACATCGTGGCCCTGCTGGCCGTCCTGCCCGACGCGTGTTTCGTGATGAAGAAGGAGCTGATGCCCCTGCCCTTCTTCGGCTGGTTCGCCTGGAAGTCGAAGATGATCGCCGTGGATCGCGCGGGCCACGCCAAGGCGCTGAAGGATATGACGCGACAGGCGCGCGATCGCCTGTCCGAGGGCCGCCAGATCGTCATCTTCCCCGAGGGCACGCGCAACGATCCGGGCGTGCCCGGCGACTATAAACCCGGCGTCGCCGCCATCTATCGCGATCTGGAAGGCCCCTGCTGGCCCGTCGCCACCAACTCCGGCGTCCACTGGCCGGCCCACGGCTTCCGCCGCTATCCTGGGACGGTCGTATTCGAATTCCTTGAGCCGATCCCGGCCCAACTGAAGCGCGGGGCCATGATGGCGTTGCTGGAAAGTCGCATAGAGACGGCGTCTTTGGCGCTGCTGGAGCCAAAGGCCCAGCTTGCGCATTCTGGACCGGCCTGACCTCCCCGCTCGGGCGCCATTCATGGAAACGCCCGATGCTTCGTCCCCTCCTGCTCTCCATCGCCTTCGCCGCCGTCGCCGGCTCCGCCCTGGCCCAGTCGCAACCTTATGAGCAGATCAGGCCCGCTCCCCAGAATTGGACCGTCGATCTCGGCGCAGGCGTCCTCTATCGCAACGATTCCAACGGCGACACGGGCTCCAAGACGACGGTCGCCCCGTGGGTTTCGGCGAACTATCGCGACCTGGTCTATCTGAACCCGATCGACGGCCTGGGCTGGAACGCGATCAAGACCGACGACTTCCGCGCCGGCCTGCAGCTGCGCCCGCGCTTCTCGGCTGATGATATCGAAGGCCTGACGCTGGATCGTCCGGGCTTCGGCGCCGACCTGGCCGCCTACGCCTACAAGCGTCTGCCCGGCAATGTGGTGGTCGGCGGCCGGATCAGCCGCGACGTGTCCGACGTCAGCGAGGGCACCGAATACTACGCCTCGGTCGGCCATCAGCGCGTGACTCCGGTCGGCCTGCTGAACGCCTCGGTTTATGTGCGCGGCGGCGATTCCAAACTGGCCGACGCCTACTATGGCGTCAGCACCGCCGAAGCGGCCGCAAACGGCATCAGCGCCTATTCCCCCGGCGGCGGGCTTCAGGGTGCGGGCGCCAGCCTGGTCCTGCTGGTTCCGGTCGGCGAAAAATGGGGCGCCGGGGCCTTGCTCAACTACGAACGCCGCCTGGGCGACGTGGCCGACAGCCCCCTGTCGCAAAGCGACGACGCGGTCCGTACCGGCGTCTTCATCGCCCGTCGCTTCGGCGGCTGATAGCAAGGCGGCGGCTGCGGATGCGGCCGCCGCTTTTCGGCCTTTGATCAGGTGGCCGCGAACTCGCTCAGCGCGTCGATGACGGCGCGGTTCTGGTCTTCGGTGCCGATGGTGATGCGCAGGGCCTGCGGCAGGCCATAGCCGCCGACCGGGCGGACGATGATGCCCTTGGTGTTCAGATAGTCGTTGGCGGCGGCGGCGCGCTCGGGGCTGTCGAACAGGACCAGCACGAAGTTGCCGGCGCTGGGGAGGACGTTCAGCCCAAAGCCGCGCAGGGCCTGGGTCAAGCGCGGCTTCCAGTTTGAGATCAGATCGCGCGACGCCGTCTGGTGCGCCTCGTCCGACAGAGCGGCGGTCGCCGCTTCCAGCCCCGGCACCGAGACGTTGAACGGCAGGCGGATGCGGTCGATAGCCTCGGCGACCTTCAGCGGCGCATAGCCGAAACCGATGCGCAAACCGCCCAGACCGTGGATCTTGGAGAAGGTGCGGGTGACGACGATGTTCTCGGCGTCCTTGGCCAGCGGGAAGGCGGTTTCCCAGTCGGCCTCGGTCACATATTCCGCATAGGCCTCGTCCACGACCAGGATGATGTGGGCCGGCAGGGCGGCGTGCAGGCGGCGGATTTCCTCGCCCGTGTTGTAGCTGCCGGTCGGGTTCGATGGATTGGAGACGTAGACAATCTTGGTGCGGTCATCGACCTGGGCCAGCAGCGCATCGACCTCGGCCTTGAAGTTCGGCTCGGGGGCCAGTTTGACCTGGGCTTCGCAACCCAAAGCGCTGATGCGGTAGGCGAGAAAGCCGTACTGGCCGCAGACGATGTTGTCGCCCGCCGTCAGATAGGTCTGGTTCAACAGGGCGAAGACCTCGTCCGAGCCATTCCCGAAGATCAACCGCTCGGGCTCCAGCCCGTGCAGTTCCGACACCGCGTTCCGCAGCTTGGTCGCCCGGCCGTCGGGATAGATGTGGATATTCTTGATCGCCGCCTCATAGGCCGCGCGCGCCTTTTCGCCGGCGCCCAGCATGTTCTCGTTGGAGGACAGCTTCATCGGCTCGGCGACGCCGGCGATGGACGACTTGCCACCGACATAGGGGGCGATGTCGAGGATGCCGGGCTTGGGTGCAGGGCCGTGTGGCGCGGGGCCTTGGGTCGCGTCGGTCATGGAAAGCCTTGATCTCAGAAGATGGGGGCGGCGCCGATCACGCCGCTCATTCGGCCGGGCGCGCTCTTCAACCGCCCGTCATCGACCTGCACATAGCCCGTCAGCATGAACAGCTTCAACCCGCCCGCCGCCGCCAGCGGATCGGCGACCAGTCCCGCGTCGCCCAGGGCGTCCACGATCTTGGTCTCGGACCAGCCGCTGTCGGTGACCCAGAAGCTGCGGTCGTCGCCCGTGGGGCCGGACATCTCCTTTGACACGACAAAGGCCTGTGGCCGGCCGCGCCGGTCGTCCGGCAGGGCGGCGACGATCTTCAGTTCGGGCCGCGCCAGCAGGCGGCCCCACCACGGCCGGTCGGGCGACAGGTCGATCACGGCGCGCGAGCCCGCCTCGGCCGCCTTCAACGCCTCGTCGGCGGACAGGGGCCGCGACCGCAAGCCATAGCGGTCGGTGGCCAGGGCCTGGGCCACGCCGCCGCAGACGACCAGCGCGGGTCCGGTCGCCACCTCGATCCGGCCCCACATCGCCTTGACCGCCGCAGCCTCATCGGCCGAGGCGCCGTCCAGCAGTTGACGCAGGGCGATGGCCGAGGCGTCGGCCCGGTCGCGCGGACCGGCGGCGACCCGCGCCCGCACCGCCTCGACCAGCGCGCGATCCAGCGCCAGCAGGGCGTCGTCGGCTTCGGGTTCGTTCAGCAGGGTCATCAGAACAGCTTGGGCGCCGGGGCCAGCGGGAAGGGGCCAAGCCAGGTGCGGCCGTCGCGGAAGACCAGCGTCAGGGGCAACTGCTCCTTACCCGTCGCCTCGGCCGCGCCCGCTGCTGCGGCGGCCCCGGCCGCGCCGATCCGGTTGACCGGCCCCTGACGCGTCGCCATCAGGCCGGCCAGGGCGGGCAGAGGCTTTTGCGCCTGAAGCCGGACCTGGCCGGTCAGCCGGCCGTTCGCATCGGCACGCAACACGTCACTGGAGAGGGTCGCGCGGCTGTCGCCGGCCTGCAGATCGCCGCGCACATTGCGGAACGTCCCGCCCGCCTTGGTCCAGGCCGAGAAGACGCCGGCCGCGTCGCCGCCGGTCTTCAGCAGGCTGGCCTGGCCGATCTCGGCCTCCAGCTGGGTCGTCAGGCGGCCGTCTTGGGCGAAGCCTTCGACGGGGCCGTCCGCTCGCCCCTGCCCGTCCACCAGCCGGAACATGACGTCGACGTCGTCGGTCGGCGCGGTCGAACCTTCCAGATGCGGCCGGGCATAGAATTCGATCCGCGCCGCGCGGGCGATGGGGAAGGGTTCTGCGCCGGTCTGGGCCGTGAAGACAGGATTGACCATCTCCAGCGCCAGATTGGGCCAGCGCTGATCGATGCCGCTGGCGCTCATGCGGATGGCGTCGCCCTTGACCGCGACCTCGCCCTTGCCGGCGCGGGTCAGCATCAGGCCTTGCGGAGCCACCACGACCCATTTGGTCGGCTGATAGGCGTTGGCCTCTGCGGTCAGTTCGGACGCCTTGATCGCATGGCCCGACGGCGCCTGAACGATCAGGTTCGTCAAGGCCACATGGGTGCGAAACGGCCAGCCGGTGATGGATTTGTCGGCGAAGCGGATGTCCCAGCCGTCCTGACGCAGGGTCTGGACCTGAGCCTCCAGCCGCGTATCGATCTGGCGCGTCAGGAAGATCCACCATCCGGTCCAGACAGCCAGCGCGATCAGCACCAGGATGAAGGGCGCATAAAGGCCCTTGCGGCTGTGTCGCTTGGTCGTCGAGGCGTCGGTCATGCCGGACCTATAGCGCGCCGCACCTGGCGCTTCTAGGCGGTCAGGTCGGCCAGCACCGCCTGGGCCGCCCGACGCGCATCCTGCGGCGCCAGGCCCAGCAGCAGCCCCCGCTGACCGCCGTTGATCAGGACCTGATCGAACAGGATGGCGGTTTCGTCCATCGCGGTCGGCACGGCCTTTCGCTGGCCGAACGGGCTGACCCCGCCGACCTTGTAGCCTGTCAGTCGTTCGGCGTCGGCCGGCTTCATCATCTGGCCCGACTTGGCTCCCAGCACCGCCGCCAGCTTCTTCATGCTGACCTCGCAGTCGGACGGCACGATGACGCAGGCCGGAGCGCCGTCGACCAGAACCATCAGCGTCTTGAACACCTGCTCAGGCGCCACGCCCAACGCCTCGGCGGCCTGCAATCCCACGCGCGGCGCGTCGGGATCATAGTCGTAGGGAAATAGAGCGAAGGCGACGCCGGCCTTGGTCAGGGCGACGGTGGCGGGCGTGGTCCGGGACATCCTAGGTCGCCTCGGGGTTCAGGAAGCTGCGGGTCAGTTCGACGGCATCGGCCAGACCCATGCGCTGGACCTCAGTCCCCGGCGGCAGGCTGGCGAACAGGCGGGTGGGGGTGGCGGCGTCCAGCATCAGGAACACCCCCTTATCGTCGCCGCGCCGGATCAGCCGGCCGAACGCCTGGGCGATGCGGGCGCGGGCCAGGGCATCGTCATAGCCCTTGCCTCCCAGCCGTTCGCGCCGCGCCTTGTGCAGCAAATCCGGGCGCGGCCACGGCACACGGTCGAAGGCGAGCACCCGCAGCGACCGTCCCGGCACGTCAACCCCGTCGCGCACGGCGTCGGTGCCCAAGAGGCAGGAATTCTCCTCGACCCGGAACATGTCCACCAGCGCCCCGACCTCCAGCGGATCGACGTGCTGGGCATACAGAGGCACGCCCGACTTCGCCAGATCCGGCCCCAGCCGCTCATAGACTGCCTTCAATCGGCGAATGGCGGTGAACAGGCCCAGCCCCCCGCCGCCCGCCGCCAGGAACAGCTCGCGCATCGCCGCCGCCGTCTGGCGCGGATCGTCCTTGACCAGATCGTTGATGACGATGACCCGGCTGTTGGCGGCATAGTCGAACGGACTTTCGACCTTCAGGGTGCGAGGCGGTTCGATCAGCCGCGCCGAGCCGGTCCGCATCCGCGCCAGGTCGAATGGGTCTTCCTGCAAGGGGTCGGACAGGGTGGCCGAGGTCACCAACACCCCGTGCGACGGCACGATGACGGCGGCCTCCAGCGGAACGGTCGGGTCGATCCAGTGGCGACGCAGGGCCACGTCGTGGATGCGGCCGAACGCGGTTTCAGCCGACAGCCAATCGACGAAGTCGGGATCGGGTTGATCGCCCCCGTCCTCCAGCGCCGCCAGCATGGAGCGCCACCCCGGCAGGGTCATGCGCGCGCGCCGGTCCAGACCGCGCAACGCGCCTTCGATCCGCGACCGCTGCGACCCGTCCAGCTCGGCCGCCTCGTCGTCGAGAATGTCTTCCAGATGTCGCGACAGGGCCAGCAGCGGCGCCTCGATGGCGGCCAGCGCCTGGGCCGCCGCTCGCGCCGTCTCCGCGACCGGATCGGTGACGGGTTTCAACGCGCACTCCATGCCGAACTCTGGCCCGCCATAGGTGTTAGTCTCGGCCGTGCGGGCGCGCAGTTGATCCAGGGCGGCGGCCAGGAAGGCCTCGATCGGGCCGATCGGATTGACCTCGCCCGAGGCCGGCGCGACACCGCCCGACACGCCTTCCCCCGGCAGGGCGGCCGAGGCGCGGATGGCGTCCTGCAGCGCCTTCATCGCCGCCTCGTTGTCGTTGACCATGTCGCCCAGCCGCTGCTCCAGCCCGCGACCGCGACGCCCCCGCCCCTCAGGCCCGCGGATCCAGCGGCGCAGCTCAGCTGCCTCCTGGCCCGACAAGCAGGCGGAAAAAGCGCTGTCGGCGGCGTCGAACAGGTGGTGGCCCTCGTCGAAGACGATCCGCTTCAGCGCCGCCGTCTCGCCGTCCGACTTCTGGCCCCGCGCCGAGCGCGCGCCGTCGAACGCCGCCTGGGTCAGGACCAGAGCGTGGTTGGCGATGACCAGGTCCGCCCGACGGCTGGCGCGGATCGTCTTTTCGACGAAACAGGTGCGGTAGTGCGGACAGGCGGCGTGGACGCATTCACCGCGCCGGTCCACCAGATTGGCCGCTCCTGCCGCATGGGCGGCCGGCATGGCGAACAGGCCGGGCAGCCAGCCGGGAAAGTCCCCGCCCGTCATGTCGCCGTCGCGCGTATGCAGGGCCCAGCGCCCGGCCAACGCCAGGCCGATCAGGTCGCCATTCCCCAGCTGCGCCGCCTGCACCATGTCCTGCAGATTGAGGACGCACAGATAGTTCTCGCGCCCCTTGCGGATCACCGCCTTCTTCTTGCGCTCGGCCGGATCGGGCCACAGCGAATGGCTTTCGCGGTCGATCTGGCGTTGCAGGGCGCGGGTGTAGGTCGAGATCCAGGCTGCCCCCTGGTTCCGCTCGGCCCATAGGGAGGCGGGCGCCAGATAGCCCAGGGTCTTGCCCGTGCCGGTCCCCGCCTCGGCCAGCAGCATGCGGGGCCGCCCCTCCTCATTCCTCGGCGAAAAGGCGAAGGCGGCTTCGGCGGCGTAGTCCGATTGGGTCGGCCGCGTTTCGTCCAGGCCCGAGGCCTGAAGCAGTTTCTCCAGCCGGATGCGCGCGCTCTCGCTGTCGACCGGCGCCGAGCCCGCCTCGCCGCGCGGCGCCTCGTCCTCCCATTCGGTCAGCCGCGACCAGACATCCATGCCCGACCCGCGATGCTGGCGCGCCCGCACGCCGCCGGCCTCCAGCGCTTGGACCACCCGCTCTCCCCAGGCCCAGCCCGCCCGCTGCATCGTCAGCGCCAGGACATAGGCCGCCTCGCGCTCCGGATAGGCCGGATCGGCCAGTTCGCGCAGCAGCAGCCCCGCCGCCTCACGCAGGGCCGCCGCCTGTTCTTCCGCCGACTTCGGCTCGGCCAGCCCCAGCGACAGGGCCAGACCCGTGGGCGACGGCGCACAGAATCGCGCCGGCCGTACGAAGGCGTAAAGCTCCAGCACGTCCATCAGATCAGTCGACCGCGGCGGCGGCGTCAGCCCCAGCCGGCGCGCCGTCAGCGAGGCATGGGCGGCCATCACCGGTCCGGTGCTGAAGAACCCCTCGGCCGCCCCGCGCCCGATCTTCCGGGTCCCCGCCTCGTCGCACACCGCCCCTGCGCCCGGCGGCGTGGCGAGCGCCGGCGGCAAGTCCGCCCACGGCTGGGCGCCGGCTAGGCGGATTTCGGAAATGACGGATTCGTCGGACACGTCCGATAGATAGCGAGCCTGGGGCTGAAACGGAACGGGAACATGCTATATCCCGTCCGTGACGACCGCCGCCGCTCCCGCAACGCTTCCGCCCCTGTTCGCCGACTGGTTCGCGTCGCGCGGCTGGTCGCCCCGGCGGCATCAGCTGGAGATGGTCGCGGCGGGTCAGGCCGGCCGCCACGCCCTGCTGGTCGCGCCGACCGGCGGGGGCAAGACGCTGGCGGGGTTTCTGCCCAGCCTGATCGACCTGGCCGAGCGCGGACCGAAGCCGGCGACCGGGCCGGGGTCGGGCGTGCACACGCTTTATCTGTCGCCGCTGAAGGCGCTGACGACGGACGTCGAGCGCAACCTGATGACCCCGATCCGCGAGATCGGGCTGAACATCCACGTCGAGACGCGCACCGGCGACACCAAACAGTCCAAACGCCAGCGACAGCGCGACTTCCCCCCCGACATCCTGCTGACCACGCCCGAGCAGTTGGCCCTGTTCTGCGCGTGGGAAGGCGCCCGGTCCTATTTCGCCGATCTGAAATGCGTCGTGCTGGACGAGGTGCACGCGATCTGGAGCGGCAAGCGGGGGGACCTGCTGTCTCTGGGTCTGGGCCGGTTGCAGAGCTTCGCCCCCCAAATGCGCCGGGTGGGGCTGAGCGCGACCATCGAAGATCCCGATCTGATCCGGGGGTGGCTCAGTCCCTCGCCCGAAGTGAAGGACGTGACGCTCGTCCGCGGCGACCCCGGCGCGCCGGCGGTCATCGACGTGCTGATCTCCGAGGGCAAGGTGCCGTGGGCGGGCCACACGGGCCAGCACGCGATCCCGGAGGTCTATGCCGCCATCCAGCGTTCGACACTGGCGCTGATCTTCGTCAATACCCGCTGGCAGTCGGAGTTCGTGTTCCAGCAGCTGTGGGCCATAAACGACGACAACCTGCCTATCGGCCTGCACCACGGCTCGCTGGCGGCCGAGCAGCGGCGAAAGATCGAGGCGGCCATGGCGCGCGGCGATCTCAGGGCCGTGGTCTGCACCTCGACGCTGGATCTGGGCATCGACTGGGGCGACGTGGACCTGGTGATCCAGATGGCGGCGCCCAAGGGCTCCAGCCGTCTGGTCCAGAGGATCGGCCGCGCCAACCACCGGCTGGACGAGCCGTCGCGCGCGCTTCTGGTGCCCGCCAGCCGGTTCGAGATGCTGGAGTGCCAGGCGGCGCGCGAGGCCGTCGCCGACAACGCCTTCGACTGGGAGCCGGTCCATATCGGCACGCTCGACACCCTGGCCCAGCACGTCATGGGCGTGGCCTGTTCCGAACCGTTCGACATGCAGGTCCTGTATGACGAGATCACCGGCTGCGGCCCCTATCGCGCCCTAAGCTGGGACCAGTTCGAGGAGGTGGTCGATTTCGTCGCCACCGGCGGCTATGCGCTGCGCACCTACGACCGGTTCGCCCGGATCGTGCGCACGCCGGATGGACGCTGGAAGGTCAGAAACCAGCATATCGCCCAGCGCCACCGCATGAACGTCGGCGCCATCGTCTCAGCGGGAACGCTGAACGTCCGCGTCGCCAGCCGTCGCGGCGGCGCCTCGCGCCAGTTGATCGGCGGCCGCAAGGTGGGCGAGGCCGAGGAGTGGTATTTCGAACAGCTGACGCCCGGCGACACCTTCCAGTTCGCCGGCCAGACCTGGGCGTTCCAGGGCATCACCGGCACCGACGCCCTGGTCACCCACGCCAATGACAGCGACCCCAAGATTCCGTCGTGGGGCGGATCGAAGTTCCCCCTGTCCACATCGCTGGCCGACCGGGTGCGGACGATGATCCACGATCGCGACCACTGGCGCGTCCTGCCGCCCGACGTGCAGGAATGGCTGGAGTTGCAGGAAACCCGCTCGGTCATTCCCGACGCCGAGTCCATGCTGGTCGAAACCTTCCCGCGCGGCAGCCGGCATTTCCTGGTGGCCTATCCATTCGAGGGCAATCTGGCCCACACCACCCTGTGCATGTTGCTGACCCGGCGGCTGGACCGAATGGGCGTCGGGCCGCTGGGGTTCGTCGTGACCGACTATTCGCTGGCGATCTGGTCGATCAAGCCGATGGACACGATCGATCTGGACGCCCTGTTCCAGCCGGACATGCTGGGCGACGATCTGGAAGCCTGGCTGGAGGAAAGCTTCATGATGAAGCGATCCTTCCGCAATTGCGCCCTGATCTCGGGCTTGATCGAACGCCGCCAGCCCGGCGCCGAAAAGACCGGCCGGCAGGTGACCTTCTCCACCGACCTGATCTACGACGTGCTGCGCCGCCACCAACCCGACCATCTGCTGCTGAAGACCGCCCGCGCCGACGCGGCCTCCGGCCTGCTGGACGTCGCGCGCCTGGGCCAGATGCTGACCCGCATCGAGGGGCGCATCCGCCACCAACCCTTGAACCGCGCCTCGCCCTTCTGCGTGCCCGTGCTGGTCCAGATCGGACGTGAGCGGGTCAGCGGAGACGCCGCCGAAATGATCCTGGACGAAAGCGCCGACCTGCTGATCGCCGAGGTCATGGACGACGCCGAGCCGCCCAGCCAGTCGGGGGCCGCCGCATGAAAGCCGCCCTGCGCCAGACCCTGTCCCCGGCCCGCAAGATCTGCGGTTCGCTGAGCGTGCGGATCGCAGGCGAGGCCTGCGTGCTGCGCTGTTCCGGAGCGATGTGGCTTCCTGCCCACGGCGCCCTGATCGTCGCGGATCTGCATCTGGAAAAGGGCTCGGCCTTCGCGGTGCGCGGCCAACTTCTGCCGCCCTATGACAGCCGCGCCACGCTGGACAGGCTGGAGGCCGAGATCGTCGAACTGAACCCAGCCATGGTCGTGCTGCTGGGCGACAGCTTCCACGATACGAAGGCCATTCCCCGCATGGCGGCCGATGATCGGGCGCGCCTGGATCGGCTGGCGGCGGGGCGCGACTTGCTGTGGCTGGAGGGCAATCACGACCGCGAGGCCCTGAACCGCAGCCTGGCGCACGATGCGGAGGCGACCGCCCGCCTGCCCGGCCGGATCGTCGGCGACATGACCCTCGGCGCGTTGCGGCTGACCCACGAACCAGAGGCGCTGACCGCCGACGACGACCGGCGTGGCGAGGTCGCGGGCCACCTGCACCCCGCCGCCAAGGTCGCCGCCTATGGGCGCGGCGTGCGCCGTCCTTGCTTCGTCACGGACGGATCGCGGATCGTCCTGCCGGCCTTCGGCGCCTTCACCGGCGGGCTGAACGTGCGCGATCCCGCCATCGCCGACCTGTTCGCCGCCCCTCCCATGGCCGCCGCCCTGGGACGCGACCGGGTCCACGCCCTGGATTGGGCGATCCTGCGATAGTCTGTTCGTAAAGCGTTCAGCACGTCGCTTCACCGCATCTTGGCGGACGGCGATGCAGGATGACGGCGGATCAAGGTCACGGACACCCGCCTTCATGCTCACGCCCCGCCGCATCGTCATGGCCGCCCGCCTCTTCTTCGCCCTGGCGGCTCTGGGCATGGCCGTCCTGATGCTGGGACCGTTCCAGGGTCTGGAACAGGTCTTCGGCCTGAACGACAAGGCCGCCCACGTCATCGCCTTCTATGGTGTGGCCAGCGGCCTGTTCCTGATCGCGCCGAACCAGCGCCGCGATGACCTGGCCCTCTATGTCATCGCCGCCGCCTTCGGGGCGGAACTGCTTCAGGCCCTGACCGGCCGCAGCGTCTCAGTCATCGATTTCCTGGCAGGCGCGGCCGGCGTCGCCGCCGCCTGGGCGCCCGGTCGGATCGAACAGTTGCGCCAGGCCTACCGCCGCCATCCGGACATGACCCTGGCCGAGATCGACCGCCTGGATCGCCGTCTGCGCCGTCGCCGCGTCGAAACCAGCCGCCCGGGCGTCGCCGTCCTGCGCCCCTAGGGTTCCAGCTCGATGTCCCAATAAAGGTAGTCCAGCCAGCTCTGATGCAGATAGTGCGGCGGGAAGCGTCGGCCGGCGTCCTGAAGCTGCCAGGCGTTGGGGCGATAGGGTTCGCGGCGGATCGGCATCATCGCCTGGCGCGGCGTTCGCCCGCCCTTGGCCAGATTGCAGGGGCTGCAGGCCGCGACAATATTGTCCCAGGTCGTGCGTCCGCCCTGTGAGCGCGGGATGACGTGGTCGAAGGTCAGTTCAGCCGACTGACCGCAGTACTGGCAGGCGAAGCCGTCGCGCAGGAAGACGTTGAAGCGGGTGAAGGCTGGGCTGCGGTCCTGATCCACATAGCTGCGCAGCGCGATCACGCTGGGAAGCTGCATCTCCATCGACGGCGAGCGGACAACCTTGTCATACAGGGACACCACGTCCACGCGGTCCTGATAGACCGCCTTGACCGCCTCCTCCCACGGCCACAGCGACAGCGGATAGTAGGACAGCGGCCGGAAGTCGGCGTTCAACACCAACGCGGGGAAGCCGGAGGGTGGTCGATGGAGGACCTGCATCAGGCCCTCCCGCTCAGACGGGGGGATTTTGAGGCGACAGAGGTGAGGACACGTCTCCTTCCCTAGTCTTGGCCTTCGTCTTGTCGATTTAACCTAACCCTGATTCCCGCTCATCGCCATGACCAGTGTGCAGCGTTTTCGTGACATCCTGCCTCAGACCCGGCGCGCGTGGGTCGGGAACCCCGGCAGGGTCCAGCCCCAGCGCAAGGCGGCCGCCCGCAGCAGAAAGCCCGACAGCGCCGCGACGATGGCGGCGGGCCAGACGCCGACGCCCGGCGCCCTCAGCACCATATAGACCGTCGCCGCCAGGATCGCGGCCGTGACGTTGATCTCTCGCCGCAGCAGGATCGACGGCTGACCCGCCAGGGTGTCGCGCACCACCCCGCCGAAACAGGCCGTCAGCGTGCCCATGACGATGCAGATCAGGGCCGGCGCTCCGGCCGCCTCGGCCTTGGCCGCCCCCATCACGCCATAGGCCGCAAGACCGACCGCATCCAGCCACAGCAGGGCGCGGAACCGCCAGTCGCGCTGCCCCACCAGCCACAGGGCCGTCGAGGCGAACAGGCAGACCGCCAGATAGCGCCAGTCCTGCACCCAGAAGACCGGCAGGCCCAGCAGCAGGTCGCGCAGCGTCCCGCCGCCCACGCCGGTGATGGCGCCGAAGAAGGCGAAGGTGACGACGTCGTGTTTTTCGCGCGCGGCGGCCAGGGCGCCCGTGGCGGCGAAGACCGCCACGCCGGCGAAATCCAGCGCGGTCAGCACGGTCTGCGGATTGCGCAGCGGTTCGGTCAGAGCGGGATCGAGCGGGGTCATGCCGGCGCATCCAGCGCGATCTCCCCGCGCTTCACGCCCGTGTACCAGGCCCACAGCAGGTGGGTGGCGACCGCACGATAGGGCCGCCAGATCTCGGCGCGGGCATAGGCGCCCTTCTGATCGGGCCGCACCTCTGCGCCGTCCGCCCAGCGGATCGCCTCCTGCAAGGCCACGTCGCCGCCGGGAAAGACATCCAGCCGCCCCTCGCACATCATCAGATAGGCCTCGGCCGTCCACAGGCCCACGCCTTTCAGCGCCGTCAGAGAAGCGATCGCCGCCTCGTCATCCAGGTTGGCCAGATGCTCCAGATCGATCTCGCCCGCGATCTGCGCCCGCGCAATCCCCTGACCATAGGTCGCCTTCTGTCTCGACAGGCCCATGCCGCGCAACTGATCCAGATCGTGCGCCAGCAACAGCTCGGGCGTGATGCCGCCCATGCCTTCACGCAGCCGCGCCCAGACCGAGGCGGCCGAGGCCACCGACACCTGTTGCTCCACGATCATGCGGAACAGCCCCTCGAACCCGCCCACTCTCAACCGCCATTCCAGCGGCGGCGTCTGGGCGTCCACGCGAACGAGCGCCGGATCGGCGGCGACCAGCGCCTGGCGCGCGGCGGCGATGTCATCGGGCGTGGGTGCGAACGGCATCGGCTACCTATGGCGCGAGGCGGCCTTCAAGGGAATGGAGGCCTTGGCGGATTTCGGCTGGCGACATCGGGGACTAATAACTATTATTGGATCGTGGATTGAGGATATCGCAATGACCATGACCGTCGAGCTTGGAGCTTTGGAACAGGTAGTGGACCGTCTGGTCCGCGACGGCCGCTATGGCTCCAAGAGCGAGGTGCTGCGCACCGGCGTCAGACTGGTGCAGGAACACGAGGCTCGGCTGGCGGCTCTACTCGGCAAGCTGGAAGAGGGCGTCGCCGACGCTGATGGCGGACGGACGAAACCGCTTGAAGATGTCCGCGCAGATTTCGAAGCGCGATGGGCTGCCGAAGGCGAATGAGAGTTCGGCTCACCCACGCCGCCTTGCGGGATCTGGTCGCCATCGAGAGCCATGTGGCGTCGGACAGCCCAAATGCAGCCCGTCGACTGGTCAGGACGCTTTTCGAACGCTGCGAAACCCTCGGTCAAAATCCTCGACGCTATCCAGAGGTCGGCGTCGCCGATCTGCGTAAACGCACCGAAGGCAGCTATCTGATCTTCTATCGCGTGACTGGCGACGTGGAAGTCGTGCGCATCCTTCATGCCGCGCGCGACTGGACGCATCTGCTGTCGCCGGACGAAGACTGAGCTGTGTTCACCACCCGCTTCGCCCCCTCGCCAACCGGCCGCCTGCACAAGGGCCACGCCTTTTCGGCCCTGACCGCCTGGACGGCGGCGAAGTTGGCGGGCGGGCGGTTCGTGGTGCGCATCGAGGATATCGATCCGACGCGATGCCTGCCGGAATACGAGGCGGGCATTCTGGAGGACCTGGCCTGGTTGGGTCTGGACTGGGAGACGCCGGTCCGGCGCCAGTCCGACCATCTGGGCGACTACGCCGCCGCGATTGAAACTCTGCGGGCGCGCGGCCTGCTTTATCGGTGTTTCCGCACGCGCAAGGACATCCTGAGCGCCATCGGCGACGCGCCGCACGAGGCGATGGAGGCGGCGAGGCCCGGTCCGCATTCAGCGGACGAGGAGGCGCATCTGCTGGCCTCCGGCGCACCGTTCGCCTGGCGACTGTCGCTGGATCGGGCGCGCGAAACTCTGGGCGAGGCGTCCTGGAACGGCCTGAGTTTCGTCGAGGAGGGCGAGGGTCCGAACGGCGAAACCGGTGTCGTCACCGTCGATCCCCAGGCGGCGGGCGATGTCGTCCTGGCGCGCAAGGATACGGGCGTCGCCTATCATCTGGCCGTGACCCATGACGACGCTTTGCAGGGGATCACCCATGTCATCCGGGGCCAGGACCTGTTTCAGGCCACGCATGTGCAGCGGCTGATCCAGACCCTGATGGGCTGGCCGGCGCCGACCTATCGTCATCACGCCTTACTGGCGGGGCCGGACGGGCGGCGCTACGCCAAGCGCGATCGCTCGATCACTCTGGCCGAGTTGAGAGCCGGCGGGCTGACGGCCGAAGCCCTGCGCGCCGAACTGGGCTTCAGCTCCGGCGGCTGAAGATGCGCGAGGCGCCATAACCGGTCAGGGCGGCCAGCACGACGCACAGCACGCCGTACAGCCACGGCCGACGGTGGGCGAACTCATAGATGTCGCGCTCCAGCCCCACCTTCTCGACCGTCAGGGTCAGGTTCGACACCGACTGCGGCTCGCCGTCCTGAAACAGCCAGACCTCGGCATAGTATTTGCCGGTGGGCGCCACGGTCGGCAGTTTGACCTCGGCGCGGAAGAGGCCCCGGTCGACGAACTCGACCCCTTCGGAGTCGGTGTCGTAGAGGGCGGCGGCCTCCTTCAGCCGGATGACGGCGCGGCGCCAGTCCAGATAGTCGTCGCCGAGACGGCTGACGACCACGTCGCGCACGCCGTAGCGGGTGACGGTGCGGCTTTCCTCCGGCGCGTCGATGCGCAGGTGATCGACGCCGACGCCGAGGCGGCGCAGCTGGCCGAAGTCCGCAATATCGCTGAGCGGGCGGGTCGAGGCAGTCATGTAGAAGCCGGGCGCGCCCTCGAACAGCACGGGCCGACTGTTCAACCAGACACCGGACGTGCGCGTCTTCTTGACCAGGCGGATCGGCGCGTCGGGCCCCCGCACCACGACCACGACGTCCGCCGGTTCAGGCGTCGGATTGAACACCGCGCCGTAGAGGACGATGGACGCGCCCCGGAAGCTGCTGTCGACCCGGACCTGGGCGTCGGTCAGGGCTGCGGCGACGCGCAGGTCGCCGGTCGTCGCTTCGGACCGATCGAGCGGTGGGGCCGCAACAGCGGGCGGAGGGGGAGGAAGCGCCTGCATCAGTCGGCGATCCCCGGCGCGATCATGAAGATGTCGTTGGGCCGCACGAACAGATCCAGTCCCATCTGGATCCCGACTAGAAGCACGATCAGGCCCAGCGCCGCGCGCAGTTCCTCGGCGCGGAAACGCCCGGCGAAGCGCGCGCCGATCTGCGCGCCGACCACCCCGCCGAGCAGCAAGATGGTGGACAGGACGATGTCGACCGTCTGGTTACGCCCGGCCTGAAGAATGGTGGTGATGGCGGTGGTGATGATGATCTGGAACAGGCTGGTGCCCACCACGGCGCCCGCCCGCATGCGTAGGATATAGAGCATGGCCGGCACCAGGATGAAGCCGCCGCCCACCCCCATGATGGCCGACAGGACGCCCGCAAAAACGCCCAGGCCGAACGGCGGCAAGGCGCTGATATACAGACCTGACTTCGGAAACTTCATCTTCAGCGGCAGACCATACAGCCACATCGGCCGCCGACGCTGCTTATGCGGCGCGGGCAGTCCCCGGCGGCGGCGCAGGATTTCGGTCAGGCTCTCGTTCAGCATCAGAATGCCGATCGCGCCCAGGAAGACGAGATAGGACAGGGCCACGACCAGATCGGCCTGGCCCAGCAGGCGCAGGTAGCGAAACAGCTCGACCCCCGCCAGGGCGCCGGCCGCGCCGCCGGCCGCCATCACCGACCCCATCTTGAAATCGACCGAACCCGCCCCGGCATAGCGGATGACGCCCGACGTCGAGGAGGCCACGACATGGCTGGCCTGGCTGGCGACGGCGACGGTCGGTGGGATGCCCAGGAACACCAGGATCGGCGCCATCAGGAAGCCGCCGCCGATGCCGAACAGGCCGGACACGAATCCGACCACCGCCCCCAGGATCACCAGGGTCGGCCAGTTCACCGAAACCTCGGCGATCGGCAGATAGATGTCCAAAGGACGCGCCTTCGGCTGGAGCGGACACAAGAATCGCCGTCAGGCGGGCGAGGTCGGGGACGACCGGGCGACCGATAGCCGCCCGGCGCCTGGGAATCTAGCCCGTGGCCTGCGTTTGGGCTTGGGTCTGCGACTGACCCTGCGACTGGGCCACGAAGGCGTCGGCGGCGGTGCGGGCCGCGCGCTGGGCCGTGGCGCTGGCCGTCGGACGCAGGCGCGTCACGGCGGCCTGGGCCTCCGCATCGCCGCCACGCGCGGCGATCATGTACCACTTCAGCGCTTCGGTCGGATTCTTGGCCACGCCGTCGGCGCCGGTCTCATAGATGCGCGCGACGTTGTACTGGCTGTCCGGCAGGCCGCGCTCGGCCGCGTTCAGCAGCCAGGTCAGGGCCTCGGCCTGATTGGTCGCGCCGCCGTCGCCTTCATAGAGCTGCATCCCATACAGATGCATTCCGCGCGGATCGCCGCCCTCGGCCGCGCGACGGCCCCACTGACGGCTTTGGGCCGGGTCGGCGGGCACGCCGTTGGCGCCGTCCAGATACAGCTGACCCAGATAGGTCTGGGCGGGGGCGTAACCCAGGTTGGCGGCGCGCTTCATGCCGTCCAGGCCAGAGTTGTCGCCGGCCTCCAACTTGCCGATCGCCGCCTCATAGTCCGCCGCGCCAGGGCCGCCGATGTCGAAGGTCGCCTTCGGGCCGGTCGGCGTCACCGCCGACGCGGCCAGAGGCACGGCGCCGTTCGTCGTCGAGCCGCCGCCGAAGCTGGGCATTTCGAAGTCCGGGGCGCCGCCGTCGGTCAGGGACAGATAGCCATAGACGCCCCCGGTCAGAGCGACCGCCGTGACCGAAGCCAGAAAGGTCTTCTTGACCGTCGATCCGTCCTTGGACGCCTGCCGGTCCAGCCGTTCCTGCAGCTTGGACTTGCCGCCGCGCTTCAGGCCGAAGCCCGACCGGGGCGCATGTTCCGGCTCGGCCGGCGCAGTGATCGCGGCACGGGCGGCGTCGATGGTGCTGCGGGTCGAGGCGGCGCGGCCGGCGGCGGCGGCGGCTTCCATGCTGGAGCGCAGCCGGCGCGGATCCACGAACTCGGTCTCGCCTGCGAAATCGTCGTCGTCCGCGTCCAGGACGGCGGCGTTGCGCTTTTCGGTCGGTGCGGTCGAGAAGCCCGGCGACGTCGCCTCCAGCGCGTCCTCGACGTCGGCGCCGCCGAAACCGCTGAACGGCTGGATGACGGGTTCGACGCCGTCGGGATCGACCTGGCGCATCGGCATGTCGTCAGCCAGCGCCTCGACGGGCTCTGCCTCGGTCTGAACGACAGGCGACGAGGGGAAGGGCGCTGCGGTCGCGACTTCGGGCGTCACCGGATCGCTGGACCAGGCGTCCTGGTCGGTGAAGGTCTCATCGGGGAAGGCGGCGGCGCGCCAGTCGCCTTCGATGGATGCGGACTGGATCGGCACCTGTATCGTCGCCGAAGCGGCGCGTTCCAGCACCTGTCGCGCCGGGGTCCACGCGGGCTCGTTGTCCAGCGGCTTGTCACGGATCGGCGTCGGTGCGCGGGCGTCGATGCTTTCGCGGGCCTCGGCCAGCAGACGCGCGGTGCGCTCTTCGCTGAGACGCATCCGCTCGGCCAGTTCGCCGGAGGCGCGGTCGTAGCGTTGCTCGATCTTGTCCGAGCTTTCCGACAGGCGTCGGCCGATGTCTTCCAGCGCCTGCTGCGAGCGGCGCTCGGACTGGGCGATGCGATCGCTCAGCTGGTCCGAGATGCGGGTAATCTCGCCGCCCAGCTTCTCCAGGGCGATGGCGTGGCGATCGTCGCTGGCGGTCAGGCGTTGGTCGACGCGGTCGACGTGGCGGGCGAACTCCTGGTCCAGACGCGCGGCGCGGCGGGCGACCTCGGTTTCGATGGTCTGGCTGACGACATCGGCGGCGGCGCGGGCGACGGCGTCGGTGCGACCGTCGTTGTCCGTCTCGACCTTCTTGACCCGCGCATTCAGGTTGCGGGCGATGCGCAGGACCTCGCGGCCCATGGCCTCAAGGCCGATGGCGCCCTTCTCTTCGGACGCCTTCAACTGATCGCCGACCGCCTGGACGGCGCGTTCGATGCGGTCGATGCGCGCGCCGGTTTCGGCGGCGTCAAGACGCTGCATCATCTCGGCGCGATTGTTGTCGATCTGACGCGACAGGCTTTCGGCCAGTTTCTCGAAACGGGCCAGGTCGCGCGCGCCCTCCGGCTCGACGCGGCTCTCGGCCGTGCGCATCCGCTGGTCCAGCGCGGCGAACGAGCGTTCCAGCGTCTTCAGGGCTTCGGTCGTGCGGTTCTGGGCCTCGTCCAGACGCGCGCTGACCTGGGCCAGCATTTCCGTGCCGACGCCGGGGCCGGCGGCCTTCTCGACCGCCTCCATCCGCTCGCGCAGATCGCTGACGCCCAGACGCTGGCGTTCCTCGATGTCGTACAGGCGCCCGGTCAGGGCGCCCAGGGAAGTCTCGATCTTGCCGAAGGCTTCCTGGGTCGACGGGCCGGTGTCGCGTTCGAAGGCGCGCAGGCGGCGATGCCCTTCGCGCAGCTCCTCGGCGATGTCGTCGATGCGGCGGGCGGCACCCTGGGCCTCGGCCTCCTGCCCGTCCAGCCGGCGCATCAGGCCCGCCACGGCCTGGTCCACGCCCTGAATGGCGACGGTCGAGCGGCGTTCGGCGGCTTCAAGCCGCGCAGCGATCACATCGATGGAGGCGCTGATCCGCTGCTGGCTGTCTTCGACCTCATAGGCGTCGTCCAGACGGCGGCTGCGGTTGCGGCGTTCGTATTCGGCGGCCTGGGAGCGACGCGGCAGGGTGGCGTAGCCCTCCTCCTCGTCTTCCATGATCATGGAGTTGAGCCATTCGCCCAGCGTCATGCCGGACCGGCGCGCCAGATCCTTGGCGACCTCGCGTGCTTTGGGATCGATTCCCTTAACGCTCCACGGCGCTGCAGCGCTCACTGATTCGTCTCCCAGCCCATGCGACGAAGGCTATACCGTCAATATCGAGGGTGTAAACTGATGGTTAACCGCAATATCTAGCAGCGATATTCCAATCCTGTGGACATCGCGCCAGACAGCCGGATTTGTGAATCATCTCGGTTAACGCGGCATGAAGATTAACCTCCCGGCAAGGGTTTGCTTGCCAAGCGGCGCGGCTTTCGCCACCTGCGGCGCATGAGCTTGACCACCACCCTCGTCCTGCTGGGCGTCGCCCTCGCCGTCATGGTCTTCTGCGGATGGCGCGGCGCCCGGCCGCCGGATCCGTTCAAGGGACCGCGCCTGATGCCGTGGCGGTTCCTGATGGTCGGCGCGGCGGCGATCGCCATGCTGCTGCTGATCCACCTGGCGACGCTGTTCGGCGCCGAGCGTGCGCCCTGGATACCCGGCGCATAGAAGCGGGAACCCGATTACGGCCGGTCGGTTGAACCTTGCGAACCACTCAAGGAGAGACCGCGTGTCCGACAAACTGACCCCCGCCGAGGCCGAGAAGGAATTCTGGAAGAGCCTGAAGGAGTCCAACACCGGCATGCTGGGCATCGATCGCCCCGGCTATCACCACCAGCCCATGACCGGTTTCGGCGAGGACGAGACGGGGACCATCTGGTTCTTCACCCGCGACGACACCGATTTCGCCCGTGACGTCGCCGGCGGCGGCCAGAACGGCATGTTCTGCTACCAGGCCAAGGACGGCAAGGTTCAGGCCTGCATCCATGGCCGTCTGGCCATCGATCAGGACCGCAGCCGTATCGAGAAATACTGGAACCCGGTCGTCGCCGCCTGGTACCCAGACGGCAAGGACGATCCCCACCTGACCCTGATCCGCTTCGACGCCGACGACGGCCGCGTCTGGGTCTCCGACAAGGGCGCGCTCGGCTTCGGCTACGAAGTCCTCAAGGCCAACCTGACCAAGAGCGTCCCGGATGTCGGCGGCGTGTCAGACGTGAAGCTGTAGACTTCGACGCTTCAAAAACCAGAAAGGGCGGACCGATCGGGTCCGCCCTTTTTTTGGTTCAGCCGCCGAAGCACCAGGCCAGAACGGCCTTCTGGGCGTGGATGCGGTTTTCGGCCTCGTCCCAGACCAGAGAGCGCGGCCCGTCGATGACGGCGTCGGTGACTTCCTCGCCACGGTGGGCGGGAAGGCAATGCAAGAAAACCGCTTCGGGATCGGCGAGATCCATCAGGGCTTCGTCGACGCCGTAGTGTTCGAACGCCGCCAGCCGCGCCTCATAATCCTGATCCCCCATGGAGACCCAGGTGTCGGTGACGATGACGTCGGCGCCCTTGACCGCCTCGCGCGGATCGCTGGTCAGGGTGACGGCGTCGCCGCCCTTGGCCAGGTCGCGAAGGTCCGGATGGTATTCCGCCGGGCAGGCGACGTTCAGATGGAAGCCGAACTTGGGCGCCGCGTGCATGAAGCTGTGGCAGACGTTGTTGCCGTCGCCGATCCAGGCGATCGTCTTGCCGGCGATCGGTCCGCGATGCTCCTCGATCGTCTGCAGATCGGCCAGGATCTGGCACGGGTGCGACCGGTCGGTCAGGCCGTTGACCACCGGCACGGTCGAGACGCGGGCGAACCGCTCGACATCCTCGTGATCGTTGGCGCGGATCATCACCGCATCGACCATGCGCGACAGGACGCGGGCGGTGTCCTCCACCGGCTCGCCGCGCCCCAGCTGCATGTCCGAGGCCGTGGCGATGATGGACGCGCCGCCCAGCTGGCGGATCGCCGCATCGAAGCTGAACCGCGTGCGGGTCGAGTTCTTCTCGAAGATCATCGCCAGAACGCGGTCCTTGCCCGGCGCATCGGCGTCGGCGCGCCCCTGGGGCCAGCCCTTGCGGGCGGCCTTGCGAGCATGGGCGTCGTCTAGGATGGCGCGCAGGTCCGCCGCGTCCAGCCGGTGGATGTCGAGGAAATGCCGGACCATATGTCTAGCTCCGATCATCCCCGCGAAAGCGGGGATCTAGTGCTGTGGGCGACAGCCGCCCGGTATGTGTTTCGTCCGTCGATCCCGCGTTCTCGAAAGAACTGGGTCCCCGCTTTCGCGGGGATGAGCGGATGTCGGGCTCAGGCCGCCAGCTTTTCGCGGGCGACCTCGCAGGCCGCTTCGAAACGGGCCACGGCTTCGCGGGCCTCCTCCAGCGTCAGGTTCAACGGCGGCAGCAGGCGCACGCAGTTGTCGCCCCCGCCGGCGATCAGCAGTTGCTGCGTGTCGCGCGCCAGGGCCATGAACTCGCGATTGTTCGGCACCATCTTGATGCCGATCAGAAGGCCCTTGCCGCGGACGTCGGCGATCACATCGGGGAAGCGTTCCTGAAGACCGGCGAACTGCTGCTTCAGATAGCCGGCGACCTCGTTGACGTTGTTCAGCGTCTCTGGGCTGTTGATCAGGCTCAGCGCCTTTTGACCGACGGCCATGGCCAGGGGGTTGCCGCCGAAGGTCGAGCCGTGAACGCCGACCGTCATGCCCTTGGCCGCCTTGGCCGAGGCCAGGCAGGCGCCGATGGGAAAGCCCCCGCCCAGGGCCTTGGCCACCGCCATGATGTCCGGCGCCATGCCCGCCCATTCGTGGGCCCACAGCTTGCCGGTCCGGCCCATGCCGCACTGGACCTCGTCGAAGATGATCAGGACGCCGTGTTGGTCGCACAGCTCGCGCAGCCCCCGCAGGCACTGTTCAGGCATGGCGCGACAGCCGCCCTCGCCCTGCACGGGCTCGACGATGATGGCGGCGGTCGTGGGATTGGCGATGGCGGCCTTGATCGCCTCGTGGTCGCCCCACTTCAGCTGGTGGAAGCCCTGCATCGGCGGGCCGAAGCCCTCGGTATAGCTGGGGTTGGCAGCGGCGTTGATCGCGCCATAGGTCCGACCGTGGAACGAACCGTCAAAGCCGTAGATGTCGATCCGCTCAGGCGCGCCTTTGGCCGAGTGATATTTGCGCGCCGTCTTCAGCGCGCATTCGACGGCTTCGGTGCCCGAGTTGGTGAAGAACACCACGTCGGCGAAGCTGGATTCGCACAGGGCGTCAGCCAGCGCTTCCTGACCCGGAATGCGAAAGATGTTGGAGACGTGCCACAGCTTCTCGGCCTGATCCTTGACCGCCTGGACCAGTTCGGGGTGGGCGTGGCCTAGGCCGTTGGTCGAGATGCCGGCGACGCAGTCGAGATATTCGGTCCCGTCGGTCGCCCACAGACGCGCGCCTCGGCCGCGTTCCACTTCCAGCGGCGCGCGATTGTAGACACCCATCAAATGCTCAGTGGACACGGGACCAAGACCTCCAAAAGCGAGACGGCCCCGCCGCGTGCGCGACGGAGCCGGATCAATACGGTCAGGCGTTGTCGGATTAGTGACGGTGTTAGTCAACACCGAGCACCAAGCCGCTTAAGGGTTGCCGGCGTCCGGCGCGGGCGTGCTGGCCGCAGGGGCGTCCGGCGCCGTTTCGGCGGCGACCGCTTCGTCCTTGGCCTGGATTTCGACCAGCTTCTTGTCCAGCGCCAGGCCCAGGTCGGCGATGAACAGGCCGAAGCGGGCGACATCGACGCCCTTCAGATACGACAGCTTGTCGTCAGTCGTATGGATGCGCTGGAAGACGGGCGGGACGAAGCCCTCCTTCAGGCCGTTGTCCTTGCCGCCGTTGAAGGCCAGCCACATCTGGTGGGCGCCGACCGCATCCTGGGTGCCCATCGACACCACCGGCACGCCCGCAGCCGAGAAGGCGCGGTCGTCGCTGGGCGGATAGGTCGGATAGGGCATGCAGTCGAAGCCGCGTTCGGCGCACAGGCCGCGCAGCGTCTCCAGCACGAAGGCCGACTGCGGCCCATTGTTCTCGCCATACATGACCGTCTGGCCATAGGCGGCGACATCGGCGTTGATGACGGCGGCGATCCGGTCCTTGCCGTGTTTCTCAAGGAAGGCCTTGGCGCCCAAAAGACCCAGCTCTTCCTGGTCGGTGAAGACGAAGACGAAGCGGTGGGCGACCGGCTGACCTTCCAGCGCCATGTCCAGCGTCTTGGCCGCCTCCATCATCGCCATGACCGAGCCGACGTTGTCGACGATGCCCTGCGACAGGGTTCCGTCGCGCAGCTTTACCGCGTCATAGTGGGCGGTCAGGATGATGTCCTTGTCGCCCTCGCCCACCGTGACGACGACATTGGCGCCTTCCATCGGGCCGGTAGCCTGGTTGCCGCCCTCGAAGGTCTGGATCTCGGGCGTGAAGCCCAGCGTCGTCAGGAAGCCGACCAGGACCTGGGTGCGCTCGGCGTTGGTGGGCTTGATGAACTGGGCGGCGCCGGCGGCGATGTCTGGGCGGTCGCCGGCCTGGGGCGTCGCTTCCTGAGCGAAGGCGGGAACAGCGGCGAACAGGGCCGTGGCGGCGACGAGCGAACGAAACAGCATGAAGCGGACCTCTCGGGGGAGCGATCCGCAACAGGTAGCGATCTAGCTCTTAAGACGCCAGCCCGAGCGGAACACCAGCCAGCAGACCACGCCCATGACCGCCATCAGCACGGCCGACCCTATGACGCCGACCGTCAGATTGCTTTCGGCATGGCCGATGAAGCCGTAGCGGAAGCCGTCGATCAGATAAAAGAAAGGGTTGTAGCGGCTCAGCGCCCGGAACGGTTCGGGCAGGTTCTCGACCAGATAGAAGGTGCCCGACAGGAAGGTCATCGGCATGACGATGAAGTTCTGGACTGCGGACAGGTGGTCGAACTTCTCGCTCCACAGCCCCGCCAGCACCCCGGTCATGCCCATGATGAAACAGGCGGCCAGGGCGAACCAGACGATGGCGAAGATATTGGCGATGCCCAGCGGCGCGAACGGCAGCACGCAGATCGCCGTCACCAGACCGACCGCCAGGCCGCGCGTCGCGGCGCCCAGCGTAAAGCCGAGCGTCAGCTCCAGCGGGCTGAGCGGCGGGGTCAGGAAGTCGGTGGCCGTGCCCATGATCTTGGCCTGGATCAGGCTGGACGAGGCGTTGGCGAAGGCGTTGTTCAACATGGCCATCATGATCAAGCCGGGCGCGACGAACAGGGCGAACGGCGTGCCATGCAGCGGCGGCCGCGCGTTCTGAAGCGCCACCACGAACACCAGCATATAGAGCAGCGTCGTCACCACCGGCGCCGCCACCGTCTGGGCGCCCACCTTCCAGAAGCGCCGCACCTCGCGCAGATACAGGGTCTGCACCCCGATCCAGTTGATCCCCGGATAACGACGCGGCTGCGGCAGGCCGGCAGGTCGGGTGGAGATCAGATCGGGCGTATCGGTCATGGCCCGCCAGATGCGCTTTGCGCCCTTGCTGCGCAAGGCCGAGGTGATTGGTGATTGGTGAATCGTGACTGCCGAAGGGCGCAGCCGTGACCCACGACCCAACTCACCACTCACCACTCACCACTCACCAATCCATCCGCCTTAACCTTAACGATGATTCAATATCTGGTTTCTGTGGACAGGATGATTCGCACATCTTGCGTCTCTTAACGGCTGGTTTACGATTAGTTGTAGGTCAAGACCCCGGAGGGGGAGCCTGGACCTAGATATTGAATCCAAACTCGCTGGAGGGTGGCATGACCGCAGGCTGGACCGACGACCGCGTAGGCGCGCTAAAGAAGCTCTGGCTTGAGGGCCAGTCCGCGAGCCAGATCGCCAAACAACTGGGCGGCGGGGTCACCCGCAACGCCGTGATCGGCAAGGTGCACCGTCTGGGCCTGTCGGGCCGGGCCGCCCCGTCGCAACCGGCGCGCACCGTCGCCGCGACCTTCCGCACCGCGCGTCCGCGCCCGGCGCCGGCCGCTCCGGCGCAGCAACCTTCGGCCCCGCGCCGCCTGGAAGCCGTCCAGCCCAAGCCGGTCGAACCCGCAGCCCCCGTCCCCGCCCCGATCCCGGATTTGCCGGGCACGGCGACCGTGATGACCCTGGGCGCCCACATGTGCAAATGGCCGATCGGCGACCCGTCGTCGCGCGAGTTCAGCTTCTGCGGCCGCCGCTCGTCGGAAGGCGTCTATTGCGTCGAACACGCCCGCGTCGCCTACCAACCGCAAGTCCGTCGCGGCTCCAAGGAAAGCGGTTCCGACCTGGCCCGCAGCCTGCGGCGCTATATTTAAGCGCGCTACGCTCACGACGCGGTCGCTCGCTGCTTGAGCGCCGCGCATTTAAAGGGCGCTATCGCGCTTCGCGCTACATGAGCGCGGCGCATCGCGCAAATCCCCCTCGCCGGTTCGCGCAAGCGGCCGGCGAGACTTCTGGGGCGGGGCTGCGGTTCATCCGGGTTGACGCAGCCCCATCCGCCCTTGGATCAGTTCAGCACCCGCCGCGCATCCGGCGTATCCAGCGAAAACGCCGGAATCTGCGCCTCGAAACTGCGCCCGTCCGCATCCGTCATATAATAGGCGCCCACCATCGAGCCGCTGTCGGTGCCCAGCGGACAGCCCGAGGCGTAGGCGTAGCTGCCGCCCGGTTCGATCACCGGCTGTTCGCCGACGACGCCGGGACCGCGCACCTCCTCGACATGGCCGTGGCCGTCGGTGATGGTCCAGCGGCGCGCCATCAACTGCACCGTCGATCCCGTCAGGTTCACGATCTCGATCTGATAGGCCCAGACCCAGCGGCCTTCGTCGGGATCGGACTGGCCCGCCAGATAGCTGGGCCGGACCCGGATCAGGATGCCGTTCGTCTCGGCGGTATAGGCAGGACCCTCGTGCATGGGCTATATGCTCGCCCCGCCGCGCGCGGGCTGCAAGCGCGACTTGGAGACAAGTCGTGAAAACCGTGTGAGACAGACGCCATGAGCTCCTTCCAAGCGCCCCGTCCCGGCATCCTGCCCGCCCAGTCCATCGAGACGTTGATCGCCGCCGGCGCCGTCACGTCCGACACGCCCTTCGACCACGACCAGGTCCAGCCGGCCAGCCTGGACCTGCGGCTGTCGGATCAGGCCTGGCGCGTCCGCGCCTCCTTCCTGCCCGGCCGGCGCAAGGTCGAGGACCGCATCGCTGACGTGGCCATGCACGCCATCGAGATCACCGAGGCCGGCGTCGTGCTGGAAAAGGGCTGCGTCTATATCGTGCGCCTTCAGGAGCGGTTGAAACTGCCCCAAGGCCTTATCGCCCGCGCCAATCCGAAAAGCTCGACCGGCCGCGTCGATGTCTTCGTGCGTCTGCTGACGGATCAGGGCGCCAGCTTCGATGACGTGGCCGAGGGTTATGACGGCCCCCTCTATATGGAGGTCGCGCCCCAGACCTTCTCCATCCTGGTCCGTCCCGGCACGCGCCTGAACCAGCTGCGGCTCAAGGCCGGCGATCCGCCCAAGCTGGAGACCCGCTCGGTCGGGGTCGATCTGCAGGGCGGCGACATCGTGGGCTTCCGCGGGCGTCGCCATGCGGGCGTGGTCGATCTGGATCACATCGACGGCCACGATCCGCGCGACTTCTGGGAGCCGCTTAGCCTTCGCCGTGGCGAACTGCTGCTGGATCCGGGCGAATTCTACATCCTGGCCTCGTCCGACGACGTTGAAATCCCGGTCGATCAGGCCGCGGAAATGACCCCCATCGATCCGTCGGTGGGCGAGTTCCGCGTCCACTACGCCGGCTTCTTCGACCCCGGCTTCGGCACCGACGAGGCGCATGGCGCGGGCTCGAAAGGCGTGCTGGAAGTCCGCACCCACGACACGCCGTTCCTCTTGGAACACGGCCAGATCGTCGCCCGCCTGGTCTATGAACCCCTGACCGAACGCCCCAGCCGCCTGTATGGCGAAAGCGGCAGCCACTATCAGAACCAGGGCCTGAAACTGTCGAAGCACTTCAAGGCGTGGTGAAGCGTGATTGGTGACTGGTGAATCGTGATTGGTGCGTTCGCTAGTCACGATTCACCGCTCACGACTCACGTCAATCGATCCGCCTTCCTCAGCCCCGGGAACATCGTCGCCCAGGCCCCGGTCGCGGCCAGGGCGCCGAACCCGCCGAACACCGCCGCGCCGACCGCGCCCAGCAGCCGGACCATGACGCCGGAATAGGCCTCGCCCAGTTCGTTCGAGGCGCCGATGAACAGCATGGACACCGACGACACCCGCCCACGCATGTGATCGGGCGTGGCCAGCTGGATCAGGGTCTGGCGCACATTGACGCTGATCATGTCCGCCGCCCCGCCGATGAACAGGGCCAGGCCCGACAGCCAGACGATGCGCGACAAGCCGAAGGTGATGGTGCACAGGCCGAACACCGCCACCGCCGCGAACATCCAGCGCCCGCCGTTCTGACGGATCGGATAGCGGCTCAGATAGATGGCCATGACCATGGCCCCCACGCCGAACGACGCCCGCAACAGGCCGAACCCTTGCGGTCCGACATGCAGGATGTCGCGCGCGAAGATGGGCGTCAGCAGGGCCACGCCCGCCAGCAGCACCACAACCAGATCCAGCGAAATGGCGCCCAGCACGATCTTGGTCTTCCACACATAGGCCAGCCCCTCTTTCACCGAGTCGACCGGCGACAGCGGATTGGCCTGGGGGGCGGGCTTGCCGCTGGTGCGGATCAGGATGAAGGCCGCAACCGCCAGCAGGAACATTCCCAGCGACACCGCATAGGCCAGGGGCACGTTCACTCCCACAATCACCCCGCCCAGGGCCGGGCCGGCGATGGCGCCGGTCTGAAACGCGATGGACTGGGCCGCAATGGCGGGCGGCAGGGCCTTGCGCCCCACCACCATCGGCAGGAAGGCCTGGCTGGCCGGCGCCAGAAACGCGCGCGCCGCGCCGAACAGGGCCGCCACCGCCAACAGGCCCCACAGCGGCGGGTTGCCATGCAGGGCCATGGCCAGGAACGATCCCGCGCAGGCCGCCTCGACCAGGATGGAGATCCACACCGTGCGCTTCCTGTCGCGCCGATCCGCCATCGCCCCGGCGGGCAGGGTGAAGGCCAGCAGCGGCAGGAACTGACACAGCCCCACCAGCCCCAGATACAGGCTGGCCTCCTCGATCGGATGATCGCGCCGCGCGATCTCATAGACCTGCCACAACAGGGCCGACGACTGGATCTGGATCGCCAGCACGGCGATCACCCGCCCGAACCACAGCAGGCGGAAATCGCGGATCCCCCACGGGCTGGAAGGGCCTTCTGGCCCCCCAGATGATGGAGGCGGCGGAACGGGCGGGGCGGCGGGGCCGGTATCGAGGGTTTCTGTGGTCACGTTCTTCTTGGGTATTTCGGATAGGGCGTGCCGT
Source organism: Brevundimonas sp. BT-123 (assembly GCF_026105875.1). Taxonomy (GTDB): domain Bacteria; phylum Pseudomonadota; class Alphaproteobacteria; order Caulobacterales; family Caulobacteraceae; genus Brevundimonas. Next base: position 2,675 of record NZ_JAOYTN010000014.1, on the reverse strand, counting down.
CGCGGTGGAAATAGCCGTCGACGCCGGCGTGTAGCACCATGTCGATGTCAGGATAGTCGGCGGGGGTGATGGTCGGGCTGCGCGTGCCGACTTCCAGCAGAACCGCCTCGCGGCCGGATCGGTTCTCCAGCTTATGGCCGTTCTGCACGCCGGCCTTGAACCCGGCGCAGTCGCCGGCGCGCAGAACCGTCTCGCCATCGTCCTCGATCAGCACCACCTCGCCCTCGACCACCATGACGAACTCGTCCTCTTCGGCGTGCCAGTGGCGCTGGCTGGACCAGGCGCCGTCGGGCAGCCGCAGCAGGTTGACGCCGAACTGGCTCAGCCCCGCCGCATCGCCCAGCCGCCAGCGGCGACGCGGCTTGCACGGGCCGGCGAATTCCTCGGGATAGGTGGTGCCGTTCGTCGTTGGCGCGCTGTCGATGTCGATCTTGGGCATGGCTCTTCTCGCCTCCGCACGATGGTCCTAAAGCATAGCCGCATGAGCCGCGCATCAACTCCCGTTATCGATCCTGTCGAACTGACCCGCGACCTGATCCGCATCCCCTCCGTCACGCCCGCCGACGAGGGGGCGATGGATGTGCTGGAACGGCATCTGACGGCGCTGGGCTTCACCTGCCGCCGCCTGGCCTTCGAGGGACCGGGCGGCGAGGGCGTCCATGCGCGGATCGAGAACCTGTATGCCCGGCGCGGGACCGCCTCGCCCAACCTCTGTTTCGCCGGCCATACGGATGTGGTTCCGACCGGCCCGTCGGATCAGTGGTCGTCGCAACCCTTCAACGCCGAGGTCAAGGACGGCGTCCTGTACGGTCGCGGCGCGGTGGACATGAAGGGCGGGATCGCCGCCTGGGTCGCCGCCGTGTCCCAGGTGCTGGCGGGCGGCGAACCCGCCGGCTCCCTCTCCTTCCTGATCACCGGCGACGAGGAAGGCCCGGCGCTGCACGGCACAAAACGGGTGGTCGAGGCCCTGGCCGCCGAGGGCGAGGTCATCGACGCCTGCGTCGTCGGCGAACCCTCGTCGTCGCAACAGCTGGGCGACATGATCAAGGTCGGGCGGCGCGGCTCGCTGAACACCTGGATTACCGTCCAAGGCAAACAGGGTCACGTCGCCTATCCCGAGCGCGCCGCCAACCCGGCCCCGGTGATCGCGAAGCTGATGGCCCGCCTGAACGATCACGTCCTGGATGAAGGCTACGAGAACTTCCCCCCGTCGAACCTGGAAATCACCACCATCGACATCGGCAATCCGGCCACCAACATCATCCCGGCCCAAGCGACGGCGCGACTGAATATCCGCTTCAACCCCAGCCATACCGGCGACGCCCTGATCGACTGGCTGAACCGCGAGGCCGGGGCTATGCAGGCCGAGACCGGACTTCAGATCACCCTGGAGCACCTGTGCTCGGGCGAGGCCTTCCTGACCGAGCCGGGCGCCTTCGTGGAGGCGGTCCAGGACGCGGTCGAGGCCGTGGCGGGCCGCCGCCCCGAGGCCTCCACCACCGGCGGGACCTCCGACGCCCGCTTCATCCGCGCCCTGTGCCCGGTCCTGGAACTGGGCCTGGTCGGCCAGACCATGCACCAGATCGACGAGCGCGTGCCGACGGCGGAGCTGGAAACGCTGACGGCCGTCTATCGCCGGGTGATCGAGACGGTGTTCGAGCGGTTGTAGGTGGCGACGAATGCAGTATGCTTAAACAAGCTCGAGTTTTTCGTGTAAGTCTATTTTAGACGCGCGATGCTAACGACCAAGCAGCCAGCCGAACCATCTTCTAAACAAGGCGGATGATTTGTTGCCTGCAAACTGATCCTGATTCGGTACGCCTAGCGTGATCGTCGAACCAGTCAAATCAGCCTTGAAGACGCCGTCGTCCGATTCCCACACAAGCGGCTCCAGAAGCGCCTTCCTTTCGGCGGCGTCCGTGATCAAGAGAAGGTTTGCTTGGGCAGTTTGTGCAGCCTGAACAACAGCCTGCCATTTCGGATCGCCGAGTATGCGACGGGCATTCCAATCATCGTCGTCTGGACTTCTGTAGCGTTCCGCGAGCGCGTGAAATTCAGCCACGGCGGCGACTTCTGTCGCACTTACGTATCCTGCGGCACGCCTTTTTTCGTATGCATCATCTTGCGAAAGAAAGGCGTCGTCGAAGTAGCAGCACATGCATTCGACCAGTGAGAAGTGCGGATTGGTTTCATTTTTATCGAGCCAACGTCCTTCCTGAACATCACGGTCGGCAAACGCCTGAAGCGCACTCAACCAGACCAATCGGCAGTGTTGCCGATTGTTGTCGTCTGTCATTAGCCATTGCCCATAACTACTTCACTTAGGAAGTGCAGATTTCCGCGGTCCAGCATGCCAGTTGGCAGAGTTTTAGCTCCGCTCCAGGAACCGCAGCGCCGTCAGGACGTGCGTCTTCACGCCCAGCGGCAGGACCTTCTCGTTCGGCGAAAACTCCGGCGAATGGTTGGGCGCGGAGGTCGCGGGGTCGACGCCGTCGGGACTGGCGCCCAGGTGGTAGAAGACGCCGGGGATAACCTGCTGGAAATAGCTGAAGTCCTCTGACGTGACCCCCATTTCTCATCCAGCCATAACGAGAGTCCTTTGGTGATCTGAGCTGGGGTTGTCGGGGTTGGCAAGAGGCCGGTCAGCGCAGCCCCCAACCAGCGCAGCGGACCGG
>NZ_JAOYTN010000013.1 GCF_026105875.1 Brevundimonas sp. BT-123 | reverse complement strand
TATCGCCCGATCTCTTGGCCCATGTTTCGCCGCTCGGATGGGAACACATCAATCTCACCGGAGAATATCGCTGGCCAAAGCCTTAGCGTAGGATTCCGCCCCCTCCCGCAAACGACCCCAACTTGGGCAAGACCGCCGTTACGACGAAGCCCGCCGACAGGATGAAGCCCAGCGCCGTCCCGACGAAGAGGTTGTGATAGCTGATGACGGCCAACAGCACCGCCGCCAGCACGGGGCTGGCGACGCTTTCCAGATCGGCCGCCAGCCGGGACAGGGACAGGGCCTTGGTGTACTCGCCCTCATCCTCCAGCAGGTCGGGGATCATGGCCTGAAAAGCCGGGGTGAAGGCCGCCGAGGCGACATAGAGGACGGTCATCAGCCCGTAGACCTGCCAAGCCTCGGAGACGAAGGGCAGCGAGGCCGCGACGCCGGCCCGCATCACGTCCAGCGAAACCAGCAGGGTCTTGCGCGGCAGTCTCGACGCCAGGGCGCTGGCGAAGGGCGCCGCGCCGACATAGGCGATCATCTTGATCGCCAAGGCCACGCCGAGGATTTCACCGGCGCTGGCGCCTGCCAGATCATGCGCCAGCAGCCCCAGGGCCACGGTCGCCATGCCGGTCCCCAGCAAGGCCGCCACCTGGGCGATGAACAGGCGGCGATAGGCGGCGTTCCTCAGGGGCGAGAACATCACGGACCTTCCAATGCGGGCGTTTTCGCCATTTGACCTATCCCCACCAGGGGGATAGGTCAAACTCATGGCACACATCTCTCATGCTTCGCATCCGGAAGTCATCAAGCGCCTCAAGCGCGCCGAGGGCCATCTGCGGTCCGTCGTCCAGATGATGGAGGACGGCCGGGCCTGCCTCGACCTCGCCCAGCAGCTTCAGGCCATCGAGAAGGCGGTCGCAGCGGCCAAGAGGACCCTGATCCATGACCATGTGGATCATTGCCTGGCGCAGGCTGCGGCGGGCGCGCCTGAACAGTCGCGGGCCGCCTTGGCCGAATTTCGCGACATCACCAAGTATCTGTGAAGGATCGGCATGTTTTCACCCTCCCCCAGCCGTCGCAGCATTCTGTCTGGCGGGCTGGTGCTTTGTGGCGTCGTCGTCGGATCCGGAGCGATGGCCCAGACGCGACGAAACATCACGGTCTACAAGACGCCCTGGTGCGGTTGCTGCGGCCTTTGGGTCGGTCATCTGCGCCAGGCCGGCTGGACGGCCCGTGTCATCGATGTCGAGGACCTCGCCCCCGTCCGGGCGCGCCACGGGGTGCCGGACAGGCTCGCCTCCTGCCATACCGGCGTCGTCGGCCGCTACGCCATCGAGGGTCATGTGCCGGCCGCCGATATCGATCGGCTGATCAGGGAGGCGCCCGCTGGGCGCGCCCTGGTGGTTCCCGGCATGCCCGCCGGCTCGCCCGGGATGGAATCCGCCGGACGTGAGCCCTACGTCTCCCTGCTGTTGCTCGCCGATGGTCGGACCCGGGTGTACGGCCGTCATAACGGGGGGTGACTTTCGGCGGGTGTGGCCGGGCGACCGGCACTCGGCGCACACCCGGCCGAAACCGTTCAGGCGGCGGGGAGCAGTTCGGTCTCAACCTCCGCGCCCCGGACGAGCATCAGATCGACAGGGCAGCGGTCCGCCATCTCCAGCAACCGGGCGCGCTGCGTCTCGTCCAGCGCGCCTTCAAGGGTGATGGCGCGTTTGAAGACGTCGGCCGGCGTCTGGTCCCGCCGTTTCGAGTGCACGACGCGAACGGCGGCCCGTTTCAGCGGCCATCCCTTCCGGGCGGCGTACATACGCATGGTCATCACACTGCAGGCGCCCAGACCCGCCGACACGAGTTCGAACGGCGATGGACCACTGCCCAGGCCGCCCAGGCTCACCGGTTCGTCGGCGAGGAAGGCATGAGGCCCGGCGCGAACCCGGGTCTGATAGGCGCCGCCGCCCGTCTCCTCGACGAGGACGCCAGCCAAGTCGCCCTCGTCTCCCGTCAGGTCGGGCTCGAGCGCCGGAAGGTAGCGCGACGCCCAGCAGGCGATGACGCCGGCGACATAGTCGGCGTCCGTCTGGCGGGTGAGCAGGTGATCGGCGTCGTCCAGGGAAATGAAGCTCTTGGGATGTCTGGCCGCCACGAAGATGGCGGAAGCGTTGTCGATGCTGACGACCTCGTCCAGCGGCGCATGCATCACCAGCAGCGCGCGTTTCAGACGGCTGACGGCATCCAGAGGCGAGCGGGTCCTGACGTCGTCGACGAAGCTCTGGCCGATCCGGTACGGTCGACCGCCGAGCGTCACCTCGGCCTCCCCTTCGCTTTCGATCCGCTTCAGATCCTCTTCTGACACATGGGTCAGTACATGGGCCGCGTCGGCGGGCGCCCCTATGGTGGCGATGGCCCGCACCTGGGGCAGATGTTCGGCGGCGGCCAGCACCGCCAGGCCGCCCAGGCTGTGACCGACCAGAAGATTCGGCGTCATGCCGGCCGCTTCCATGGCTCCGCTGGCCGCGATCAGATCCTGCACGTCGGCGGCGAAGCTCGCGTCAGCGACCTGGCCGTCCCGATCACCCGCCCCGGCGAAGTCGAAACGCAGGACGCCTACCCCGCTTCGCGCCAGCGCCCGAGACAGCCGCACCGCGGCCAGACCGTCCTGACCACAGCTGAAGCAATGCGCGACGATGGCCCAGCCTCGCAGCGTCGCCTGCGGCCGCTCGATCACGCCGACGATCCTGCGCCCGTCCCCCAGTCCGAACTCGAACTCCTTGTCTCCGCTCATTCGCATGTTCTCCATTCATGGGTCCAATCGGCGCGGGCCGCTCGGGATGATGCGGCCCAGCCTACAGTGTTCCGCCGCGGCATGGTCAAGCGACGCGTCGTCGGGCTTCGCATCAGGCGGCCGCCTCGGTCTCTGTCGGCCGTCCCGGAGGGGCAGCCAGACGCCGCCGGCGCAGACCAGCAGCAACAGCAGGCTGAATGCGCCCGGCGCGGCTTCCCAGCCGAGCCCCCACTCCCCCATGCGGACGAGGAACGGCACCGCCAGCATCAGCGAGGCTGTGAAGAGCGCCCCCTTCCGCAGGATGAGCCTGTGCAGGATGAGGAAGACCGGCGCCGTCAGCCCCGCGCCCAGACCTGCGATGGCGGCCCAGTCTGAAGGCGCGACGCCGACGAGCGGAACGAAGAGAACGACCGTCACGGCCAGCATGGCGGCGCCGGCCCCGGTAATGGCCGGCAAGGCCGAGAGGGCGGACAGGTCCGCCATGCGCGCGCGGAAGACGTAGCCGTACAGGGCGTAGGACGCTGTTCCGCCGAACACGAGCAGGGCGCCGCCGATGAGGTGCAGCCCCTCCGCCCCGGCATGACCCTCGCTTGCGGGCATGTCTGAGATCGCATAGACCAGCGCGCCGCCCAGGGCGAGACAGGCTCCCAGCACCTTGTTGCGGGTGACCCGTTCCCCAAAGGCGACGGCGCCGATCACGAATGTGAGGCTCGGCAGAAGCGAGATGATCAGACCGGTGCGGGAGGGGCCGATGAACGCCGCGCCGAGCATGGTTCCGGCATAGTAGAGGAAGAAGCCCAGCAGTCCGAGCAGAGCGACTGTTCCGCCGCGTCGCGCCGCAATCCGCGCCTCGGAACGGCTCCGAGCGGAAAACAGCACGATCGCGGCAAAGACGATGAAGCTGGCCCCTGTGCGGCCGGCGGCCACCAGCAGCGGCGACACGCCCGAAACGAGGTAGCCGACGAGCAGCCAGCTCGCCGACAGAAGCAGAACGAGCGTGACCGAGAGGATCGGCGTCGTCAGCGCGGTGCGCGAGGCGGCGACCAGGCGAGTCCCGTTCCACATCCTGCTTCCCTTCATCGCCTCCTCCAATCGCCGACGAGCAAGGCTCCCCAGCCCGCCGGCGGCGTCCGGCAAGCCCGTGACGGATCAGAGGAAGACGCAGGTGATCCGGACATCGCACGCAGCGCGCCAGGCCCGGACGGCGCCGGCACGGTCAGGCCGGTCGAGCATCCGGTCCCGTCAGTCGGCCTCGTTCTCAAAGGCGCTCAGGCGACAGAAACAGGCTGCGGCGATCTTGATGTCGGCCGAAGCCACGGCGATGTCGCGCTGGAGGACGATCTCCCGGGCCTCGTCGTGCCGGCCGAGTTTCGTCAGACACTCGTAGAGGCCGTGCAGGCTCCAGACGTTGTTCGGTCGGATCCGCCGCCTGCCCAGCTTGCGCTCCAGCCCGAGGTCGATCCTGTGCTGTTCGGCAGCTTCGGCGTGCCGCCCCTGCTCGGTCAGCAGGGCGCAATAGGCGTGGCGGACGGGCTGCAGCCAGGCCGGAGGGTCGCTGTAGGGCAGCGTGTCCTCGAGGGCGATCGCCTCGCGCAACAGCGAGAACGCCTCCTCGATATTTCCCTTCCTGTATTCCAGTTCCCCGTCGAGCATCTTGCGCGCAATAGCGAGCGCCTGGAGCTCCGGCACGGGAATGGAGTTGAAACGGCTGTCCGGCACCGCGGCGACGGCGTCGATGAATTTCTCCCGTTCCGCCTCGGCTTCCGGCACGCGCCGCAGGGCCGCGAAAGCGATGCCGCGGGCATAGTGGATCATCGCCGTGGTCGAACAATAAAGTTCGCGGTCCGTCGGAAATTCCAAATCGAGGATGTCCTGCCAGCGCCCGAAGCGAATGAGAACATGCGGAAGCGTGGTGCCGTGCGCCTCGAGCAAATCCGCCATCGGCGGACTCTGGATGCCGAGCAGTTGCGGCGTCAGGACTTCCTTCAGCCGGTTCGCCATGAACAACGCCTCACGCGAACGGCCCGCCATCATCGCGCCATAGGCGCCGACCATCAGGTTGTGGACGCGATAGACGTTGTACCAGGCGCCGACTTCGGTCTCGTGACCGAAATAGCGTTCATCCGCCTCGACCGCATCGAGGTTGGAATCGATCACCCGGCGCCAGTCGCCGCAGGCGTTGTCGATGTGGGTGGACATATGCGCCAGATGGGCGCCGTCCCGCGACAGCCGACGCAGACGGTCGGCGGCCGGATGCGCGATCTCGGGCCACGGCGACATCTCCATCAGGTGGATATAGAGATGGTTCAGGACCGGATGCCGGTCGCCCCCGGGACGCGGCAGGGCGTCCTCGATCACCGCCCGGGCCTCCAGCGTGCCCGGTCCGATCGGTTCTCCCGTATCGAGATCCCACAGAGCCCGCGGACTGAGACAGATCAAGGCGTCCCCGAACAGCGCCGCCGCGTCGATGTCGTCAGAGAACTGCTGATAAAAGACCCGCATGGCGTCCGCGTAGGCGCGGTTCAGGCGATCGAATTCCTCCGGGTCGCGGGTCGCCTGTTCGGGAAAGCGTGGTCCAAGCGCCGCGATCAGGGCCTTTTCGAAGGCGGTGCCGTTGCGGGCGACCGCTTCGCGAGCGCGTTCAAGCGCGGCACGGCCGATCGTCACGGCCTTCTGCATGTCCTCGGCGTCGAAAAGCCGCCAAGCCTTGTTGTAGTTCGGGCCCGTGCCGAAGGCGACGCCCCAGTGCGCCATGGCGCAGTCGGGATCGTAGTCGAGCGCCTTTTCGAAGCAGCGGACCGCTTCCTCGGGATTGAAGCAGTAGGCCCAGGCCAGCCCCCGATCAAACCAGAGTTGCGCCTGTGGCGAGGTGGTCGTCACATCGCGACGGAAGTCGCCAAGGTCGTAATAGTCGTCTTTCATCATCCATGCTCCGCTGGCCAGGGCCGATCTGGGAACCCGACCGCCAAGGCTATAAGTTAATACCTGAATACATATTCATATATCATGTTTCAAGCGCAGATCGCGGGATTCCGGCCGTGTCGATCCATGCGATCCGCCTAGAGCGGCACGGCGGTGGTGTATTTCACCTGGCTGAGCGCGAAGTGGGAGGCGGCGGTCGCCACATTCGGATGGTTCAGCAGATCGCACATCAGGAAGCGTTCGTAACCGGCGACGTCTGCGGCCACGATCCGCAGAAGGTAGTCCCATTCCCCGGACATGGAATGGGCCTCCATGACGTCCGGCCGGGTGGCGAGGTAGGCCTCGAAGGCGGTCCTGTCTGCCGGGGCGTGCGACCGCATCCTGACCTGGCACATCACGTTCACGCCCCGGCCGACCCTTTCGGCATCGACCAGTCGCACGGCTCCCTTCAGAATTCCCGCCTCTTCCAGCGCCCGGATCCGGCGCCAGCACGACGCCGGAGACGATCCGGCGAGCTCCGCCAGGGCCACATGGCTCAGGCCGGCGTCGCCCTGTAAGGCGCGCAACAGCCGACGATCGACATCATCCAGCACTCTTTCTTTCATGAACTCGTCCATTCTGGAATTGGATTTCATATCACGCTCAAATTCGAGCCGCTTTGAAAGGCGATCCTCGCCTATCCGGTCTACAATGACCACGATGGCGCAGCCTCCTCGCGAGCTCTGGCCTCACCTCCCTCGCGCGCGCCTGCGCCATCTGTCACAGACGCGCCGTCAAAGAATGCCGGAGACACCCCCATGAGCATCACCCCCGAGAACCCCATTGGTCTGGACGGCTTCGAATTCGTGGAATTCACCAGCCCCGATCCCGAGGCGATGACCACCTTGATCGAACGCCTCGGCTTCGTCGCCACACACCGTCACCCGACGAAGGCGGTGGTTCGCTACAAGCAGGGGCGCACCAATCTGCTCGTCAACAGCGAAGCGACCGGACAGGCGGCTGCGTTCCGGGCGCTGCACGGGCCTTCAGCCAGCGGTATGGCCTTCCGCGTGGCCAACGCTCGCCAGGCCTATGATCTGGCCCTGTCGCGCGGTGCGCGCGCCGCCGACGCCGCCGCCGGCGCGCTCGGCGCTGACGCCATGGTGCTGGAAGGCATCGGCGGCTCCTACCTCTATCTCGTCGACCGCCACGGCGCAGCCGGGTCGCTGTACGACGATTGGACCGAGATCGACGGATGGCGCGAGGCCGAGGCCGCAAACAGCGTCGGCCTCGATATCCTGGATCACCTCACCCACAACGTCCGTCGGGGCCAGATGCGGACCTGGTCCGGCTTCTACAACCAGATTTTCGGCTTCGAGGAGCAGAAGTATTTCAACATCAAGGGCCAGGCCACCAGCCTCATCTCCCAGGCGATGATCGCGCCGGACAAGGCCATCCGCATTCCGCTGAACGAGAGCGAGGACGACCAGTCCCAGATCGAGGAGTTTATCCGTGAATACAACGGCGAGGGCATCCAGCACTTGGCCATGACCACGGATAACATCTACGAAACCGTCGAAGCCCTGCGCGCCCGTGGCGTACGATTGCAGGACACGATCGAGACCTATTACGAACTGGTCGACAAGCGGGTGCCCGGCCACGGCGAGGATCTGGAGCGGCTGAAGGCGAACCGCATCCTCATCGACGGAAACGTCGGCGAGGAAGGCATTCTGCTGCAGATATTCACCGAGAATCTGTTCGGACCCATCTTCTTCGAAATCATCCAGCGCAAGGGCAACGAAGGGTTCGGCAACGGCAACTTCCAGGCCCTGTTCGAATCGATCGAGCTCGACCAGATCCGGCGCGGGGTGATCAAGGTCGACGCCTGACCCGGCGCGGGGGTCGGATGCATATCATCCGACCCCCGTCATCGCTCAGACGCGCGACTTCAGTTGACCGACCCCGCCAGCCGACCGGACACCGGTCGGCGGCGCTTCCGAGGTTTCTTCCAGATCCATTAGGATCGGACAGTCGGGGCGATTGTCGCCCGCGCAACAGGCGATCAGCGTCTGCAGGGTTTCAGACATCTGCCTGAGGCTGGCGATTCGCGCATTGAGCACCGCGATATGCGCGCTGGCGATGCGTTTTACATCAGCACTTTGACGCGACCGGTCGTTCCACAGACTCAGCAGGTCCTGAATCTCAGCGACGGAAAAACCGAGGTCGCGGGCGCGCCGGATGAACCGGAACCGGTGCACGTCCGCGTCCGAATAGTCGCGATAGCCCGACTCCTTTCTGTCCGCCACCGGGATCAGTCCGGTCTGCTCATAGTAGCGGATCATCTTGGCGGATACGCCGGAAGCCTTAGCTGCCTGACCGATATTCATACTGATCTCTCCTATTCACCCAAGCCGTCCCGCGCCATCGCCCTCGCCGCCCTGCGGCGACCGGAAGCCACGCAGCCGCAGGGCGTTGCCAAGCACGAACACGCTGGACATGGCCATGGCGCCCGCCGCGAACACGGGCGACAGCAAGACACCCCACACAGGATACAGCACGCCGGCGGCGACAGGGATGAGCGCGGCGTTATAGACGAAGGCCCAGAACAGGTTCTGGCGGATGTTGCCGATGGTGGCCCGCGACAGGGCGATGGCCGTGGCCACGCCCTTCAGGCTGCCCGACATCAACACCACATCGGCCGCCTCGATGGCGATATCCGTGCCGTTGCCGACCGCCAGGCCCACATCCGATTCCGCCAGCGCGGGGGCGTCATTGATGCCGTCGCCGACGAAGGCGACCCGGCCATGCTCGCCCTTGAGACGGCGGACCGCCTCGACCTTGCCGTCCGGCAACACCTCGGCCACGACTTCGTCGATGCCCAATTGGCGGGCGATGGCGGCGGCGGTGCGGCGGTTGTCGCCGGTGATCATCGCCACCTTCAGGCCCAGTCCGTGCAGGGCGGCGATGGCCGCCGGAGTGCTGGCCTTGATCGGATCGGCCACCGCGATGATCGCCGCCAGACGTCCGCCGATGGCGGCGTAGAGCGGCGTCTTGCCCTCATCGCCCATGCGGCCAGCGGCGGCGGCGAAGACGCCCACGTCCAGTCCCAGTTCGCCCATGTAGCGATCCGAACCGATCTGCACGGCCTCGCCGTCCACTGTCGCGGTCACGCCACGTCCCGTAACGGACTCAAAGGCCGAAACCAGCGGCAGCGTCAGACCCTCGGCCTCGGCGGCCTCGACAATGGCGCGGGCGATGGGGTGTTCGGACTTGGCCTCGACCGCAGCCACCAGAGCCAGAACGCGGGCGCGCTCCATGCCGGGTTCAATCTGCAGGTCCGTCAGGGCGGGACGACCTTCCGTCAGGGTGCCGGTCTTGTCGACGGCCACGACCTTGGCGTCCTTGAGCAGTTGCAGCGCCTCGCCCTTGCGGAACAGCACGCCCAGTTCGGCGCCGCGACCGGTGCCGACCATGATGGAGGTCGGCGTCGCCAGACCCATGGCGCACGGGCAGGCGATGATCAGCACAGCCACCGCATTGACCAGGGCGAAGGTGAGCGCAGGCGACGGACCGAACACCAGCCAGACCAGGAAGGTCAGGGCGGCAACAGCCATGACCGCCGGAACGAACCACATCGTCACCTTGTCGACCAGCGCCTGGATCGGCAGCTTGGAGCCCTGGGCCTGTTCGACCATGCGAATGATCTGGGACAGCATGGTGCCGTCGCCGACCGCCGTGGCGCGGAACACCAGGGCGCCCTTCTGATTGACAGTGCCGCCCACCAGAGCTGCGCCCGAAGTCTTGGCCACAGGGACCGGCTCGCCGGTGATCATGGATTCATCGACATAGCTTTCGCCCTCGACGACTTCGCCGTCGACCGGAACGCGCTCGCCGGGACGGACCTCGACCAGATCGCCAGCCGCCACCTCGGTGATGGCGATTTCGACCATCATGCCGTCGCGGCGCACGCGCGCGGTCTTGGCCTGAAGCCCGACCAGACGCTTGATGGCCTCGGAAGTGCGGCCCTTGGCCTGGGCCTCAAGGAAGCGCCCCAGCAGGACCAGGGTGACGATGACGGCGGCCGCCTCGTAATAGACATTGACCGTTCCCGCCGGCAGTAGCGCCGGAGCGAAGGTCGCCACCAGGGAATAGGCATAGGCCGCCAGGGTGCCGACAGACACCAGCGAGTTCATGTCCGGCGCCAGACGCCCCAGGGCGGGCAGACCCTTCTTGTAGAAACGCGCGCCCGGCACGGCCAGCACCAGCGTGGTCAGGGCAAACTGCAGATACCAACTGGCCTGCATGCCGATGGTCCCTGCGATCATCGCATGGACGCCCGGAATGAGGTGCGACCCCATCTCCAGCAGGAAGACCGGAAGGCTCAGAGCGGCGGCGATGATCAGATCACGCTTCAGGGCGGCGCGTTCGGCGTCCTTGCGCTCGGCCGCTTCTTCGCCCGCATCCGCAGCGTCGCTCAGCGGACGCGCCGTATAGCCCGCGCCAGCCACGGCGGCGATCAGGGCCGACACGTCCGCCGCCCCCTGGATCGTGGCCCGTTCTGTGGCCAGGTTCACGCTGGCGCTCACCACGCCCGGCGTCGCCTTCAGCGCCTTTTCGACCCGCCCGACGCAGGACGCGCAGGTCATGCCCTCAATCGCCAGTTCGACGCTGGCGGCCGGAACGGTGTAACCGGCCGATTCCACAGCCTTGACGAGGTCTGCCATCTGGATCGGTCCGCTCGCCTGGATGTCGGCCCGCTCCGTGGCGAGGTTGACGCTGACCGCGGCCACGCCCGGCGCCTTGCTGATGGCGCGTTCGACGCGGCCGACGCAGGACGCGCAGGTCATGCCTTCGATCGGCAGACTCAACGGGGAGCCGACGGTTTTCGTCGGCGCATAGGGGGCGTTCATCGCGCGATCCTCACACGGGTGACTAGAGTTCGCAGGGATGATGGGGCTTCCCATTGTTGGAATGTCAACTCCCCAAAAAAAGTCGCGACCATCCTTGACCTTCCAACGATGGCAAGGGGCATTTCATCTCTCACCAACCGATGCGAAAGGACTTTTCCCATGCAGTTCCACGTCGAAAACATGACCTGCGGCTCGTGCGTGAAGCACATCACCCAGGCCATCGCCACGGTGGATCCGAACGCCCGTCTCGAGGCCGATACGGTGTCGCGCACCATCTCGGTGACCACCACCGCCGACGCCGACGCCATCCAGCAGGCGCTGGCGGACGACGGATACACCGCCCGGCCCCTCTGAGCTCTTCCGACATGCAAGCGAAGGCTCTCACCGTCATCTTCATCGCCGGCGTCGCCCTGGCCGCCAGCGGTCTCGCCTATGCCCAGTCCCAGATCGTCAAAGGAGATTCGGAACACGCCATGACCCAGAACAGCCACGCCAATCACCCCGCCCCCGTCCCTTCCGGCAATCCTGCCGTGCGCGCCTATCAGGAAGCCAACGACCGGATGCACGCCGACATGACCATCGATTTCACCGGCGACGCCGACGTCGATTTCATGAAGGGAATGATTCCACACCATCAGGGGGCCATCGACATGGCCCGCGTCGCGCTGGAACATGGACGGGATCCGGAGGTTCGCCGGCTCGCCGAGTCCGTCATCACCGCCCAAGAGGCGGAGATCGCCATGATGCAGTCCTGGCTCGATACCCGGAACCGGTAAAGGCCGCCCCTTCGCCGCCCGTCCGTTCCCTCCCCCGATGTGACGGTGGAGTTGGCGTCATCGGACAGAAACCTTCGAGAACGCCATGGCAGGCGCACCAGTCCCTGGTGCGCCTGAACCCTTTTCCGAACAGCGCCCAATCGCCGCCGTCGTCTTCAGGCGTCCTCATCCTCATTGATGTGGTGAAGCATGTCGATCAGCACATGACTGACATGATGATCGGCCACCTCGTAGAAAACCTGCCGCGAGGAACGTTCTCCCCGGACCAAGCGCGCCCCGCGCAGAAGCCTGAGATGGTGGCTGACGAGGGTCTGGGACAGGTCCAGGCTGTCGGCGATCTGCTTGACAGGCTTCGGGCCATTCAGACAGAACATGAGGATTCTCAGACGGGTCGGATCGCCCAGCAGACGAAAGGTCTCTGCAAGAGCCGACAGTTGGCGCGTATCCAGCGCTGGCACCTTTTCGTCGCTGGCCCGTTCCGACATGGCGTACGCTTCCCCGCATCATTAAACATATGGCGATGTCTTCACCTGTTCATGTATCGTGAGACAGGGCGTCGCTCCAATCAAGTGCGACCGCCTGTCTGCGTCTGTTCGGTCCAGCCGCCGCCCAGCGCCTTGTAGAGGGTCGTCAGATTGCTCAGCCGGGCCAGACGGGCGCGCAGCAGCGCCTGTTCCGATCCATAAAGGGTGCGCTGGGCGTCCAGAACCGACAGCGAACTGTCCTCGCCTTCCTGATGCCGCCTCTGCGCCAGATCATAGGCGCGGCGGCTCGCATCCACCCTTTGCTGTTCGGAAAGGATCTGTCGTTCGAGGGCGTCGCGCGCGGCAAGCCCATCGGCGACCTCCCGGAAGCCCGCCTGAACGGCCCGCTCATAACGCGCCACCTCGATTCTCTGCCGCACCTTGGCGAGGTCCAGATTGGCCGACAGGGCGCCGCCGTTGAAAATCGGCAGGCTGAGCCGGGGCGCGAAACTCCAGCTTCTGGTTCCGGCGCTGAACAGATTGTCCAGATCGCTGCTGGCCGATCCTGCCGAGCCCGTCAGGGTGATCGTCGGAAAGAAGGCCGCGCGCGCGGCGCCGATATTGGCGTCGGCGCCGCGCAGCATCTGTTCGGCGGCGCGGATATCCGGTCGTCGGTCCAGCAGATCGGATGGCAGACCGGCGGGCAGGTTCGCCTCGAGCACATCATCCGGCAGCGGTTCGCCCGCCCATGCCTGAAGCGTCCGGGCCAGGTCCGCATCCAGAGGCTGGCCGATCAGCAGGGTCAAGGCGTTGAGATCCTGAGCCGCCTGCCGTTCGTAAACCGCCTGATCCGCCTCGGCGGAGCGAAGCGCGATCTCGGTCCTGCGGACATCGAGTTCGCCCGCCTCCCCGACCTCGGCCAGAAGCTGGGTCAGTTCATGAGAGCGCCGCTGGGCTTCGGCGGTGTCCCTGGCCAGTTCCAGCAGGGCCTGATCGGTGCGCAGGGTGAAATAGGCGGTCGCCACCTCCGACACCAGACTGAGTTGCGCGGCCGTCCGCGTCTCGTCCAGCGCAAGCCAGGTCGCCAGGGCCTGGTCATTGAGGCTGCGCACACGGCCCCAGAGGTCCAGCTCCCAGGCCGTGACCGCCCCGCCCGCCTCATAGGCGCGCGTCACCTCGGACTGACCGGTTGGGCTGAGATCCGCCGGCGTCCTCTGCGACACGCCCGCGGCGACGCCGTCGATGCGGGGCAGGCTGTCAGCGCGCCGGATGCGATACTGGGCGCGCGCCGCCTCAACATTCAGGGCGGCGACCCTCAGGTCGCGGTTGGCGTCCAGTGAGGTCGCGATAAGCTGTTGCAGGACCGGATCACGAAAGACATCGCGCCAGCCCAGATCAGCCGCCGCAACCGCAGCCGGAGCGGCCGCCTGATCCGCCTGCGAAGGATAGGCCGCCGCCACCGGCGCGACGGGCCGCACCGTCGTCGGCGCCATGGCGCAACCGGCCACCGCAAAGACCGCCGACAGGGCGACGCCGTAAGCGAGCCTGCGGCCCGGACGAAGCAGAGAAGAGGATTTCATGGAGTCATTCTCCTTGTGGGTTGGCCGCGTCGTCCTCCGTCCTGACCGCGAGGGCCGTTGAACGGAGGACGACCACGGCATCACTCGGCCGTCGGCGCGATGTGTCGGGCCGCATTGCGGCGGCGCTCACGACGCAGTTCGAAACGGCGCACGATCACGTAGAAAACCGGGGTCAGCAGCAGACCGAACAGGGTCACGCCCAGCATCCCCGAGAAAACGGCGATGCCCATGGCGTGCCGCATCTCCGCCCCCGCGCCCGTGGCCAGCACCAGCGGCACGACACCGGCGATGAAGGCGAGCGAGGTCATCAGAATGGGCCGCAGACGCAGACGGGCGGCTTCCAGAACGGCGCCGAGCGGATCGACCCCGTCATGTTCCCTGGCGCGGGCGAACTCGACGATCAGGATGGCGTTCTTGGCCGCCAGCCCCACCAGCACCACAAAGCCGATCTGGGTGAAGATGTTGTTGTCGCCCCCCGACAGCCACACGCCGACGATCGCCGACAGAAGGGCCATGGGCGCGATCAGCAGCACCGCCAGAGGCAGGGACCAGCTATTATACTGGGCCGCCAGGATCAGGAAGGCGAGCAGGACCGCCAGCGGGAAGACATACATGGCCGTGTTGCCCGCCTGCTTCTCCTGGAACGTCAGATCGGTCCATTCATAGGTCATGCCCGCCGGCAGGGTTTCCTGCACGATCCGCTCGATCGCCGCCGTCGCCTGGCCTGAAGAATAGCCGGGCGCGGCGCCGCCGCTGATGTCGGCGGACGGATAGCCGTTATAGTGCATGACCCGGTCCGGTCCCGAACTGCGCGTGATGCGGACCAGAGAGGCCAGAGGGATCATTTCGCCCGAGGCGTTGCGCACCTTGAGCTGGCCGATGTCCTCGGCCTGCTGACGGAACGGCGCGTCCGCCTGGACCATGACGCGATAGGTCCGGCCGAAACGATTGAAGTCGTTCACATACATCGAGCCGAGATTGACCTGCAAAGCCTCGAAAACGGTCGTCAGGGGCACGCCCATGGCCCGCGCCTTGACCCGGTCGATATCGACCTGAATCTGTGGCGCATTGGTCTGGAAGCTGGCCAGCATGCCGGCCAGTTCCGGCGTCTGATAGGCCTTGGCCATGACCTCGCCCTGGGCCTTGGCCAGGGCGTCGAAGCCCAGTCCCGCCCGATCCTCGATCTGGAGTTTGAACCCGCCCATGGCGCCCAGTCCCGGCACCGGCGGCGGCGGGAAGACGCCGATGAAGCCGTCGGGAATCTGGCTGAACTGCCCCATCAGGCGACCAGCGATGGCGTTGGCCGACAGATCAGGCGTCTTGCGCTGGTCGAACGGGTCCAGCATCACGAACATGAGGGCCGCATTGGGGATGTTGGCCCCGCCGTTGACCGACAGACCAGGGAAGGCGACGACGCTTTCGACGCCGGGCGTCTTCAGAGCCGTATCGGACACCTGCTTCACCACCGCCTCGGTGCGGTCCAGAGAGGCGCCCGTGGGCAACTGAACCACGCCGACCAGATAGTATTTGTCCTGCGGCGGCACGAAACCGTTGGGGATATGGTTGAAGCCCAGCCACGTCAGGCCGATCAGACCGCCATAGACGATCAGAACCAGTCCCGTGACCCGCACCGCGCGCTTCACCGACCAGACATAGCCGTTGGACGCACGATCAAAGGCGCCGTTGAAGCGGCGGAAGAAGCCGCCGAACAGGCGATCGATGATCCGGGTCAGCCGGTCGCGCGGCGCATCGCCGTGGTGCGGCTTCAGCAGCACGCCCGCCAGGGCCGGAGACAGGGTCAGAGAGTTGACCGCCGAGAAGATGGTCGAGATGGCGATGGTCAGGGCGAACTGGCGATAGAACTCGCCCTGCAGGCCCGACAGGAAGGCGGAGGGAATGAAGACCGCCGCCAGCACCGAGGTGATGGCCAGGATCGGCCCCGTCACCTCGTCCATGGCCGCGCGCGCCGCCTCCTTGGGCGACTTGCCCATGGCGATGTGACGCTCGACGTTTTCCACCACGACGATGGCGTCATCGACCACGATGCCGATCGACAGCACCAGGCCGAACAGCGACAGGGTGTTCAGCGAGAAGCCGAACAGATGCATCATCGCAAAGGTCGCCACCAGCGAGATCGGCACCGCCACCAGCGGAATGATCGAGGCGCGCCACGACTGAAGGAACAGCACCACCACCAGCACCACCAGCAGGATGGCTTCCACCAGGGTGACGCTGACCGACTTCAGCGAAGCCCGGACGAAGACCGTCGGATCATAGGCGATCTGATATTCAAGCCCCTCGGGGAACTCGGTCTGCAAACGATCCATGGCGCCGCGAACGGCGTCGGACACGTCCAGCGCATTGGCGCCGGGGCTCTGGAAAATCTGCATGGCCACGGCGGGTTTGCCGTTCAGCAGGCTGCGCATGCCATAGGCGTCGGCGCCCAGTTCGATGCGCGCAACATCACGCAGGCGCGTAACCTGCCCCTCATCGCCCGACTTGATCACAATGTCGCCGAACTGCTCTTCGGATGTCAGCCGCCCCAGGGTGTTGACGGTGATCTGGGCGGCCGCCGAGGCGTTGGGCTGCTGGCCGATGGAGCCGGCGGCGACCTGGACGTTCTGTTCGCGGATGGCCGCGACCACGTCGCCGGCGGTCAGGCCGCGCGCCGCCACCTTGTCAGGATCCAGCCACGCGCGCATGGCGTATTCGCCCTCGCCGCCCAGAACCACGTCGCCGACCCCCGGCAGACGCGCCAGTTCATCGCGGATATGCAAGCGCGCATAGTTGGAGACGAACAGGGAATCATAACGATCGTTGGGCGACCGCAGGTGGACCACCATCAGCACGTCAGGCGACGTCTTCTGGGTGACGACCCCGATGCGCTGCACCTCTTCGGGAAGACGCGGCAGCGCGCGGGCCACACGGTTCTGGACCTGGATCTGGGCCAGGTCAGGGTCCGTGCCCTGTTTGAAGGCGACCGTCAGGGTCATGCGGCCGTCGGTGGCCGCCTGAGAGCCCATATAGAGCATTCCCTCGACGCCGTTGATGGCCTGTTCCAGCGGCGCGGAGACTGTCTCGGCGATGACCTGGGGATTGGCGCCGGGATAGCTGGCCGTGACCTGCACCGTGGGCGGCGTCACCTGGGGATACTCGCTCAGCGGCAGGCGCATGAAGGCCAGCCCCCCGGCGATCAGCATCAGGACCGAAAGCACGACCGCAAAGATCGGCCGGTCCACAAAGAAACGGGGAAATTTCATCGGGCGGCCTCCGCCGACGGGGCCGCCTGCTCAGCAGGGGCCGCAGCCCCCGTCGCAGTCGCAGCCGCAGTCGGGGCGGCCGCCATGGGCTGCGGCGTCACCTTCATGCCGGGACGCACCAGTCCCTTGACGATGACAGTGTCGCCGGGATTGAGGCCCGTCTCCACCACACGCATCCCGTCAACCACGGGACCGAGCGACACCGGGCGATATTCAGCGGTGTTTCCTTCACCCAGAACCATGACATAGGTCTGGCCCTGTTCAGCGCCGACCGCCTGATCGTCGATCAGCATGGCCTGACGCGGCGCCCCGGTATCCAGTCGGATCCTGGCGAAAAGACCCGGCGCCAGTTGACCGGACGGATTGGCCACGATCGCACGCGCGCGGATCGTTCCAGTGCCGCGATCGACCTGGGCGCCGAGGAAGTCCAGCGTGCCCTGATGCGGGAACCCGTCTTCGCTCATCAGCCCGATCTGGACCGGAAAACGCCCCGCCCGGCCCGAGCCGTTCGGACGGGCGCGCTGTGCGAAGTCGAGATAGGTCGCCTCATCCATGTCGAAATAGGCATAGACGGGGTTCACCGAGACGATGGAGGTCAGCGGCGTGGTTCCGGCGGCCACAATATTGCCGGTCGTCGCCAGCACCCGATCGACCCGGCCGCTGATCGGCGCGGTCACGCGGGTGTAGGACAGGTCCAGACGCGCGGCGGCGACGGCGGCGCGCGCGGCGGCGACCTGGGCCTCGGACTGACGCGCCTTGCTCTGGGCGTTCTCAAGGGCGCGGACCGGTATGGCGCCGCCGGGCGCCAGTTGCTCAGCCCGCGACAGATCGGACTGAGCCTGCGCCAGCAGGGCCTCGGCCTGCCTCAACTGCGCCTGGGCGCCGTCCAGCGCGACCTGGAATGGTCTGGGATCGATCTGGAAGAGCAGTTGCCCACGCTGGACCAGCCCGCCTTCCGGCACGCTGACCCGGATGATCGGGCCGCTGACCTGGGCGCGCAGCTCGACGGTATCGGGCGCAGCGAGGTGTCCGGTGAATTCCGCAGCCGGTGCGATTTCCCGCATGACGACCTTGGCGACGGGAACGGCGGGCGCTCCCGGCGGGGCGGAAGCGGCGGCCGGCACGCCCCCGCCCTGTGTTTGCAGAACATAGATCAGCCCCGCCGCGGCCAGCAGCCCGGCGGCCGCGATCACGGCGGTCTTCTTGTTGAAGCGCATCGGTCGTCCCCTTGGAAATCGCCGCAGATTCGACACTGATCGAAGGCGGCTTGGCGCTGATTTCCATGGGTGATGCAGATTCCAACGCTAGGAAGGTCAAGCGTTGAATCGCTGATATTCGAACAGCCGACGTCCAGACGTCCGCGGAACGCCGGGCCTCAGGAACCGGCGATCAGATCGAAGGGGGCGCGCTTCGCCGCGCGGCCTGCCACAGCAGGGGCGCCAGAATCAGGGCGACAGGCGGAAACAGCAGCCAGTTGATGGCCTGCCAGCCGGAGGTGTTCAGCACGGCCCCCGCCAGGAAGGACACGATGGCGGTGGCCCCGAAGACGAAGAAGTCATTGGCGCCCTGGGCCTTGCCCCGCTCCTCGGCCGTATGACAGTCCGTCACCATGGCCGTGGCCCCGATGAAGCTGAAATTCCAGCCCACGCCCATAATCATCAGCGACAGCCAGAAATTGGCCACCGCCATGCCTGACAGGGCGACAGCCGCCGAGACGGCGATCAGCACCATGCCCACGGCGGCGACCCGCTCCTTGCCGAAACGCCCCATCAGCCGTCCGGTGAAGAAGCTCGGCGCGAACATGGCCAGCAGATGCCACTGGATGCCCAGCGCCGCGCTGTCCACCGAATGGCCGGCGTTGACCATGGCCACCGGGGCGGCCGTCATGACGAAAGCCATCAGGCCGTAGGACACCACGCCCGTCGCCACCGCCAGGATGAAACGCGGAACGCGCATGATCTGACCCAGAGACCGGCCGCCGCCGGCGCCGGACTGAACGACCGCCGGCGGCGAACGCAGCAGCAACAGGACCGGGATGACCAGCAAGGCCAGGGCGGCCTGACTGAGGAAACTGCCGACGTAGGGCGTGCCCGGCACGGCGTCCCGGGTCCAGATGACCAGTTGTGGGCCGACGACGGCGGCGACCAAGCCGCCGACCATCACCCAGGAAATCGCCTTTGCTTTCAGGTCTCCTTCGGCGCCGTCGGCGGCCGCGAAGCGGTAGCTCTGAACATAGGAGCCGTAGAGACCGGCGGTGAAGGCGCCTATGCAAAAGAGCCAGAAGGACGCGATGAAGATGCCGAAGGCCGCCACGAGACCGGAGGCGACGCCGAACAGCGCGCCCAGCAGATAGCCGTTCCGACGACCATGTCGCCGCATGATGAAGGCCGCCGGCGGTGCGCCGAGGGCGAGGCCGACGCCGAACAGACTGACTGGAAACGTGACCCAGGCGGGATCGGCGGCCAGGTGCTGCCCCACCAGACCGCCTAAGGACATCACGATCGGCGGGCTGGCGCCGCCCAATGCTTGGGCGGCGGTGAGGACGGCCATGTTTCGGCGGGCGATCGACTGATCAGTCATGAAGACCTTCGGGAGGGAGGCCGGGCGGGAACAAATCGGTGCTTTGCACGATACCTAGCCAGGGTATGGTAGACACATGCAGGCCAGAGACGTCAAATCAATCCGCTCCGCCCTGAACCGGATTTCCGGTCAGGTTCGCGGCGTCAGCCAGATGGTGGAGGACGGCCGTTACTGCATCGATATCCTTTATCAGGTCCATGCCGCCCGCGCGGCCCTGGCCCGTGTCGAAACCCAGATTCTCAAATCGCACGCCGCGTCCTGTGTCGAGGAAGCGATTGCGTCAGGCGACGCCGCTCAGCAGCGCGAAAAATTCACCGAACTGGCGGAGTTGTTCGCCAAAGCGAAACTCTAGAACCCGGAGGGAACCATGGCCTCACCCGCCAAACGCGCCGAAATTTACCGAATGGTCATGCCGGGCCACACCTGCCCCTATGGCCTGAAGGCGCTGCACCTGCTCAAGAGTCAGGGCTATGCGGTGCAGGATCACCACCTCGCCTCGCGTGAGGAAACCGACGCCTTCAAGGCCGAACACGGCGTCCAGACCACGCCCCAGACCTTCATCGACGGCCAGCGGATCGGCGGCTACGACGACCTGCGGCGCTTCTTCGGCAAGCGAGTGCGCGACAAGGACGAAGTCACCTATACGCCCGTCATCGCCCTGTTCGCCATGGCCGCGCTGATGGCCGTCGCGGCGGGCTGGGCCGCCTATGGCGAACTGATGTCGGTGCGTGTCGTCGAATGGTTCATCGCCATCGCCATGTGTCTTCTGGCCCTGCAGAAGCTCAAGGACGTGGACGCCTTCGCCACCATGTTCCTGAACTATGATCTGCTGGCCAAGCGCTGGGTTCCCTATGGGACGATCTATCCCTTCGCCGAAGCACTGGCGGGTGTGCTGATGCTGGCCGGGGCGCTGATGTGGGTTTCGATCCCGGTCGCCCTGTTCATCGGCGGCGTGGGCGCCGCATCGGTGTTCAAGGCGGTCTATATCGACAAGCGTGAACTGAAATGCGCCTGCGTCGGCGGCGACAGCAAGGTGCCGCTGGGTTTCGTCTCGCTGTCGGAAAACCTGATGATGGTCGGCATGGCGATCTGGATGCTCGTCAAGCCGATGACCATGGGGCACTGAGCGGAAGCTCATCCACGAGCCTCCGCACATAGCCTGTCCGGCGCCGGTCGCCCGGCGCCGGATCACCTGCCTCAGTGGGCGTGCGCCCTGCGCGCCCCCGCTGCGGACTTTGGCTCGTGATCGTGACCGGCGTGGTCATGATCTCCATGATCATGGCCCGAATGGTCGTGATCCGAATGGTCATGACCAGAGTGATCGTGGCCAGAGCGATCGTGGGCATCATGGTCATTGACCGGCGGCGACGACAGGCTGCACACCACGGACCCATCGTTCCAGTCCACGGCGACGGTGGGATGCTCAATACTGAACCTGGACTTCAACTCCCGCTCAACAGCGATCGCCACGGCCCGCGCCTGAGCGTCGGATTCCGGACGCACATGCAGGGTCGCCAGGGTGCGGCCTGACGTGATCTGCCAGACGTGGACGTGGCTGACCTCGGCCAGACCCGGCACCTTGGCCTTCAGGTGAGCCGTCACCGCATCAGGCGCGGCGTTGTCAGGCGCGCCTTCCAGCAGGATGTGCAGCGACTTGCCCAGCAGCTTCCAGGCGCTGCGCAGGATCAGCAGCGAAACCAGCACCGACAGGATCGGGTCGATCGGCGTCCAGCCCGTCAGGGAGATGATGATCGCGGCGGCGACAGCACCGACCGAGCCAAGCAGATCGCCCATCACATGCAGGGCCGCGCCCTTGATGTTGACGTGTTCGGTGTCGCCGCGGGTCAGGATCCAGAACACCAGGATGTTGACCAGCAGGCCCGCCACGGCCACCCAGAACATCGGGCCGGCCAGAACGGCGTGCGGTTCCTTGAAGCGGTTCCACGCCTCAAACAGGATCCAGCCGACGATGGCGAACAACGTCACCGCATTGACGAAACCGGCGACGACCTCGAAGCGCATATAACCGAAGGTGCGCTTGGAATCGGCCATGCGGCGTCCGAAGCGGAACGCCAGATAGGCCAGCGCCAGCGCGATGGCGTCGGTCAGCATGTGGCCGGCATCCGCCAGCAGAGCCAGCGAGCCGGACGCCAGACCGCCGATCACCTCGACGATCATGAAGGTGAAGATCAGGCTGAAGGAAAGCAGGACCTTGCGTTCATTGTCGCGCGTCACGGTCGGCGCGTGAGAATGGTCGTGGTCGTGTGAGTGTTCGTGATGAGAATGAGACATGGAGCAGCGCCCGCTGAAAACAGATAACATATGAATACGTATTCATATGTTATCTGTCAACGCCATTCGCACATGCCGCGTCTGATCGTAGCGCGCCTGCGAGACGCCCGGCTTCAGGTCAGGTCGACGGGATCGAAACTCTTGACCAGATGGTCCACCGCCTTGACCTGCTCCAGCACCGCGCCCAACCGATCCAGCGGCAGGGCGCTGGGGCCGTCGCAGAGCGCCCGGTCCGGGTCGGGGTGCGCCTCCAGAAACAGACCCGCCAGTCCCAGGGCCAGCCCCGAGCGGGCCAGTTCCAGCACCTGTTCACGCCGCCCGCCCGACTGGGCGGCGCCGGGGGCGCGCGTCTGCAGGGCGTGGGTGGCGTCAAAGACGATCGGCGCCCCGCCAGTGACTGCCTTCATCACGCCGAAACCCAGCATGTCCACGACGAGATTGTCATAGCCGAAAGAACTGCCGCGCTCGCACAGGATGACATCCGGGGCGCCGAAATCGTCGAATTTCTCGACCACATGGGCGATTTGCTGCGGGCTCATGAACTGGGGCTTCTTGACGTTGATCGCGCGTCCGGTGCGCGCCAGCGCCTCGATCAGATCGGTCTGGCGCGCCAGAAAGGCCGGAAGCTGAAGGATGTCGCAGACCTCCGCGACCGCCGCAGCCTGCTCCGGCCAATGCACGTCGGTCAGCACGGGAACCGCGAATTCGCTGCGAACCTCCTGAAGAATGCGCAGCCCGGCTTCAAGACCCGGACCGCGATAGGATCGGTTCGAGGACCGGTTGGCCTTGTCGAAAGAGCCCTTGAACACAAAAGGCACGCCCAGTCGCTGCGTCTGCGCCTTCATCGCCTCGGCCACGGTCATGGCCAGATCGCGGCTTTCCAGCACATTGACCCCGCCGATCAACACCATCGCCCGACTGTTGTTGAAGGCGACCTCCCCGATCGTGACTGTCTTCATGGTCATCTCCTGACGGAATTGATCGGCCCCAGGGGACGGACTGTCAGTCAGCGCCCCTTGGAACCAGTTCGCTGTCGGCCGAACACGGCCCGAAAAACAGGCTCAGATCGGCGCGGGTCGCCGCAAGGCGCCGGGGGCGTCAACCTGAACGGTGACGTGATCAATGGCGTGATGGGTTTTCAGCCAGTTCGCCACAAGGGCCGGCAGGGTGATCGGATCGATCCCCGGCGCAGGCGTGACATGGATGGTGGCCACCACGGTTTCGTCGGTCAGGGTCCAGGCATGGAAATGGCCCGCTTCCTCGATCTCGGGCAGGGTCGCCAGATCCGTCTCGGCCTTGCGCGCGTCCAGTCCGCGCGGCACCGCCTGCAACAGAACCCGCAGCGATTCCTTCACCAGCGACCAGGCCGAGCGCACGACCAGCAGCGCCACCAGAACCGACAGCAGCGGATCAAGCAGCGTCCAGCCCGTCAGCATGATGCCGATCGCCGCCGCGATCGCCCCGACCGAGCCCAACAGGTCGCCGACCACGTGCAGCAGGGCGCCGCGCAGATTGCTGTCGCCCTTGCGGCCGCGCGACAGGATCCAGGCCCCGACCAGATTCACCACCAGACCGATGGTCGCGACAATCAACATCGGCCCGGCCATGACCTCGACCGGCTGGTTGATGCGGTTGACGGCCTCCCAGGTGATCCAGGCCACCAGCAGCAGCAGCGATGCGCCATTGGCCAGCGCCGCCAGCACCCGCACGCGGTGATAGCCATAGGTCCGCACGCCATCGACGGGACGGCGCGCCACCCGATAGGCGATCAGCGCCAGCAGCAGGGCGGCGGCGTCCGACACCATGTGGCCGGAGTCCGCGATCAGGGCCAAAGAGCCGGACATCCACCCGCCGATGGCCTGAATGGCGGCGTAACCGGCGGTGAAGATCAGGACGAAGCGGATGCGCCGCTCGTTATCCGCCGTCACCACCTCGCCGTGGTCGTGCCCGTCGCCCTCATCATGCTTCGCCGACGCCATGTCCATCTCCGATCCTTCTGGATGCAGGCCTTCCCGCATCGACAATCCTTTCGGCCCCATGCGTCAAGGCCGCCCTCATCCGCAACGACCGTCAGGGTCTCAACCCCGGCGGAGCACGACCATCTTCTCCTGCGTCATATCCCGCAGGGTGTAACCGATCCCGCCGGTCCCGTACCCGGAGGTCCGACGCCCGGCGAAGGGCATCCAGTCGGTCCGGAAGGTGGTCGGATCGTTGACCATGACCGCCGAGGCGTCCAGCCGGTCCGCCGCCCTGAGCGCGACACCGATGTCGCGAGCGAAGACACTGGCCTGGAAGGCCGTCGGCAGAGCGTTGGCGCGCGAGATCGCCTCGTCTAGATCCTGGTAGCGGTAGAGAGCCAGCACGGGCCCGAACACCTCCTCGCGCGAAATCCGGGCCTCGGCGGGCGGATCGAGCAGCACCGCTGGCTCCAGGGTTGTCGGCGACAGGCGCCCTCCCCCGATGGCCAGACGGGCGCCGCCCGCGACCGCCTCTTCGATCCAGGCCGCCACCCGATCAGCCTCACGCCCCCGGATCAGCGGGCCGACCTCGGTGTCCTCCCGCGTCGGATCGCCCGTGCGCAGAGCCGCCACGCGGGCGACCAGTCGCTCCGCGACGGCCTCGAAGACCACGTCATGCACATAGAGCCGCTGGGTCGACACACAGACCTGCCCGGCATGATAGAAGGCGCCTTTCACGACAGGCTCGATCAGGGCGTCAAGATCCGCGCTACGATCGACGATGGCCGGCGCCGCGCCGCCGTGTTCCAGCGCGGAACGCACGCCGGGCGCCAGGCGTGAATGCAGATACCATCCCACGCGGGCCGAGCCGATGAAGCTGAGAAAGGCGATGCGCGGATCCGTGGCGAGCCTTTCGGCAAGCGCGGTGTCCGCGGTGATCAGGGTCTGGCACCAGGCTTCCGGCAGGCCCGCCTCCCGGACGAGGGCGACGAGATCCAGGCAGGACAGGGGCGTAGCCTCGGCCGGCTTCACAATGACCGGACAACCGGCGGCGATTGCGGGCACGATCTGGTGCACGATCAGGTTCAGGGGATGGTTGAAGGCCGAGATCGCGGCCACCACCCCGATCGGCTCCCGAGTCGTGAAGGCCCAGCGGTCGTCCGATGCGGGCGACAGGCCCATGGGGATCTCGCGTCCGGAGAAGGTCCTGAGCTCGTCGGCGGCGTTCCGGACCCCGTCGATGGCGCGAACGGCCTCGATCCGGGCGTCGGCCAGCGGCTTTCCGCCCTCGCGCGCGATTTGCATCGCGAAATGCTCCCGTCGCGCCTCCATCAGTTGGGCCAGTCGCCGAAGGACGGCCACCCGCTCATGCGGTTTCAGCCACCGGTCACGGTGCGTGAAGAGATCGCGGGCGGTCTGCAACTTTCGCTCCAGCGCCGCCGCGTCGTCAGTCTCGATCCCGGCGATGAGGGCCTGGTCGTAGGGTTGTACGATCTGCAGCATAATATTCTCCGGCACGCTCAGGACAGGTCGATCGCCGACGCCCGGGTCTTCAGCTCATCGACCAGCACCCGGGTGTTCTCGGAGTAGTCGATGGCGCAGTCCACCAGGTGAACGCCGCCGCCGGCGAACGCGGCCTCCAGCACAGGGCCAAGATCCGCCGCCGACGTCACGCGGGAGCCCTTGGCGCCGTAGGCCTCGGCGTAGCGCACGAAGTCCGGATTGCCGAAGGTCATGCCGAAATCCGGAAAATCGTCGACCGCCTGCTTCCAGCGGATCATGCCATAGGCCCCGTCGTTGAGGACCAGGACGACGAGATCGAGGCCCAGACGGACGGCCGTCTCCATCTCCTGGGAGTTCATCATGAACCCGCCGTCGCCGCACACCGCCATGACCCGCCGGTCGGGATGCAGCATCGCCGCCATCATCGCCGACGGCAGACCCGCCCCCATGGTCGCCAGTGCATTGTCGAGCAGGAGGGTGTTGGCCACATGGGTCCGGTAGTTCCGGGCGAACCAGATCTTGTACATGCCGTTGTCCAGACAGACGATCCCGTCGTCCGGCATGACGGCGCGGACATCGCGCACCAGGCGCTGTGGCGTGACCGGGAAGCGATCCTCGTCCGCCCGGTCTGCAATGCGCGCCAAGATGCTCTGGCGCAGTTCCAGCATCCGTGTCTGGGGCGCCAGTCGCCCCGACAGGCGCCGGGCCAGCCCCGAGGCCGTCGCCCCGATATCGCCGATCACCTCGGCATCCGGATGATAGACCTGCTCGACCGTCGCCGACTGGACCCCGACATGCAGCACCTTCGGCCCCCCGGCGTCGCGCATCAGGAACGGCGGCTTCTCGACCGTATCATGGCCGATGGCGATGATCAGGTCAGCCAGTCCGATCGCCTCATGCACATAGTCGCCTTCGGACAGGGCCGCCGTGCCCATGTAGAGGTTCGAGCCGCCATCCACGGCGCCCTTGCCCATCTGGGTGTTGAAGAAGGGCAGGCCCGTCGCGCGAACAAAGGCGGACAGCGGTTCGACCAGTCGCGGACGATTGCCCCCGGCGCCGATCATGACCAAAGGGCGCTGCGCCGCCAGGATCATCCCGGCTGCCCGATCAAGGGCGGCCTCGGTGGCGACAGGCCGTTCCAGGGCGTGAATGGGAATGGGCGCGACATCCGCCGTCTCGGACGCCACGTCCTCGGGCAGTTCAAGATGCACCGGACCCGGGCGCTCCTCCATGGCCACGCGGAAAGCGTCGCGCACCACGGTCGGGATGCTGGCGGCGCTCAGAATCTGCCGGGTCATCTTGGTCAGGGGGCGCATGGAGGCGATTACGTCCACGATCTGGAAGCGCGCCTGTTTGGCCGTCATGATCGCCTTCTGGCCGGTGATCAGGATCATCGGCATGGCCCCCAGATGGGCATAGGCGGCGCCGGTCGAAAAGTTCAGGGCGCCGGGACCAAGCGTCGCCAGACACACCCCCGGCTTGCCGGTCAGGCGGCCATAGGTGGCGGCCATGAAGGCTGCGGCCTGCTCATGCCGGGTCAGGACCAGTTCAATCTTTGAATTGCGCAGGGATTCCACAAGATCGAGGTTTTCCTCGCCCGGCACGCCGAAGATGCGTTCAACGCCCTCGTTTTCGAGCGCGCTGACCAGAATGTCGGAACCCTTGGGCATCGAAGCCTCCCTTCAGTGAGCGGACGGACCGATTCCGGCGCCGCGCCCGGGAACGCCTCGGCTGACCAGCCCTTCGCAGGCAGGATGGGCCTTTCAACAGTGGCAAGGTCAAGCCCGGAATTATCATTCCGGCGGAGGCTTGACATTGCCACTGTTGGAAGCCGGACCGTGGTTTTCCTGCAAACCCAAGGAGATCGCCATGATCCATCTCAGCATTCCGAAAATGGCCTGCGGAGGCTGCGCCAGCGGCGTCACGAAGGCCATCCTGGCCCTGGACCCCGACGCCCGGGTCGACACCTCCACCGAGCGACGCGAGGTCACGGTCGACACCGTTTCGAACCAAGCCCAGGTCCAGTCCGCGCTCGCCGAAGCCGGCTACCCCTCGACACCTGTCGCCTGAGCCGTATCGGGCAGGGATCTCCTCCGCGCATGAAGAGATCCCGCCTCCCGGGCGGCGACGCTCGCCCCCTGTCCGATCCGGTCGCGGGATCGTCACAAGGTTTGGCCAGGATCGCCAGCCAGAGGAGTTCGAAATGACCGAAACCGTCGCCGACCTTATCGCCGAAACCCTCGCCGACGCAGGCGTGACCCGCATATGGGGGGTGACCGGCGACAGTCTGAACGGACTGAACGACAGTCTGCGCCGCATGGGCCGGATCGACTGGATGTCGGTGCGCCATGAGGAAACAGCCGCCTTCGCAGCGGGGGCTGAAGCGGCGATCACCGGGGAACTGGCCGTCTGCGCCGGCAGTTGCGGCCCTGGCAACCTGCACCTGATCAACGGTCTGTTCGACTGCAAGCGCAACCATGTGCCGGTGCTCGCCATCGCCGCCCACATTCCCTCCTCCGAGATCGGCCTGAATTATTTTCAGGAAACCCATCCCCAGGAGCTGTTCCGGGAGTGCGCGGATTTCGTCGAGCTGATTTCCAATCCGGCCCAGCTTCCCGAAATGCTTCACCGCGCCCTGAACGTTGCAATCGGACAGAAGGGCGTCGCCGTCCTCGTGTTGCCGGGTGATGTGGCGCTGGCCCCGTCGCCGGTATCCCCAACGCCCCGCTATACGGCGCCCCGCCCGCCCCGGATTCTCCCCCCCGAGGACGAGATGGATCGCTTCGCCGCCCTGCTGGATCAGAGCCAGGCCGTCACCATTCTCGCGGGCAGCGGGTGCGCCGGTCATCATGACGCCCTGGTCGAGCTGGCCGAGCGGCTGAAGGCTCCGATCGTCCACGCCCTGCGCGGCAAGGAGCATGTCGAATGGGACAATCCCTTCGACGTGGGCATGACAGGTCTGATCGGCTTCTCGTCCGGCTATCACGCACTGATGTCCAGCGACACCGTCCTGATGCTCGGCTCCGACTTCCCGTATCGCGCCTTCTATCCGAAGGAGGCGCGAATACTTCAGGTTGATCGCGATCCGGGCGCCCTGGGCCGGCGCGCGCCCCTCACACTGGGTCTGGTCGGCGACGTCGGCGAGACCCTGACGGCGCTCCTGCCCCGGTTGAAGGCGAGACCTGACCGCGACTTCCTCGACCGGGCCCTAAAGCACTACGCCTCAGCGCGTCAGGCGCTCGACGACCTTGCGACCCCGTCCGTCCGGGGACGCCCCATCCATCCCCAGTATCTGACCCGCCGCATCGACGAGATCGCGGCCAAGGACGCCATCTTCACCGCCGATGTCGGCACCCCGACCGTCTGGGCGGCGCGCTATCTGACGATGAACGGGCGGCGGCGGCTGCTCGGCTCGTTCAACCACGGCTCCATGGCCAACGCCATGCTGCAGGGGATCGGCGCCCAGGCCGCCGCGCCCGACCGCCAGGTCGTTTCCCTGTCCGGAGACGGCGGCTTCACCATGATGATGGGCGACTTCATCACACTGTCGCAGCTCGACCTGCCGGTGAAGGTGGTGGTCTATAACAACGGTTCTCTGGGCTTTGTGGCCATGGAGATGAAGGCGGGCGGCTATCTGGACACCGGCACCGACCTGAAAAACCCCGATTTCGCCGCCATGGCCCGCGCCATGGGGGTCAAGGGCATCCGGGTCGAGGCGTCCGACGATGTCGATGCGGCGCTCATGGAAGCCTTCGCCCACCCCGGCCCGGCGCTGGTCGACGTGGTGACGGCCAAGCAGGAACTGGTGATGCCGCCGAAGATCCAGCTTGAACAGGCCAAGGGCTTCAGCCTCTATATGCTGCGGGCGATCATCAACGGACGTGGCGACGAAGTGGTCGAACTGGCCCGCACGAACCTGCGTCGCTAGCTCCGCCGCCGACGGCTTTGAACAGCCCCCTGCGCCGATCTTGCCGCCGCCTTTCCCGGCGTTAAGGTGAAACGCGGCGTCGGTCAGACAACCGAGTCTCAAGGGGGAGATCAATCTTGACCAGCCGCGCCTGCCCTACCCTTGCCTGTCCTGACTTTGCCTGTCCGGGCCTCTCCTGTCTGACGACGCCGGTCGCTGTGGCTCCAAGCGAATGAAGCTGCTTCGTCTTTCCGCCCAGATCCACAAATGGATCGCGGTTCTGGTCGGTTTGCAGATACTGTTCTGGGTCGGCGGCGGTCTGGTCATGACCGCCATTCCGATCGAGACTGTCCGTGGCGAGCACAGGGTGCGGACGGCGCAGCCCCAGGCGCTGGACCTGACCGGCATACGCGCCCTCGACGCGGTCGTCGCCGAGCGGAATCTGACGCCGACGCGCGCCGAGCTTAAATCGACGCCGCGCGGCCCCGCCTGGCTGCTGACACCGACGGAAGGCGCGCCGATCACCCTGGACGCGCGCACGGGTCAGACGTTTGCACCGCTGGAAGCAGACGAGGCCCGGCGACTGGCGACGGCTGTTTATCGCGGCGGGGCCCAGGCCGTCGCGGCGACGCGGCTCAACGACGCCAAGCGCGAGACAGGTCGCACGGGTCCGCTCTGGCGTGTCGATTTCAATGACGGGGAAAAAACCCGTTTCTACGTCTCGCCCGACACCGGCGAGGTCATAACGCGCCGGTCCGCCGTCTGGCGTCTGTACGACTTCTTCTGGCGCCTGCACATTCTGGACTTCAAGACAGGCGAGAACTTCAACCACCCGCTGCTCATCGCCGCCAGCGCCCTGTCGCTCGTCGTCGTCCTGTCCGGCTTCGTGCTGCTCTGGATCAGGCTAGAGCGCGATTTCGTGCAGTGGCGCGTCCGTCGCGGCGGCAAACCGCGCCGGACGTCGGGACGGACAGGCAATTCCTGAAGGCGCCGCCCGGTCGTCATGGCGGCGGTCAGGCAATGGCGATGACGCCGGGATCATCCGGCGTCATCGCTCGCCTCAGGGGGTCAGTGAACCATGAAACGCACGGCGCCGTTCACGGCTTGCCCATCAGCGCCCTGAGCGGTCCAGTTCAGGGTGTAGTTGCCCGCCGCGAGACGCGGCAGGGCCGTCGAGACCTGCCTGGACGCCGCCGCCGCCGTCACCGGCGCCTGAATGGCCGCACGGCCCTGCGGCGTGATGGTGACGCTGCGCAAGGTCATCGGCTGAGGGAAAGTCGCCGAGAAACGCTGCGGCGAGCCATTCAGCATGGCCCCGTCCGCCGGGACGGTGACGACGCCGCTCGGCGTCGCCGCCGAAGCCTGGGCGCGCGGCGCAGAGCCATGGTCGCCGTGACCGGCGTGGCCCTGTTGCTGGGCCAGAACCGGCGTGGCGATGAAAACAGCCGCGACAGCGGCCAGCAGGGTGGATTTACGCATGTCTTTTCTCCTTAGAACCACGCACGCACACCAACGACCACCCGGGTGTGCTCGGGCTCCCCGCCCATGGCGCGCGTCAGGTCGGCGGTGCCGCCCAGATCGCTGCTCCATTCGACCCCGACATAGGGGGCGAATTCCTTTTTGAACTCGTAGCGAAGGCGCACTCCGGCCGAAACATGGGTCAGACCCGACGCCAGTTGCAGTTCAGGAATGTCCGAAGCCGACGCCTCGACCTCCACACGCGGCTGCAGGATCAGCTTCTGGGTGATGCGCTGGTCATACTCCGCCTCGAAACGTGCGGTCAGGTCGCCCTCGGTCGACAGAAAGGCCGCACCGTCGACCTCGAACCAATAGGGCGCCAGTCCCTGGATGCCCAACACCAGATGGGTCGTGTCTTCTCCACCCTCGCGGAAGTCCTGACGCACGCCCGCCTGGACATCCCAGAAGGGCGCGACGGCCCGACTGTAAAGCGCCTGGACTTCACCTTCGACCTCGCCATCGCCGCCGAAGTCGCCGCCGCCCTCTGACTTCCACCAGAAGCGGTTGATGTCGCCCCCGGTCCAGCCGCCGACATCCCACGCCCAGTTTTCGTTTCCGTCGCCGAAACCGGCCTCAAGCCGATCAATGACCACGGCCGTGGTGCGAATATCGCCATTCTCGCGCACCAGAACCTCGCGCGCGCTCGACATCGCCGCCTCGCCGAAGATGGCGTCCGCCGCATGGCGCGGACCCGACAGCGCCGCAGCCGGCGGCGGCGGGACAGGCGGACGTCCGGCGTCATTGGCGCTGGTCGGCACATCGGGCGGCCCCATGCTGGTCATGCCGCTCATGTCGTGACCCGCATGCGGATCGGCCTGAGAACTGGCCTGAGAACCAGCCTGAGACATGGCGCTCATATCGTGGCCTGCATGTGGGTTCCCGGCCTGAGGCGTCATGGAACTCATGTCGTGACCCGCATGCGGGTCCGCAGCCTGAGGCGCCATGGCGCTCATGTCGTGGCCGGCGTGCGGATCGGCCTGCGTCGGAGCCGGGGTCTGCGTCTGAGCCGGAGTCTGGGCCGGGCGCTGGGCCGCGCTCATGTCGTGCCCCGCATGAGGGTCCGCGGCTTGAGACGTCATGGCGCTCATGTCGTGACCTGCATGTGGGTCGCTTACGGTGGCCGCAGGGGTCTGCGGCGCGTTCTGGGCGGACGGGTTCTGACTGTGATCCTGAGCCGAAACCGTCCCTGCGGCGGCCATCAGAGGCAGAAGACCGATCGCGAGCCGGATCATGCGGCGTCTCCATCGAGGGGTCGCACGGTCACGACGTTGAACATGCCCGCATGCATGTGCATCAGCATGTGGCAGTGGAAGGCCCAGTCGCCCGGCGCATCGGCGGTCAGGTCAAAAGTGACCTTGGAGCCGGGCGCGACATTGACCGTGTGCTTCAACGGCTGATGCCCGGCCGGCCCGCCCGTCACCAGCTCAAAGAAGTGGCCATGCAGATGGATCGGGTGGGACATCATGGTGTCGTTCACCAGCGTCACCCGCACGCGCTCGTCGCGCTCGAAGCGGATCGGCTCGACCAGTTCAGAGAATTTTCGACCGTCGAAACCCCACATGAACCGCTCCATATTGCCGGTCAGGTGGATTTCCATCGAACGCGCCGGGGGCCGCTGATCCTTGTTCGGCGTCAGGGACGCCAGATCGGTATAGACCAGCACGCGATGCGGTTCGTTCTCCAGCCCCATGGGCCGTTCAGCCAGACGGTTGGCGGGCGACGGCGCCACCATGTCCACCCCGACGCCCACCGCCATATTGGCCGGCGCATTGTCGGGATTGCGCATGTCATGGCCCATGTTTCCATGATCCATGGGCGCGGCCTGTCCCATGCCGTCCTGCGCCATGGCGGAATGATCCATGCCGCTCATGTCCATGCCGCTGTGGTCCATGCCGCCCATGTCCATGCCGCTGTGATCCATCCCGGCCATGCTTCCCATGCCCATGTCGCGCATGGTCAGGGTCGGCACCTGCCGGAGGGGGGGAACCTCCGCCGTCATGCCCATACGGGGGGCCAGCGTCGCCCGCCCCATGCCCGAACGGTCGACCGCTTCGGAGACGATGGTATAGGCGCGGTCCTCGGTCGGCTGGACGATGACGTCATAGGTCTCGGCCACTGAAATCTGGAACTCGTCCGTCTCGACCGGCCGCACATTCTCGCCGTCGGCATTGACCACCGTCATGGCCAGACCCGGAATGCGCACGTTGAAGATGGTCATGGCCGAGGCGTTGATGACGCGCAGCCGCACCCGCTCTCCCGGCCGGAACAGACCCGTCCAGTTCTCCTGCGGGCCATGGCCGTTGATCAGATAGGTGTAGGTCGTCCCGGTGACGTCCGAGATGTCACGCGGATCCATGCGCATCGATCCCCACATGCGCCGATCAGCCGGGCTGACGCCGTCCTCACCGGACAGCAGGCCCGCCAGGGTGGTGCGCTGCTGGTTGAAATAGCCGGGGCTTTTCTTCAGCTTATCCAGGATCTGGTGCGGATGCATGAAGCTCCAGTCCGCCAGCACCAGCACATGTTCGCGGTCATAGGCCACGGGATCGGTCCCGGCCGGGTCGATGACCAGGGGCCCGTAATGGCCCATCGCCTCCTGAAGGCCGGAATGCGAATGATACCAGTAGGTCCCCGACTGGATCACCGGAAACTCATAGACAAAGGTTTCGCGCGGGCGGATGCCGGGAAAGCTGATGCCCGGCACACCGTCCATCTGGAACGGCAGCAACAGGCCATGCCAGTGGATGGATGTGTCCTCGTCCAGGGTGTTGGTCACCATCAGCCGGACGTTCTGCCCTTCGCGCAGCCGCACCAGCGGCGCAGGCACGGTTCCATTGACAGTGACGGCATGACCGGTGCGCCCGCCGACGGTGAACGGCGAATGGCCGACGCTGAGGCGAACCTCTGGCCCTTCAAGGGTCGGCAGCGTCGGCGCGAGCCCCCGCGACCCCGACTGCGCCCATGCCGGCATCAGCCCCTGAGCCGCCCACAGCCCCGCCGCGCCGCCAAAGAGGGCCCGTCTATGAAGCCTCATGCTCTACTCCGCCTGGATTATGCCCGCCTCGCGAGCCTTTTATCAAATTTACGCAAGAAAAAGCCGCGCCCCTCGCGACAGGGCGCCGCACCCTTCGCCGCACCGCCATTCCGGCGTGACGGATGGCCAAGTCGGCCTCAGACGTCCCGAAGCCTGGACAGACTGGCCGCAAGACTGCGACGCGCCCTGGCCACGCGCGCCTCGACGGTCTTGATCGAGACGCCCAGAATCGCGGCGGCCTGCGCCTAACTCAGGCCGTCCATAGCCGTCAACAGCAGCGGCTCCTTCAATTCGGAGGCAGGGCCACGACTGAACGGTTAAGGGCCGAGAGCAGTTCCCGCGTCGTGAGACTGTCATCAGGCGCAGGCGCGCCCTCCCCACCCTCAACGCCTCGGCGCTGTCGAGCGGCGCCGGCGGGCGGCGCAGGCTTCAAGGCTCTTATGAGTCACCGACGCTCATGCGCCCTCGGCGAGAATCGCGACAACCAGCTTCCCGTCGAACCGATCCGCCTGAACCGGCGTCTCACCATTCTCATTTCGGAAATGTGCGTGATGGTCGCCTGCTGAAGCTCCCCTATGGCGTCATGGAAGTGATCGACGGCGGGCCGCACGACGCTCACATCCCCGTCGCTGGCGGAAATGGCGGCGGCCAATTCTCGATTCGCGGCCTGGACGCGGGCCTCGAGTGCGATCCGCCGGGGCGCGAAGCGCGCCTCAATAGCCTCGATACGGACGCCTTGATCGGCGTCAAGCGCCAGATCGCGGTAAACGATGGCATGCAGCGAGGGCGGCGCATCGCGTTTCTGCACCCAGGCGCCCCCGCCCCACGCCCCCCCGCGCCACTGGCGATCAGCGCTAGAGCGACGGTGCCGGCGACCGACTTCCATCCCATCGACATCACCGACCTTCCAGCCGCGCGAGCGAGAATGCAGCAATATGAACTGTTCGGTCATCCCCCGGCATGCGCCGTCGCCTTGACGTGAGAGCGACGGCGCAATTGGACCCTCAGAAGCTGTAGCGCAGCCCCACGCCATAGGTCGCCGGGGCGCCGACCAGCCGCGACGCGCCGTTCAGCTCCGGGAAGTAGACCTCGTCGGTGATGTTGCGGCCATAGGCGTAGACCGCCCAGTTGGCCGCGCTCTCCAGTTCCACCCGTGCGTTCAGCAGGGTGTAGGCCTCAGCCGTATTGCCCGGCGCGGCGTTCAGGCGGTTGCTTTCCTCGCCGTGGTGCGAAACCGACAGCCGTGTGTCCAGACGCCAGCCGTTGGCCAGCATCAGCCCGTGGTTCAGCGAGGCGGTGGCCGTCACGTCCGGCGCGCCCGGGAGGGGATCCCCGACCGTCGACAGCACCTCGGCCACGCGCGCCGAGCTGAAGGAGATGATCTCGGTGTCCAGGAAGGCCGCCGCCACATCCAGGTCCAGCGTCTGGTTCGCCCCTTCGAACAGCAGGGCGTTGACGGCGAACTCCACGCCCTTGCTCTCGGCCTCGCCGACGTTGGCGCGACCATTGGTGTCGTTGGCCAGGCGGGTCGTCGCCTGCAGCTCCTTGAACCTGTAGCTGAAGGCGTCCAGCGAGAGGCGCAGGCGGGCTGTCGTCCAGCGCAGCCCGGTCTCGTAGGCGATGACGGTCTCGGACTCGAACGGCAGGGTCTCGGCCTGGGTGAAGATGGAGGTGCCGTCGAAGCCGCCGCCGCGATAGCCTGTCCCCGCCGAGACGAAGACGTTCAGGTTCGGAGTGAAGGCGTACCTGGCCGTGACCCGGCCCGAGACATTGTCGTCCTCGAAAGCGCGGTCCCAGATGAAGGGGTTGGTCGTTGCGAAGGTGGTGGTGAAGGTCGAGATGCCCCAGGGGTTCAGGTCATCGTTGCGACCGCTGAAGGTCGCCTCGTCTCGCGTGTAGCGCAGGCCGCCCGACAGGGTCAGCTTGTCGGTCAGGTCATAGTCCGCCTGGCCGAAGACGGCGAAGCTGTTGCGGGTCTGCTTGTGCAGGTTGTCGTACTTGGTCCGGGCCGTATAGCTGGTCCAGTGGGTGTCGAAGTCGATGTCGTCCGAGACGTAGAAGACGCCCGCGATCCAGTCCAGGCGGCCGCCGGTGTCGTCGCTGAGGCGCATTTCCAGCGACGCCTGGCTCAGCGTCTCGTCGGCGTCGAAACGCGAGGCCGGATAGGGCGAACCGTCGCCGTTGCCCCGGACCGAACGGGTCGTGCCCTGGACGTTGCCGATCACGGCCAGGTTCAGGTTGTCAGCAAACCGATGCGCCAGCGCGGCCGACACGCCGTAGATGTCGATGCTCTGGGTCGGATATTCGGACGAATAGAACTCGTAGGGGTCGTCGTTCTCGCCAGCGTTGGCGATGTTGCTGTCCAGCGCCGCCGAGATGCGGTCGTACTGGCGCGTGTCGCCCCGGTCGCGGCTGCCGAACAGCTTCACGGTCAGGTTGGTGTCCGGCGTGAAGTCGAAGGCGACCGTGGCCCGGCCGGCGAACAGGTCCTTGTCGCCGAAGCCTTCGCGACGGCCCGGATCGACGATGGCCGGAACCTGGGTCTGGACGACCCCGCCGATGACCGGGCGATAGCCGGCCAGGTCGCCCGCGCCCGCGCCGGTCATGAAGCCCCCGCCCTGCTCGGCCAGGACGGCCAGGCGCACGCCGATCTTGTCGCTCAGCGGCCCGCCGACAGCGGCCTCCATGGCGGTGTAGTCATGGCTGCCGATCTCGAGACGCCCGCCGCCCTCGACCACCTCGCCCGGCCCCTTGGTGATGGCGTTGATCACGCCCGCCGTGGTGTTGCGTCCATAAAGGGTGCCCTGCGGTCCCTTCAGAATCTCGACCCGGTCCAGGTCGAACAGGGGCATGCCCAGATAGGCGTTGGAGGTCTGGTAGACGCCATCGACATGAAGGGCGACCGAGGGGTTGCCGTTGGGCTTGTAGTCATCGGCGCCGCCGATGCCTCGAATGCTGATCAGGCCGTAGTTGGTGCCGCCGAAGGCGTAGTTGACCGAGACGCCCGGAACCTCGTCCACCAAACCGGTCACGCTGTCTATGCCGCGGCGCTGGGCGTCGTCGCCGTCCAGCACCGTGACGGCCAGCGGCACGTCCTGGATTCGCTGAGCGCGCTTCTGGGCCGTGACGATCACGTCCTCGATGGCCGTGACGTCTCCGGTTCCGGCGTCAGCGCGGTCGACTGCAACAGAAAAGGTGCGCGCGCCGACCGGCGTCACGGTCAGGCCCGTACCCTCCACCATGCGGCGCAGCGCCTCGGCGGGCGCCAAGACGCCGACCACGCGGTTGGCGCGACGGCCGCGCACGGCTTCCGGCGCGAACAGCACCTGCACGTCGGCGGTGCGGGCCAGGGTCGTCAGCCCCTCCTCCATCGACTGGCCTTCAATGGCGAAGGAGACGACTGCGCCGCCGTTCGGCGACTGGGCCAGAACCGGCGTCGCCGCTGCGACCGCGGCGACGGCCGAGCAGGCCAGAAGCATGCGCTTGAAGGCGCCGGCGCGCGGCTTGGAAATGAACATGGGAGCCCCTGAAAACTGGTCGGCCGCTCGTCGGCGGCTCCCCCTCAGAAACGAAAGGCGCCCTGCAGACCCCCACCCCGTCGTGGAAATTTCATCAAAGCGTAGCCGCCGCGTCAGACGATTTCCCGGGCGTTCCGATGCGCCATTCCCCGTCCGCCGTCCTCTGCACGGACAGGTCGAACCCGCGCGCCAGAGCCATGACGAACTCCTGCCCTCCGTCGTAACGGAAGGAGCCGGATATGCGCACCTCGCCAGCCGCCGCGTCCGTCAACGTCAGTCGTTCCGAGGCGTAGCGATTGAAGCTCTCGACCACCTCGCGAAGCGGCCGGTCGCGCACGACCAGTCGCCCCATCCGCCAGGCCGTCGCGGCCTCGACATCGACGGGCGCGGCTCGCAGTTCGCCACCCAGCGCCTGTCCGCCCTGCCCCGCCGTCAGGAACAGATGCGCGCCTGCGCCGCCTCTTTCCACCAACCGCAACCGCCCTTCCTCGACGATCACCTCCGGCCGTAGATCCGCATGGGTCGCCTGGAACCGACCCTGTGCGGTCGTCACAAGGCGGTCGCCGACGCGCAGGACGAAGGGCTCGGCGTCCGGCAGGATGTGGAAGTAGGCCTGGCCGGCCTCGAGCACCGCCGAACGACGATCGGCGCCATAGTCGAGGCGCAGCCGAGAGGACGGCGCCAGGGTCACCTCCGACCCGTCCGGCAGCGGCGCGGTCAGCCTCTGGCCCGCCTCCGTCGAGATCAGCGCCCGGGCCGGCGACGACGCCGTCATCACCCACACCCCGCCGCATGACGCCGCAACGGCCCCGCCGGTCAGGCCGAACAAGGCGCGTCGTCGCGTAAGGCGGCGGGCGCCGGGCCCCAGGGCGGCCGCTCGCAGCGCCAGCATCTGCGCCTCGCCGGCGTCCAGCTCCAGCAGGCGCCAGGCCTGCTGGCAGCCGCGATAGGCCCGGGCGTTGTCGGGGTCTTCGTTCAACCACCGTCGGAACGCGGCCTCATCCTCCATAGGAGTCGGATCGCCGCTGTTCATCCGCGCGAACCAGAAGGCGGCCAGGTCGGCGTGATCGTCGTTGCTCGGCTCAGGGAGGAGAGAGGACATCAGCGATCCCCCTCGACCAGATCCAGCCGCAAGGCCGCCATCGCGCGCGCCATATGCTTCTCGACCGCGCTCACGGATATGCCCAACCGCCTCGCGATCTGCAGGTAGGTCAGGTTCTCGAACCGCCGCAGGATCACCACCTGGCGCGCGCGAGGCGGCAGGGCGTTCAGAGCCGCCAGCATTCTTTTCAGCCGCTGCTTCCCCGCGACGATCTGCTCAGCGCCGGGCGCCTCGCTCTGCGCGACCAGGTCGTCGATCCCGACATGCCGTCCCTGCCCCCGGGCCTGTTCATAGCGTCCCCGGTCCCGCACCATGTTGGCCGCCGCCTCGAACACATAGCCGTCGACGTTTTCAAGGCTGAGCAGATCGGCGCGGCGCAACAACCGAACGAACAGGTCCTGCACCATTTCCTCGGCGTCGGCCGGCGACCCGGACCGGCGCAGGAAGAAGTGAAACAGCGGTCCGCGAAGCCTGCGTGTCAGCCCCCCGAATCCGTCCTCGGACGCAAGGCCTGACGACGGAATATCCGCGCCGATCAATGTATCTGTCTGCTGGTTCACAGGCGGCTGATGACGCTCAAGCGTCACCGCCTGATGTCGGTTGCACGACAAATCCATATCAGTTGCGACGCTCCGGACGTCCGGAGGAAAAACGTCACACAGCATCGCTATGGGCGTCCGAACACGTAGGCTCGGGGCAGACTCATGGACATGTTCAAACGGATCGGCGCGAGCGTGGCTCTCGCCTTGTCGCTGGGCGGGGCGCTGCTTGCGCCTGCAGTTCCGGCCAGGGCCGAGATCTTCACCGTCGCCGTCGTTTCAGACACCCAGAACTATGCCGACATCACCCTGCCGCAACCACGCGGCGCCGATACCTTTGACCAGCAGATGCGCTATCTGGTCGATACGCGGCAGGACAAGAACCTGGCCTTCGTCACCTTCGTCGGCGACATCGTCCAGCATGGCGACGGGCAGTTCCGTCGGGCGATCCCCGACGCCGAGGGTGAATACCAGTTCTTCGACACGCGCGAGGAATGGGACATCGCCAACCGCGCCATCTCGATCCTCAGCCGCAGCGGCCTGCCGTTCGGCATGGTTCCGGGCAACCACGATTACGACAACTATTCCTGGTGGACCCAGGATGGCCCCGGCGCCTCCAAGCCGCTGGCTGGCGGCCGCACATGGAGCCTCTATTTCGGACCGACCTCGCGCCATTTCGCCGGCAAGGCCTGGTACGGAGGCGCGTCGGAAAATGGACTGAACAGCTATCAGACCTTCAACGGCGGCGGACGGACGTACCTGCACCTGTCGCTGGAGATGGAGCCCCCGCAATCCGCGCTGGCCTGGGCCCAGGGCGTGATCGACGCCCATCCCGGCCTTCCCGTCATGATCACCACCCACGAATGGCTGCGCCCTGACGCGCAGGAGCGATCAAACGGCTACGACAGCTATTTCCCGGGCGCCGACAACCTCAGCCCCGACCAGGTCTGGGATCGTTTCATTCGCAAGAACGCCATGATCTTCATGGTCCTGAGCGGACACAACTACACCCGCCCGGTGGACGGCGTGTCCAATGGCGAGAACCTTCGGATCGACCTCAACGACGCCGGGCATCCGGTCTATCAGCTGATCCAGGACTACCAGGGCAATACTGTCGGGCCGGACGGAACGGCGGGTTCGGCCAACGGAGGCGCGGGCTGGCTGAGGTTCATGGCGTTCGACACCGACACCCGGAAAATCCGCTTCTACACCTACTCGACCTTACTGGGGCGGTACGCTGGCCGTGACGGCGAAGCCACCTTCGGCGTCGCGCCCGAACGGTCCGAGTTCGAACTGCCCTTCCCGCCGCAGCTATAGTCCCCGATTGCAGGGTCTTCCCCCCTCCCATTCAGGCCGGCAGGCGGTTTTGCATCAGGCCGCCACCATCAGTTCTCGCCTGATACATGAGGCATGACCTGAACTATCTCAAGGAAGGGGCGAGGCGCATGGGCAATGCTCCGGCTTCGCGCGTTTCCTTCCATCTCTGCCGTTTGGAGGCGGCAGGCCTCATCGCCAGCCGCCGGAACGGCCGATCAATAATTCACAACGCCGTCTTCCCCGCCCTGTCTGATCTGGTGGCGCTCCTGATGCGAGACTGTTGTGACGGTCATTGCGAGTTTTGCGGTCGCGCTATCGCACTCTTCTTCCAATGCACCGGTCCCCCCGCGGACAAAGCTCGTAAAGGTCGGGCCGTCATCGATCTGGCAGCCGTTTCCATCCTCCCGGGGATGGATTGGGATGGGCGTCCATAAGCCTGCCTTGGCAGCGCCGTTGCGCCTTCAGGTGTTTGCCCTCAGCCCCGATCAAAGCCTCTAGCCAGGGTCGGGGCCAACTGGGCGAGGCCCTCTTTACCGATATCAAGGCTGACCTGTTGTCCCGACGCCAAAGTCGGCGTCCCGGGTCGAAGACGCGCGTAGTGTGTTCGGCGTCAGCGCCTTTGGCACAGATCTGGGGTTGCGGATAATGGAGGGATTGGGTCTCGTCGCAGTGACGTAAGGAACGCAGATGAGACCCAATCCCTCCAGCCCAAAATTGGCTGCCAAGCCCACCAAGAAGCCCGCCGAGGTGGTGGTGAAAGATATTCGCCGTGCCACACGCCGGCATTTCTCGGCCGAGGATAAAATCCGCATCGTGCTCGAAGGCCTGCGCGGCGAGGAGAGCATCGCTGAACTGTGCCGCCGCGAAGGCATCGCCCAGAGCGTGTATTATTCCTGGTCAAAAGAATTCCTTGAGGCTGGCAAACGCCGTCTGGCCGGGGACACGGCCCGTGCCGCCACCAGTGACGAGGTCAAGGATCTGCGCCGTGAAGCACTGGCTCTCAAGGAATGCGTGGCCGACCTGACGCTCGAGAACCGCCTGCTTAAAAAAAGCATGATCGCGGATGGGGGCGACCAAGAATGAGGTATCCCGCCGCAGAAAAGCTCGAGATCATCCGCCTCGTCGAGCAATCCCATCTGCCCACCCGACAGACGCTGGAGAAACTGGGCATCCCACGCCGCACCTTTGCCCGCTGGTATGCCCGCTACCTTGATGGTGGGCCTGAGGCGCTGGAAGACCGCCCCTCGGCGCCAAGCCGGGTATGGAACCGGCTGCCCGAGAATGTGCGCAAACAGATCATCGACATGGCGCTGGAGGAAAGCGAACTCTCGCCCCGCGAGTTGGCCACCAAATTTACCGATGAGAAGCAGTACTTTGTCTGCGAGGCCACGGTTTATCGCCTGCTCAAGGCACAGGATCTGATCGCCAGCCCAGCCTATATCGTCATCAAGGCCCGCGACGAGTTCCACACCAAGACGATGCGACCAAACGAGATGTGGCAGACCGACTTCACCTATTTCAAGCTGATCGGTTGGGGCTGGGTTTACCTCTCAACCGTGCTCGACGACTATTCCCGCTACATCATCTCGTGGAAGCTGTGCACCACCATGACGGCGGGCGATGTCACCGACACGCTGGACTTGGCGCTGGCCGCATCAGGTTGTGACAGCGCCACCGTGCTGCACATGCCGCGCCTGCTCTCGGACAATGGCCCGAGCTATGTCGCGGGCGAACTGGCCGCCTATATCGAGGCCCAGTCCATGAGCCACGTGCGCGGCGCCCCCTTTCACCCCCAGACACAGGGCAAGATCGAGCGCTGGCACCAGACCTTGAAAAACCGCATCCTACTGGAGAATTATTACCTGCCCGGCGATCTCGAAGCCCAGATCGAAGCCTTCATCGAGCACTACAACCACCAGCGCTATCACGAAAGCCTGGGCAATGTGACGCCCGCAGATGCCTACTTTGGCCGCGATCGGCAGATCCACGCCCAGCGCGCCGCCATCAAGAAACAGACCATCGAACATCGCCGCTTGCAGCACCGCAAGCTCGCCGCCTAAAAGCCAACCCCTGACGAGGCCCGCTCTCCGTTAACGCCACGCCAAACCTGCGCCAAATGTTTCGACGACGGACAGACGCGCTCAACGCCGCGCGTCGCGAAGTGAAGG
The DNA here is from genome assembly GCF_026105875.1 of Brevundimonas sp. BT-123. Lineage (GTDB taxonomy): Bacteria > Pseudomonadota > Alphaproteobacteria > Caulobacterales > Caulobacteraceae > Brevundimonas. The sequence continues at coordinate 41,554 of NZ_JAOYTN010000013.1, read as the reverse complement.
CTTGGCGCCTCGCCCAGTTGGCATCGGCTAAGGCGCAGACGGACATGGATGGTCCGACGGCGTTTTATGTGCTCGCCTGGGACGCGTTCAAGGCAGTCAGCTTCCCCTATGATGAGGCCCTGCGGCTCGCCCGGGCGGTCGGCGTTGATCTCGAGTCGCAGGTCATCGGTCGACTCGCCGAGAAGAAGGCGGCCGAGATCAAGCTGTGGGATTCCGCCACTCGCGTGGCCAAGGGTGCGGTTGGCCCCGCTGACGGATCGCGCGGGATGATCGATGCGCTGCATCACGCGGCGCACGTCATGCGCACGCGCGGTGCTGAGGCGGCGCAGGAGATGCTGGAGCAGGCCGGCGTCGCGAAGGAAGACGAGTTCAAAGTTGCGATGGAAGCCCTGCTTGAGGTGCTGCCGCCGTCCAAGACGTTCTCCGGCATCGACGCCGACAAGGCGGTGAAGCCGGCGGCCGACGATTTCGACGCGCTCGAGAAGCTTCGCCGCATCGCCTACGATGGTGAGATCGGCGAACCGCAACAGCTCGACCTGTATCGCGAGCTGATGGAAGCCGATTGATATGCTCCTGAAGGACCATGCCTGGAAGTTGAAGTATAGCCGCGAGGACGGCGATCTCGTGTCGCGGTTCTGGGTGCCGGCGCTGTCGTCTGCGATTCGCTACGACCGCACGACCGGATACTTCCGGGCAGGCAGTCTGGCCCTGGCGGCGCGCGGCATAGAGCATCTCGCCCTCAACCAAGGCAGAATGCGGCTGCTCGTCGGCTGCACCCTCGACGATGGCGAGGTGGAAGCGATCGAGCGGGGCATGTCGATGATGGACGTCGTCGCCCGGAAGGCCGACTTCAGCCTTCCGGAAACCGCGTCGAACAGCGAGAGGGAGGCACTCGAACTTCTCGCTTGGCTGGTCGCCCGAGGCATGCTGGACGTCCGCGTGGCTCTGCCGTGCCATCCAGTCACGCGCGAGCCGGTGGCAGGGAACGCCATCTTTCACGAAAAGACCGGCATCATCGAGGATAAGACCGGCGACCGCATCGCATTCACAGGCTCGGTCAACGAGACGGTCCAGGGCTGGATGACCAACGGTGAGACGTTCACCGTCTTTAAGTCTTGGACGCCCAACGTCGAATATGTCGACGAGGAGGATCGGTCCTTCGCCCTGTACTGGGCTGATCGGGCCGAGCGGATCCGCACCTATGACGTGCCGACCGCCGTCCGGCTGGATCTGCTCCGCTTCCTACCGCCCGACGACCAGCTGCCTACGCGACTGCAGCAGACGCCGACGGCAGAGCCGGAGCCAATCGTTCTGCCCGAGCCAATCGCAGTGCCGGTGCCGCTGCACGATTGGGATCAGGAGCGTGCCGATTTGTGGCAGCGAGTACGGACTGCGGCCCGTGACGCGACCGGCGGAATCTGGGTGGGTGAGGCGACATCGCCCGTCGAGGCCTGGCCTCATCAGCGTCGCGCGTTCTTGCGAATGTACGGCGAAGTACCGGACCATGCTCCGCGGCTGCTGATCGCGGACGAGGTGGGCCTCGGCAAGACTGTGCAGGCGGGCCTGCTGGTGCGGCAGGCATGGCTCGCAGGACGCCTTAGGCGCGGCATCATCCTCGCGCCGAAGAACGTCTGCACTCAGTGGCAGGCCGAGTTGCGTGAGAAGTTCGCGCTCGATTGGCCGATCTATGACGGCAAGAGCTTCCGCAGGTACGATGCGGCAACACAGTCGATCGTCGACACCCCGGTGACACGCGACGCATGGTCGGCCGAACCTTTCGTGATCATGTCGAGCCATCTTGCTCGCCGCAGCGACCGCCGACCCGAGCTGCTCGAGGCGGAGCCCTATGACCTTGTGGTCGTCGACGAGGCACATCACGCCCGGCAGAAGAGGACCGGCGGGCGCGTTACGCCGAACATGCTTATGCGACTTCTGCGCGACCTGCGTCATCGTACGCATGGCCTCATCCTGCTTTCGGCGACGCCGCTCCAGACCCACGCGATGGAGCTATACGACCTCCTGTCGCTGCTCGGCCTTCCGCCCGAGTGGGATGCGGTAGCGTACGAACGCTACTTCGCCACACTCGCTGATCCGCACCTTCCGGTCGAGAAGATGGAGGAGTGTGCGCGGCTCTTCCGGGCGACGGAAGCCTTCTTCGGGGCTCTGCCTTCAGAACGCGCCGCCCGCATGGGCGGAACGGGAGACCAGCAGCTGTCGACAATCCGCACGCGCAGGATCGTCGGCGCGCTCCGCGGTGCCGCATCCATTCCGCGGCGGCAGCTCAGCGGCGAGGACCGCGCCGCTTCCGTGCGTATCATGAAGCGCTGGACGCCTGTCGCCGCGCTCATGTCCCGGCACACTCGATCGCTGCTTCGTCGCTATCAGGCCGAAGGCAAGCTCCAGGCGCGTATCGCTGTCCGCGACGTGCAGGACCGCTTTATCCACATGGAGCCGGCCGAGCGCGACATCTACGAGCGGGTCGAGAGCTTCATCCGTTCAGCCTACCAGAATGCGGACCAGTCGCAGCGCACCGCCATCGGCTTCGTGCTGACCATCTACCGCAAGCGTCTGTCGTCCAGCTTCGCTGCGCTGGCGCATAGCCTTCAGGGACGCCTCGACCGCCAAGTCGACGACGACCAGTTCGACCTCGAGGAGAGCGGCGAAGAAGTCGAGACGGACGAGATGAAGGAGAAGGAGGAGGTCGCCCGCCGCCTGCTCGAGAGCGCGGCTATCCGCGACATTCTCGCCGATCTCCAGCGCCTGCCGATCGACACCAAGGCACGCGCGCTCAAGGACGAGCTTACGCGGCTGGCGGCTGAGGGCTACCAGCAGACGATGGTGTTCACCGGCTACACCGACACCATGGACGGACTGCGTGACTGGTTGTCGGACCAGACCGGCCGCGAGGTCATCTGCTTCTCAGGCCGCGGCGGCGAGATCCGCACGCCCGACGGCAGCTGGCGGCCGGTGTCCCGGGCGGACATCAAGAAGCGGTTCCGCGAGGGTAAAGGCGACATCCTGCTCTGTACCGACGCCGCCGCCGAGGGCCTAAACTTCCAGTTCTGCGGCTCGCTTATCAACTACGACATGCCTTGGAACCCCATGCGCGTGGAGCAGCGGATCGGCCGCATCGACCGCCTCGGCCAGCGCTTCGACAGCATCCGGATCGTGAATCTTCACTACCATGACACCGTCGAGACCGAGGTGTACCTGGCGCTGTCCGGCCGCATCAAACTGTTCGAGGACATGGTGGGCGGGCTTCAGCCGATCCTTTCGGCGATCAGCAGGGAAATCGGATCGCTGGCTCTGGCTGGTGCGCATGTCGATGTCGACGCCATGGTCGCGTCCACGATCGAGAGCGTCGATACCCCCACGGTCGATATTGACGATGTGGACGATTGGGGTGACATGCCAGAGATGGGGCGTCCCGCGCTATCGCTCGAGGAATTGAAGGCGATCGTCCACCAACCTCGACTATTGCCATTGGGGTATGAACTCGCTGCCCTCGATGGCGACGACTTCGCCGTGGAAGAGCCCATCTCGCGTCGTCGCCGTCGCGCGACGCTTTCCCGATCCTTCTATGCCAGCCACTTCGAGCACACAGACTTCTGGACCCCGGGCAGCCTAGCCTTCCCAATTGAAGGCTCTCCGGCCAACCTGTCGGATTTGGCGATGGCGGGACGGGCATGAGCGAATCGACATCCCGCGGCACCGCACGTCTTCGAATGCTGCTGGCCAGCATCATCGCGGATCATTTCAAGGCGTACGAGCTGCCCCCGCTAGGCCAGCGTCTTGGCTTGGCGCCCGGGACGGATTCCGAGGCGATGAGCAGCAAGCGCCTCTACGTCACAAAGCGATTGCAGAGCCTGCAGGATCACGAGGTGCGGCGTATCGCTGGAGAACTCGCTCGCGACGTGCAGAACGACGAACTCGATGCGTTGCTCGTTGAGTCGAGCCCCGGTGACGCTGGCATCTCCAGCGCGCTGATCCGCTTCGATCGCGAGGTTGTTCATCGTCGGTGGACGGACGCATTGGAACGACGCGCCACTGATCCGGAGGGCGCGATCACGTTGGCCCGGACGTTGCTCGAAGACGTGATAAAGTGGCTGCTGTCGAAGCAGGGCATCGGATATGATGACAAGGCCGACCTTCCAGTTCTCTATCGCCTTATCGCAAATGCCCTGAAACTGGCCCCTGACGCTTACACCGAGGACGTATTCAAACGCATCCTAGGCAGCTGCCAGTCGGTGGTCGAGTCTCTCGGCACGCTACGCAATAGGCTGAGCGATGCTCACAGCGAAGGTCCACTAAGAGCCAAGCCCCATGGGCGCCATGCCGAACTGGCCGTCAACCTCGCCGGTACGATGGCCACTTTCCTTGTCTCCACCTGGGAGCACTCGATGACTGACACCCAGGCGCGGAGGTAGCAACACGAAATAAATACGCCACACGGAAGCCGCGCTAGCTGAGCGCCTCAGGAACGGCGAGAACCAAAACAAGCTGACGTCCAGCCGCTTGTTTGGGGACGACCGTTTCGTCCCACGACGCTGCATTCCGTTTTTGTCGGCACCCGACGAACTTACACCGTTCGTCGATCGGGCGCAGAACGGCAGCTTCCGGCACAACCTTCCATTCGCTTAGAGGAAAGTAAGCGGGCTCTGGCGGCCGCCTTGCGCAGCGCCCATTCGCCGGGATGATTGCCGCTCTTTGAGCGGGGTGGCCGGTGTCGGACGAGATTGAGGATTCAGCGAGCGGCGCAGCGACTACTCATACGAGCGGTCGTATGAGTAGTCGGATAGAGATCGTCAGCCGGGTATCGGGCCGGAGGCGTTGGACGGTAGAGCAGAAGCTCGCCGTGCTGCGGGATGCATTTGGCCCCGAGGGGTGCGTGCGCTCGGCCTGCGAGCGCCATGATGTCGGCAGCGGCTCGATTTACACATGGCGGCGCCAGGCGATGTCCGGTGAGCTTGGCGGGGTGCGCAAGCCGATCGGGACTGCATTTGCGGAGGTGCAGGTCAGCGAGCAGTTGGCTTTGCCCGCGCCGGCGGTTGCCGCGCGCAGCGATGGAGTGATCGGCATCGAACTGCCGTCGGGCATCAGGGTGAGCGTGGACGCCACGGTCGACGCCGATGCCCTGTCGCGGGTGATCGGTATCCTGACGCGATGATCGCGCTGCCGCCCTCCACGCGGATATTCCTGGCCTGCGGGGCGACGGACATGCGCAAAGGTTTTGACGGCCTTGCCGTGATGACGCAGCAGGTTCTGGAGCAAAGTCCCCATTCCGGCGCGCTGTTTGCCTTTCGCGGCAAGCGCGGCGATCTAGTGAAGCTGCTCTGGTATGACGGTCAGGGCATGTGCCTTTTCTCCAAGCGGATGGACCGGGGCCGGTTCGTGTGGCCATCGACGAAGACTGGATCGGTGGTGATGACGGCGGCTCAGCTTTCTATGCTGTTGGAAGGCATAGATTGGCGGCGGCCGGAACGCACTTTCACCCCGTCACTCGCGGGTTAAAAACACCCATTTTCTGGCGCTTTTTCTGGCATCGTGGCGGGTATTTCGCTATAGGATCGCGGTGTCGGACGCAGGCCTTTCCACCGTTGATAAAGACGCTCGGATCGCCGAGCTTGAAGCGGCATTGGCGGCCGCCCGCGCCGATATTTCTGCTCGCGACATCCTGATCGACACGCTGCGCGTGCAGATCGCGCGCCTCAAGCGGATGCAGTTCGGCAAGTCGTCCGAGAAGCTCGATACCCAGATCGCACAGCTTGAGCTGGCCCTCGAAGAACTCGAAGGCGAGGCCATCGTCGCTGCCGCGCGGCGGGCGGATCCGGCAGATGGCGGTCGGTCAGTGCCTGTTCGCGCGCTGCCCGCCCATCTGCCGCGGGAGGAACAGCGGATCGAGCCTGAGCAAGGCACCTGCACCTGTCCCGACTGCGGCGGGAGGCTGCGGCCGCTGGGACAGGATAGCGACGAGATGCTCGATGCCGTGCCGGTGCAGTGGCGTGTCGTGCGGACCATACGGCCCAAGTATAGCTGCCGGTCCTGCGAGAAGATCATCCAGGCGCACGCGCCGGTAAAAGCCATTGCCCGTGGCAAAGCGACCTTTGGCACGCTGGCCCATGTCGTTGTTTCCAAATTCGACCATCATCTGCCGCTTTACCGCCAGGCCCAGATCATGGCGGCGCAGGGCATCGAGATCGATCGCTCAACGCTGGCAGGCTGGGTCGGGCAGGCATCAGTGCTGCTCGATCCGATCGTCAGTCGCATTCGGGAGGTCGGCCTGACCGCCTCGAAGATCCATACCGACGATACGCCGGTTCCCATGCTTGATCCGGGCCGCGGCAAAACGGCCACCGGCAGGCTTTGGGCTTACGCCGTCGATGATCGCGGCTCCGGCGCCACGACCCCCTCGCTGGTCTGGTATGAGTTCACCACCGATCGCACAGGCACGCATCCCCAGCGCCAGCTGGCCAACTTCACCGGCTATCTCCAGGCCGACGGCTATGCCGGTTATGACAAGCTTTACGACACGAACCGCGTCACCGAGGTTGCTTGCTGGGCGCATTTCCGGCGGAAGATATTCGACATCCACGCCACCAAGCCGACGCCGCTCACCACTGAGCTGCTGGAACGCATCGGCGAGTTCTATGAGATCGAGGCAGAGGTTCGTGGCCATCAGCCGGAGATCCGACGACGAAGCCGGCAGGACCGCACCCAGCCATTGATCGACGATCTCCGCCAGGCACTCGACCATGCCCTGCGCCGCCTCTCGCCCAAGTCCGAGATGGCCAAGGCGATCGCCTATGGCCGCAAGCGCTGGGTGGCGCTCACGCGCTTCCTCGATGATGGGCGTCTGGAGATCGATAACAACATTGCGGAGCGCGCCATGCGCTGCGTTGCCCTAGGCCGTAAAAACTGGCTGTTCGCTGGCTCAAAGGCGGGCGGCGATCGCGCCGCTGCTGTCTACTCCGTCATCGAGAGCGCCAAACTCAATGGCCTCGAACCGCAGGCCTATATTGCCGATGTCATCGCCAAGATCGCTGGTGACTGGCCTGCTGCCCGCTGGGATGAACTCATGCCCTGGAACTGGCGGCCAGATCAGCAACCGATCGCCCAAGCCGCCTGATCTGCGGTCTCCAGCCCACGCTCACAGAGGAAAGCCGTCCAGCAGTTAAGCGCCCTAGTTTTAGCCGTTCAAGTGGGGGTCGGAGCGATCCCGAAAGCGGTCGTAAGGTCATTGACCGGAAGAGCTGATCGCACTTAACGTTGCGGCCTCTCAGCCGCGTCAGGCGCTGCTTACGGTTGGCGGCTGCGCGTCCCGCCTCAAAATCCGTGCCGCGGCTTGGTTATACTCTGGCGCGTTCCAAACCACGCCCTTATCCGACGGTGCCGTCAACAAGACTGTGGCGCAGGGAAGGCCGGCCGCATCGAATTTGCGAGTAATGAACTCGCTCTCGCCGCGATCATGGCTCGACATGATCAGCTGATAGCCGCTCAGTTCAACCATATTGCGCATTACATCGACAAAGGCGGCCGTATGGATGATATCGTTGTGCTGCAGCGGGTCGTCGAGAAGCAGCGCACGCCAGCGTGACCATTGATAGGCCGTGCTCGCCGCGCACAGGATGCTGAAACCGTTTGCGGCTAGCTGGCCCTCGCTCAGCACGACCTGGGGAGGCAGATCCTTCTTCGTCTCGATGGCATTGTCGACCTTCTCGCGGTAGCGCAGCGCCATCCCGAAGCTGGTCGCATCGACCCTCGTATCGGCCTTGAACTGAATGCTTTCACCCGGCGTGCTCAGCATCGCCTCGTTGAAGTCGTCGATCACCGTATTGAGCGGATCGAGCACTCGTGCCGAAAAATCGTCGGCCTGCTTCTGAAGATCCTCCGAATAGCGCTTCACCGCATTGCGCGCCGCAGTCGTGAGTTTGACCGCCGCCCGCGCTGCCTCTACTTTCATTTTGAGCGCTGCCAGATACGCCGTCGGATCCTTGACACCATCGTCGCCTCCGGTCGCCCGCATCGACGCGAGAATCTCGTCGATTTCGCCCTGCAGCAGCGCATCTTCATTGTCGCGGGCAAGCACGAGTTGGCGTTCGGCGAGGGACCGCAACCCCGTCAGCACCGCATCGATCGCCGACAGACCGCGATCGTGTTCCGCCTGGCTCGGGATGTCGTTGAGGCCAGCGCGCGTCCAGCGCTGCTGCATCTGCCGCGCCGCCTGTTCAGAGGTCCCGCGCGTCACCTCGGCCGCAGCAAGTTCGCGCTGCGCAAGGTCGAGTGCCGCCTGTTCGCGCTGCACATCTGCGGTGGCGGTGCTCGCCGCTTCGGTCAGTTGTGCCAGACGACTCCGCGCGTCTTCGCCACGCTCGCGCTCCGCCGTCAATCTGGCCTCGATCTCACCGATCGTGGCGTTCGACAGATTGCGCGCCGCGATGCGATCGGCGCACGCCTTGTCCTCCGCCTGATACTGCGCCAATCGTGTTCCGGACTGACTGTCGCGCGCGATCAGATCCTCAAGATCGGCCGCAACGCTCGACCGCTGTTCGGTCGCCGCCGCCGCGCTCGCCGACAAAGGTTCGAGCGCAACCTCTGCGGCTCCAAGCGCAATATCCGCATCGCGCGATCGGGCCGCGGCCAGCGCGGCAAGGTTGCTTTCGGGCGTCGTCGCGAGCGTCTGGCCGATGCTGGCGCGCGCATTCGTGACGGCATCAGCCGCTGCTCTCGCGCTCCGTTCGAGTCCATCGACCGCCGCCACGATTCCGCGAAGGCGACGGATCTCATCGCTGAGCGCGGGGCGTGTGCTCCGCAAAGCCTCGAGCGCATCATCGGCGTGCGCGAGGCGACGGTCGCTCCCCGACGCCGCGGCATCGGCAAGCGCCTTCAGGGCACCCGGTTCGAACTGCGTGCGGCACACCGGACAGTCGGTGTCGTCCTCATGGATGTGACTGGCAAGCTGTGACAAGGCTGCGCTGATCGCCGACGCATGTCGGTCGGCCTCGGCGCGCTCGCGCTGAGCGTCCGCAATCTTGTCGTCGAGTTCTGCCAGCTGCGTGTCGAGTGGCGTCAGTTCCGCCGAAGCACGCGCGGCGGCTTCACGCCCCTGCGCCAATGCGGCCTCGGCGGCGCCGGACTGGCCTTCCAGGTCAAGACAATCCGCCATTGCCTCATTGAGCGCCCGGGCTGACGCGGCAAGGCTCCGTAGCCGTGCAACTTCGGCACTGGCCCCGCTATGCTGGCTGATCGTTGCGTCGGCCTCCGCAATCATCGTGCGGTGCGCCGCGATTGCGTCGGCAAGCGTCGTTCGATCCTCCTGCTCGGTCGACACCAATGCGGCAAGTTGGGCGCGGCGAGCGAGATCGGTTCGTGCCGCATCGAGCACCACAATATTCTGGTCGATCGTGGCGATTGCGGCATTCTGCGCGATCACCGCGTCATTGGCGGAACCCACGAGCGGCGATGCCCGATCAAGCCGCGCCTGCGCGTCGCTGACGACGCTGCGCAACCGGACGAGCGTCGGATGGTCAAGCCGTCCCTCCGACTGGCTGACCGCGAACTGCGCGGGCATGTCGGAAAGCGCCTCCAGGGCTGTCTTGCGCTCGCCGGCCGTCCGCAGTGCGTCACCAATCCGCTCCCCGAGCGCCGCGAGGCGTGCCGCGACGCCTTCGCCGGTGACGGCAAGCGGCTGACCTGCCGCAAGCTGCTGCAGGTCGCGCTCGAGCTGGTCGATCCGCACAGCAACTTCGTCGGCCGTCAACACGCCCGTGGCGCGTGCGGCCGCGCGGAGCCGGTCGAGCCGCGTCATCCATCCTTGCCAGTCTGCGATCTCCCGATCGAGCGTGGCAACCACGGCCTGTTCGGCGTCGTGCCGCCGCGTGAAGGCGGCGATGGTCGGCCGCCCCCTCAGCCCAGCGCGAATCCGTTCGAGCCGGTCGATGCCGCTTGGCCCTTTGAGCGCCTGCCATTGGTCCTGCGGGTCGCGACTGGTGAACCGCTGCTGCGCCGCCTGGCCAAGGAAATGAGTGAGGGCGAGATAGGTCCCAAGATCGTTGATTGTGCGGCGATCAGGCCGCGCAAGCTGCGCGACGATATCCGCCATGATAGTACCCCTGGTGGCGCTGCGCTCGACGACGTCGCCGTCCGAGAAGGTCAGCGCGACGCTATGCGATCCGGGCTCGGCGCCCCGGCGCGTGAGATAGTCCTTCTCGACAAGCTTCTTGCGACCCTTGTTGATATAGGGTTCGAACCGCCGGATCTTGTTGGTCAGTCCCCATTCGATTGCATCGAAGAAACTGCTTTTGCCAAGGCCGTTGGTCCCGGTGAGCAGAACAAGACCGGGTGCTGCTGGAATGTCGATCGCGAAGTCGCCGAAGGTCCGGAAGTCTCTGATCGCAATGCGGGAGAGGAAAATCTCGCTCATGCCTGTCCCCTCCGCTCCCAGGATTTGACCAACGCCGCGACAATATCATCCGGCGTCTTCTTCTCGTCGAGCGCGATCCGCTCCCATTCGTCCGCCGTCGTCCGCGGCAGACCCGGCGCGGTCGCACCGGTCCCGCTCAGCGCGTCGAGCGCCACGTCCTCAAATTGGCCTTCGGCATGGACCCACGGCCGGGCAAGGAAAGTGCGCTTGAGGAATTCGGCGAAACTCTCGGCGTCATTTAGCGGATCTTCGGGTCGCAGCCATGCGAGCTTGCGCGCGACCCGGTCGTCGCGCTCGACCATCAACGCCATTGCGCGCCAGGCTTCCTGCCGCTCGCTCGCGCGGGGACCAAGCAGCATCAGCTGAAGATCCAGCGTCTCGTTGGTCCCGAGGAACGAGCGTGCGACGACGCACTGGTTGCGGCAGCGCCGCAAGGTCTCAAGCACCGCTTCCATCGCAGCAACCTCGGGGAGAATGCCCAGCACGATGTTGAAGCGGTCGATCCGGATCGCATGGCTCTCTGCCGGCAGATCGGTCGGGCTGAGCGTCGTCGACTTGGTCGATCCGCCATTGAACGTCGCGCTCGCCAGCTCGGGCCGATCCTCCACCTCGAGGTCGAGCGCCAGCGCGGCTTTGCGTAGCCGCTCCGCGAAGTCCGCCAGTCCGGGTGACAGCGTCGCACTCTCCGTCATGCCGCGCCTTTCATGATCGTCTTCTCGAGCGCCTCGAAATGCCGCGCCTCGACTACTGCCAGCAGAGTGCGCAGCTCGGCCAGGCCCGCCGCGGCCGCGTCGATGAAATCGCGACTGATCGACATGATCACCGGACCAGATCCGTCCGTATCGCTAAGCCCCGGCTGGTCGGTGTCGATCTGAGCGAAAGGCCGCTCGGCGATTCGGCTGACCTCGATCGCAGTTTTGACGACGAGGATGACGAACTGGGTCTGCCACATGAACGATGCGGCGCACAGTGACATCTCGTCACCATTGATCATATCGGCCGCGCAGCCATGACCGGCCCATTCGCTGTCGCCGTCACGCAGGCGCACCAGATTGCCCGGTCTGGCGCTCTTCGGCGACGTAGCATCCCAGGCTGCGGCGATGGCAAGCGCGACCGCGGTGCCGCGCAGGATCACCGGCCATTTGCTGGGACCGACCAGGATCTGTGCCGCGTCGCGATGGTCGTCCTCGTCGACTGCGCAGATCATCAGGCGCAGGAAGTGATTGAGCAGGGCCGGGTCGTCGGTGAACGATGCATGCCAGATCGCCCATGTCGCGGCCATGGCGTCGCGAAGATCCTGCGCGATCTTCACGTTGATCGGGCGGCCGGGATCGGCGTTGCTCGCGAAGAACGGCTGGAGATGCGCGTCCAGTCGCTCGAGCAGCCAGGCATCGAGCACCCGGTGAATCCGGCGCGCCAGAATGTCGGGCGGCAACGGCACTGGATCCTGGGCGGCGCCGCCGGGATTACCGGCGACGATCGTCGGCATCGCCATCCCTTCGGCATGCGGCGATTCCAGGCTGAGCTCGCGGACGAGCTGGCTCCACAGTCCGGGCGCGGCATGGAGCCGGCAATTGCCGCTATGGCAGGCGACCCGCAGCACCGCGCCCGCAACCGCGCCCAGCGCGTCGGGAGCATCGGACAGGATGATTTCGAAGGGCTGTTGCTCGCTCCACGATCGGATGAGCTGGTCCGCCGGAACCGCGCCGGACCAGCGGATGTTCGCGCCTTCGCGCAGCAGTTGCACCGATATGGGAAGCTGGTTGGCGGCAAGTCGCTGAAGCCGCGGCGCGAGGATATCCGCACTGCGTGCCGCTTCCCTGAACAAGGACCGCGCTGGTGCCGACAATTTCGGGACGAGCGTCGCCTCGCCGTGGCGGGCAAGCCATTCCTTATGGGTCACGTCGAAAGTCGCCAGGTGCTCGGCAAAGGGCGCTCGCACCACATCGCGCTGCGGCCCGCGCCGAACGATCACTGCATCCGCCGCGACGGTCTCCCCGGCGCAATCAAGCCAGAACGGGGCAACGACCGGAGCTGGATTGGGGGCGTCGATCCGCGCAACGACACCGCAATGCAGATGCCGGAACGACCGCTGGGCGTCACCGGCGCACGCCTTGATGGTGAGATAGGCAGCGAGCCGATTGAGCGTTGCCGTGGAGACGTCGAACAGCTCGGCATGCTGGGTCTGGAACGTCAGCTGCACGCCAGGTCGCAGTTGCTGGGCGACCGCGGCAACGAGGCCGATATCAGTGAGCGGCTGTAGCAGCTCAGCGTTATAGGCCGCCATGAAATCGAAGCGGGCGCCATTGGCATCCTCGGCGCGGGCGCGCACATCGATTGCGGCAAGGGCCGGTTTCAGCGCCGCGATGCCGGGATGTTCGGAGATCAGCCGGATCATCCCGGCATGATCGAAATCGCGCGCTCCCGCGGCCACGAAATCGATCAGGCCGCCATCGCCCGCACCGCTGACGAAGAACCGCGGCGTCGGCCGGCCTGCGAACTCGGCGACCGGAACGCCGGCATCGGTCCAGTAGCTGGCGCTTTGTATTGCCGGTAGCGGCTCGCCGGGCTCAAGCCCGAACCCGACAGCAAGAAACACCATGTGAAATTGTTCGTGCAGCTCCGCGCCTGGCGCCGGGGCATTGAGCTCGGTGACATCGAGCTGATAGCCGTCCGCCGTCCGCGTCAGCCCGGTGACCCGATGGCGCAGCCGTCGCTCGAGGCGCGGCGCCAGCCTGACGACAATGTCTTCGAACCCTAGCAGGACATCGTCGCGCACGGCGCGGCACGTCCCGGACTCCCAGTCCAGGATCGGCAAGTCAGCGATGGGGTCGGTCGTGTAGTGCGCTGGCCAATCGTAGATATGCGGATCGAGCCGCCGGCGATCGGTCGTCGACTGCAGGGGCAGCAGTGCATCAGCGGACTCGAAAAGGACGACCTGCGACCCGGTGACGAGCGCCGCGGCAGCTGCAGCGGTTACACCGGCCGCACCGCCGCCAATGACGGCGATCCGCGGATTAGCGTGGAGATAGCCGAGTTCCTTTAGCGCGTGGACCAGCGACAGCGCCCGCACTTGCTGGGAGTAAAAGGTGATACGCCGGTCGAAACTGCCGATCACGAACAGGTTCGGCCGGTCGCGCACCGTCGCGCCGTCTACAATGTCTTGGGCAAGCAGAGCGTCAGCCAACGCAGCGCGCTCCCGCAGACATGCGCGCCTGCCGTACCGGCACCAAGATAATGGCGTGAGTTCCCGCACACATGGTCGACAATCCGCTCCCCCCTCCGGCCGCGTCGCTGCGACAGTCGGCGCACTCACTTATGAGGAGGAACCCCGGAGGTCGCAAGATTCTGATGAGTCTCACGAAGTCACTGTAACCGGCTTGGCGCCTACCGCCCAACTTTACTCATTCCTGCTTATACCGAGCATCTGGACCTATACCGTAACGGCCAGTTATCAGCGGCAGACCATAATGCCGACCTTGTCACATGAATGCCGCCTCAAGTTGAACAGAGTGTCACTGGCAGTTTTGGTCCTTGTCACTCTTGATAGAGATACAAGTTCGTATTCAAACCGTCGAAGGCTGCCTGCCGGCAGCTTTTCCCTACGCATCTTCTTTACATTGGGCATAAGTTGGTAATGTAAGGCTCTGAAACTGGCGGGCCTGCGGACAGCCTTGAGCTAGCTGTTGATCGTTTCTTCAAGCGCGGCAACTTTCGCGAGTATCTCATCGAATGACGGCGGTGTCTGGTCAAACATCATCGGCGCCATAGCCCGATAGTCGGCTCGGAGGTCTTTAACCCGTGCGTCGTCCGGCATCAGCCGGAGCGTGCCTGGCCGAGCTGTTTCGTAGCTGGCCCAGCCTGAACGGAAGAAGGTGGCTTTGTGCTGCGCCACCTGCGCTAGCAGGTCGAGATCGGCAACGGCGGCTTGGCCCTCGTCCGTGTGGAGGAGCATGGCGAGATCGTAATAGTGCCGCGAGAAATACGGCGGCGTCGGTGACTGGGCGGGGCGGTGCGCCTCCGCATGGAGCGCGGTCGCCTTTTCCCAGAAGGTCCGCCGCGCTGACAGCACGGTCACGCTGGCGTCGGGATCGGTGAAGAAGTCCGGATAGTCGTCGGCCGCATAGGGGCGGATGACTTTCTCCTCGGTCGGCCAGGGATCGCCCCGCGCGCCGAGCTCGAATTTTACCCGCGGGGTGATGTAAGCCATGCCGTCGTATTCGGCAGCAGGCAGCGCGGTCGGATAATGGAAGTTGACGGTTTGGGCGTCGTTGGCGTCTACCTCCAGCGACCACTCGCCGTTGGTTGGCTCGCCGAGTTGTTCGACGATCGCGGCACGAAGCGCCGGGAGAAATTTCTCGGCGATGTGCCGCTCGACGTCGCCCACCAGGTCGTCGATAAGTCGGGCCGCCTGCTTCCTGCTGATCCCCTCCTTCTCGGGGTCGCGCTCGCCGGTGTATCCGAGTTCGGCCCGGTCGAACGATAGGTCGATGTCCTCGGAGAACCGACGGATGGCGTTGAACGCCTTGGAGAGCGATGTGCCGCCCTTGAAGACGAGGCTTGCCGTGGTGCCCTTCGGCATGCCGAACAGGCGCTTCAGGCTCCAGCAGACCCAGAAGTCCTTTTCGATGATCGTGTCGGCGACGCCTCGGCCGGCGCCGGTCTCCCCGAAGAGAGCTGCGCGATCGGCGCTGGGAAGGCGGGCGACATCATCCATCGATATTGGCCATCGATGCGTTGGCGATCGATACGAGCGTTGGCCTCATCCAGGCAGGGGCTTGAAGGGCGGTTGAGGCCAGAGTCTTCTTGTCGCTGGCCGACAGCTGGCGCGCCGCAACCTGCGCGACATCAGCCGCCCGAACGGGGCCAACATGGCGAAGCGCTTGAACCACCGTCCCGGCGGGGCTGCCCGGTGCGATCAGATGCTTGGGCGAGGCGTGGCGAAGATCTACGACGCGCTTTCCCAGCACGACACGACGCGACGGACCATCGGTCAGATAAGTGCTTTGTGCCGGGACTTGCGCCGACAGGCCGAGCGCGTTTGCTGCCCGCGCGCCGGCGATCTGCACCTGGGAGCCGGTCTCCCTAGCAAGCGCATGTGCTACATCGTCCGGCGCAGGCGACAGTGGCCCGAGCTTCGGATGCAGCTTTGGGAAGTCGTAGAGCCCGCGCGCAAGCCGACGGAGCTGTCCGCCCTTTACCAACCGCGAAAGGGCCTGATCGACCGAGGAGCGAGTGGCGACAGAGAGAAAGTCGCTGGGCGTGAAGACACTGCCACGTCCGCTAGCGCGAACGCGTGTCATGACCCGATCCGGAACGGAGGCGCTTACCGTCTTCATATGTCAGAAAATAAGACATGTTTTTCTGACTTGCAACTAGCGGCGTGCCTAGGTTGGCAGCGCCGCCACCTTGCCTGCTACGCAGCGGCGCGTGGCCGCTCGTTTTGCGCCTCGCCGGCATCCGGCGCCGAGGCTTGTTGAAGGAAACGAGCGAGTGCAGCGCGGCGAGAGTCGCGGTCCACGGCGTAGGCCGTTTGCTTGAACTCGATGCCGTCGAGCAAGCCCTGGATGTAACCGGCGATCGTGTCGGCGGCCATGATAAGCGCTGTATCGAGCGTGTGTATGTAGTTGCTGGTGACCGAGCCCTTTGAGTGTCCAACGAGAGCGGCGATCGTCACCTCCGTGAAGCCGAGATCGTTTGCGATGCTGGCAAAGCTGTGCCGCAAGACATGCGGGGTGATGTCGGCCAGCGGCGTATCTCTGAATATCTGCTCCCAATGGTTCGGAAGGCTTCCGAACGCGTTGTCGTCTCCGTGTCCGGGAAACACGTACGTGCCTGTGCGAGCCCTCCGACTTGCTTCGAGATACTCGACGACAGGGAGTCCGATCGGGCGGATGGAGCTTCCCTCCTTACTGTCAACCAGACGCAAGCAACTCGCGCTCGTGTCCGCCTCCGCCCACGCGAGCGTCACCATCTCAGTCCGCCGGCATCCGGTGAGCGCGAGCTGGCGTATGATCTCAACTGATAGCTCGTATTTCTCTGTCTTGGCCGCCTTATGCAATATCTCGCCGAGCAGCCGATATTCTGCTTCGGTCAGACGCCGCGCCCGGACGTTGTCCTTCGGCCGCCTGACACCGTGCGCCGGATTCAGATCGATGATGCCAGCCTCGACTGCGTAGGTCAGTATCCCGCCAAAGAGCCCTATCGTGCGCGTCGCCGTACCCGCTCCACCACGCACGATGGCACGGCCGCGAAGCTTCTTCGTCTTGACGCTGCAGCGAGTCTTGCCGGCCATGATGTCCTTCAGGGCCTTCGTAATATCCGCCTTCACCAAATCCTTGACCCTGCGTGTTCCAAGCAAGGGAATGATGTGACGCTCGATGCGCCCCGTGTCGGACAGGATGGTGCTGGCTTTCTTGGGGCGGCCTCCCTTGCCGAGGATGAGGCCGGCTTTCAGATCGCCAACGTAGAGCTCACACAGCTCCTTGACGGTGATCGCCTTGCTGTCGAGCTGCTTCTCTTCAGCCGGATCTTCGCCCTGTGGATGGCGTTCGATCAAGGCCTCGTGGACAACGTGGACTCCGAGGAGACGACCCGCGGCCGTTCGTTTTTGTTCTTCTCGCTCGGGATCGCCGCCGGGACGGCGCTCGACAAGCCGTTCACGCTCAAAGTTCCGGAGAACGGGCTCATTGCGCTGAACGTGCCACTCGATCCTCTACGGCTCGGCGCCCTCAGTACGCGAACGACCCATCCCTTCTACATGGCACGGTGGAACGAGCTGTTGGCCGCACTCGGTCTCCAAGCGTCCGTCGACAATCCTTATTGGAACAAGACCAAGGGCGAGATGGTCAGCGAATGTTCCGGTCCTGCCAACTTGAAGAGTCTCGCCCCCAAGTCGCTTTCGTGTTCCTCGCCCAGCAAGGGAAGGTGGTCGAAGAAGCCGCAAGGGCACTGCGGCTACTGCCTACCATGCCTTATCCGCCGCGCTTCGCTGTCCAAGGGCGACACCACGACCTACGGCGTCCCGGATCTGAAGGCCCAAGCGCTCGACACGAAAACGGCCGAAGGTGTTCAAGCCCGTTCGTTCCAACTCGCCTTCGACCGCCTCAAGGCACGCCCGACCTTGGCGAAACTCCTGATCCATAAGCCGGGCCCCTTAAGCGATGACCCGGCTCGTCTGGACGAACTCGCCGATGTCTATCGTCGCGGATTGGAGGAAGTCGGGAAATTGCTGCATGGCGTGAAAACCGTTCCCGGCTAGTAGTCCGCAATGAGTACCCCCGCCCTTATCGATTTTCACTGTCACCTCGACCTCTACCCGGATCACGTCCAGGCGATTGCCGATTGTGAGCGAGAGCGCGTGTTCACCTTGGCCGTGACGACGACGCCCAAGGCCTGGACCAGAAACCATGAGCTGACCAAGGACACGAAATACGTCCGGGCGGCGCTCGGCTTGCATCCGCAATTGGTCGGGCAACGCGCCCAGGAAATCGGCCTTTGGGAAGAACTTCTTCCTCAGACTCGGTATGTCGGTGAAGTCGGCCTAGATGCCGGGCCACGCTTTTATCGCTCCTTTGAAGCGCAGAAAGCCGTGTTCGAACGCGTGCTCACGGCGTGCGCCCGCGCGGGCGACAAGGTGCTCACCATACACAGCATCCGCGCCGCCAAGACCGTTCTAGACATGCTCGAACAGCATCTTCCGGCGCGGCGCGGCACGGCGGTGATGCATTGGTTCACGGGCTCGCAATCCGAGGCGCGACGCGCCGTCGATCTCGGCTGCTACTTCTCGGTCAATCACGAAATGCTCGCGAGCACGAAGCATGCGGAACTGGTGCGAACCCTCCCGCTAGATCGACTTCTCACCGAGACAGACGGCCCCTTCACGAAGCGTGAGGACCGTCCGGCGAAGCCGAGCGATGTAAGTGCGGCGGTCGCCCAACTAGCTCAACTGCTCGGGCGACCACATGAGGCTGTCGCCGAACTGCTGCTCTGTAACCTGAGGTGCATACTAACATCAGGAGGCTAACCACCGCGTCCATATCCCTTCACCTTCCCGGTCCTTGACTGCAGCGTCTGCCGCCGAGGCGATCGCTCTATTTCGGGGCGATGCGGATGGTGCCGTCGAGGGGGATCGGCGACACACCCTTCAGGCGATTGGGCGATGGGAACTCACGCCCGGCTGCGGCGGTCTTCGCCGCGGCGGATTAAGCCAAGCCTGCACTGGGCCATCGAAGCCGTATCGGAACATCGCCGCCGCCGCAAACGCCGAGGCGACACCCAGCGTCCAGACGCCGCAGCGAACGGTCGCCGGCCAGGCCGCCTGGCCAAAGGCGTCGAACGCGCCAAACCAGACGATCCGGGTCACTTCGTTGGTCAGGAACATGGCGAAGGACATGAGACCGAGCTGCTCGATCAGGCGCGACGGCCGCGCCACGGGCAGGGCTCCGGCGGCCCAGATCATGAGGGTGAGCAGGAGAAGGGAGACCAGGGCGAGATCGGACACGGCTTGGGCCGCGATCAGACCCGCGAACGCTGCGAGCCCGATCCACGCCGCACGGACTGGCGGGACCCAGACGCGCGCGCCCAGGATCGCGGCCGCGACACCCAGCAGAAACAGGGGCAGCGCCCGGATGAATCCGTGACGGAGCGGAAGCCGGTAGAGAGGTTCGCCCAACCACGCACGGCTCGCCACATCCGCCGCCAGGAGCAGGACCACGACGCCCGCGATCACGAGCCAGGGCCGGAGGCGCCAGAGCGCCCTGCAGATCCACGGCAGCGCCAGATAGCAGCCCAGCAGGGCCGACAGCGTCCAGGTCGGCGCGTTCCAGCCCTGCCCGCCGGGGACGCCGTAAGCCTGGACAAGGAAGACCTGGGCCGGAAGCTCGGGCCAGGCGAACCATTGCGGGTTGCTGGGACGGATTCCGACAGCGGCGGCGGTCGCGACTAGCAGCGCAAGCGCGGCGATGACGACGATATGGGATGGCGCAACGCGAAGAAGCCGTTGGCGCACATAGACGGGCAGCGGAAGGGTGCGGTTGGCCAATCCCTCCCCGTAGATGCGCGCGAGGACGTAGCCGGAGTCGATGATGAAGAAGTTCGTCAACAGGTAGCCACGGTCGAAGACGGGATGAACCTCGCCGAGCGCAACGGGCGCGGCCTCGCGGAAATGGTAGAGGATGATCAGGGCGGCCGCGACGAAGCGCAGGACGTCGAGCCATCCCCCGCGCGCGATCCGAACCGGAGCCCGCGTGGTCGCCTCCCCGACCGTCATCCGTCGGACCCGACAGAACCGCCGTCGCCTGAGACGGTGTGCCTGTGGGGGTTGAGGCTGATCTGGTCGCGACCGACGTACAAGGCCGCAGATGCGAGAAGGCAGACCAGTGCCATGATCACGGCCATCAGCCGGCCCGTAGGGTCCTTTGCCGCCATACGGAACGTCAGAGCGCTCAACGGCAGCATCACCCCGCCGAATGCGACGTATAGGGGGATCCGATAGGTCGTCGCCAAGGGGACGGCCACGCAGAAGACGACGAGAGCGGCCGTCAGGCTGACCCCCACCGCGATCAGTGTGTCCCGGATCGGGCGGAACGGCGCCGGCGGACGGGGGCGCCTGGATCGGCCCCGGGCGCGGTATTTGCCTGGACGCCAGCGGGGTGCCCTGCTGTGGATCGTGGAACGCTTTGAGCCCATCGGCCTAGTTCGGCTGGCTCGCGCGGGTGGCCAGCCATACCCGCATGCGGACGATCTCCGCCTCCTGGGTCCGGATGACCTCTTCGGCAAGGCCGCGAACCTCCGGATCGGAGCCGTGCTCAAGCGCGATCCTGGCCATGGCGACTGCGCCCTCGTGGTGCGCGATCATGCCCCGCATGAAATCGACGTCGGCGTCGCCGCTGTAGTCGATCTCCATGGCCGAGTGCATCCGGGCGTTCGCCTCCTTGAAGGATCGGGTCGCCGGGCTGTCGGCCGCCGCGTCGCTGTGGCCGGCGTGCTGATCGATCGGTCGCGCATCGACCGCGACGGTCGCGGACGGTCTCGCGGCTTGGCGGGACAACATTCCGAAGCCGAACACCGAGACGAGAAGGAAGAGGGCGATCACGCTGACCCATCCGATGCGTTTCATAGGGGTTCTCCTGTGCTTGGGTTCACGAGTTCACGCGGCCTCTCGGGACCCCGCCAGGCGAGCAGACGCAGCGCGTTGAAGACGACCAGCAGCGTCGATCCCTCGTGGAGCGCGACCGCCGGACCGATGCCGAGCCCGAAGATCGTCGCCGGGACGAGGAAGGCGACCACGCCGAGGCTGACGAACAGGTTCTGGCGGATGATGCGGCGGGTCTGCCGGCTGAGGCCGACGGTGAACGGCAGCTTGGACAGATCGTCGGCCATCAGGGCGACGTCGGCCGTCTCCAGAGCGACGTCCGATCCGGCCGCGCCCATGGCGACACCCACGGTCGCCGTCGCCATCGCCGGGGCGTCGTTGACCCCGTCTCCGACCATGGCGACCTTGGCCTCCGACCGCAGTTTCTTGATGGCCTCGACCTTGTCCTCCGGCATCAGGTCGCCCCAGGCCTCGGTCAAGCCAACCTGCCCGGCGACCGCCTGGGCGGCCTTCTGGTGGTCGCCCGAGATCATGATCATCCGGCGGATGCCGAGCGCGCGCAGCGCCGTCAGCGTTTCGCGCGCCTTCGCCCGGGGCGTGTCCAGAAGTCCGATGACGCCGAGGTCCTTGTTCCCCTGCCGCACCACCATAAGGGTGCGGCCCTCGTTGCGCAGGGCGGCGACCGCGATCTCCGTATCGGGGCCCAGCGGCGCGATGCCGTCGGCGCCGAACATCTCCGGCTTGCCGATCCAGATCTCCTTCCCCTCCAACCGGGCGGTGACCCCCTTCCCCGTCAGGCTGCGCAGATCCGTCGCGGTTCGCGCGGGCGCGGTCGCCAGGCGCTGGCTTCCATCCCGGACGATCGCCTCCGCGAGCGGATGGTCGCTGAGCCGTTCGACGGCGACGGCGATCTCCAGCAGCTCGTCTTCGGTCGTCTGGCCGAAGGGCACGACATCGGTGATCCGCGGCTTGCCTTCGGTGAGGGTTCCGGTCTTGTCGAAGGCGATGGCATCCAGCGCGCCGAGGTTCTCCAACGGCGCCCCACCCTTCACCAGGACCCCGGCCCGGGCCGCCCGGGCCACGCCGGACAGCACCGCGCTGGGCGTGGCGATGGCCAGGGCGCAGGGGCTCGCCGCCACCAGCACCGCCATCGCGCGGTAGAAGCTGTCGCGGAAGGGCTCGTCGACGACCACCCAGGCGAACAGGAGAACGAAGGCCAGACCGAGGACCAGGGGGACGAAGACGCGCTCGAATCGGTCGGTGAAGCGCTGCGTCGGCGACTTCTGGGTCTCGGCCTCGCTGACCATCCGGACGACCTTGGCCAGGGTCGTGTCGTTGGAGCGCCGCGTCGTCTCGATCTCGATCGCGCCGCCGCCATTGATCGTGCCGGCGAAGACCACCGACGACGACGCGACCGATGCGGGCCTGGCCCGCGCCTCCTCGGCGTCCGCGACCGGCTGCTTGTCGACCGGGATGCTCTCGCCGGTGACCGGCGCCTGGTTGACGCTGGACGTGCCCTTGATCACGAAGCCGTCGGCCGGCAACCGCTCGTTCGGCCGGACGACGACCAGGTCGCCGATCTCCAGCTGCTCCACGGGCAGTTCGACGACCTGATCGCCGCGTCGCACATGGGCGGTGCGCGGCGCCAGGGCCGCCAGCGCCTCGATCGCCTTCTTGGCGCGGCCCATGGCGTAGTGCTCGAGCGCGTGCCCCAGGCTGAACAGGAACAGCAGCAACGCCCCCTCCGCCCAGGCGCCCAGCGCGGCCGCGCCGGCAGCCGCCACCAGCATCAGGGTGTCGATCTCGAACCGCTTGCGCCGCAGGTTTTCGATGGCTTCGCCGACCGTGAACCAGCCGCCCAGGGCGTAGGCGATCAGGAAGAGCGCGAACGGCAGCACCTCCGGGAGGGCCGGAACGAATTTCTCGATCAGCCAGCCGACCGTCAGGGCGACGCCGCTCCCGACGGCGAAGATCAGCTCGGTGTTCGGCCCCAGCACCCCGCCATGGCTATGGTCATGGCCGTCGCCCTCGGAATGGCCGTGGTCGTGTCCATCGCCCTCGGCGTGTCCGTGATCGTGGCCGTCGTCCGGACCATGACCCGACGCCGCGTTCCGGGCCGCTTGCGGCGCCGGACCCACAGCCGCCGATGGGCCGGTGACGTCCGACGTCTCCGGCAATTTGAGACCAAGAGACGCCAGGCGCTCGACCAATCTCTCGCGGCTCGTGGCCTGACTGTCGAACTCCAGACGCAAGGCACCCGCCGGATCCAGCGCGGCTTCGATGACGCCGGCTTCATCGCCCAGCTCGGCCGCGAGCGTGCGGGCGTGGCGCGCATGCCGGACGCCTTGCACCCGTCCCGTCAGGTGGCCGAACCGCTCGCTGACCTCGGCGCCGGCCTGCCGCGCCCGCCGTCTGACCTGGGCCAGCGACAGCAGGTCCGGATCATAGTGGATGCAGAGCTCCGCGCCGTCCGCGCCCTCGACCAGATGCGCCTCCGACACGCCCGCCTCGGCCCGCATGAGGGCGATCAGACGTCCCACGCAGCCGTCCTCGGCGTCAGGCGCGTGGGGAAGAAGGACGGGAATATTGAGCCGGAGGGTCTTGGGCATGGTCGGGCCTCAGGGGAAGTCGCGGGTAGGGTTGGAGCGTTCGGGGATGAGAAGACCGGCGCCGTGTATGGCTGCGCCCGCAGCGAAGGCGGCGAGGGCCAAGATTGCGCTGAGCAGGGTGACGAGACGTTTGCGGTTCACCTCGCACCTCCTCAGGGCAATGCGACGACGGCGTCGAGCCAGCCGATCGCCTGGAGGCGCTCCAGCCCCTCGAACACGGGCAGCGCCAGGAGAAAGACCAGGCCGTCGCGGACGGTCTTGAGGAAGAACGACGGGCGGACCGACAGCTCCGCCTCATCCCGCCAGAGGCGAGGATCGGGCAGGAAGCGCGGGGTCCGCTCGAAATACGCCCGGTAGGTCTCGCCGAAGGCGGTCCCCAGGTAACTCTCCTCGCGTCTCGCGACGATCAGGAAGACCCCCCAGCAGGCCAGGGCGAACGCGAGGCCGACGCTGAGGCTGCCGGTCTGGGCGCCGACCCCGAAGGCCCCGATGACGCTGAAGACGTAGAGCGGATTGCGGCACAGCGAATAGGGTCCGCTGGTGACGATCTCCTGCTTCTTGCGCCCGCCGATATAGAGGGAGCACCAGGCGCGTCCGAGCACGCAGACCATGATCGCCACCATGCCAAGATGCTCGACCGGGTGTTCGAGCCCGGGCAGCGCTCGCACCAGAGCGGTCCAGGCCAGCAGGGCGAACAGGCCCGCGCCGATGAAGAGTTTCCGCCAACGCTGGACCGAGGCGATGTCGATCAGGGGCGGGCTCATCCGTCCGCCTCCGGTCCGTCGCGTCGCGCGGCCCGGGCGTCGCCGAGGATGTCGAGCCCCCCCTTGGCCGCGATGGCCGCGACTAGGACGCCGACCACCAAGTCGGGCCAGGCCTGGTCCAGCCACATCACCAGACCGCCGGCGACGAGGATACCGCCGTTGGACGCGAAATCGTTGAGGCTGAAGGTCTCGGCGGCCTTCATGTTGACGTCGCTGCTCTGCTGGCGGCGGATGAGCATGAGGCAGATCAGGTTGATGACCGCGGCGATGACGGCGAGGACCATCATGGTCGGGCCGACCGGTTCCGTCCCGGTCAGCGTCCTGCGCAGGGCGTCGAGCAGGACGAGGACCGCGAAGATCAGCAGCATCACGCCGGAGACCTGCGCCGCGCGGGTTTTCCAGATCAGGGCCCGGCCGACCGCGAGGAAGCTGATCAGATAGACGGCCGCGTCGGATCCGTTGTCCACGGCGTTGGCCAGCAGGGCGCTGGAGTCGGCGGCGAGGCCGCCGACTCCCAGGCCCACGAACAGCAGAGCGTTTAGGGCCAGAACCGCCAGCAGGATGCGGCGCTGGACCTGCTCCGTCTCGTGGGCCCCGCTCATTCCTCCAGTCCTTCCGCGGCGCGGTGCTTCACAGCCTTGGCCGCGAAGGTGGGGAGGACCAGGAGGGTGAGGGCCGTTGCGGTCAACAGACCGCCGATGACCACGGTCGCCAGAGGCTTCTGCACCTCGGCGCCGGCTCCGTGGGCGATCGCCATCGGGATGAAGCCGACGATCGCCACCAGGGCCGTGGTCAGGACCGCCCGCACACGGCTGGAGGCACCCTCGATGGCCGCGACCATGGGTTCCGCTCCGGCCTGGAGTCGTTCGCGGATCGCCTGCATCAGGACCAGGCCGTTCAACGTCGCCACGCCGGAGACGGCGATGAAGCCGACCGCTGCGGACACCGAGAAGGGCATGCCCCTCAACAGCAGGGCCAGCGCCCCGCCGACTAAGGCCAGGGGTACGCAGGCGAAGACCAGACCGGCCTCCGCGAAGGAGCCCAGGGCCATGAACAGCAAGATGCCGATCAGGATGAAGACGACGGGGATGACCAGACCCAGCCGCTTCTCGGCCCGCTTCAGGTTCTCGAACTGGCCACCCCAGGTCAGGGAGTAGCCCGCCGGAAGTTGAACCTGTTCCTGCACGCGCGCTTGGGCGTCCGTGACGAAGCCGCCCAGATCGCGCCCGCGCACATTGGCCTGGACCACCATGCGCCGGCTGCCGTCGTTGCGGCTGATCTGGTTTTGGCCTTCCGCGATGTGGATGCGGGCGACCGAGGACAGGGGCACCGTGACGCCGGTTGTCGTCGTGATCGGAAGCGCTGCGAGCGCCGCCGGATCGTTGCGGACCTCATCCGCCAGGCGGACCACCACGTCGAAGCGACGGTCGCCTTCGAAGATCTGCCCCGCCTCGGCGCCGCCGATGGCTGCGGAAACGGCGTTGGAGACCTCCGCCGCGGACAGGCCGTAGTTGGCCGCCGCGAAGCGATCGACGCTGACCGTCAGGGTCGGCAGGCCGGAGGCCTGTTCGACCCGCACATCAGCCGAACCCGGGGTGCTTCGCAGGACATTCGCCACTTGGTCGGCCGAGGCCTGCAGCTGGGTGAAGTCATCGCCATAGACCATGACCGCGAGGTCGGTCCGGACGCCCGAGATCAGTTCGTTGAACCGCAGCTCGATCGGCTGGCTGAACTCGAAGCTGTTGCCCAGCTGGGCCGAGGCCAGTTCCTCGAACCGCGCGATCAGCTCTTCCTTCTCCAACCGTGGATCCGGCCATTCCTTACGGTCCTTCAGGATGATGACCGCGTCGGAGATGTTCGGCGGCATCGGGTCGACGGCCGCCTCCGCGGTGCCGGTTCGGGCAAAGATGGTCTCCACCTCCGGCTGGGCCGCGATGGCGCGCTCGATCGCCATCTGCATGGCGAGGGACTGTTCCAGCGAGGCCGACGGAACGCGCAGCGCCTGCATGGCGATGTCGCCTTCGTCCAGCGTCGGGATGAACTCCCGGCCCAGGGTGGTGAAGGCGACGCCGCCCACCGCCAGCGCGCCCAGCGCCGCGATCAGGACGATCTTGGGACGGCTGACGGCCGCCCGGATCGCCGGTTCGGCCCAGCGGCGGACCCAGCGGATGATGAAGGTCTCGTGCTCGTGCGCGTGACCGTGCTCGTCCACGTCGACCTTCTTGGGCTCACGCACCAGCAGCGCCGTCATCGCCGGCACGAAGGTGAAGGAGAAGATGAAAGCCCCGACGAGGGCCAGCATGACGGTGGCGCCCATCGGAATGAAGGTCTTGCCCTCGACCCCCTCGAGCATCAGCAGGGGGGTGAAGACGAGCAGGATGATCAGTTGGCCGAAGGCGGCCGGCTTGACCATCTTCATCGCCGCGGCCCCGGCGACGCTCAGGCGCTCTTTGCGCGTCAGCGCCCGACCGACCTCGATCCGCTTCTGCGATAGCATCAGAAGCGTACTTTCGACGACGATGACCGCGCCATCGACCAGAAGGCCGAAGTCCAGCGCGCCCAGGCTCATCAGGTTACCGCTGATCCCGAACCGGTTCATGCCCATGATGGCGAACAGGAAGCTGACCGGGATCATCAGCGCGGTGATGCTCGCGGCGCGGATGTTTCCAAGCAGCAGGAACAGCACCACGATCACGAGCAGCGCGCCCTCGGTCAGGTTCCGAGCCACGGTCGCGATGGTCTTGTTGACCAGCGCGCTGCGATTCAGGACCGGCTCGGCGACGATGCTCGGCGGCAGGCTGGCGCCGACTTCCTCAAGACGTTCGGCGGCGGCCTGGGCGACGGTGCGGCTGTTGCCGCCCGCCAACATTAGGGCGGTGCCGATGACCGCTTCGTGGCCGTCGCGGCTCGCGCCGCCGAGACGCGGCGCCTGGCCGACCTCGACGGTGGCGACATCGGCGACCCGGACGACGAGACCGTTGCGGTTGACGACGGGCGCCTGGGCCAGATCCGGAATGGTCTGGGCCAAGGCGTCGGTGCGCACGGTCAGGGCTTCACCCGAGCGCTGGACATAGCCCGCGCCTGCCTGGGTGTTGGCGTTCTCAAGAGCCTGGATCAGATCGCCGAGGCCGAGACCATAGCTGGCGAGACGCGCCGCGTCGGGGCGGACGGCGAACTCCTTCACATAGCCACCGTTGACATCGACACCGGCCAGGCCGGCCGCCGTGCGCATGCGCGGGGCGATAATCCAGTCCTGGACGGTGCGCAGATAGGTGGCCCGCGCCTGCGGCGTGGTCAGAAGCTCCCCTTCCGGCGTCAGATAGGCGCCGCCAACCTGCCAGCCGGGCTCACCCGGTTTGGCGAGGTTCTGGGAGTTGAACGGCTTGTAGTCGACCGTCCACATCAGCACTTCGCCCAGCCCCGTGGTAATCGGGGCCAGACCCGGTTCGACGCCTTCGGGCAGGTTCTCCCGGGCCTGGGCCATCCGTTCGGCCACCTGTTGGCGGGCGAAGTAGATGTCGGTCTGGTCAGTGAAGATGACCGTGACCTGGCTGAAGCCGTTGCGGCTCAGGGAGCGGGTGCTTTGCAAGCCGGGAATGCCGGCCATGGCGGTTTCAAGCGGATAGGTGACTTGCCGCTCCATCTGCTCGGGCGCGAGTGCCGGGGCGATGGTGTTGATCTGGACCTGCCGATTGGTGATGTCCGGCACGGCGTCGATGGGCAGCTTGGTCAGCTGGAACAGACCCCAGGCCGAGACGAGGGCCGTTGCGAGAACCACGAACCATCGGAATTTGACCGAGGCTTCGATGATGAATTTGAACATGCGATCGCCCCCCTAGTGACCGTGCTCGGCCTCGCCCTTGGCGAGTTCGGCCTTGAGCAAGAAGGCGTTGGCGGAAGCGATGCGTTCGGAGCCGGTCAGGCCGCGCAGGATTTCGGTGCGCCCGGCGGCCTGGCGGCCGGCGAGCACCTGGACAGCCTGGAAGCCGCCCTGGACTTGCACGAAGACCACAGTGTTGCCGTCGACGGTCTGGACCGCTTCCGACGGCACGGTCATGCCGCCCGAGGTCGCCTGTCCGGTGACCACCGAGCCGGACACGGCGGACCCGGCGGGCGGCAGGGTTCCCGAAGACGGACGGGCGCGGATGACGGTCGCTCCGCTCTCGTTCAGACCGGCGTCCGCGGCGACCCCGGTGACGACCGCGTCGAACTCGCCGGACGGCCCGGTGACCCGCATCGCCGCGCCCGGGCGAACATTCGCCGCAAGGGCGGGAGGCGCGTTGAACACCATCTCGACGCGGGCCGGGTTGGACACTTCGGCGACCACGCCGCCCTGGGCGACGAAGCCGCCCGGTCCGACCTGCACATTGCTCACCACGCCCGAGATCGGGCTGGTCACGCTGAGCCGTCCTGACGCATTGGGCGAGCCCGCGGCTGCGGACCGCGCCCGAGCCGCACGGGTCGCTGCCTCGGCGCTGAGAAGCTGCGCCCGCGAGGCCTCGACCTCCTGGCGGGCGACCACGCCCTGTTCGGACAGGTTGCGGTTCCGCTGATAGGCCTGACGCGCGGCCTCGGCGGAGGCCGCCGCCGCATCGGCGTCGGCGCGGAAGGTGGCGGCTTCACCGCTGACCAGGCTGACGAGCGGCTGGCCGGCGCGAACCGACTGGCCGGGCGCCACAAGCACCCGCTCGACCCGGCCACCAACCGCAGCGGCGACCGCAGCGCGGGAATCGACCATCGGCTCGACCCGCCCCGCCAGACGCGTCTCCGCCCCGCCGCCGGCGCTTACGCCGACGACGGAGATGCCGGCCGCCTGGATCTGCGCGGCGGTCAGTTCGACGCGGCCCTCTTCGGCCTCGCCCTCCTCGGCATGCCCGGCCTCGCCTTCCGCATGCCCGCCTTCCTCTTCGCCATGGCCGGCTTCGCCCTCCGCGGCCGCCGGGGCAGGCGGCGCGTCGGCGCCTCGCGTGGCGAGATAGAGCCCGCCGCCGCCAAGGACGACGAGGGCGGCGACGCCGCCGATCAACAGGGTCTTGTTGGATGTGCGCTTGCGCATCACTGGGCTCCTTGGAAGGGGGCGCGGCCGTCCAGGCGCGCGAGATCGATCTCGGCGCGGACGCGCGCGAGACGGGCGTCGACCGCGGCGGACCGCGCGTTGACGAGGGCGGTTCGGGTGACGCGCAGTTCGACCTGGGAGATGCGACCGGCCTCGAAGCCGATCCGCGACAGGCGGTAAGCTTCTTCGGCCGCGGTGACGCCGGCGTCGGCGGCCGCCACGCGGCTCACCGAGGCGGCCAGGCGCGCCACCGCGGCGGCCCGGTCGGCCTGTGCCTCCTGCCGCGCCGACATCAGGCGGGCGTCGGCCGCCCTGAACTCGGCCTGCGCCGCCTCGATGTTCCCCCGGTTCCGGTCGAACAGCGGCAGCGGCATGCTGATCCCGAACGTCAGGGCGGTGGCGTCCTCGGCCTCGAAGCGGCGAATGCCCACGCTGGCGTTGATGTCCGGGCGGGCCTGGACGCGTTGCACGTCGATTCGGCGCTCGGCGGCCGTGCGCTCGGCCTCGGCCACGCGCACGGTGGGCGCGTCGCTGATCGCGGAGCCCACCCCGGTCGGCGCCTGGTCCAGCAGGCTGGCGTCGATGCGCGTCACGGGCGACGGGATCATCGCCACGGCCGTGAGGCGAGCGTAGGCGGCGTCCCGTTCGGCGACGGCTTCGTCAAGGGCGGCGCGGGCTGACGCGACCTCGGCCTCGCCCTGGATGCCGCGCAGGAGCGGCTCGCGCCCCTCCTCCACCAGCGCCAGGGCGGCGCGGGCGTCGGCCAGGGTCAGGGTCAGGACCTCGTCCGCTAGGGCCGCGCGGCGCTGCGCCGCCTCGGCTTCGGAATAGACCAGGGCCAGGCGACCGGCGGCGTCGATCACCGCAAGATCGCGCTGCAGGCCGACGGCGCCGGCCTCGGCGCGCGCGGCGGCGATGCGGCTCGCGCGGCGTCCCCACAGTTCGAGGTCCGTGCTCAATGCGAGGGTCGTGTCGGCGTTGTCCATCCCCGAGAAGGGGTCGGAGCCGTACGCGTTCTCGACATCGAGCCCGAGCACGGGGTTGGGGCGTACACGGGCCTGACGCACGCGGGCCTCCGCGGCGTCGAGGTTCGCGCCCGCCTCCAGGGTGGCGGGCGTCTGGCCGAGCTGCGCGAGCAGCTGGGCGTAGGTCGGGGCGGGGTCAGCCCAGGCGGGACTGACCAGAGTCGCTGCGATCGCAGCAACCGCGCAGCCGACCGCGAGACCCGGTCGCCGGCGAGATGTGGGAGACATGTTCCATTTCCAGATTTCTGATCACGAAGAGGCGCCCGAAAGGGCGCAGGCCTTCGGTCAGACTCTGGGCGGTCGCTTCAGTCCGTCGGGCGTGACCGAGGCCAGGACGTCATCGTGGCGGCCGCTTTGCAGCAGCAGTTCGCCGAACGCGGGCGCAATGGCGTCGACGCCGTGAGTGCGCGCCGTGGAGGTATGGTGGCAGTGTCCGTGGGCGCAGATGCCATGGCTCCCGGACGGGTCGCCGTGGTCGCCGTCGTCGGGATTGTGATCGACGAACGCGTAGGCCGCGGGGGGCTCCGGCATGCAGGTCGCGGCGTCGACGGCGGGCGCGAAGAAGAAGGCGGCGAAGACGAGTGTCATCGCCGCGATCAGCTTCGCCCATGTCGTCATCGACGAGTTCATCGCGCGTTCGTTACTTCCGTTCTCCAGAGGTGGCAATCTGTTACAAAGTCCAGGGGCCTCCGAACACCCTGCCAGCGGCGACGTGTCGCGTGCGCGGAGCCGGCGCGCTGCTAGGATCAGGTCCGTCCGCAGGAGCCGTCATGTCCTCTCTTCGCCTCACCCGCCGCGCCGCGCTCGTCACCGGCTTGGCGACCGCCGCCATCCCGCCGCTCGCCCAGGCTCAGACCCCCGGTCGGGTCGCGCGGCAGATCACGGTCTACAAGACGCCCTGGTGCGGCTGCTGCGGCGGCTGGGTCGCGCACATGCGCGGCGCCGGCTGGACGGCGCTCGTGGTCGATCTTGATGACCTCGCCCCGATCCGGGCCCGTCACGGGATACCGGACCGCCTCGCGTCGTGCCACACCGGCGTGGTCGGCCGCTACGCGATCGAAGGCCATGTGCCCGCGTCGGATGTCGAACGGCTTGTGCGTGAAGCGCCTGCCGCGCGCGCCCTGACCGCACCCGGCATGCCCGCCGGATCGCCCGGCATGGAGGCCGCCGGCCGAGAGCCCTATGTCACTCTCCTGATCCTCGCGGATGGCTCGACGCGCCCCTTCGGACGACACAACGGCGCTTAAGGCGGCCGCGCCACCCGATCCCATCCGACCAGGCGGGATCAGCTTCACGGGGCGGACAGGGAGACCCGGCTCGGGCCGTCACCTGGAGGCGCTCTCAGGGCGTCGAGGACGCAGCAGGCTTCGACCGTCGTCCGCCCACACTGGTCGATCACCGAGACAAGGGTCTTTTCCAACCGCCGAAGATCCGAGATCTTGACCCGTACCACGTCCAGATGCGCCGCCGCCACGTGATCGACCGCCTGGCACGGACCGGCGGCAGGCCCGGTGGACAGCGTCAGCAGGCTGCGGATGTCGTCATGCGAGAAGCCGAGATCGCGGGCGCGCCGGATGAAGAACAGCCGGTCCAGATGCGCCCGTTCATAGACTCGGTGGCCGCCCTCCCCGCGTTCCGGCGCGTCCAGCAGACCGATCTGCTCGTAGTAGCGGATGGTGACCACCTTGCAGCCGGTGCGCCGCCCCAACTCGCCGATAGAAAATCTCTCTGTCAAAGGCCTTGAACCTATAGGGACTATAGGTCGTATATCGGCGGCCGACACGTTTCCGGCAAGGCTCGCTCCGATGAAAGACTGCTGCTCCCCTCCGACGTCCGACGAGGTCGGCCCGACCTGTTCAAGCCGGAGCGTCCTGGAGCCGGCGTCCGCCCCGGCGGAGGCGGGGTGCTGCGCCGGACCGAGCCCCTGCGCCTCCAAGCCGTCCTTCGTCACGACCGCGCCCATCGTACCAGCCCATACCCACTTCGCGGGCGATGACTGCTGTTCCGCCAAGGGCGACGAGATCGCCGCGCTGGGTGAGCACGCCGACGTCCGGCGCGTGCTGATCATCGTACTGACGATCAATCTGCTGATGTTCTTCGCCGAGTTCGGGGCGGGTCTGTTTGCGTGGTCCACCGCTCTGATGGCCGATTCCATCGACATGCTCGGCGACGCCCTCGTCTACGGGCTGAGCCTTTACGCCCTGAAGCGCAGCCTGCGCTGGCGCGCCGGAGCGGCGCTCGTGAAGGCCGCCGTCATCGCCGCCTTCGGCGTCTGGGTCTTCCTCGAAGTGGTCCGCAAGCTGATGGGCGACATCACCCCGACCGCCGAGACCATGGGCGTGTTCGGCGCGATCGCACTGGTCGCGAACCTGGCCTGCCTCGCCATGCTCTACCGGTTCCGGAGCCGCGACGTGAACCTGTCGAGCACCTTCGAGTGCTCCCGCAACGACGTCATCGCCAACACCGGCGTGTTGATCGCGGCGGGTGGGGTGGCCTGGTTCAACGCTGGCTGGCCCGACATCCTCGTCGGCGGCGTCATCGCCCTCCTGTTCTTCCGCTCGGCGATCAAGGTGCTCGGCGAAGCCTGGCCCCAGTTCCGCGCCGCGCGGCCGCAGGCCGTTGCGCTCGACTAGAGCGGATCGCGCGCGCAGCCGAGGCGGCGCGACGGAAACGACGAAACCGCTGTCTGTCAGCGCGACCCGAAGGTCAGGACCCCGGCGAGGTCTCGGGGTCGTCGCCGGCCTCCCGGCCGAAGCTTGTCTGCAAGGCCCGAAGCCGGGTGGCGATCTCCTCGTCGGAAACCTCCACCTTAAGATGGTCCTGGATGTACTGAAGCCGGGCGTCGCATTCGCGCAGGATTTCGCCCCAGCACCGCACCCACACCGTGTAGTTGGGCTGCCGCACGGCGATGCCGATCTCGCGTCCTTCCTGGGTGATCGCCTGTCCGACGATGTCGTCATATTCCCCCACGACCAGGAAGAAGTTCCACCGCGTGTCGGTGTGCCGGAAGTCTGGCGCGCCGGCCAGGGCCAGGGCGTAGTCGGAAATCTGGTTGAGCATCTTGCGATCGGCCTTGGCCGACGGCCGCTTGAGCTCCACGATCAGATACTCCCGTTTTTCCTGATAGGGCCCGGGGATGCTGCGGCCGAGCAAGTGGTCGACCCGGCCGGCTCGACCATCCGGCTTGGTGACCCGCCCGCCGGCGCGCTTCCCGCCCAGGTCCTCCGAGACCCGTTGCATCACCTTGGTCAGGCCCGCTTCGGGAACCGCGAGGTGAAACTGCTCGCCGAAGATCCAGGTGTTGTCCCGCACCAGCAGGTCCAGCCCGCCGCGTTCGCGGATGACCTTCTTGCCGTCCGTGTCGAACACCGCCTGGCGCAGCGTCTGGAGGAAGGCGATCCGGTCGGCGATCAGGCTGGACGCCGCGATGATGTTGGACAGCTCGGTCTTCTTGAGTAGGGCCGAGAACTGGTTCTGCCGCTCCTTGGGAAGTCCCACCACGGCGTGCAGGATCTGGGTGAGCGAGTCCGGATTGTGCCGCAACGCCTCACGCAGCAGGGTCAGGGTCATCCGCTTCAGGCCGGTGTCGGCCTTGCGGAACTCCTTGGAGTAGTTGGACACGGCGTAGGTCGCCATGTCGAACACGTCTCGCTCCCGCTGCTGAAGCGTATCGGTCGGGTCGCCCTCGTAGGGATAGGCCCCTGCGGCCTTGAGCTCCTCGATCAGGCGTCCGGCCCGCTCGTGGCCGCGTCGGCGGAAGTGCGCCTGCGACTGATCGCGGACCGCCTCGACGACCTTGGCGAAATCGCCGTCGGTCAGCTCCAGTTCGAGCAGGTTGTCGGCGGCGAGTTCGACGAAGAAGCTGGAGGTCGCGTAGATCGAGAAGGCGAAGTCGGGCGCATTGATCCGCGCCGGCTGCGAGCCGAGCACAATGCCGTTGTCGCCGCAGAAGTGGATCTTGCGGCTGTCGATCGGCGTCGACCATTCGACAATGTCGAGCTTCACGTCGCGGATCGTCCGGTCCTTTCCGACGATGGGCGGCAGGACGAGAGAGACGGCGTCGGCGATCGCCGTCGACGGATCGATCCGGGCGCCGTCGTACCAGAGCTCCAGCTGCGGGTAGAGCTTCAGATACTGGGCGAATATAGCGGTGAACTGCCGGCGCTGCTCGTCGGTGACGAGGGCGTCGAGATTCTGCTTCAGCGGATGCAGCGACACCGAGACTCCCGGGGCGCCGATCGCCGGCTCTGGATCGCCGATCTCCGCGGTCTCGATGGCTTCGGCGCGGATGTCGATCGACAGCTGTTTGAGACCGTCCTCGCTCGCGTATCGCGAGGTCCAGCGGGCGCGGTCGGCCAGGGAGAAGAACCGCAGCCGACCTCGTCCCTCCTTGCCGTGATAGGCGCGGCCGCTCGGCGCGGCGGAGCGTTTCCAGGATTCCCCGAGTTGTCCGAAGTCCCGGTCCGCGCGGTCCGCGCTGATCCCCTCGCCATCGTCGCTGACGATGATCTCATCGACGCCGCCCAAAGCCGTGCGCCGAAATTCGACATGGACGCGCGTGGCGCCGGCGTCGAAGCCGTTCCACACCAGTTCGGCGATCGCGCGCAGCGGCTCCGTCGTGCGGACGACGGTCTCGATGTGGTCCTGCTTGGCCTGAAGCTGAACGCGATGGGTCGCCATCAGGCCGCCAGCGGCCGCGACGCCAACCAGCCCTTGTCCTGCAGGACGTCATAGGCCAGCCGCACCTGCTCGGGCGAGAACTGGCGCTTGCGCTCGCCCCAGGCGTAGGTCTCGGACACCACCGCGTCCGCGCTTCCAGCGTCCAGACGGGTCGCGACCCAGTGCACCGTCGCCAGAAGCTCCAGGCCGAACGGCGACTCGAAGCCCTCGACCAGGTCGGTCACGCGCTCGAAGCGCGCCTGCGTCTCGGGGGCGTCCTTGAGCTTGGCCTGGGCGTCGACGACCGCGCCAGGCACCAGCTCCAGCCGCTTGGTCGGCGCGTCGCCGCCATCGGCGTAGCCCGACAGATAGTGGCCTTCGACCTCGCGCAGCACATGTCGGAGGTTCTCGGCGTAGGGCCCGTAAAAGGCCTTGGCGTAGCGCAGCTTCAGCGGCTCGCCCGCCTCCTGCATGAAGTACATCAGCTTGTGGACCTCGAGCAGGCTGACGAACGGATCCAGCAGGCCGTTGAGATATCGGTCGACCAGCCCGACCAGCGCCGCGCGGCCCGGGGACATCAGGGGCACCTCACGGGATTTCGACATCGCGTCGGCCGCGGGGGCACCGCCCGGCTCATAGACGATGACCTCGACATCCGGGACTGCCTGCAGGGCTTGCTCGATGCGCGGCCGCACCTGACGCCAATCCAGCCCGCCCAGGCCGCTGCCGAGCGGCGGAATGGCGATCGACCGGATCTTCCGCTCGCGCATCACGCGAACCAGGTCGATCAGGCCGGCGTCGATGTCCTCCATCCGGCTCTTGCCGCGCCAGTGGCGTTTGGTCGGAAAATTGATGATGAAGCGCGGCGTATCCAGGCGATGGCGCTCATAGACGAACATCCGGCCCGGCTGGACCTCCTGCGCTTCGCACGCCCGTGCATAGGCCTCATAATTGTCCTGGAACGCATTCTTGAATTGCAGCGCGACGCCCCGGCCCATGACGCCGACGCAGTTGACGGTGTTGACGAGCGCCTCGGCGCCCGACTTCAGGATGTCGCCGCTGGTGAATGTGATCATCGCTCCCCCCTAGTAATACCACGTCGGCTGAAGGTCGACGCGCGGCGCGTGGGCGGCGCCGCGCAATCGTGCCTCCACCGCCAGCTTGACGGGCTGGTTCACCACCCCGATCCGTTCCACCAGATCCCACGGAACGCTGTCGTGCAGGAGAAACTCGGCCTGCTTGCCTTCCCGAACCTCGGCGGCGGACCAGGCGTTGGACATCACCGCGTCCCAACGGATTTCGTCGAGCGCCTCGAGGCTGTCGCGGAACTCCGCATAGTAGGCGCCTGCATTCGACAAGGTGAACGCCCAGCGCCGCCCGTGAGCCTGCGCCCAGTCCACCACCGTGCGAAGGTCGGCCTCCAGGTGGACGATCGGTTCCTGGCCGCCGCGGTAGTTGACCTCGGGATGATTGCCCCGGTGTAGCAGATAGAGCATCACCGATCTAGAACAAAAATAGAACGGGACATACTGACCGACCGTATCGCCAGGATGGCAGCGCACCGGAAGGTCCAGGCGTCGCGCTTTGATCGAGGCCATGCCGATGGCGGTGACCGGGCCGCGGCCGGCGATCATCCGGACGTCGCTGAACAGTCCGCCCTGACCGACAATTGTCGGCAGGTTGTCCATGTGAGTGATGTGATAGATTTTCGGGCGTGCCGGCGCAGGCATGGCGTGCGTGGTTCCCCCCGAGAAATGCGGCAAGTCCTCTGTCTGCCCGATTCGGACGATTGTCGTGCAGAAGCCGCCGTGGAGCAATCCGCGTCGGACTGCGAAAGTCCAGCAAGTCCGCCGACACGCCTCATCGGTCGTCATCGCGCCCTGCGGATCGACCCGCCAGGCGAGCGGGTCCCAGAAGCCGAAATCGATCTGGACTCCGGAGTCAGCCGATCTACGCCGGGCGTTCTTGGTGGAAGGGCGTTGGCCACAGCGGGGGGGGGGCCATCGTCGGCTTAGGTCCCAAAATCGGATACGGCATGGAGCGCGGCATTCCCGGCAACCCTGGCCTTCGGGCGCCATTACGTGACGGCGGCGGGACCTGGCCGATCGACCGACCCGTCGTTAGGAATCAAGCCCCGCTTCAAGTCGCCATCGATGAACCGGAACACGGCGCGTCAGGAGAGCCGCATCGTCCGAACCGATCTTGCCTCGTTGCCATGCGCAACGACTAGGTGCGAGCCGCTTCCACAAACGCGGCCATTTCTTCGAGGTTGAAGGAAGGCGTGCGGACGCGGGTCACAGCCGCAGCCAGACAGTGCTCGATCAATACGGGGTCCGACAGGCGCGCCAAGGCATAGGCGAGCCGTTCGAAGAGTTCGGCCTCCACGTCGAAGAAGGTGACGGGATCGAGTTCTTCGCCCAGCGCCAAGGCGCGTTCGACCAACGAGTTAGCCTCCTCCGTCCCCGTCAACGCCTCTTCGGCGTAGTCCAGGGCCATCAAGATTCCGTCTTGGTCATCCTGCAGGGCGACCGTCGCCAGCAACGAGAGGGCCGCCTCGTAGCGGCGCTCGACACGTGACTCCTGCGCGATCCGGACGACCATCCGCGTCAGACGCTTCTCCAACTGGCGGCATTCCAGCAACGCCGCAGGCGTCAGTTGCCAGGAATCGATTAGACCGACACCGTCGTTCAGGGTCTTGAGTTCGATCAGGCCGGCTTCATCCGGCGGGATGGCGGCGGCGTGCATCTTGAGCACGATCTCGGTCACAGGGGCCTCGCACATATCAGTTCTCCAAAGCTTCAAAGGGGTTGAATGGGGTCATGGGGTTTCGAGCCCGCGGCCCAAGGCCGAGCGGCTTCGGGATGCGACGCACCAAGATGTGATGCGAAGGCAGATGGATCGTCGGCGACGGCTGCGGGCCAGCCCGTGCGCTACGGATGACGCCATAGGCCTCGCGCTCGCCGGCGTCGTTGGTCAGCACCAGCGTTCGGGGTTGAATAGGGGCGAAGGATCCGAACTCGATCGCCCCCAACACGGCGAAGTGCGTTGCCGAAAACATCGTGAGGTAAACCGCCCGGCTGGGGATGGGCAGCGGTTCGCCGCCGACGCCATCGCTGTCCGGGACGCCTCCGATCAGGGAGGCATACAGTTCAGGAGAATAGGCGCCGCGGTCGATTACGGCCTTCGTCGGCGCCAGCTCGGCGCGGAACGGATTCCGCATGAAAAGAGGCGAAGGGCCCGTGTGGGCTCGGAACTTCATCGTATTCCAAGATTGGTCGCACTGACCTGCGTGGCAGATCAGAGACTCCTAGCTAGGAGCGAGTTTGCAGAATGCGGGATTAGTGAGGGTTCGCCACGCAATCTTGGTAGACGTTATCTGCCACATGCGGCCATCTACGTCAAGAAATACTTCTTGCGCCCTGCGGAATGCGACGATTCGTCGGTCAACACTCTAACGCCAACAGTAGTCGCGCTCTACACTGGCGGTGTAACGCCCACAGCGCCAGACCTGCCCGCCGTCCGTCATCCGCGCCCTGATCCTCGACGCAGATACTGGCGCGCCAGAAACCGCCCCAACTTGGCCCACTCCTCCCCCTCGACGCCTCCGCCCGCAGCCTTTCCGAGAACCTCCCTGAGCAGGAGGCTTTGTGCGAGCGACAGGCGTGCGTCGGGAACGACGACGGGAAAACTGACTTCCTGGCCCTCACTGTGAAACAGGCGGCTTTCCGCCAGCGCGACCGGGGCCGCTTCCGCTCGGCCCCGACGGGTGGCCCCTGCGTCGATTGGGGATCGTCCAAGGGGTTCTTGGTGACGACCTGCTGACTTGTCGAACATTGAAAGGCTCCGTTAATGTATGTGGGCCTATTCAATTCAAACTGAGTCTAAAAAGGCAACTTTAATTATGTCAGCGCGGCGTCGCCTGCCGGGTCATCCCACCGGAGCGCAGCTAAGGGCGGCGCGAGGGCTTTTGAATATGTCCCTGGCCGAGTTGGCCGAAGACACCGGCCTAGCGTTGAACACGTTGAAGCGCGCCGAAGCCGTCAACACCTTCGCCCCCATCACCTCGGCCAACGCCAAACTGCTAGTGACCGTGTTGTCCGCGGCCGGCGTCATCTTCATCCCCGGCGAGAGCGGGCTGGGCTCGGGCGTCCGCCTGGCGAGCGACGACGCGCCCGTCGAACGTCGCAGGCGCAGGACAGGCCAGCCTGAATAGCCGCCGGCCGTCACGACGCGGGCAGTCCCGACGCGATGCGTCGGATCACATCATGGTCGATCGACTGGGTGGTCCGCATGCGGCTTCCATCCACGCGATCGATCAACCGGCGCTGGATAGCCGCCTGCGCCGCGTCGCCCAGTTCTTGAACCGGATGGACCACCCTGAAGCGCATGCTCAATTGATCGTCGATGTAAGCTTCGGCCATGAGGTCCGTCGGCATGATACGGACCTCGACCAAGGTCGTGTCGTCGAGAACGCCAAGATCGAAATGATGTAGGGCCTTGCCGTGCAACTCGACCCCGGCCGCCCATTCGAAAAGTTCGCCCAGGACTTCGTCGAAGCGATACCGCTTGTCGGGCCGACCTCGTTCCCCTGGAATAAAACAGCAAGAACCGCCGAGCAGGCGGACCATGGAGGGCGCCTCGGCCAGTGAGCTGGCGCCCATAAGCGTAATTGCAATGCGTGCGGTGTCGGTCGGACTGAAATGCTCCGCCGCCCGTCCGCGCCCGCCCTTTGCGATCAGACCCGCTTTCTGGATCTCCCGGAAGTACGACCGGACGGTGGGCACCTCGAAGCCCAGAGCGTCGGCGATGATCTGAATTGTCTCGCTAGCGATAGCCATATCTGCTTATCGCAGAATTTTTCCAAGAGTCCATTGACTCTTTCCCAGCTTTTATGGATTTTTTCTGAGAGAGGCCGATCACCGGTCATTTGAGGAGAGTAGTATGTCTGACGATAATCCCGGTCGCGGGATCATGGCCGAGTGCCGTGACATCGAGGCCAAGCTGTCTGCGGTAATCCACGAGATCGCCGAACAGCCCGACTTGGGTCTGCGGTTCGAAGCCGCGGCCGACCTCGTCAAGGGCTTGATTGACGACGCAAGTCTCGAAGGGATCGGCGACGCTGTTCACTGGGCTGAACAGCTCATGCTGGGCAACCAATCTCCCTGCTACGTCGGCTGCTTCGACGGCCACGGACACATGGCTCCGGAAGACCTCGCCTATGAAGACGCAGCGGTCGAAAGGACCTGCCTGGCGATCGCCCTCATCAAGCAGAAAGCCATCCGGAAGTGGCTACTCAAGAGCCTCGTGGCCTGCGCTCGCCACGACGTTAAGGCGGAAAACTGGCAAGGTCAGATCGAGTGGTTTGTCCGCCAAGCTCAGGGCCACGTTGACTGGGCCGAGACCGACATGGGGAACGTCAATTTCAAGGTCGAGATGCGCCCAGCCGGCGAGTCGGCCAGCCCTTCGTCCGGTGACGAAGTGGTGCACTAGCAATGCAGCTTCGCGTCAACGACGCCGACCTGATCCGGCGGCCCATTCATTGTAACGGCGGCCTGATCGCCACCCTCGTTGAGCGGATTGACCGCCGGCCGATCCGGCCGGTCGCCACTGGGCGGCGGAACCGGCCTGTCGGCATGTATCCGAGCGTCAAATGCGGTCGAGCAGAGCCTTGGGAATCTCGCGTCGAACTTCATGCGCTCCACCACGCCGAAGTTAACACCGAGATCGTTGGCTATCGCACGCAGCCACACTCACTAGAGATGTCTGATTGTGGAGAGATCTCCCGATACACGCCGGATTTGGAATTAGTCTTGGCGACGGATGCCATCGAGATCGTTGAAATCAAGAGCGCCTATGACCCGTCGGCTGACGCCAGATACGCGCACAAGTTGGACCTCGCCTGTGAGGTCTACCGATCGCAGGGCTGGGCATTCCGCGTGGTGGAGGCGAACCAACTCCTGCAGGAGCCGCGCTTCAAGGCCGTCCAAGAAATTCAGAGCTATCGGCGCGCCTCACTGACGCCTGCCGACACATCCATCCTGTCCAGACTCTTCCGGGCGACGGATCAAGTCTCGTTCCAGGAGCTTACATCGGCTTATCCGACGCATCTGCTGGGCAAGGCAAAGGCCTGTGCGATGATGGTCCGCCGGATGATCAAAATCGATCTATCCAATGGCCTCTGCGCCAGCGCTGCTGTGACTTTGGTTTCGGGCTCGTGCGCTCATGGATAGGCGCATCAACATCAGGGCGGGAAACCGCATCACGATCGATGGCGTGGACTACATCCTCGAGAATATGGTGCCTTCCCAGACCCCTGGCGGTGCTGACGAGCTTCAACTCAAAGATTTTCGGACCCACAGAATTCGCCTCATGGGCCAGGAAGACTTTGATCGTCTGTACGCGGCGTCGAAGATCACTGTTTGGGATCCGAAAGCGGGCCGGGCAGCCGCGCTCGATGTTCCTCCCTGTGATAACGGGGATGATTGCGGAACTTGCAAGCCGTGCACTGCGGCAGCCCGACAGCGCGCGCTTCAACAACTGATGATCGCGTTCGATGATGCGCGAGAAGTGCGCGGGATTTCAAAGACCGACATCGCACTGCAAGCATTCCTCGATCAGCAGAGTTGCAGGTGGCCGGCGGACGTCGGGCCGATCCCGAAGGCGGCGGTGTTCCGGAGGTTGTTAAGAGAATGCGGTGTGCCGGGCGACCGTCGTGTTCGTGATCTTCGCCCTGTGGTTTCGAAATCTCGCAGCAAGAAACCTCGTATGCATCAACTCGTCGAGAACGCTCTCTGGAACCTTGCGGATGACGTGACCCCCATTTCTCATCCAGCCATAACGAGAGTCCTTTGGTGATCTGAGCTGGGGTTGTCGGGGTTGGCAAGAGGCCGGTCAGCGCAGCCCCCAACCAGCGCAGCGGACCGGC
>NZ_JAOYTN010000012.1 GCF_026105875.1 Brevundimonas sp. BT-123 | reverse complement strand
CCGGTCCGCTGCGCTGGTTGGGGGCTGCGCTGACCGGCCTCTTGCCAACCCCGACAACCCCAGCTCAGATCACCAAAGGACTCTCGTTATGGCTGGATGAGAAATGGGGGTCACGTCACCAGTCGCAGGCCGCAGCCTGACAAAGAATATCCAGCTCAATTTCCGAAACCGCGATCGCCGCGTCTTCGGCGTACAGACCGCCATTGTACCAGAGCATGTCGCATCGAAGGACCGGGCAGTAACCCCCCGTATCCATCGTGCGGAATACCTGACTGATCGCTTTGCTGACGTTCTGCGCAGCTCCCTGATAGCTTTTCAGGAACTCGCCAAAGGCTCGATCCGGGATCAGTTGAACGCTATCGGCAAACATGGCGAAAACGCACTGCATCACAAAGACGGCCACGCGCCGTTCCCATGCTGCCCGATGAACCGGATCGTTCGCTGCCGCTGCTTCGCACGAGAAGCGTTTTCGGAAGGACTGAACGAGGCGTCCCAGAAGCACAGCAACTTCCGTCGTTGTCTCCTCCACACGCCTTGCAGGGTCCAGCGACATGGGATCGCTCCACACGGCCGCCAGGCGCTCCCTGATCTTGGGATCGCGTAGATCCGAAAGCGCAATCCGGTAGTTTTCGCGGTCGGGATACTGGAGGTAGGTCTTTCCCATGCGGCTGAAGTCGGACCAGAGTTCAATGCTCCGCCCCACGTCGACCATGATGAGAAACGGCGGCCATTCGTCCAGCGCTCGCGCATAGCCCTTTGCCTGGGCCCGAGCCTTCTCCATTTTTCGTTCGACAACGTCGGGCCCGACCAACTTCATCTGCTGCTTGTCAGGACTGTTGGCCAACCGCTTGGCTGTCTGTTTCGCTTCAAGCACGAAACATTCGCGACGATAGCAGTCGATGTAGCCCCAATGGGAGCTGAGGTCGTCGTGACGGAACCTTACGATCCGTTCGAACCCGTAATCGGGGTCGCCGACCTTTTCGTCATTAGGAGCGGCGACACCAAGAACCCTGCAGAGTTGAATAACAAAGGACTGTGCTGTCTGCCGCTCTGAAGCCGATGCGTTCGTCCAAATCTTGATGAAGTCGTCCACATCCATACGTCGCATCCCAGAAGAAGAATGCGTCTTTAGCGTGTGTTTTGAGCGGCCACAACCGGTGATTACATTTGGCCAAGAAGGGTTGGCTTGCCTAACCAATAGGAGAGTTCAGCAGGCCGCGAGATGTCCCAAATCGCCAAATCAGCGGCTTTGCCATTTTCGATGGTGCCGATCTCACCCGACAGACCCAGCGCCCGCGCAGCCTCTCGGGTCGCGCCGGCTAAGGCCTCTTCGGGTGTCATGCGGAACTGAACGCAAGCGAGGTTCAGCGCGGCGGTCATGGAAGCGACGGGCGAGGTGCCGGGGTTGCAGTCGGTGGCGACGGCCATGCGCACGCGGTAGCGGCGTAGGAGATCGACGGGCGGCGCCTGGGTCTCGCGCAGCATCAAATAGGCCCCGGGCAAAAGGACGGCGACCACACCCGCGGCGGCCATGGCGGCGACGCCCTCCTCGGTCGCATGTTCGATGTGATCGGCGGACAGGGCCTGATACCGCGCCGAGAGGGCCGCTCCGCCGCCGTTCGACAACTGATCGGCGTGCAGCTTGACCGGCAGCCCCAGCGCACGCGCCTTGTCGAACAGGCGCGACACTTCCGCGGTCGAGAAGGCGATGGGCTCGCAATAGGCGTCGACCGCATCGACCAGACCTTCGGCATGGGCGGCAGGCAGGATTTGGTCGATAGCCAGATCGACATAGGCGGCCCGGTCGTCGCGATATTCAGGCGGCACGGCATGCAGGCCCAGGTAGCTGGTGCGGACACGTACGCCGCCCTCGCGCCCGATCCTGCGCGCGACGCGCAGCATCTTCAGCTCCGTCTCGAGGTCCAGACCATAGCCGGACTTGATCTCGACGGTGGTGACCCCTGTGGCCTTCAGCCCTGCCAACCGCGTCATGACCGAGGCGAAGAGGTCATCCTCCGACGCGGCGCGCGTGGCCTTCACCGACGAGACGATACCGCCGCCGGACCGCGCGATTTCTTCATAGGTCGCGCCGCCCAGCCGCTGTTCGAACTCGGCCGAACGGTCCCCGCCGAACACCAGATGGGTGTGGCAGTCGATCAGGCCAGGCGTGACCCATCCCCCCTCCAGACGCTGGGTTTCAGCGGCTTCCACG
Organism: Brevundimonas sp. BT-123; assembly: GCF_026105875.1. Lineage (GTDB taxonomy): Bacteria > Pseudomonadota > Alphaproteobacteria > Caulobacterales > Caulobacteraceae > Brevundimonas. Next base: position 90,038 of record NZ_JAOYTN010000012.1, on the reverse strand, counting down.
GCCGGCAGGTCAGCGCGCGGTCCCACCCAGGCGATGCGGCCATCGGCGACGACCAAGGCGGCGTCCTGAATTGCGCCATAGGGGACCGGTCCCTCGACCATGGTGGCGACGTGGCAATCGATCAGCAGACGGTCGGCCTTCATCGGCGAGGCTCCTTGGCCAGAACGGGTGAATGGGCTGACGAGAAGCGCGCCACCAGATCGTAGCGGTCGCCGGGGAAGGTCTGCCACACCCGCGTCACCCCCTGCCCGTCCCGCCATGTCCGCCGCTCGACGCATAGACAGGCGGCGCCGGGCTTGAGTTCCAGCAGGCGGGCAGCGCGGGCGTCCGCCGCGATCGCTGAGATGCGGTTCTCAGCCTCAGTCCAGGGCGCCGAGTCCAGCAGCCAGCTTCCCGGCGGAACCGTATGAAAATCGACATCTATGGCTTTAGGCGCCGCGCCGAGCGCGATGAGCCTGTGTTCCAAGGCCAGGGGCGCGCCGTCGGCGCTGTGCAGACAGGTCAGATCCAGCAGAAGACCACCCGACGCCAGTTCGATTTCGTCCTCACCATCTGGCTCGCGTTCGATCCGCTCCATCAGGACGTAGCCGTAAGCCTGCCCGCGCTCGATCACCTCGGCCCGCAGGTCGGGAATAGCCAGGACGGCAGCGTGGGCCTTGGGCTGGGCGACGAAGGTACCGGCTCTGCGTCGGCGCGTCACCAGCCCCCGCCCCGCCAGTTCCGAGATGGCCTTGGACACCGTCATGCGCGAACAGTTGTAGCGTTCAGTCAACTCATGCTCGAACGGAATGCGGTCGCCGGGCGATAGCTCGCCGGACAGGATGAGCCCCTCCAGATCGGCGTAGATGCGGCGATGAAGGCTCACCCCAACACCGCCGACAAGGCCTTGCGATAACGCGCCTCGATGCCGTCCCGCGCGATGTGGCGGCCGTCTTTCACGACCTCCCGCCCCGCGCGCCACACCGAACGGATCGAGCCTGTCGGCGCGCCGAAGATCCAGCTGTCGAGCACCGCATCGCCCGACCGTCCCGCAAAGGCGACGCCGCTTGTATCAAGCGATACGATGTCTGCCGACGCCCCGACGCTCAGACCCGACGCCGCGCCCGTCGCCTGGATGCCGCCCGCCAGCGCGCGATCGAACAAGGCGCGGCCCGTCGACCGTTCAGGGTCCGCCATGACCGCGCGACCGCGCAGCGCCAGCCGCTGACTGTATTCCAGCATTCGCAGTTCCTCTGCGACGCCGATCTGCACGTTGGAATCGGTCCCGATGCCGAACCGCCCGCCGCCGCGCGTGAACTCGGCCGCCGGGAAGACGCCGTCGCCCAGATTGGCCTCGGTGATGGGGCACAGACCGACGACGGCGCCGTGCGTAACGACGCCGCGCCACTCGGTCTCAGTCACATGGGTGGAATGGATGAGGCACCAACGCGGATCGACCGACGCATTGGCCAGGAGCCATTCGACCGGCCGCGCGCCAGACCAGGCCAGGCAGTCCGCAACCTCCTTGGTCTGTTCGGCGACATGGATATGGATCGGACCGTCGCCCGCCAGCGCAGGCATGGCCGTCAGTTCATCCGGGCTGACGGCGCGCAGGCTGTGCGGCGCCACCCCGACCACGGCGTCGGGCAGATCGGCGGTCAGGGTCCGGCATCGCGCGACCAGATCGGCGAAACCGTCCAGATCGTTGATGAAGCGCCGCTGTCCATGCGCCGGCGGCTGACCGCCGAACCCGGCATGGGCGTAGAAGACCGGCAGCAGGGTCAGGGCGATGCCCGTCGCCTGCGCCGCCGTCACGATCCGCGCAGCGATCTCGGCCCGGTCCGAATAGGCCGCGCCCGACGGGTCGTTGTGCAGATAGTGGAACTCGGCGACGCGGGTGAAGCCGCCCTCCAGCATTTCCATGAAGGCCAGTGCGGTGATGGCCTCGATCTCTTCCGGCCCGCCCCGATCCAGGAAGCGGTACATCAGCTCGCGCCACGTCCAGAAGTCGTCGTCCGAAGGCCCGCGCGCTTCGGTCAGGCCCGCCATGGCGCGCTGAAAGGCGTGGCTGTGGACATTGGCGACGCCCGGCAGGGCGACACGGCCCCCCTCGTCCGCCGGGCTGCGCGCCACGCCGGTTTCCAGACTGACGATCCGCCCGCCCGCGATGCCGATGCGGACATCGCGCGCCCAGCCGTTGGGCAAGAGAGCCGCCTCGAACCAGAGAGAGCGATCCACAGGCTGCGGCTGAAGGGTCACTGGACAGGTCCGTATCGTTACGATCAATATGTCTAGACATACCACGGTGGATCGATTTGGCGAGGGAGGCCGAACGGATGCAGGACTGGCTGACCATCCACGAAGGTTCGGCGCCGCTGGTGATCGGCCTGCCGCACACCGGAACGGATATTCCGGCTGCCATCGAAGCGCGGATGACCTCACCCTGGCTGGCGCGCAAGGATGCGGACTGGTGGGTGGATCGGCTGTACGACTTCGCGATCGACATGGGCGCCACCCTGGTGCGAACGGGCGTGTCACGCAGCGTCATCGACGTGAATCGCGATCCGTCTGGCGTCTCGCTCTATCCCGGTATGACAACGACCGGCCTGTGCCCGACCGAAACCTTCGACGGGGAGCCGCTGTATCGCGCAGGTCAGGAGCCCGACGCGGCCGAAACGGAGGAGCGCCGCGCGATCTGGTTCGATCCCTATCACGCCGCGCTGCAGGGCCAGTTGGAGCGTCTGCGTAGCCGAGGTCCGGTCGTCCTCTACGACGCCCATTCGATCCGGTCTGTCGTGCCGCGCCTGTTCGAGGGCGAACTGCCTCAGTTCAATATCGGCGACAACGACGGCGTCACCTGCGCCGCCGAGCTGACGCAGGCTGTCGAAAAAGCCTGTGCGATCAGCGGCGACAGCGTCGTCGTCAACGGCCGCTTCAAGGGCGGATGGACCACGCGCCACTACGGCCGTCCCGAGGCCGGTCTTCACGCCATCCAGATGGAACTGGCGGACCGGGGCTACATCCTCGATCCCGCCGGCCCGGTTTCGCGCGAAAACTGGCCCAGCCCCTATGAGCCGGACCGCGCCGAGCCGATGCGTGGCCATTTGCGCCGCGTCCTGACCGCCTGCATCGCCTTCGCCGAGAGCTGACTATGAAAACGCCCAACGCCCGGATCGTCCGCAGCCCGCGCGGACCCGAAAAGACCGCCAAGACCTGGGCCGCCGAGGCGGCCATGCGCATGCTGATGAACAATCTCGATCCCGAGGTCGCCGAGCGGCCGCAGGACCTCGTTGTCTATGGCGGCATTGGCAAGGCGGCGCGGGATTGGGCGGCCTTCGACAGGATCGTCGAGACCCTGCAGACGCTGGAGGCCGACGAGACCCTGCTGGTTCAATCCGGCAAGCCGGTCGGCGTCTTCCGCACCCATGCCGACGCCCCGCGCGTCCTGATCGCCAACTCTAATCTGGTGCCGAAATGGGCGACCTGGGAGCATTTCAACGAGCTCGATCGCAAGGGCCTGGCCATGTATGGCCAGATGACCGCCGGCTCGTGGATCTACATCGGCACCCAGGGCATCGTCCAAGGCACCTATGAGACCTTCATGGAGGCCGGCCGCCAGCACTACGGCGGCGACTGGTCCGGCAAATGGATCCTGACCGCAGGTCTTGGCGGCATGGGCGGGGCCCAACCTCTGGCCGCGACCATGGCGGGCGCGTCCTGCATCACGATCGAATGCCAACGCAGCCGCATCGAGTTCCGTCTGCGGACACGCTACGTCGACGTGATGGCCGAAACCCTGGACGAGGCCCTGGCGCTGCTGGAGCAGTCGTTCCGGGACAAGAAACCTTTGTCGATCGGCCTGTTGGGCAATGCAGCCGATCTGTTGCCTGAAATGGTCCGGCGCGGCGTGCGGCCCGATCTGGTCACCGACCAGACCAGCGCGCACGATCTGATCAACGGCTATCTCCCCGCGGGCTGGACCGTCGCGCAGTGGGAAGACAAGCGCGTCAGCGATCCAAACAGCGTCGCCGACGCTGCGCGCACCTCCATCGTCGCGCATGTGAAGGCCATGCTGGACTTCCAGGCGATGGGCGTGCCGACCACCGACTACGGCAACAACATCCGTCAGGTGGCCTTCGACGCGGGCGTCTCCAACGCCTTCGACTTCCCCGGCTTCGTGCCCGCCTACATCCGCCCGCTGTTCTGTCGGGGGATCGGTCCGTTCCGCTGGGCGGCCCTGACCGGCGATCCGGAAGATATCAGAAAGACAGACGCGGCGATGAAGCGCCTGTTCCCCGACAATGCAGGTCTGCATCGCTGGCTCGACATGGCGGGCGAGCGCATTGCCTTTCAAGGCCTTCCCGCCCGTATCTGCTGGATCGGATTGGGTGACCGCCACCGCGCCGGCCTGATGTTCAACGACATGGTGGCGTCGGGCGAACTGTCCGGCCCCATCGTCATCGGACGCGATCACCTGGACAGCGGTTCGGTGGCCAGCCCGAACCGCGAGACCGAGGCCATGATGGACGGATCGGACGCCGTTTCCGACTGGCCTCTGCTGAACGCCCTGCTGAACACGGCCTCGGGCGCCAGTTGGGTGTCGCTGCACCACGGCGGCGGCGTCGGCATGGGCTATTCCCAGCACTCGGGCGTCGTCATCGTCGCGGACGGGACGCCGGAGGCCGCCCAACGCCTTCAGCGGGTGCTGTGGAACGACCCCGCCACGGGCGTCATGCGTCACGCCGACGCCGGCTATGAGATCGCCCGCGCGGCCGCGCGCGAGCACGAACTGAACCTTCCGAGCCTGAAGGCCTGAGCCATGACCGCGATCACCCTCGGCCAATCGCCTCTTACGCTTGCGCAGCTTCGTGCGGTGCTGGAGGGCCCCGCTACCGTTTCACTGACGCCCGCCGCCTGGGCCGATGTGGACAAGGGCGCAGCGACCATCGCCGCCATCGTGGCCGAGGGGCGCACCGTCTATGGCGTCAACACCGGCTTCGGTTTGCTGGCCAACACCTCCATCGCGCCTGAAGATCTGGAGACGCTGCAGCGTAATCTGGTTCTCAGCCACGCCTGCGGGGTCGGGCCGCTGCTGCCGGATGCGGTGACGCGTCTTCTGATGGTGCTGAAAATCGCCAGTCTGTCGCGTGGCGCCTCCGGCGTTCGGCGCGAAACGCTGGAGGCCCTGATCGCCCTGGTCAACGCCGACATCCTGCCCTGCATTCCGTCCAAGGGATCGGTCGGCGCCTCGGGCGACCTGGCGCCGCTGGCCCATATGTCCTGCGTCCTGATCGGCGTGGGCGAGGCGCGGCTGAACGGCGAGACCTTGGAGGCCGAAGCGGCTCTGGCGAAGGTCGGCCTGACGCCGCTTACGCTCGGCCCGAAGGAAGGCCTGGCGCTGCTGAACGGCACCCAGTGTTCGACGGCGCTGGCCTTGGCGGGTCTGTTCGCGGCCGAGGCGGCGTTCGCGGCCGGCATCGCCGCCGGCGCCTTGTCGGTCGATGCGCTGAAAGGGTCCGACGCCCCGTTCGATCATCGTATCCACGCCCTGCGCGGTCAGCCGGGCCAGATCGCCGTCGCCGCCCGCCTGCGCGAGCTGATGGCGGGCTCCGCCATCCGCGACAGCCACCGCGACGACTGCTCCAAGGTCCAGGACCCCTACTCCCTTCGGTGCCAACCCCAGGTGATGGGCGCAGTCCTCGACGTGCTGGCCAGCGCCGCCGCCACGCTGGCGCGCGAGGCCAACGCCGTGACCGACAATCCGCTGGTCTTCATCGAGGATGGCGACGTCATTTCGGGCGGCAACTTTCACGCCGAACCCGTTGCTTTCGCTGCCGATCAGATCGCCATGGCGCTTTGCGAGATCGGCAATATTTCGGAACGTCGCACCTCGATTCTGGTCGATCCCAAGATGAGCGAACTGCCGGCCTTCCTGGTCAAGGAAAGCGGGCTGAACTCCGGCTTCATGATCGCCCAGGTGACGGCCGCCGCCCTGATCGCCGAGAACCGCATGGTCGCTCATCCGTGCAGCGTGGACACCGTGCCCACCAGCGCCAATCAGGAAGACCACGTCAGCATGGCCACCCACGGCGCCCGCCGCCTGCTTGACATGGCCGAGAATACGGCGACGGTGGTCGGCATCGAGCTTCTGGCGGCGGCGCAGGGACTGGAGTTCCATCGGCCGCTCACCAGCTCGCCGGCGCTGGAACAGGTCTTCGCCATCGTCCGCGAGGCTGCCGCCCCCTACGCCAGCGACCACTATTTCGCTCCGGACATCGCCCGTGCGACCGACGCCATCCGCGCCGGTCGTTACCGAACCTTCGCGGCGGACCTGCTGTCTTCGGCCTGACCCGGCTCAGCCGCCGAGAACACCCAGGTGTTCCAGCAGGATCGCCGAGCCCAGACCGATCAGGGCGATGCCGCCGATGATCTCAGCCGTCTTGCCGAAGCGCGTGCCCACGGCCTTGCCGATCAGCATGCCGATGGTCGTCAACACGAAGGTGGTGAAGCCGATCGAGGCGGCGATCACCCAGATATTGGCCCCGATGAAGGCCAGCCCCACGCCGACGGCCGCAGCGTCGATGCTGGTGCCGACCGCCGTCGCCACGAGTGCCCAGGGGCCGGACCGGCGCGGCGCCTCATCCTCGTCCGCGCCGCGAGGTTGAACGCCTTCCCAGATCATCTTGCCGCCGACGATCAGCAGCAGGGTGAAGGCGATCCAGTGATCCACCTTTTCGACCAGGCCAGCGGCGATGATGCCCAGTCCCCAGCCGATCAGGGGGGTGATCGCCTCGATGACGCCGAAGACCAGGCCGGCCTTGACCGCGTCCTTGACGACAGGTCGATGCGACGCCCCGCGTCCGACGGCGGCCGCAAAGGCGTCCGTGGACATGCTGAGCGAGAGAATGGCGATGGCGCCTGGGGTCATGAAACAGCACTCGACCGGACGCGTGACAGCGGTCCTGAACCGGCCGGTCGCGGCGTCAGGACACGCTGGTCTCGCTAGGCGGTGGTTCCGCTGATCGCGCCACGCGCCGAAGCGCGAGTATGTTGACGCGATCCCGACGACGAACGCCGGAAGCTACTCCCCAACAGGAGGCGGCTCTCTACACGCCGCTTGCCGCGCTTGGCAACCTCACAGGTCGATCACGTGCCCGACTTGGGCGCCATCGCGGCGGGCGCATCATCCCGGGCCGAGGTCGATGCGCCGGCCGGTTGGCGCTCGACCGTCAGGGCATAGGCGCCCATCTGATTGGGCCCATAGGCGCGGGCGCGCACGACGTACCAGCCGTCATCCGGCGCGGTCCACTCCAGCTTGGCGTGCGCGTCGGACAGGCTGTCGTCATCGGTGGCCAGGCTGGTGAAATCGCCGTCCTCGTCCTCCTTGCCCAGGTCGATGAAGGAGTCGAACGCGTTTGACACCATCGTCAGACGCAGCTTCTCGTCCTTCTTGGCCTGGAAGCGATAGGCGTCGAAATAGGCGCCTTCGTCGCTCATGGCGGCGCTGTTGGACAGGGTTCCGCGCACGGTCGAACCGACCAGCAGACTGCCGGGCTTGGGCTCCGGCCCGCGATCCAGCAGTTCCAGCGAATAGAGGCCCTTGCTTTCCGCATCTAGCGGCATGGCGCGGACCACATAGTTCCCGTCCGAAGGCAGGGTGAAGTTCATCCGCGAATCCGTGCCCTCGGCCAGGCCGTCGTCATCGCTGGCCAGGGCCTCGAACTCACCATCGGCCTTGCCGATCTCCAGATAGGCGTCGAAGTCGCCCGACCGCAGGATCGCCTGGACGCGCTGCCCCTCGGTTCCGGAAATGACGTAGGCGTCATAGCGTTTGCCGTCGTCCGCCTGGGGGTCGTCATCCGCAATCTCGCCCTCGACCTTTTGCCCAAGAGTCGCCGTGGTCGGCGGCGGCGGCGGCGCGGTTTCGGTCAGCTTCAGCGTATAGTCGCCCTCGGCCTCGTCGCTGAATCCGCGCGCCTCGACGATGTAGTCGCCGTCGGCGTCCAGGGTGCGCGCGATGCGGGCGTCGGTGCCGGAGCCGGCCCCGTCGTCATCCTCCGCCAGGACAGTATCGTCCGATGCGCGACGAAGCATCAGATAGGCGTCGAAGTCGCCCGACTTCATCTCGATGGCTACGCGCTGGCCGTTTGTCCCCGTAAAGCGATAGGTTTCCGCGCGCTGGCCGCCGTCGTTCGTGGCGCTGTCCGAGCCCAGTTCGCCCTTGATCTCGTCACCGATCGCGATGGGCTTTGACGGCGGCGCGGGCGGCGCCTCGGCCAGGCCCAGTTCGTAGCGACCCATCCCGTCTTCCAGCGACGTGGCCCGGATCACATATTCGCCCGCGGTCGGCGCCGTGAAGGTCAGGCGCGAGTTCAGCCCGCCGCCGGGCGCATCGTCGTTCGAACTGATCTCGACGAAATCGGGACCGTTCATCTGCCCCACCCGCACCAGGGGATCGAAGGCCTCGGAGTCCAGCGTCACCACAAACCGATTGCCGGCGTTGGCGCGGAAGGCGTAGGCGTCATAGCGGCCGCCGTCGTCTTGCTCAGGATCGCGCGCCGTCAGTTCGCCGCTCTGGGTCGCCCCAACGCGAATGCCGCCGGGTCGCGGCGCACGCGGGGGCGCCGGGCGTTCCTGCAACGACAGCTGATAGTCGCCGCCGTCCAGTCCGCTCAGCGTCCGGGCTCTCAGCACATAAGTCCCCGCCTGCTCCGGCGTGAAGCGCAGCCGCGCATTGGTGCCGTCCCCCAAACCGTCGTCATCGGACGCCAGCGGCTCGCCCGCTGCGCCGTCGGCATAGACTTCCAGATAGGCGTCGAAAGCGTCCGATCTCAGCGTGGCTTCCAGCCGCTGCCCCGCCCGCGCCTCAAAGCGATAGTCGTCATAGCGATATTCGTCCGCCGACGCCTTGGCGTCGCCGTCCGTCAGGGCGCCGTTCACATTGGCGCCGATGCGCAGCGGCTGCGCGTCCTGGGCCACGGCCGGCGCGACCGCCCACAAGAAGGCCAGGGTGCTGACAGCGGCGGCGAGCGACGGACGGTTCATGAATTCCTCCTGCATAGGCTGCGGATCATAGACGCCGAACCGTGACGGCTGTAAATCGCCGCCATCCTGATTTCCCGCCAGACGGAGCTGCCATGTCGGCCCAATCCACGCCTGCGACCCTGATCGACGGCAAGGCCTTCTCGGCCGCCCTGGTGGAACGCGTCGGCGCAGCCGTCGCCCGGCTGGAAGCCGCGCACGGCGTCAAACCCGGTCTGGCCGTCGTCATCGTCGGCGAGGACCCGGCCAGCCAAATCTACGTCCGCAACAAGGGCGAGACGACCCTGCGCGCCGGCATGCGCTCCGACACCCACCGCCTGGCCGAATCGACCCGCCAGGATGAACTGCTGGCCCTGATCGCCCAGTTGAATGCGGATGCCGGCATTCACGGCATCCTGGTGCAACTGCCCCTGCCCGCCCACATCGACGCGACGGTGGTTCTGGACGCCATTTCGCCAGACAAGGATGTGGACGGCTTTCACGTCGTGAACGCCGGTCGTCTGGCCGTCGGCCTGCCGGGTCTGGTCCCCTGCACGCCCCTGGGCTGTCTGATGCTGCTGAAGGATCAACTCGGCGATCTGTCAGGTTTGAACGCCGTCATCGTCGGCCGCTCCAACATCGTCGGCAAGCCGATGGCGCAGTTGCTGCTGAGCGAAAGCTGCACGGTCACCATCGCCCACTCGCGCACGCGGGACTTGCCCGAGGTCTGCCGCCGCGCCGACATTCTGGTCGCCGCCGTCGGTCGGCCCGAGATGATCAAGGGCGACTGGATCAAGCCGGGCGCGACCGTCATCGACGTGGGCATCAACCGCGTCCCCTCGGCTGATCCCGTCAAGGCCGCCGAGGGCAAGACCCGCGTCGTCGGCGATGTCGCTTTCAAGGAGGCGGTCGAGGTCGCTAGCCGTATCACCCCGGTGCCGGGCGGCGTCGGGCCGATGACCATCGCCTGTCTGCTGGCCAACACCTATTCGGCCGCCTGCCGCCTCAACAATCTCCAACCGGAGCCATTGGACGCTTGATGCATTCATTGGGCCGGTGAATAGTCCCGCTGAACGGCGCTGTCGCCGAACGGGAGATGTCATGGTCCGCTTCAACGCTCGCGCCGTCGCCCTGACCGGCGCTCTGATGATCGTCCCCGCCGTGGCGGGCTGCGGCTACAACACCATTCCAACCAAGCAGGAACGCGCCGAGGCGGCCTGGGCCGATGTGCAGAGCCAGTATCAGCGCCGCGCCGACCTGATCCCCAATCTGGTCGCGACGGTTCAAGGCGCCGCTATCCAGGAACGCACAACTCTGACGGACGTCATCAACGCCCGCGCCCGCGCCACTTCGGTCAACGTCTCGGCCGACGACCTGGATAATCCGCAGGCCTTCCAGCAGTATCAGGAAGCCCAGGGCCAGCTGTCCGGCGCCCTGTCGCGCCTGCTGGTGACGGTCGAAGCCTATCCGCAGCTTCAGGCCAACCAGAACTTCCTGACCCTGCAGTCTCAACTGGAAGGCACTGAAAACCGCATCCAGATCGCGCGCCGCGACTACAATGAGGCGGTTCGCGACTACAACACGACCCTGCGCACCTTCCCGCAGGTGATCTGGGCCAAGACCCTGCATGGCGGGTCGAAGCCAATGCAGCTTTTCACCGCCACCGCCGCCGCCCAGTCGGCGCCCCAGGTCAACTTCAACCTGAACGCCCCGCCCGCCAACGCCTCGGCGCCCGGCGGCGGCGCACCGGCCGTGGCGCCGGGCGCGACCCCGCCCGCCCAGTGACAAACCTTCAAGCGGCGGCGCGGCGTTCGCCGGGCGTCGCCGCCCTCCTTTTCAGCCTTGTCGTCGCCTTGCTGCTGGTTTTGCCGGCGGCGGCGCAGAGCAAGATCGACTTCCCGCCCCTGACCGGCCGCGTGGTCGATCAGGCCAATCTGATCGATCCGGCGACGGAACAGGCCCTGACCGAAAAGCTCGCGGCGTTGGAAGCTAGTTCAACCGACCAGTTGGTCGTCGTGACGGTCAACAGCCTGCAGGATCAGGAGATCGAGGACTACGGCTATCAGCTGGGTCGCGCCTGGGGCATCGGCCAGAAAAAAAACGACAACGGCGCCCTGCTGATCGTCGCGCCAAATGAACGCAAGGTCCGCGTCGAGGTCGGCTATGGGCTGGAGCCCATTCTGACCGACGCCTTCTCGTCCCAGGTCATCCGCAACGACATCCTCCCGTCGTTTCGAGACGGCGATTACCAGGCCGGCGTGATCAAGGGCGTAGACGCCCTGATCGCCCAGCTTTCGCTCGACCCGGCGGAGGCGCAGGCGCGCGCCCAGGCCGCCGCAGCCGAGCAAGCCGACACCAAGGGCGACTCCATCATTCCGCTGGTCATCATCGCCGGGCTTTTCCTGTTCATCTTCTTGATCGCCATGCGGTCCGGGCGCGGACGACGCAGCAATGTCAGCTCGGTCCTGCTGTGGGCGGCGTCAGAGGCGCTGCGGAACTCCGGCAGAGGCGGCGGCGGTTGGGGTGGCGGCGGCGGCTTCGGCGGTGGCGGGTTCGGCGGCGGAGGCGGCAGTTTCGGCGGCGGCGGCGCCTCGGGGGGATGGTGATGCAGATCACGGATAACGACCGCAGCCGCATCGCCGAAGCCATAGCGGCGGCCGAGCGTCAGACATCCGGCGAAATCTTCTGCGTCGTGGCGCGTCGGGTCTCGACTTATGTGGACGTCAGCCTGGCCTGGGCCGCGGCGATGGCGCTTGTGGCCCCGATCGTCTTCGTTCCGTTCGTGCTGGATCTTCGCTGGCCCAGCGATGGCTGGGAGGCGGCGCACCAGGCCGCGCAGGACGCCACGACGGCGCAGGCTCTGGGCCTTTACGCCCTGTCGCAGGCCGTCGTCTTCGTCAGCGTCTTTCTGATAACCCGTATCCCGGCCGTGCGCCGTCTCGTGACGCCCGCCGGCGTCAGGCGCGGCCGCGTGAGGGAGGCGGCCTTGCAGCAGTTCATGGCTCAAGGCGTCCATGTCACGCAGGAGCGCACGGGCGTTCTGATCTTCGCAGCCCTGGACGAACATCAGGTTGAACTGATCGCCGATGAAGGCATCTACGCCAAGGTCGATGAGGACGCCTGGGCTCAGGCCGTCGCCGTCCTGACCCGCGAACTGCGCGCCGACCGCCCCGTCGATGGCTTCGCCGCCGCCATCGGTCTGTGCGGCGAGGTTCTGGCCCGCCACTTTCCGCCGCGCGCCGACAATCGCAACGAGTTGCCCGATCATCTGATCCTGCTCTGATCGTCGCATCGGGGTCGCATTCGCGCGCCAGAAGGCCTAGCCCACGGTCAACGTTCAAACAGCCGCCAGTTCATGCCTCGCCTTCTCACCTACAACGTCCACCGCTGCGTCGGCACGGATCGTCGCCTAGATGTCGGCCGGATCGTCGCCGTCATCGCCGAGTTCGAGCCGGACATCGTCTGCCTGCAGGAACTGGATGTTGGCCGCGCGCGCACGGGCGGAGTCGATCAGGCCGAGGCGATCGCCGACGGTCTGGCCATGACCTCACGCTTTCACCCGGCGATGCGGGTCGAGGCTGAACAGTACGGCGACGCCATCCTGACCCCGCACCCCGAACGGCTGATCCGCGCTGGCGCCCTGCCGACGGTGAGCGGCATTCCAGGCCTGGAACCACGTGGCGCGATCTGGTCGGAAATCGAGATCGACGGCACGGCCGTCAACGTCATGAACACCCACTTGGGCTTGGTACCACGCGAGCAGCGGCTTCAGGCCGCCGCTCTGGCCGGATCGGGCTGGATCGGCGCATGCGAGGGACCGATCCTATTGGCCGGCGATTTCAACGCGACTTCGATCACACGCCCCTATCAGACCCTGTGTCGCAGCCTGCAGGACTGCCAGCGTCAGTTGGGCCAGAAGCCCAGCGTAAAGACCTTCCCGTCCGCCTTCCCCGCCATCCGCATCGACCACTGTTTCGTCAGCCCGCATATCCGCATCCGCGCGGTGCAATCCGCCTTCTCGCCTCTGGCCCGCGTCGCCTCGGACCACCTGCCGCTGATCGTCGATTTCGAGGTCATTCAGCCCGGCGCGTGACCGCCCTCGGACGCCGGTCGCGTGCGCTGCGAACGGTTCAGACGCTTCCACGGGCGCCAGGCGTCGCTGGACGACGTCGGGTCGCCCAACTGCCATTCCGCGAACATCCGCTGGATACGCGTCGGCGGCTCTGAGCCTAGCGGCTTCAGCCGATCGGTTTCGAAGTTGCAAATCGCCTGCCCCACCGAGCCGAAGACGCCCTCGACCGCCGCATAGTCCTCCGTCGCGACACCTAACCAATGGGCGATCGTCCGGTGACGGTACGCCGTGATGAAGGCCCGACCCGCCGCATCGACAGGCTCGGCGGCGATGTCGCATTCGGTATCCAGGCCCATCGACCGGTTGTTCAGATTGGTGGACCCGATCCTGAGCAACCGATCATCAATGATGGTCACCTTGGCATGGACGATAATCCGGTCGCCGTCGGCGGTCAGCGGGGCGAAGGCGAAGAAGCGGTTGTATTTGTCCGCCTGTTCCAGCCGGTGCAGCACCTCGGCCCGGGCCGTGTCCATGGTCATGCTGTCGAACCAACTCGGGCTCTTGGCGGTCGAGATGACGATGACCTGCGGCCCATCCACCTCGGCCAGACGTTCGGCCAATGCGGCGGCGATGACCGGCGAGGTGAAATACTGGTTCTCGATATAGATCAGCCGCTTGGCGCGCCGAATTGATTCCAGATGCAAGGCTTCGCTCTCGCGCACCTCGTGACGCCCCGACCATTTCGGCTCTGTGCGGGCGATGCCGACGGGCACGTCGGTCATCTGCACCGGCACGCCGTCGGGCCAGGGATCGTCCTCGACCTCATCCGGGATGGTGCGCTCCCACGTCGCCTTGAACCAGCGTTCCCGCGCCAGATCGCCCAGCGCCCGCGCCGCAGGGCCGTCCATGACGCTCATCACCTCGTGACGCGCCTTGCAGATCAGACCGCTAGGCAGGGCGCGGCGCGGGTCGCCGTCCAGATGTTCGTCAGAATCCCAGCGATCGGTCGAGATGTCGCCGCCGCCGCAGAAGGCCACCTTGTCGTCGATGACCACCACCTTCTGGTGGTGGCAGGCGCCGATAGGACCGGGGGAATCGAGCCGGAACTCCACCATCCGCTTACGGAACCAGCGCTGTGCCTTATGCGGATAAAAGCCCTGCGACGCCGCGATCAGCAGCGGCGATTTCCAGATGAGCAGTCGCACATCCAGATCCGGCTTCTTCTTGACCAGCATCCGCAGCTGGCGACCGATTTCCGCCGATTTGTCGCCGGGCCGCGTTTCCGGATCCAGATGGGTGCGTGGATCGAACTGCCATCCCAGCAGCACGATGGAGCGTTGAGCCTTATGAATTGCGGACGACAGTGCGTCGAAATAGGCCTCGTTTTCCATCAGCACCGAAAAGCGGTGCGCGACGGCGGACGTCCACAGGGCTGGCCCCGGCTCCAGCAGACTGCCTTCGTAACTGTCGCCGGCTAAAGTCATGCGACCTATCTGTCTGATTCGCGTGACATGGTGTCGAAGCGCCTGCCTCCTCCGTTCCACGCGCGTGTCTCTCGGTCAATCTTTCAGGGCGGGATTGTGACGTTCGCCGATTTGGCGCATAAGGAGCGTAGCCATACAGGCTGCGAGGGAGGGTAGAATGCAGGCGCTTGTCGAACTGATCGCTGGCTTCATCGCCCTGCTGGCCGCCGCCGTCCTGACGCAGTTCGGCGTCGACACCCACAACCCCAACCACGGCGACCGCGAAGTGCGCCGGGTGGTGGAGTGTCGGGACACCGGCTCCAACGCCACGCTGCTGTCCGAATCCAAGCGCGACTGCTGAACGCTGCGGCGCTTTGCGCGCTGCATGACGCGGTTCATCGAAAGGTTGCGGGCTTGAGTCGGTTTCGTCCGCATCGATCATGCTTTAGGGTTTCCTCGGCGCTGTCGGACGCCCGCGTAGAGATCGAGTTTTTGAGCTTATGAAGTCTCCCAAACGGCCGCCGCTGAAGCTGACCGACGACGAGGCCGTCGCGCCGGTCGATCTTTCGGCCTCCGATGAAATGCCGGTCCAGGAGGCGACACCGTCGCTCGACCCGATTCCCGAGCCTGATTTCGAAATCGTGCAGCCGACGTTCGAGCCGCCGATGTCGGAGCGCCGCCGCCGTCGCCTGCTGGAAGAGCAGCGGCAGGCCGAAGAACGCGCCCTTGCCGCCGAAAAGGGCGCCGCCCCCACCGCTGCAACACCGACGCCAGAGCCTCCTGTCGATATGGCCGTCACCGCCGGTCAGCCGCCCGCGCCGTTCGAGTTGTCCAAACCACCGGCTGTAAAAACCCTTCAAGCCAAGCCCCAGGGCGAGCCGTCCAGGCGCCACGCCTATGTGATCGCAGGCGTCGCCTCCGCCATGTGGATCGGCGGCGTCGCCTCCTGGGCCGCTTACGAGTTCGGCGCCGGCGGGGCGGAACTGGACCCGCTGCGGATCGCCATCTACGCCCTGATCGCCCTGGCCCCTGCGGGTTTGGCCATCATGTTGGCCCATGCCGTCCGACAGGGTGCCGGTCTGGCCGCAGAGACGCGTCGCGCCCGGCAACTGGCCGAGGCCCTGGTGGCCCCGACCGCCCTGGCCGCCCAGCAGACCGGCGAGGTGCTTCAGACGCTGCGTGCCGACATCGATCACGCCGCACTGGCGGCGGAACGTGCCCGCAACGACATGGCCCTGCTCCGAGAGGCGCTGGCCCAGGAGACAACGCGCCTGAACGAGGCGGCTGAGAACGCTGGCCGCACCGCGCGTCGGCTCACCGAAAACCTGGGCCGCGAGCGCGACCAGATGCAGACCTTGGGGATCCATCTGGATACCCAGGCGTCGGGCGTCATCGACGCGGTCGAGCGGCAGTCGCGTATGGTCGCGGACGCCTCCGATCTGGCTCAGGCGCAACTGCGTGAGGCCGAGGCCGCCCTCGCCGCGCGCGCCGCCGACCTCGCCGCCGCCGCAGGCGAAGCCCAGGACGCCGCCCGCGTGGCCTCCGACGATCTGGCGCGCCAGACCATTCGACTTGAGAACGCCGGTTCGGGCGTCGCCGAGCAGATCCAGTCCGTCGAGGAAGGCCTCAGCCAACAGCGCGCCGCCCTGGTCACCGCCGCCTACGCCCTGCGCACCGATCAGGAGGACTTCTCCGCTCAGGTGGAAAGCCAGCGCGCCCAGTTGATCGAACACCTGTCCGCCACGCGCAGCGCCGCGGGCGATCTGGATCGCACCACCCAAACCTCGGTCGAGTCCATGCGCGATCTGGTCGAGGCCGCCACCGACCAGTTCCGCGCCTTGGTGGATATGTCGCAACGCGAGGCCGACGGCTTCGATTCCGCCACCAAGCTCGCCCTGGATCGCTTCGAAGCGCTGGCGGCCGAGGCGCGCGACGCCCTGATGGAAGAGACGCGCCGCGCCCTGGAACAGATGCGCGCCACGGCCGAGGATTCCCGCGCCGCCGCCGCCGACGCCGCCGAACAGGCCCGTCTTCGCACCGACCGCCTGGGCGAGAGCTTGTTCGAAGCGGCCCAGAAGGCCGACACGGCCGCCGACGCCCGCATCGCCGACGCCCGCCGCATCGTCACCGAAACATCCGGCCTGGTCGAAGAGACCGGCGAGCGGATGGTCAGCCGGCTGGAAACCCTGGTCGCTCGTCTCAACAGCGCCTTGTCGGAAATCGACACCGCCGTCGCCGACATCGACGAACGCGCCGCGCGCCTGCCTCAGGAAGCCCGCGCCCGCGCCGACGCCGTGCGCGCTACGGTCGAGGAAGGCCTGGCCTCCCTTTCCGCCGCCTCGCGCAAGGCGGCCGAGGACACCGAGGCGCTGGATGTCGGCTTCCAGGATCGCGTGCGCCGGAACTACGACATGCTGACCGAGGCCGTGCGTCTGATGGGCGTGGTGTCGGGCGATACGACGCCAGCGCGTCGTCGCGAACCGGCCGCAGAGATCGAAGCCCGGCCCGAACCTCGCCCCGAGCGCCGGATCGATCGCCCAACGCCCCCTGCCTCGCCGCCTGCCGAAGAGCGCCGGTTCGGTTTACGCAGCCGCCTGCGCCTCGAGCCCGCAGAGACGCCGCCGTCGTCCACGGACAAGGGCCTGGACTGGAGCGATCTGATCGAAGGCGACGACGATAACGAGACCCCGCTGGAGCTAGACACGCCCTCCCCTTCGCCTGCCGAGGCTGAAGCTCTGTCCGACCGAGTCGCCGCTGCGATCCGGCGTATGGGCGTCGATCCCAACGCCCTCCTGCCCCGCTCGCGAGTCGAAGAAGCCGCCCGCGCCTTCAGCAACGGCGACCCCGACGCCGCGCGTCAGATCGTGCGTCGCGTCGCCCCGGCCGCCGTCCGCAGCGTGTCTCGCCGTGTCCTCAGCGACGCTGAACTGCGGGCTGACGCCGAACGCTATGTCCGCAACTTCGCGGTCATGCTGAACGCCTCGGCTCGCGCCGGAGACAGCGCGGCGGTGCAGTCCAGCCTGGCGTCCGACAGCGGTCGCGCCTTCATGTTGCTGGATGCGGCGGTCGGCGACCTGGGCTAAGACTTTTGCGGACTTGACGGCGTCGGGAAGTTACAGCCACTTGCACGTCACCGAACTGTCATGGATGGGGCTATGACTGGCACGATGAACGAAATCGACAGTCGGACGAGCGACGATCGCCGCCCTGGCATCATCATATGCGCCTATGACGGCGACGATGATGGGTGGGATCTGGTCGAGGATCTGTCGGGCGAAATCTGGAGTCCCAGCGGGGCCCGCGCCTTGCCCATCGCCGCCGCCGATCCCGACGAACTCGCCTCGACCCTGGCCGCCCGTCTCGGGAGCGGGGAATGCCGGGCCGTCCTCCTGGTCGGACGCACGCAAAAGGGCGCAGGCTTCCGGGTCCAGATGCGCGCTGAAAACCGCACTCTCGACTACAAGCACCGCCTGTCCAGCACCGGGCCGGGCGTGGCCCGCACCACGGCGCCCGTCGCCGACATGGTTCGCGCCCTGACCGCCGCCGGGCTGCAGGCCGACGCCTCGTCCGACATCGAGGAAGACGCCGGCTCCTATATTCTCTACCGCGTGCTCTCGGATTTGCCGGACGGCCCTCTGACGCCGTCGATCGGCCTGCTGCGCGCGCCCGCCCCCGCCAATGAGGCGGCCGTGCGAAAGGGCGTCAAGGCCGCCGCCTCGGCCATGGCCAGCCACCTGACGCCGCTGCCGCGTGTCGGTTAACCTTCCTGCGTCGCAGACATCGACGAACTGGCGGTCTAGGGTTTTCGGATGACAGTGAGTCGCAACCTGATCGTCTTCGCCGCCCTGAATGGCGCCCTGGCCGTGGCGCTGGGCGCCTTCGCCGCGCATGGCGCCGGGCCGCAGATCAAGACCCTGCTGACCACCGGCGCCCAGTATCAGATTGTCCACGCCGTCTTCGCCTTCGCCTGCGCCCAATGGACAGGGGGCGGCGGGCTGGCGCGCCTTGCGGGCTGGCTCGGATCGATCGGCGGCCTGATCTTCTGCCTCGCCCTGGCGGCGATCGCGTTTCTCGGCGTGCCGGCGTTCGGCGCCGTGGCCCCGATCGGCGGCCTGCTGATGATCGCCGGCTGGCTCTGCCTGGCGTTTGCGGCCTTGCGTTCTCGCCCCTGATTTCCTTGTAGAAAGACCAAGCATCCATGGCCTTCCCCACGCCCGCCGAGCCGCGTCGTGTGCTTCACCCCGAGATCGAGGCCTACGCCTCGGGTTGGATGCCGACCGAAGGCGTGCATGAAATCTATTACGAGGAATCCGGCAATCCGCACGGCCTGCCGGTGATCGTGCTGCACGGCGGCCCAGGCGGCGCGGTCAATCCGGGCATGCGACGCTTCTTCGATCCCGCCGTCTATCGCATCATCATGTTCGACCAGCGCGGCTGCGGTCAGTCGCGGCCCCACGCCTCGCTGGAAGACAACACGACCTGGACCCTGATCGACGATATCGAGCGTCTGCGCGTCCTGTGCGGCGTCGACAAATGGGTGGTGTTCGGCGGGTCCTGGGGTTCGACCCTGTCGATGGCCTACGCCATCACCCACCCGGATCGGGTTCTGGCCCTGCTGCTGCGCGGCATCTTCCTGCTGACAAAGAAGGAGTTGCACTGGTTCTATCAGGACGGCGCCTCGATGATCTTCCCCGACGCCTGGGAGCGCTTCGTCGCCCCCATCCCCGAGGCCGAGCGCGGCGACCTGATGGCCGCCTATTACAAGCGGCTGATCGGCGATGACGTCGCCGAGCGCGAACGCTGCGCCGTCGCCTGGTCCAGCTGGGAGGGCGAGACCGTCAGCGTCGAGGGCCCCAACGCCCGGCCTGACAAGTTCGCCGAGCCCGACTTCGCCGTCGCCTTCGCCCGAATCGAGAATTGGTTCTTCACCAACGCCGGTTTCTTCGAGGAAGACGGCTGGCTGCTGAAGAATGTTGACCGGATGCGGCATATCCCATGCTGGATCGCGCAGGGCCGGTTCGACGTGGTGACGCCGATTTCAGGCGCCTGGGCGTTGCACCGCGCCTGGCCCGAGGCGCATCTGGACATCGTCGGCGACGCCGGCCACGCCTCGTCGGAACCCGGCATCGTCGACAGCCTGGTCCGCGCCGCCGACTGGGCCGCAAGCCTTCAGGCATGAAAAGGCCGCCGCGCAGGACAGCGCGGCGGCCTTTTCATTCCCACAAGTCAGAACCGCTTTGCGGTTCGATTGTCCATGCTCCACGCGCCCGGACCGGCTGTGAAGATGTACAGGAAGATGAAGCAGTACAGGATGGCCGCGTCGCCGCCGTTCACGGCCGGATACGGGCTGCTGGGGAAGTGGAACATCCAGTAGGCCACGGCCATCTGGCCCGAGGCGATGAAGGCGGCCGGACGTGTGAACAGGCCCAGGATCAGCAGCAGGCCCGTGATCAGCTCGATCACCCCGCCGATGCCGAACAGCGACAGCAACTCCTGCTGACCGGGTTCGGCCCCGGCCGGAAAGCCGAAGACCTTGATGACGCCATGCGCCAGGAACAACAGACCGGCGACGATCCTGAGCGCCGCCAGGGCGCGGGAAGACCAGCCATTCGCTTGATTGAACATTCTCTTTCCTCGCCTTTTTGATGCGGTTGTTCACGGTCGGATCGGGTCCGACCGTGAAGCTTGTTCCGAAAATCAGGCGGCGTCCACCAGCACGACCTCGGCGTCGGACAGCGCCTTGACCGTGACGACATCCTCCTGAGCGATGGCCGCGCCGTCACGGGCGTTCAGTCGGACGCCATTGACCTCGACCTCGCCCTTCGCCGGGACCAAATAGGCCCGCCGCGCGCCGCCTAGCGGATAGTCGGCGCTGTCGCCCGCCTTCAGCGTCGCCGCCACAATCCGCGCATCGGTGCGGATCGGCAGGGCGTCCCCACCGCTTTCAAGAGTATCGCCCTCAAAGCCCGACGCCAGGACCACGAACTGGCCTGACCGCTCGCCCTTGGGGAAAGGCTTGGTGCCCCAACTCGGCGCATCGCCGCGACGGGTCGGCTCGATCCAGATCTGGAAAATCCGTGTAAGGTCCGGCTCGGCGTTGTATTCGGCGTGCCGGATGCCGGTTCCGGCGCTCATCACCTGGACATCGCCAGCGACGGTGCGGCCCTTGTTGCCCAGACTGTCCTCATGGGTGATGGCCCCGTCGCGGACATAGGTGATGATTTCCATGTCGGCGTGGGGATGCGGCGGGAAGCCCGTGCCGGCGGCGATCTCGTCGTCGTTCCAGACCCGCAGACTGCCCCAACTCATCCGCTTGGGATCATAGTAGTTGGCGAAGGAAAAATGGTGTTTGGCGTTCAGCCAGCCGTGGTTGGCGCCGCCGAGGGATTCAAATGGTCTGCGCTCGATCATCGCACTCGTCCTTTCGCGTCGGAACCGTCCGACGCCTTTGCTTGACGCCAAGATAGAGATCGGCGACCGATCAGAAATAGAAACACCCGAAACTCATCGTTTCAGGACGCAAAGCCGCCCATGTCCCGCCTGCCCGATCTGGAAGCCCTGGCCATCTTCGCCAAGGTCGCCGACAGCCAATCCTTCTCCGGCGCAGCCGAGACGCTGGGCCTGTCCAACGCGACCGTGTCCAAAGCGGTGACGCGTCTGGAACAACAGCTGAAGACCACCCTGCTCCACCGCACGTCGCGGCGCTTCGCCCTGACCGATGCAGGCCGAACCCTGGCCGCCCGCGCCGCCCACATGCTGGCCGAGGCCGAGGGCGCGGTGTCGGAGGCGTTGGATATGTCGATCGCCCCGCGCGGCTTGGTGCGACTGGCGGCGCCCATGTCGTTCGGCATGGCCTATGTGGCCCCAGCCCTGCCCGAGTTCCTCGCCACTCACCCCGACGTGTCGGTCGATCTGCACCTGTCGGACGAGGTCATCGATCTGGTCGGCGGCGGCTTTGACTGCGCGCTGAGGATCGCCGCCCTGGCCGATTCCTCGTTGACGGCGCGCAAGCTGCGGCCTGTGGCCCGCGCCTTGGTGGCCTCGCCTTCCTATCTGGATCAGCGGGGTCGCCCCACCCATCCCGACGATCTGGCTCGTCACGCCTGCCTCGGCTACGCCTACATGCCCAGCCCCGACACATGGCGGTTCAGCAATGCGGCGGGTGAAGAAGTGGTCGTGCATCCGCGCGGGCCGCTGCGGGCCAACAACTCCGACGCCCTGACGGCCTCCTTGTGCGCGGGTCTGGGGCTCTTTCCCCAGCCGGACTTCATTTACTGGAAGGACGTCGCCGACGGCCATCTCGAGACGGTGATGACCGACTGGCGGCTGCCGCCCATCGCCCTGCATCTGGTGGCGCCCAGCGGCGGACCGCGCCCGGCCAGGGTCACGGCCTTCATGGACTATCTGGCGGCGAAATTTAGCGGACCGCTGTGGCCGGGCGATACGGTGGGGCGCTAAAACTCAGCCACACTTCACTTCGCGCACGATGTTCGTCGCCTCATCATAGACGAAGTTCACCCGGTTCTCGCGATAGTCCATGGTCGCGGCGCAGGTGGTGCACAGCACACGGAAGGTCTGGCCGGCGGGCGCGGTCGGGATGGCCGAACGGTTGCGTCCCACATAGCTCTGATAATCCGAAACCTTGCACGCCTTGAAGGCGGTGTCCGATCCGGGCGCAGGCGCGGCGGTCTGGACCGGCGCGCAGGCCGACACGGCCAAGGCGCCGGCGGCCAACAGGGTGCTCACGATGATCTTCATGGTCGTCTCCTTGCGTCGGGCTCAGCCGCAGCGGACCTGTTCGATGATGCCGGTCTGTTCGTTGTAGAAGATATTCAGACGATAGGCGGAGAAGTCCTGCGTCACCGGGCAGGTGGTGCAGGTCACACGCCGATTGACGACATCCACCGGCACCGGAATTTCGGTCCGGGACTTGCCCACCAGATACTGCATCTCGCCGGCCTTGCAGACGTCCTCGGTCTGGGCGGTCGGCATCCGGCTGCCGACGGGCGGGTTGAGCTGAGCCTGCTCGACCGCGCGCGGCGCAGGCGCCTCAGAGACCGGCGTCGAACAGCCAGCCAGCAGAACCAGCCCGATCAGGCCGCCTTTTCCCAGCGCCCTTCGTCCGTTTGACGCCAGTAGGCCAGGTTCGCGTCCTGCCCCTTCAGCGCCTTCCAACGTCCCCGCGCGTGTTGCAAAGCCGGCTCGTCGCGACCGTCGAAAATAATGAAGCATCGTTCGAACCCTTCCGTCCCGCCCAGTTCTGCGTCGTCGACTATGAACAGCGCCTGAGCGCCGTTCAGGTTCTCGCCTGTCTCGCTCAACAGCACAGGCTGGCGCTCGGCATGGGGCTGGTCGGCCCGGCCGTGCGGCAGGAAACTGTCATCGCGAAACGTCCACAGCGTCTCGTCGACCTCGTCCAGTCGATGCGAATGCGACGATTTGATCATGGCCCGCCAGCCCCGCTCGATCGTCTTTTCGAGCAGGGTTGGCAGCACCTGATCCAGCGATGAACGCTCCAGGTGATAGAACCAGATTTCGGGCTTGTCGCTCACCCGGCTCTACCTCCCGACCGATCAGCCTTCGTAGGAATCCGCGACCATCCGGTCCAGCGTGCGCACGGCGAAGCCGACGCCGCCTTCCGGCACGGTGGGGCTGGGGCTCTTGTTGGCCCAGGCCGTCGGGGCGATGTCCAGGTGCGCCCACGGCACGCCGTTGGTGAAGCGTTGCAGGAACAGAGCGGCGGTGATTGAGCCGCCGG
Organism: Brevundimonas sp. BT-123; assembly: GCF_026105875.1. Taxonomy (GTDB): domain Bacteria; phylum Pseudomonadota; class Alphaproteobacteria; order Caulobacterales; family Caulobacteraceae; genus Brevundimonas. The sequence goes on along the minus strand of NZ_JAOYTN010000012.1, from coordinate 66,745 downwards.
CGCGGCCGTTGCCGGTGTTCTTCACATCGGCGATCTTGGAATCGATGTGCTGCTCGTAGATGGCCGGGATCGGCATGCGCCAGAAATTCTCGCCGACCTTCTTGGCCGCCGCCAGGATCGGATCGGCGACATCGTCGGAGTTCGAGAAGACGCCGGCGTAATCCAGGCCCAGGGCCACGATCATGGCCCCCGTCAGGGTGGCCAGGTCGATCATGAACTTCGGCTTGAAACGCTCCTGGGTGTACCAGAGGGCGTCGGCCAGAACGAGGCGACCTTCGGCGTCGGTGTTGATGACCTCCACCGTCTGACCCGACATGGACACGACCACATCGCCCGGACGCTGGGCGTTGCCGTCCGGCATGTTCTCGACCAGGCCCAGCACGCCGATGACGTTGGCCTTGGCCTTGCGGCTGGCCAGGGCGATCATGGTTCCGGTCACGGCGGCGGCGCCGCCCATGTCCCACTTCATGTCTTCCATGCCTTCGGCCGGCTTGATCGAGATGCCGCCGGTGTCGAAGCAGACGCCCTTGCCGACGAAGGCCAGGGGCTGAGCGCCGGCTTCGCCGCCGTTCCACTTCATGATCGCCAGCTGGCTTTCGCGACGGCTGCCCTGGCCCACGCCCAACAGGGTGCGCATGCCCAGCTTCTCCATCTCGGCCTCGCCGAGGATTTCGACTTCAAGGCCCAGGCTCTCAAGCGCCTTCACCCGCTTGGCGAACTCGGCCGGATACAGGACGTTGGCGGGCTCTGACACCAGATCGCGCGCGAAGATCACGCCGTCGGCCACCGCCGACAGCGGCTCTAGCGCGGCTTCGGCGCCCCGCAGGTCGGTCGTGACCACGCGGATGGTGGTGATCGACGGAATCTTGTCGGCCTTTTGCGTCGTGCGATATTTGTCGAAGCGATAGGCGGCGAGACGCGCGGCGAAACCGACGCGGGCGGCCTGCTCAGGCGACAGGTCCGAAGCGTCGATCGTCAGCACCTCGGCGCCCGACAGCTTGACCGCCGCATAGGCGTTGCCGCCGAAGGCCTCGACCGCCAGATCGTCCAGCTTGTCCTTGGCGCCGGCGCCGACCAGCAGCACGGCGTCCGCCTCGACGCCCGCCGGCGCGGCGATGCTCAGGCTTTGCCCGGCCTTGCCGGTGAAACGCCCCTTGCCCGCCGCCTTGGTCAGGGCGCCGTTGGCCTTGCCGTCCAGCGCAGTCCCGGCGGCGGTGAAGGTGCGATCTTCAAAAACCGGAACGGCCAGGATTTCGGCGGCGTCCACGGCGGCGACGAATTCGATCTTCATTCAATCAACTCCAGCCAGGCCCCACCCGGCGTCTGCAAACAGCAAAATGACAACGGCGCGTCTGCTTGTCGCGGACGCGCCCTGATGTGCTACTAGATGCGCCTCAATGTCGCCGCCTGCAACCGGGCGAAGTCCATCCGCCCATGACCCTGATTCAAAGATACCTTTTTCGCCAGATCCTGTTCCCTGTGATCGCCGCGTGCGCGGCGCTGGCGGGAATCGGGATTCTGAGCCAAAGCCTCGACCAACTCCAGGTCATCGTGGAGCGGGGTCAGAGCGTGTGGATCATGGTCAAGCTGACCCTGCTCGCCCTGCCGCAACTGCTTTCGGTGATTCTGCCGATCGGCCTTTTCGTCGGCGCCCTGATCGCCCTGACCCGTCTGCAACGCGAGCAGGAGCTGACGGCGGCCTTTGCGGGGGGCATGACCCGGTGGCAGGTCATATCGCCGGCCGCCCGCATCGCCGTGCTGGTCGCCCTGGTCACTCTGCTGGTCAATGTCTTCATTCTGCCCTGGGCGCAGCAGGAGGCGCGGCGTCAGGCGTTCGACATCCGTACCGACCTCGCCGCCCTGCTGGTCGAGGAAGGCCAGTTCGTTCAGGGGCCTGACGGCCTGACCGTCTATGTGCAGCAGATCGAACAGAACGGTCTGTTGAAGAACCTGTTCGTCTATCTGGACGACAAGGACAAGGTCACGACCTGGAACGCTTCCGAGGCGCGCTTCAGCCGCGACGCCGGCGGCATTCCGATCCTGACCATGATCGACGGCTCGGCCCAGCGCTATTCGTCTGGCGGTGTGCTGGAGACGCTGTCGTTCGGGCGGTACGATTTCTCTCTCGCGCCCTTCGTCGGGGTGACCGACACCATTCGCTACAAGCCGACCGATCTCTATCTGCGCCAGCTGCTGAACCCGACGGCAAAGGTGCTTGAGGTCGCCGGCTCGCGTGGCGAGCTATTAGCTGAGGCGCATTCGCGGCTGGCCTCGCCGCTCTACGCCATGGTCGCCATGGCGCTGGCGCTTTCGGCCATCCTGGGCGGCGCCTTCAGCCGCACCGGCTATACCTTGCGCATCGCCAAGGCGGCGGGCCTGTTCCTGGTCCTGCGCGTCATCGGCTACGGCCTTGTCGCCGCCAGCGCCTGGAACGGCTGGATGAACGTGCTCCAGTACGTCGTGCCGATCGTGGCTATCGTCGTCGCCCTGCGGGTTTTGTTCCGCGCGCTGAAGCCGCGTCGCAGTCGGACCACCGCCGCCCTGCGCGATCTGAAGGCCAAGTTCGCATGACCGCCATCGCCGCCTCCGCCCGTCGCTCGCCGCATATCCCCCGTCTCGGCGGCATCGAACGCTATGTGCTGGTCCAACAACTGAAGTCGCTGGGCGTGGCCCTGGCCGTGATCTCGGCCCTGGTCATGCTGATCGACTTCGTCGAGGTCTCGCGCGGCGTCGGCTCGGCCCAGGATCTGTCGGCCGTGCGCATCTTCGGTCTGGTTCTGCTGAAGTCGCCCTCCGTCATCGTGCAGTTGATGCCGTTCGTCTTCCTGTTCGGCACCCTGTCGGCCTTCATCAGCCTGAACCGCCGCAGCGAACTGATCGCCATGCGCGCGGCGGGCGTCTCCGCCTGGCGTTTCGTCCTGCCGGCGGCCGGCATGGCCTTCGTGCTGGGTGTGCTGACCGTCACGGTCTTGGGTCCGATGGCCTCGGCCGGCGACGGTCTGTGGCAACGCGAGCGCGCACGGATTTCCGGCACGGCGCCCGGCGGCGACCCCAAGGAGGCGATCTGGCTGCGCGAGGGCGACGATCAGCGCCAGATGATCATCCGCGCCGGCCAGCAGGACCGCGCCAACGCCCGACTGCTGAACGTCAGCTTCTTCATCTACACCACCGCCCCCGGCGGCGGCCGCACCTTCTCCGAACGGATCGACGCCAAGTCGGCGTCGCTGAACGCCGGCAGCTGGCGCCTGACCGATGCCGTTGGCGCCCAGATCGGCCAGCGCGCCGTCACCTATTCCAGCCTGACCCTGGTCTCCAGCCTGGCGGACGACGAAGCGTTCGAGCGTTTCGCTCGACCGCAGGCCACGCCCTTCTGGTCGCTGCCCAACCAGATCAGCCGAATCGAGAACGCCGGCTTTACATCGACCGCCTATCGCCTGCGCTTCCAGCAACTTCTGGCCACGCCGCTGGTGTTCGCCGCCATGTCCATCCTGGCCGCCGCCTTCTCGCTGCGGCTGATGCGTTTGGGCGACCTGGCGCGCATGAGCGTGGCGGCCGTGGTGCTGGGCTTCGCCTTCTTCTTCCTGAACCAGTTCTCGTCCGCGATGGGATCGGCCGAGGTCGTGGCGCCCTTCGTCGCCGCCTGGCTGCCGCCTGTTCTTACCGCGCTCGCAGCCTTGACCTTGCTGTTCTATACCGAAGACGGCTAATCGGGCGCTCGCTTCTCAGACTACGGATGGCCTATGCAGGGTGATCGGCGCTTCGACGCTTTCAAAGCAAGGCTTCTCGCCGGTGCGGCCCTGGTCGCCTGCGCGCCCTTGGCGACGCCCGCATGGGCGCAAACGACCCCGCCAGCCGCTGCCGCGCCTTCCGACGGCCTGCCGCCCGAAGCGGTCTATGTCGATGCCGACAATTCACGCCGCGAAGGCGACAACATCATCGTCAGCGGCACGCCCGAGAACCGCGCCTATGTTCGCACGCGCGGTCATGTGCTGCGCGGCGAGAAACTGTCCTATGATCTGAATGCCGGTTCGGCGACGGCCGAAGGCCGCGTCGAGGCCATCGCACCCGATGGCACCGTGGTCTACGCCAGCCGTCTTGAGCTGGACGAAAACCTGGAGACCGGCGTCGCCGTGGATTTCGCCACGCGTCTGGCCAACGGCGCCAGTCTGATGGCCGCAACGGCTGTGCGTCGTAGCGAGAATGTCAGCGAGCTGAATTACGCCCGCTTCACCCCCTGCCCGATCTGCGACGACGGCGGTCCCAAGACGCCGACCATCTCGATCCAGGCGGAAAAGGTGACGCAGGACGAGCAGTTGCGCGCGATCCTGTATCGCAACGCCGTCTTCTACATCGGCCGGGTGCCCGTCTTCTACACGCCCTTCTTCGCCCACCCCGATCCCTCGGTGGAGCGGGCCTCAGGCTTCCTGGTGCCCATCGTCAACTATGACGAGGGTCGCGGCGTCTCCGTCGAGGTTCCCTATCTGCACGTCGTATCGCCGTCCGAGGACTGGCTGATCAGCCCGCAGATCAACACCAGGGTCGCCCCGCTGCTGAACCTGCAATGGCGTCGACGGTTCGCCAACGGCATGATCGTGGCGCGCGGCGGCTATACCTACGAGCGCGAGTTCGGCGACTTCGATCTGAACGGCGACGGCGACTTCGACAACAACGTCAAGTTCGGCGATCGCGAACACCGCAGCTATCTGTTGTCGCACGGCGAGTTCGATCCGGATGGCCCGTGGCGGTTCGGCTTCACGGCCGAGCGCACCTCGGACAAGACATTGTTCGACCGCTATGACGTACGCTCTCCGTATCAGGACAACGGCCTCTACTACGGTGACCGCCGTCGTCTGATCAGCCAGATCTACGCCGAACATCAGACCGATCGGTCCTATGTTTCGGTCGCGGCCTTCTCGATCCAGAGCCTGCGCCTCAACCCGGCCTTCGCCGCGACGGATTTCCGCGACGCCAACGGCTTCAAGGTGTTCGAGGACGACGACACCCTGCCCCTGGTCGCCCCGTTGATCGATGCCCGCTGGGAACCGCGCGAGCTCGTCTTCGGCGGCCGGCTGCGCCTGAAGGGCTCGGCCGTTTCTCTCTACCGCGACGCTTTCGTTGGCGCGCCGATCCTGAATCCGGAGATCGTTCCCCCCGTCACGACAGGTCTGGCCGGCGTCGACAGCCGCCGCATCACGGGTCAGATGGAATGGCGACGGGCGATCATCCTGCCGGTCGGCATGCGGGTGGAGCCGTTCGTCGATACGCGCGTCGATCTCTATTCCATGTCCGACCTGCCGCCGATGATGGGCGTCGATAGCGACGAGACGGTCAGTCGGTCCAGATTCAGCGCGGGCGTGGATGTCGCCTATCCGTTGATCAAGCGTATCGCAGACGCCGACATCATCCTGGAGCCGGTGGGTCAGGTCTCGGTCTCCAACAAGGTCAGCCTGGATCGCCGCATCCCCATCGAGGACTCCCAGGTGCTGGAATTGGACGAGTCGTCGCTGTTCCGCATGGATCGCTTCTCCGGCTACGATCTGCTGGAAGGCGGCGCGCGCGTGACGGCGGGCGGTCGCGCCACGATCCGCTGGGCTGAAGGTCGCAAGGCCAGCCTGTTCATGGGACGCAGCTATCGTTTCGACCAGCAGGACGACTTCAAAACGTCGATTCCCGATGATCCTGCGCGTCTCTATGACCCCACGGGCCTGGCCTCAGAGACCTCCGACTGGGTGGTCCAGGGCGACTTCTCGCCGTCGGATCGCATTCGCAGCTGGTTCCACGCCACGGTCGACGGTTCGAGCGAGGTGCGCCGCGCCGAAGCGGCGCTGGACGGCCGCTGGGGGCGCCGCAACCTGGCCACCGTCAGCTACATTCTGGATCAGTCCAATCCCGTCGACGGGCCGTTGAACCGCAACTACGAGTTCGTCCAGCTGGCCGGCCAGCAGTTCGTCTTCCAGAACTGGGGCTTCACCGTCGCCGGCATCGCCGATCTGGACCAGAATGAGATCACGCGATCCGAAGTCGGCGTGCTGTTCGACGACGACTGCCTGCGGTTCGAACTGGGTTATCGGCGCGACAACACCCGCGCACGGCCCGGCGGCCCGTCGGAAGGCATCTATGTGCGCCTAAACCTCGCCACTTTCGGAGGTTCAGGTTATGGACAGGGCGATATGCGTTGAGCATGACGCTTTACGGGGCGCGACCGCCTGCCGGCCTGGCTGGCGGACCGCTGTGAGGAATCAGGACGACCAATGGGTTTGATGCGTTATTCGACGGGGGCTGCGCTCGCGGCAGTCCTCCTCGCCGGTTCGGCCTATGCCCAGACGGCGCTCGCCCCGGCTCGGACCCCCACGCCCGCGCAGGGTCCTGCGGCCGGCGCGCCGAATCCTGCGGCGGAGGAAGCGCCGACGACGGCGCGCGCCGAGCCTCAATTTGAAATGGCCGACGGCATCGTCGCCACGGTCAACGACAAGATCATCACCGGCTTTGATCTGCGTCAGCGTATGCTGATGCTGATCGCCTCGTCCCAGGTCCAGCCGACCGAGCAGAACCTGCCCGCCATTCAGCAGGCCGCCCTGAACGCCCTGATCGAGGATCGCCTCAAGGATCAGGAGATGGCCAAGTTCGAGAGCCTGAAGGTCACGGACGAGGAAGTCGACGGCGAGATCGCCGAAATGGCCCGCGCCGCCGGCACGACGCCGCAGGCCTATCTGCAGTTCCTGCAGCAGGGCGGCATCCAGCCCGCCGCCTTCCGCGACAACCTGCGCACCCAGATCGGCTGGAGTCAGCTGATTCCGGGTCGCTTCAACAGCCGCGCCCGCGCCAGCACCCTGCAGGTCGATCAGGAAGTCCGTCGTCTGAACGAGGCGGCCTCCAAGCCTCAGTTCCTGCTGGGGGAAATCTACATCGACGCCGCGCGCGTCGGCGGGGCGCAGGCAGCCCTGAACGGCGCCCGTCAGCTGGTGCAGCAGATCATCCAGGGCGCGCCGTTCCAGGCCGTCGCCCAGCAGTTCTCCGCCGCCCCCTCGGCCAGTGCCCGTGTGCCGGGCGACGCAGGCTGGGTGGTCAAGGATTCGCTTCAACCGGCGGTGCAATCGGTCCTCGAACAGCTCCAACCGGGACAGCTGTCGAACCCCATCGTCGTCGATGGCGGCGTCTATATCCTCTACCTCCGCGACAAGCGTGACGGCGCCTCCACCAGCCTGGTATCGCTGAAGCAGGTCATGGTCGAACTGCCTGAAACCGCGTCGGAAGCTGACGTGGCCGCCGCGACCGCAAAGCTGGAAGGTCTGCGCAACGGCCTGACCTGCGACAACATCATCTCCCAGGCTCGCGCGACGCAGGGCGTCCTGGGCGCCGACCTTGGCGAATCGGATGTCGCCAACCTGGCGCCCCAGTTCCAGCAGTTCGCCCGCACCGGCGAAATCGGTTCGGTCTCGACGCCGATCCGCACCCCGCTGGGTCTGCACCTGGTCGCTGTCTGCGGTCGTCGCGTCGGCGGGCCGGAAGCGCCGAACCGTCAGCAGGTCGAAAACCGTCTGCGCGCCCAGAACCTGGCCGTGCTGGAGCGCCGGTATCTGCGCGATCTGCGCAGCGACGCCCTGATCGAGTTCAAATGACCCCAGCGGTCGCGCCTTTGGTTCTGACGCTGGGCGAACCCGCCGGCGTCGGGCCGGAGATCGTGGCCGCCGCCTGGAAAGCGTTGCGCGCCGAGCCGACGCCCTTCGCCGTCATCGGCGACGCCGCGCTGCTGCGCGCAAAAGGCGTCCCCGTGGCCGAGGTCGGGACCCCCGGTGACGCCGGCGGCCTGTTCGGCTCCGCCCTTCCCGTCCTTCATCGCCCCCTGCCCGCGCCGGTCCTGGTCGGATCGCCCGATCCGGCCAATGCCTCGGCTGTGGCGGACGGCATCGAAGAGGCGGTCAGCTTCGCCCTGTCGGGCGAGGCGTCCGGCGTCGTCACCGCCCCGATCGCCAAGGCCCCGATGTACGCCTCGGGCTTTCGCTTTCCCGGCCATACCGAATTCATCGCCGAACTGACCGCCGATGCGCCCTATGCCGGCACGCGCGGGCCGGTGATGATGCTGACGGCCCAAGACCTGCGCGCCTGCCTCGTCACCATTCACGTCGCCCTGGACCAGGTGCCGGAACTGGTCACAGCCGAGCGTGTCGCCCGCACCGCCCGCGTCGTCCACGAAAGCCTGAAACGCGACTTCGCCATCGCCCGACCGCGCCTGGCCATGGCGGCCCTGAACCCCCACGCAGGCGAAGGCGGCGCCCTGGGTCTGCAGGAACGCGACATCCTGATTCCTGTCGCAGAACAGCTTCGCGCCGAGGGGATCGACATCACCGACCCCCGACCCGCCGACACCCTGTTCCATGACGAGGCGCGCGCGAGCTATGACGCCGCCATCTGCATGTATCACGACCAGGCCCTGATCCCGGTCAAGACGCTGGACTTCTGGGGCGGGGTCAACGTCTCCCTGGGCCTGCCGATCATTCGCACCTCGCCCGACCACGGCACCGGCTTCGACATCGCCGGCAAGGGTGTTGCGCGTCCTGACAGCCTGATCGCCGCCATTCGCCTGGCATCGGAGATGGCGGCGGCCCGCGCCGCGCGCTAACAGGGCGTGTGACCGACCTTCCCTCTCTCCGCGAAACCCTCGACGCCCACGGCCTTTCGGCCAAGAAGAGCTTTGGCCAGCATTTCCTGCTGGACCTGAACGTCACCCGCAAGATCGTGCGTCTGGCCGGTCCGTTCGAGGGCCGCGCGGTGATCGAGGTCGGCCCCGGTCCTGGCGGCCTGACGCGCGCCCTGCTGGAATCCGACGCCGGCCCCGTGGTCCTGGTGGAAAAGGATCCGCGCTTCGTTCCCTTGCTGACCGAACTGGACGACGGCTCCGGCCGCCTGACGATCGTCCACGCCGATGCGCTGAAGGTGAAGGAGGCCGATCTGGTCTTCGGTCCGACCCATCTGGTGTCCAACCTGCCCTACAACGTCGGCACCGCCCTGCTGATCAAATGGCTGACCGGCCCGTGGCTGCCCCACAGCCTGACCCTGATGTTCCAGAAGGAAGTCGCCGAGCGCGTCGCCGCAGGGCCGGGCGAGGATGCCTATGGCCGTTTGGCGGTTATCGCCCAGGCCGTCTGCGCCGCCCGCATCGTCATGCATCTGCCCGCCGCCGCCTTCACACCGCCGCCCAAGGTGGCCTCGGCCGTCGTCCATCTGGTTCCGCTGGATGAGCGGCCGTCGCCGGAACGCCTGAAGAAGCTGGAACGCGTCACCGCCGCCGCCTTTGGCCAGCGCCGCAAGATGCTGCGGTCCAGCCTGAAACAACTGGGCGGCGCCGCCCTGTGCGAGGCCGCCGGCATTGAGCCCGACGCCCGCGCCGAAACCATCGATGTCCTGGGCTTCCTGCGACTGGCGGATGCCCTTCAATGACCGTCGAACCGTTCCGCGCGATCTCCGTCAGCCGCCTGGCGCATCAGCTCAAGAGCGAAGGCCGCTCAATCATCCATATGGAGTTCGGCCAGCCCTCGACCGGCGCGCCCGCCGCCGCCATCGCGCGAGCGCATCAGGTGCTGGACGCCGACGCGATGGGCTATTGGGAAAGTCCCGATCTGCGCAATCGGATCGCGCGCCTCTACGACGAGCGATACGGCGTCGCCGTCGATCCCAATCGCATCCTGCTGACCTGCGGCGCCTCGCCGGCCCTGGTGCTGGCGCTCAGCACCCTGTTCAAGCCCGGCGATCGGATCGCCCTGGCTCGGCCCGGCTATGTCGCCTATCGCAACAGCCTGCGCGCCCTGCATCTTGAGCCGGTGGAGATCGCCTGCGGTCCCGAGACCCGGTTCCAGCTCACCGCCGCCCAGCTTCAGGTGCTGAATCCTGCCCCTGCCGGCGTCATCATCGCCACCCCGGCCAATCCGACCGGCACCATCATCCCGGACGCCGAACTCGCCGCCATCGCCGAGGTCTGCCGCGCGCGCAACATCGCCATCGTTTCGGACGAGATCTACCACGGTCTCAGCTACGTCCGCCCGACGCCCTCGATGCTGCAGTTTGCGCCCGACGCCTTGGTCATCAACAGCTTCTCCAAATACTGGAGCATGGCGGGCTGGCGCCTCGGCTGGCTACTGGTCCCGGAGGACCGGATCGACGCCGCCCGCGCCTATATCGGCAACATGTTCCTGACCCCGCCCAGCCTCAGCCAGCATGCCGGTCTGGTCGCCATGGACGCCATCGATGAGCTGGAAGGCCATATCCAGACCTACGCCCGCAACCGGCAGCTGATGCTGGAGGCCCTGCCCGCGCTGGGTCTGCGCAAGATCGCGCCCCCCGACGGCGCCTTCTACATCTGGGCCGACATCGGCCATCTGACGAACGACAGCGTGGCCTTCTGCGAGCAGTTGCTGCGCGATACCGGCGTCGCCACCGCGCCCGGCGTCGACTTCGACCCCGTCGAAGGCTGCCATTTCATCCGTTTCAGCTTCGCCGTCTCGACGCCGGAGATCGAAGACGCCTTGAGCCGCCTGCGTCCCTGGTTCGCAGCCCTGGCTTAAGCGGCCTTCACCTGCGCCGCCGTCGATGTCGCGCGGTGCAAGGCGTCGTAGAGCTTCTTCGGCTCCAGCGGCTTGGCCAGCCAGTCCGTCATGCCGGCCGCATAGCAGGCCTGCACCTGTTCGGCTTCCGTGCCCGCGCTGAACCCGATCACAGGAGCGTCCGCATTGGGCCCGTCCGATGCGCGCAAGCGGCGTGTCGTCTCATTGCCGTCGATGCCGGGCATATTCACATCCATCAGCACCACGTCGAACGCCTTTTCCGACAAGAGCGCCAGCGCCAGATGGCCGTCCGAGGCCGTGGTCAGATCGACATCCAGCGGCTGAAGCACAAGCGAGATCGTGCGGCGATTGATCTCATGATCGTCCACGGCCAGGACGCGAAGCCGCCGGGCCAGAACGGGCGCCGCCGTTTCCTGCCCGTCCAAAACCTCCGTCGGCTGACCCGCCGGCAGGTCGACGCGAAGGGTAAAGGCGGCGCCCTGCCCCGGCGTGCTCTCGACTATCAGATCGCCACCCATCAACCGCGCCAGTTCCCGACTGACGGTCAGGCCCAGGCCTGTCCCGCCATAGGTGCGCGCCACCTCGGCGGACCCCTGGGCGAAGGGGCTGAACAGCCGGCTCATCGCCTCCGGCGCGATGCCGGCGCCCTGGTCAGTGACGGTGAGGGTCAGACAATGTTTTCCATCGCCACCCGGCGCCGAGGCTTCGAGCCGGATCGCGCCCGTCGACGTGAACTTGATCGCGTTGGACACAAGGTTGTTGATGATCTGGCGCAGACGATAGGGGTCTCCGCGCAGCCACACCGCCTCGCTGTCCACGCCCGACATGTCCAGCGTCAGTCCCTTGTCCGCCGCTGGCGCGGTCCAGAACCGCACGGTATCGCGCATCAGATCGCCCAGCTCGAAGTCGCGGCTTTCCATCGTCATCGCGCCCGCTTCCATCTTCGAGTGGTCCAGCAGGTCGTTCAGCATGCCGGTCATCAATCGTCCGGCGTCAATGATCAGATCGGCGGTTTCCTCGCGATGTTCCAGCGACTTTCCATCTCGGATGACATGGGCGCCGGCCAGGATGGCGCTGACGGGCGTGCGCAGTTCGTGGCTGACGATCGCCGCCATGGCCGCGCGGTCGGCCATGGCCGCCTGCGCCTGTTCCAGCCGTGTTTCCGCCTCCGCCCGCGATCTCACCTCGGCTTCGCGCGATCCGTGCACCCGCCAGTAGATGTTCAACACCATGCCGACGAACAGAACGGCGGACAGGGTCATGACCACGACCCCACGGGTATCGCCCTGGATCACCTTGATCGCCGGCATCAAGGCCAGCGCCGCCAGATAAGGGCTGCCGCCGATGAAGAAGATCGTTCGTGAAGCGATGCCGGATGCGACGTTGGTCAACAGACCGCCCGCCATCGTCAGGGCGGCGAGCGTCACCAGCGCTGGGTGGTTGGTGGACCAGATCACCAAGGCCATGGCGGCATAGGTCGTCGCCATCAAGGTGGTGGACGCCAAGGCGACAAATGCGGAAAACGGGCTCTGCGATGGCTCGGCGCGTCTGAAGGGCGCCATGGCCCACAGTTCGAACGCCTGAGCCAGAACTGCGACCGCCAGCCACAGCGGGACCCATTGCAGCATCCCGGCTTCGGTCATCGCCCAACCGACGAGGGCGGCAAGCAGCAGCCTGACCGGGACCTGCTTGACCCTCTCCTTAGCGCTGCTAGCCAGAAGAGGCGCGATCGAATGAAGAAAACCCATGATACCCCCGGTCACCGCCTGACGTTAGGTCAAGAGGGCGAACAGGTCGTAAACCTGCGATACCGCGCCGCTACGGAACATTCCCTATGGCCGCGTTTACCGTCCGAAATCTTCTGGGCGGCAAAACAGCGTCAGTAGCGTAGCGTTGAGTACCCCACAGCGCCGCAGGTCCCCACGGCCTGTGGCGCTGTTTTTTTCAGACGGCTTCGTTCAGCAGGGCGGCCTTGTAGTCGCCGACCCACAGATTCCTGAACCGACGCGAACGCTCGGCGTGATAGATGTGGGCCAGTTCAGCGTAGGACCGGTCGAAATCCTCGTTCACCAGCACATAGTCGAAGGCGTCGCAGTGTTCGATCTCGCCCTTGGCGTTGGCCACACGGCGCTCGATCACGTCGTCGGCATCCTGTGAGCGGGTGACGAGACGACGACGCAGTTCTTCCAGGCTGGGCGGCAGGATGAAGACGCGCACGGCGTCCTCCGGGCATTTCTCGGCGACATCGCGTGCGCCCTGCCAGTCGATGTCGAACAGCACGTCGCGTCCCTCGGCCAGCGCCTTGTCCACCGGGCCGCGCGGGCTGCCATAGCGATTGCCGTGGACGTCCGCCCATTCCAGGAAGGCGTCCTCGTCGATCAGGCGCTGAAACTCGTCATGGCCGACGAAGTTGTAGTCGCGCCCATGCACCTCGCCCGGCCGGATGCCGCGCGTGGTCATGGAGACGGACAGCTCCAGCCCGCCATGATCGGCCATCAACCGGCGGCAAAGCGAGGTCTTGCCGGCGCCCGAAGGACTGGCGACGATCAGGAGGACGCCCCGGCGGGGGCTGCGTTCATTCGACATTCTGGACCTGCTCACGCAACTGTTCGATGACGGCCTTGAGCTCCAGGCCGATTCCGGTGAGCGCGGTCGTAGCGGATTTCGAGCACAGCGTGTTGGCCTCACGCATGAATTCTTGCATCAGAAAGTCGAGTTTCCGCCCGGCGGGCGCCGAGGCCACAAGCTGACGCGCCGAGGCGACATGAGCGGTCAGCCGATCCAGCTCCTCGCGCACATCGGCCTTTGTCGCCAGAGCGGCGGCTTCCAGGAAGATTCGATCCTCAAGCCCCGGCGCATCGGGCGCCAGTTCGGAGATTCGGCGGGTGAAGCGATCACGGATGGCCTCGACCTGCGCAGCCGCCTCGCCTTCCGCCTGGACGACCAGCGCCTCGATCCGAGCGATGAATTCGTCCAGCACCGGCGTCAGTTGCGCGCCCTCGTTCTGGCGTGACGCCTTCAGCGCATCCAGCGCCTCCTCGACCGTGCGGGTCATGGCCGCCTCGACCGCCGCCCGCGCCTCCGGATCATCCACCTCTTCGGGCGCCTCGATCACACCGCGCAGGGCTAGCAGGCCGTCGGCGGACGGCGGCGTTGCGCCGTCCTCGGCCAGTTCGTTCGCCAGCGTCAGATAGCGCGCCAGCACAGCGGCGTTGATCGTGACCGCCGCCTCACCAGCTTCGGTCCGCTTGGCCTGAACGCCGATGGTCACCTGGCCCCGCGCGAACCGCGCCTGGCCGGCCGCCTTGGCCGCACGCTCCAGCCCGTCGAAATCGTTTGGTCCACGGAGCCGGACCTCCAGATTGCGCCCATTGACCGAACGCGCCTCGACCGACCAGGTCCAGCCTTCGCCGGCCCCGTCGGCCCGGCCGAAGCCGGTCATGCCAGAAAGCGTGCTCATCGGGGCCCTTGCGTCGCGCCGGCCGGAAGGGTGATCGTCGCCTGACCGCTCTCGGCCGATGCGGCGGACGGCTCGGTCGTCATTGGCGCCGCACTGGTTCCCGGCGTGGCGGGCGGCGTGGCTTCGGGCGGCAAGCCCGCCTTCTGGCGCTCGATCTGACGCCACCGCGCGACGTTCTGCAGATGCTCGTCATAGGTCAGGGCGAAGGCGTGTCCGCCGGACCCATCGGCCACGAAGAACAGGGCCGGATCGGCCGGCGGGTTCAACACCGCCTTGACCGCCTCCTTGCCCGGATTGGCGATCGGCGTGGGCGGCAGCCCGTTGATCTGATAGGTATTCCACGGCGTGGGCGCCAGCAGTTCGGAGCGTCGGATGCCGCGTCCCAGCGGCCGTCCCTTGGTCACGCCGTAGACGATGGTCGGATCGCTCTCCAGCCGCATCCCCGCCCGCAGACGATTGGAGAACACCGCCGCCACACGCGGCCGCTCCGCCGCCAGCGCGGTCTCCTTCTCCACGATAGAGGCCAGGATCACCGCCTCCTCCGGCGTGCGCGCCACGGTCGCGGGCGACCTCTGGCTCCACAGCAGACGCAGGTTCTCGGTCGCCGCACGCTGCATCCGGTCGATCACCGACTGGCGGGTGTCCCCGCGCGAAACCTCATAGGTGTCGGGCCAAAGGCTGCCTTCCTCGGGCGTCTCGGCGACCGTCCCGGTCAGCACGGCCTCCTTGTTCAGGATGTCCACCGCCTGCAATGACGACCAGCCCTCAGGCAGGGTCACGAAATGGCGCACCACCCGCCCCTCGACCAGCAGATTCAGCACCCCGGCCAGCGACGTGCCAGACGGCACCTCGTATTCGCCGGCTCTCAGCCGCCGATCCGCGCCCGTCAGGGTGGCCGCCGCACGGAACAGGTCCGTCGAACGGATCACCCCCGCCGCCTTCATCCGCGCGGCGATGGCCGAGACGCCTGATCCGCTGGGCAGGGTGACGACCGTCGTCTGACCCTGCCGCGCGGACGGCCCCGGCGCATAATAGACCGCCCAGACGGCGATCAGCGCCACCAGCAGGAACAGGCCGAAGGTCGCGGACGCGGTCAGCAACGAGACCGTAAAGCCCGACCGCCCGCTGGATTTCTCGACCCGCCCGCGCCCGAACATCTCAGTCGACCTTCTTGAAGATCACCGAGGCGTTGGTGCCCCCGAAGCCGAAGCTGTTGGACATGGCCACGTCGATCTTCATCGGCTTGGCCGTGTTGGGGACCAGGTCGATGGGCGTCTCCATCTCGGGATCGTCCAGATTGATCGTCGGCGGCGCGATCTGATCGCGGATCGCCAGCACGCAGAAGGCCGCCTCGATAGCGCCCGCTGCGCCCAGCAGGTGGCCGGTCATCGACTTGGTCGAAGAGACGGTCAGGTTCTGGGCATGATCGCCGACCAATCCCTCGATCCCTTTCAACTCGATCCAGTCGGCCATGGTCGAGGTGCCGTGGGCGTTGACGTAGTCCAGGTCCGACGGCTGCAGACCGGCCCGCTTCAGCGCCGCCTTCATGGCCCGCACCCCGCCCTCGCCGTCCTCGGACGGGGCGGTGATGTGATAGGCGTCGCCGCTCATGCCGTAGCCCACGACCTCGGCATAGATTCTGGCCCCGCGCGCCTTGGCGTGTTCGTACTCTTCCAGCACCAGGATGCCGGCGCCTTCGCCCATCACAAAGCCGGCATGGCCGCGGTCATAGGGACGCGAGGCCTTCTCGGGCGTGTCGTTATAGGCGGTGCACAGCGCCTTGCAGGCTAGAAAGCCCGCGATGCCGATCGGTACGATCGAGCTTTCGGCCCCGCCCGCCACCATCACGTCAGCATCATCCAGCGCGATCATCCGCGCCGCATCGCCGATGGCGTGGGCGCCGGTGGCGCAGGCGGTCACCGCCGCATGGTTCGGCCCCTTCAGGCCATGGCGGATCGAGATCTGGCCGCCGGCGAGGTTGATCAGGGCGCTGGGGATGAAGAAGGGGCTGACGCGACGCACGCCCTGTTCCTTCAGCACGATAGCCGTGTCGGCGATGGGGCCCAGGCCGCCGATGCCGGAGCCGACCATCACGCCGGTGCGCTCCTTGTCCTCGTCCGTTTCGGGCTTCCAGTTGGCGTCGGCCAGGGCCTCGTCCGCCGCCGCGATGGCGTACAGGATGAAGTCGTCGACGCGCTTCCTGTCTTTGGCGGACATGATCTTGTCGGGGTCGAAGTCGCCTTCGCCGCCACCGCCGCGTCCATCCACGCTCGGCACTTCGCCGGCGATGGTGCAGCCATAGCCCTCGGTGTCGAAGGCCGTGATCGGACCGATGCCCGACCGTCCCTCGACGATGCCCTTCCAGCTCTTCTCGACACCCCAACCCAGGGGGGTCAGCAGACCGATGCCCGTAACGACGACGCGGCGCATGGTGCGTGCTCCCTTATCTCCAGCCCGACCCTTCGGAATCATCGCGGATTCGCGCGGGTCAGAAACAGTAAAGGCCGCCGGGCGTCTCCGCTAGGAGCGCCGGGCGGCCCTGTGAACCGTCAGCCTGTTCGGCCGATATCGGCGACTGAGATCAGCCGGCCGACTTTTCGTCGATGAACTTGACCGCATCGCCGACCGTCTGGATGTGCTCGGCGGCGTCATCCGGGATCTCGATGTCGAACTCTTCTTCGAAGGCCATCACCAGCTCGACGTTGTCGAGCGAGTCGGCGCCCAGGTCGTCGATGAAGCTGGCCTTTTCCGTGACCTTGTCCGGATCGGCGTCCAGATGGTCGATGACGATCTTGCGAACGCGCTCGAGGGTGTCGGACATGAGTGTCTCTCTGCCTGTTTGAAATCGCCGTAGAGGCGGGGGTAGCTCAGAAATCGCCGTCTCACGGCAGCGTTGGCGACGCAAGCCCGAAGGCTGTGATCGACAATGCATCCCTGCCCTTTAGCACAGCCTTTCGGGCAGGAAATAGTCTGTTGCGTGACGTGATGACGATCAGATCATCGCCATGCCGCCGTTCACGTGCAGGGTCTGGCCCGTCACATAGGCGGCTTCGTCGGACGACAGATAGACGGCGGCGGCGGCGATCTCGTCGCCCGAACCCAGACGGCCCGCCGGAATCCGGCCCAGAATGGTCTCGCGCTGCTGATCGTTCAGGACGTCGGTCATCGGCGAGGCGATGAAGCCCGGCGCGATGCAGTTGACGGTGATCCCGCGCGAACCGACCTCCTGGGCCAGCGACTTCGAAAAGCCGATCATGCCGGCCTTGGACGCCGAATAGTTGGTCTGGCCCGGATTGCCGGTCACGCCGACGACCGAGGTGACGCCGATGATTCGCCCGGAACGGCGCTTCATCATTCCCTTCACCGCCGCGCGGGTCAGGCGGAAATAGCTTTCCAGATTGACGGTCAGGACGGACTGAAAGTCTTCGTCCTTCATCCGCATCAGCAGGCCGTCCTTGGTGATGCCGGCGTTGGCCACCAGGATGTCCAGCGGCGCCCCCGCCGCCGTTTCGGCTGCGTTGACCAGATTGTCGACCGACTCGGGATCCGACAGGTTCGCCGTGGCGAAATGCGCCCGCTCACCCAGGTCCTTGGCTAGATCCGCCAGCACGGCCTCGCGCGTGCCCGACAGCACCACGGTCGCGCCCTGGGCATGCAGCGCACGCGCCACCGCCCCGCCGATCCCGCCCGTCGCGCCGGTCACCAGCGCGGTCTTGCCTGCAAGATTGAACATTTATGTCTCTCCGAAGTGGCGAGTGATTAGTGTCGAGGAGCGAGGAAAAGCAACGAGGCGAGGCGAACAGCTCGCCACTCGTCACTCACCACTCGCCACTCCCGTCGCGAAGGCTTCCAACTCTTCCGGCGTGTTCAGAGGCAGGGCCTCGGCGTCCGGTGCGATCCGCTTGGCCATGCCGGTCAGCACCTTGCCCGAGCCGATCTCGACGAAGCGGGTCACGCCGCCTTCGGTCGCCATCCATTCCATGCTCTCGCGCCAGCGCACCCGGCCGGTGACCTGTTCGACCAGCAGCCGACGGATGACTTCCGGATCGCTCTCGGGCCGCGCCAGGACGTTGGCGACGACAGGCACGACCGGCGCAACGATCTTCGCCTCGGCCAGGGCGGCGGCCATCTCGTCGGCGGCCGGCTGCATCAGCGGGCAGTGGAACGGCGCCGAGACGTTCAGCGGGATCGCCCGTGCGCCCAGTTCCTTGGCCTTCTCGATGGCCCGGTCCACAGCGGCCTTCTCGCCCGAGATGACGATGTTGCCGTTGTTGTTGTCATTGGCGACCACGCAGACACCGACTTCCGAACCGGCCGCCGCGGCCGCTTCCGCCAGCGCCAGATCGGTCTTGGGTCCGATCAGCGAGGCCATCGCCCCCTGCCCCACCGGCACGGCGCGTTGCATCGCTTGGCCGCGCAGCTTCAGCAGCCGCGCCGTATCCGACAGCGAGATCGCGCCCGCCGCCGCAAGCGCCGAATATTCGCCAAGCGAGTGACCGGCCACATAGGCCGCGCTCGCCACGTCAAAGCCGAACTCGGCCTTCAAGGCCCGGATCGCCGCCACGGACACCGCCATGAGCGCGGGCTGGGCGTTCTCGGTCAGAGTCAGCTGGTCCTCGGGGCCTTCGCGCATCAGCACCGACAGCTTCTGGCCCAGGGCCTCGTCCACCTCGGCGAAGATGTCGCGGGCGGAGGCGAAGGCGTCGGCCAACTGCGCGCCCATGCCGACGGCCTGGCTGCCCTGTCCCGGAAACAGAAGTGCGAGGGTCATCGACCGCTCCCTGAATCATTGATCAAGAGCGCGGACCCGTAAGCCCAGACTTACCCGAGGGCAAGCGAAGGCGATGCGTGCTTTTGCGTCGACCGTTTCTACGACCGCGGGGATGTTGCCTCAAGAGCGCCTAGCGGCGCCCGGATTTTGTGAGCAGTCGATCGCGCGCAGCGTTGACGCGCGTCGCCAGCCCCTCCGTTCCGCCCTGATCGGGATGGGCCCGGGCCATCGCGCGTTTCCAGGCCGCGCGGATTTCCGCCTCGGTCGCGGCTGGCCCGACGCCCAGCACGGCGCGAGCGTCAGCCTCGCTAATGGGTTCGGATCGGATGACCGGCCGCATGCGGGAGGACCAAGCCAGATAGAGTCCTGCCCCGGCCAACGCCGCCGCCGTCAGCCACGACCCACGAAACGCCGCCAGCGCGCCGCCGGCCAGCAGAACTGCGCCCAGCAGGGTCGCCGTCACGCGCCAGTGAGCGCGTCCGCGTCGCTCGGTCTGTCGCCCCAGCCGCACCAGCGCCCAGACGGCGATCGCCGCCAGGGCCAGCCAGATCAAACCCATCAGGCGATCAGGCCGCCACGTCCAAAGGGCTGAGGACCTGCTCCAGACCCATGGCCATCATCAGATTGCGCATCTCCTGACGCGCAGCGACGTGGGCCAGGGACACCGCGACCGGCCGAATGTCGTTCGACAGGTCCGCCACCGTCAGACCGAACGGAAACAGCTCGCGATAGATGACCCGGTCGCGCAGGCCCGGACCGACGCGGAAGCCGACGCGCTTGGCCAGCTTGGTCATTCGTTCTTCCAGACGTTTGCGGTTGCGGGCCTCCGCGACGGCGAGGCGATTGGTGACCACCAGCCAGTCGATCGTCGCGTGACGGCCCTGGGCGATCGCCCGCTGCTTGCGCGCCTCCCAGACGCTCTCGGAATAGATCGAGGGTTTCAGCAGTTCCAGGGTGACCGGATCGACGTCGCCCAGCAGGTCGAAATCGACAAAGCTGTCGTTCATCGGCGTCACGATCTGATCGGCGCGGGCGTGGGCGGCGTTCGACACCGCCGTGTCCCCGCCGGGGGTGTCGATCAGGATGCAATCGACGCCCTGCGCCGCCGCCTCTTCGAAGGCGCGCTCGAAGGTGGCGATCTGGTCAACCGCATCCGCCTTGGCCAGGGCCTTGCCGTCGCCCATGTCGGGTACGAAGGGTTGGGGAAGCTCATGACCGTTCGCGGCCAGCCAGGCGGCGCGGTTCTGGAAGAAGCGCTGCATCGAACGCTGGCGCAGGTCCAGATCGATGATCGCCACCGAGCGTCCGGCGTGCAGCAGGCCGGTGACGATGTGGATGGCCAGGGTGGACTTGCCCGCCC
Source organism: Brevundimonas sp. BT-123 (assembly GCF_026105875.1). Lineage (GTDB taxonomy): Bacteria > Pseudomonadota > Alphaproteobacteria > Caulobacterales > Caulobacteraceae > Brevundimonas. The sequence continues at coordinate 46,595 of NZ_JAOYTN010000012.1, read as the reverse complement.
CGCCCTTTTCGTTGCCGAGGACGATCACATGCGGCTGCGTCATTCGCGGGAATCCTCTGTGCCGACCGCGCGACTCAAACTTTGCGGTCCTAGGTCCGGCGAGACTCGGCCTGAAAGCGCCAAACGTCAACGGAACCTTAACGCAGACCTGTGGACGGCGAACCGGGGTCGGTCAGCTGTTGCGTGCGCACCAGGCGTCGGCGACAGCGGCGGAGCGGCAGACCGCAGCGGCGGTTTCGGTCGAGACCGGCCCGACCTTCAGCCGCGTCAGCCGACGGCCGCCCACATCGACCTCCTGGTAGATCGGCGACAGTCCGGACAGGTCTGATTTGGCCTTGACCCGATCCCAGGCCTGACGCGCGCCAGCCGCACTGGAATAGGCGCCCAGTTGGATCGTTCGCCCGGTTTCCGGCGCCGCCGTAAGGCGGGCGGGACGCAACACGGGCGGCTGAACCCGCGAGATCGCTTCATCCGCCACGGCCTTGACAACCGCGGGCGAGGCAGCCCGAACGACCGCGTCGCGCAGGCCTGCATCGTCGCCGACGGGGCGAAGGCCGGCCTGTATGTCTCGCGCGTCCCACATGGCGTGGGGATCCATGACGGCGACCTTGACCGGCGAGAAGCGCACCGGCCGCAGTCCGGCCTTTTCAGCCACGGCATGCCGGGTTTCGCGGTCACCGGCCGAGAGCGGAATGTCGATCGCCGCGACGTTCTCGGCCATCGCGCTGAATCGATGGGGATCGCTGTCCACCGCGCCGCAGCCGGCGACGGCGAGGCTGCTGGCGAAGGCCAGGGCGATCAGAACTGGACGGGTCGCTTCTGCGGGCGTCATAAGCACGACCCTAGAGCCCAGAATTTGCGGTCTGGTGCATCAACAGGCTTAAGCGGAAAGGTTAATCGCTTCATCATGATAGACGCCGCACCCCCGTTCCCGTCTTTGGCCGTCGTCCGCGCCGTCGCCGACCTGCGGGCGATCGTCCGGGACTGGAAATGTCAAGGCCTGAGCGTCGGCATGGTTCCGACCATGGGCGCCCTGCATGAAGGCCACCTGACCCTGGTGCGCGAGGCCGCGCGCCGCGCCGACCGCGTCGTCGCCTCCAACTTCGTCAATCCGACCCAGTTCGCGGCGCACGAGGATCTGGGCAAATATCCCCGCCAGCAGGAGGAAGACGCCCGTCTGCTGGCCGGCGCCGGCTGCCACCTGATGTTCGCGCCCTCAGCCGACGCGATGTATCCGGAAGGCTTTGCGACCAGCATTGCCATGACCGGACCGGCGCTTGGGCTGGAGGGTGATTTCAGGCCGCAGATGTTCGGCGGCGTCGCCCTGGTCGTCACCAAACTGTTCAACCAGGTGCAGCCTGATGTCGCGGTCTTTGGCGAGAAGGACTACCAGCAGCTGATGGTCGTACGTCGGTTCGTGCGCGATCTGGACCTGCCGGTCGAGATCGTCGGGGCGCCGACGGAGCGGGACGGCTGGGGCCTGGCCCTTTCGTCACGCAACGCCTATCTGTCGGAGGCTGAGCTTGAGACCGCCCGCCGGTTGAACGGTATTCTGGCGGAGGCCGGCGTCCATGCCTCGAGCGGCCGCCCCCTGCCCGGCGTCGAGCGTGAAGCGTATGCCGCCCTTTTGAAAGCCGGGTTTGATCGGGTCGATTACGTCGCCATCCGTCACGCGGAGGACCTGACGCCGTTTCGCAACGACATCGTCGACGCCCCCGCCCGCATCCTGGCCGCCGCCTGGCTGGGCAAGACGCGACTGATCGACAATATGGCGGTCTGAAACGACAAGGGCCGCATCCATTCGCCGGATGCGGCCCTTAAGATCAGCCGATCGCGCCGACGCAGCCCTCTGCGTCGCCCGGCGCCAGATCGGCGTCGGTCAGGGCGATGGTCCAGCCGTGATGGGTGTTCAGGCCCCAGCGCCGCGCGCCGCCGCCGTCGCCGGCGTCCCCACCCGCGGTGACCACCACGCGTCGGCCCTTGGGCAGAGCCGGCGGATCGATCTTGCCGACCGCTAGAGACGTCGGCGTCTCGCCGCCGTAGCCGTCGAACACGCTCAGCATCGACCACTCGCGCCGCAGGCCCATCCACCAGGCGTCTTCTGTGTTGATCGCCAGCACCGCGATCCCGTGGCCTTCGGCGGCGAAGGCCAGGGCCTTTTGCGGATCGCGCACCATCTTGATGTCGGCGGCGGCGCCGAAACGCAGGCGCGCGCCGTCATAGGCGCGGGTCGGTTCGATGGGCGCCCAGACCTGGACCTGAAGTCGGCCCTGGCGCGCTAGGCCCCATCCGACGATCTCGCGCCACAGATGTTCGACCGCCTCGGCGTTCTCGGGCTTGGCCTGCTTGAGCATGCGCGAGAGGACGGTCTGCTCGCGATCGGGACGCAGCTTGGTGTGCGGGCCGGTGGGCGCGTCCTTGGCCCGGCCGACGGTGGCGGCGATGGCCAGGCGTTGCTCAAACAGCGCCAGGATCTGGTCGTCGATGCCGTCGATTTCGGCGCGCAGGGCGGCCAGCGCCTGCTGTTCGGGGGTCAGGTCGGCCATGTCAGGCCAGACTTGCTGAAGATTGGAATGGGGCATGGAAAAGGGCTTTCGGCATTCTGGGATTCGATATGTGCAGGAGCGAACAGCCGCTCTGGTCCAGAGCGGTCGCCGGTGAAGCAGTCAGGGACGGAGTGCGCCCGACGCCTCAGCCGGCGTATCGAAAGCCGTAAAAGCCGTAGCCGAAATAGAGGCCGGAAACCGCGCGCGAACGGTCGAAAGAAACAGAAAGAGCGCGCAGGCGGGACATGGTCCGGTTCCGGGTTATGCGGATCGTGTTGCGACCCGTGGGTGTCTTAAGGACGCAAAGACCGTGCGCCGTCAACCCTCAGGAAAGCTCAACAGGACAAAACGCGTCTGATTATCGCCGGAATCCTGCAAGTCGTTGCGTAAGATCGACAGGCCGTACACCTCGGCGGCGCCGACCGGGGCGATGGCCGCCCGGGTCGGATCGCCCGCTTCGGCGACATCGCGCGCCGCGCCCGCGGTATCGAAATGCTCGACGACCCCGACATTCAAACCGGCCAGCGTTTCCTTGCACTGAGCCAAGGCGATCGGGTGGCTCTCGACCGTTCGGATATCGGACAGACGCGCGCCGTCGATCGCCATCAGCGCATGACGGATCGGCCGCCAGACCTGAGCGACCGGCTCCACGCCAAGCGCACCGACCAGCGTCGCCGCCGGCTCGACCACGCCGATGGTCGAGTTCTCGACAGGGATCAGGGCGCAACCGCAGTCGCCGGCGCGCAGCGCATCCAGGGCCTGGGCGAAGGTTTCGAACGCCACAGCCTCGTCCCACGGACGCAAGGCCAGACAAGCCTCATGGCTGAACGATCCGGGCGCGCCCTGATAGGCGACCCGTCCAGGCTTCTCCTCAGTTGGAGCCGCTACTTGCATCGATCACTCCCTCGATCTCGGATCGATCTGGCGCTGCCTCGGTGGCGTCACCATGACCGGATCGGCCCGCATTTGGGGCGCTGACGACGGCTAGGCCGCCGCCGACTGCGCCACCCGCCCGGCCTTCAGCCGTTCCGCGACCAGGAAGGCCAACTCCAACGCCTGGTCGGCGTTCAGGCGCGGGTCGCAGTGGGTGTGATAGCGGTTGGACAAGTCATCCTCGGTCACCGCCTGGGCACCGCCGATGCATTCGGTGACGTTCTGACCGGTCATTTCCAGATGGACGCCGCCGGGGTGGACGCCTTCGGCCTCGGCCACATCAATGAAGGTCCGGACTTCGCCCAGGATGCGGTCGAACGGCCGGGTCTTGTAGCCGTTGCCGGCCTTCAGCGTATTGCCGTGCATCGGGTCGATCGACCAGATGACCTTGCGGCCCGAGGCCTTCACCTCGCGCATCAGCCTGGGCAGGCGCTCGCCCACCTTGTCGTGACCGAAGCGTCCGATCAGCGTCAGACGACCGGAGACATTGTCAGGGTTCAGGGCGTCGATCAGCGGCAGCAGGTCGTCGGCGGTCATGGTCGGCCCGCACTTCACGCCGATGGGGTTCTTGATCCCCTTCATGAACTCGACGTGGGCGCCGTCCAGCTGACGTGTGCGTTCGCCGATCCATAGCATGTGGGCCGAGGTGTCGAACCATTCGCCGGAACCGCCGTCCAGACGCGTCAGTGCGCTTTCGACGTTCAGCAGCAGAGCCTCGTGGCTGGTGAAGACCTCGACCCGGCTCAGGTCCGGATGGGTCTCGGGCGTGACGCCGACCGCCTCCATGAAGGCCAGGGCCTCGGTGATCTTGTCGGCCAACTCGCGGTACTGGGCGCCGGCGGCGTTGTCGCCAGCGAAGCCCAGGGTCCAGCGATGGATGTTGTACAGATCGGCATAGCCGCCGCCCGCGAAGGCACGCAGCAGGTTCAGCGTCGAGGCCGACTGGTTGTAGGCGCGGATCAGACGCTGCGGATCGGGCGCGCGATCTTCCGGCGTGAAGCCCATGCCGTTGATGATGTCGCCGCGATAGCTGGGCAGTTCAACGCCGTCGATCTCTTCCAAGGGCGACGAGCGAGGCTTGGCGAACTGGCCCGCGATCCGGCCCACCTTCACCACCGGCTTGCGCCCGGCGAAGGTCAGGACGACCGCCATCTGCAGGATCAGGCGGAAGGTGTCGCGGATATTGTCGGTCGAGAACTCCTTGAAGCTCTCGGCGCAGTCGCCGCCCTGAAGCAGGAAGGCATCACCCCGCTCGACCTGCGCCAGCTTCGACGTCAGGCGCCGCGCTTCGCCGGCGAAGACCAGCGGCGGCAGGGCGCGCAGCTCGTCTTCCACCCGCGCGAGGGCGGCAGGATCCGGATAGTCCGCCGGCATGTGCAGGGCGGTCTTGGTTCTCCAGCTTTCGGGGGTCCAGCGTGTCATCGCGCAAGAATAGGACTTCGCGCCTATTCAAACAACGAAAAGCCAGGCGGATTTTGCCGCGAAATGTCAGTCTTCCGAAGAAGGCGACTTTTCCGCCGCAGCTTCAGCCTTGCGTTCGGCCTTGGCCGCAGCCTTCTCGGCCGCTTTCAGCGCTGCGGCGCGCTCGCGTTCCTGACGCTCAAAGCTGTAGTTGGGTTTGCGAGCCATCGGCGTCCTCGTCTGATCTCGTGTTCTGGCGGTGAAGGTGGCGATGCAGGGAGCCGGACGCAATCGCCAAATCCGGCACCCTGCAAAAGCGGCTCACAGCAATCTTTCCTTGCGCGTCAGAATCTTGGCGGCGGCGTCGAAGGCGATGAACAGGCGGGCTAGAAGGGTCATAGGCTCTGAACGCTTGGTCCTGTTTGATGTTCAGTCCCGCGAACCTTCGTCGCACCCGAAAGGCAGGCGCCCATGTCGACCCAATCCATCCTCCTCGGCGGTGTCGAAGCCGGCGGCACCAAGTTCATCTGCGGCGTCGCCGCCGCCGACGGCGTGATCATCGACCAGATCCGTATCCCGACGACGTCGCCCGACGAGACGCTGGATGCGGTCGCGGCCTTCTTCGTCGACGCTCAGTCGAGGCACGGCCAGCTTTCGGCTCTGGCGATCGTCAGTTTCGGCCCCCTGTCGTTGAAGCCCGACGCGCCGGATTTCGGCGCCATCACCACAACGCCCAAGCCAGGATGGAGCGACGTCAACCTGTTGGCCCGTCTACGCCGCCGCCTCGATGTTCCCATGACGCTGGACACAGACGTGAACGGCGCGGCCGTGGGCGAACGCCTGTTCGGCAGCGGGCAAGGACTGGAAAGCTTCTGCTACGTCACGGTCGGCACGGGCGTGGGGGTCGGGGTGATGATCGACGGCGCGCCGCATGGCGGGGCGAACCATCCCGAAGCCGGCCATATCCGACTGCCCCGCGCGAAGGGCGACGAAACGTTCTCGGGCGTCTGTCCCTTCCATGGCGACTGCCTGGAAGGCCTGGCGAGCGGGCCGGCGCTGAAGGCGCGCTGGGGCGCGGCCGCCGAGACGTTTTCCCACGATCATACGGCCTGGCCGATGGCGGCGGAGTATATCGCCGGTCTGTGCACCAACCTGACCTACACGCTGCGGCCCGAGCGAATCATCATCGGCGGCGGCGTAATGCAGCCGCACATGTACGATCTGGTCAGACAGGCGTTGGTGAGACAGCTCGGCGGCTATGACGCCAGCCTGAAAGGTCTGGATATGCAGACCTACATCGCGGCGCCGAGCGCGGGCGTGTCCGCCGGCCTGATCGGCGCATTGGCCCTCGCCTACCGTTCCGTCACGGGCGCGTGGCCCAAGGACTGGGGCACGCAAGGCCGGGATTAGATTGAAGTGGAGATGGTGGACGCGACAGGGATTGAACCTGTGACCCCCTCGGTGTGAACGAGGTGCTCTCCCGCTGAGCTACGCGTCCTTGCCTTGCGGAGGCGGCGACATAGCCCGGTCGCCGGCCCCGCGCAAGCGCCTGTTTCAGATTCCGGCGGCGCGAACGCCTTCGGGCGTATCGGCTTCCGGGTCGCCCGGCAGCCAGGCGACGTGACCGTTGTAGATGTCCTGATTGAGGATGCCCTCTTCCTTGGCCACCAGCACCGGCACCAGCATCTGTCCGGTGACGTTGGTCGCGGTGCGCATCATGTCGATGATCCGGTCGATGGCCACGATATAGCCGATGCCTTCCAGCGGCAGGCCGGCGGTCGACAGGGTCAGGGTCAGCATGACGATGCTGGTCCCCGGCACGCCAGCCGTCCCCAGCGATCCGAGCACAGCCGTCAGGCCGATCAGGACGTACTGGGTCAGCGTCAGATCGATCTTGAAATACTGGGCGATGAAGATCGAGGCGATGGCCGGATAGATGGCCCCGCACCCGTCCATCTTCACATTGGCGCCCAAAGGCACGGCGAAGGCGGCGTAGGCCTGCGGCACGCCCAAGCGTTCGACCGTCTGGCGAAGAGTGATCGGCAACGTTCCCAGTGAGGATGAGGTCGCAAATGCGGTCTGCTGGGCCGCGAAGCCGCCGCGGAAGAAGCTGGTCACCTTCAGCCCATGCACCTTCAGCAGGCCCGAATAGACGATCAGGATGTGGAACAGGCAGGCGGCGTAGATGGCCAGGATGAACTTCACCAGAGGCAGCAGCGCCTCCCAGCCGTAGCCGCCGACGACCGATCCGATCAGGCCGAACACGCCGATAGGCGTCAGCTGGATCACCCATCGGGTGATGCGGAAGATGATGGCCGCGCCCTCATCCACCAGACGCCGAACGCCCTGCGCCCGGTCGCCCAGCGCCACCAAGGCCATGCCGACAAGGGCCGAGAAGAAGATGATCTGCAACACCTTGCCTTCGGCCAGGGCGGCGAACGGATTGGTCGGCACGACGCCGATCAAGACTTCCAGCGGGGTCGGGATTACGCGCTCTTTAACCTCGCCCAGCGGCAGGTTGGACAGGCCGACGCCCGGATTGATGATGTGACCGAAGGCGAAACCGACCAGCACCGCCAGCAGCGACGTGATGGCGAACCAGAGGATGGTTCGCACCCCCAGCCGCACAGCCCCCGCCCCTTCCCCCAGCTTGGCGATGGAACTGGCGATGGTGAACAGCACCAGCGGCGCCACCACCATGCGGATCAGGTTCAGATAGACGTCGCCGATCGGCTGAAGCCAGGTCTCGGCCCGCTCGCGCAGGATCAGCCCGGCGATGATGCCGAGGATGAAGCCGGCGGCGGTCCGCTGCCACAGCGGAATCTTGAAAAAGCGAGCGAGCATGACGGCACTTTCAACAGGGGTGCGCCAATCTGTCCATCGCCATGGCGATCCGCAACCGCAGCAGCGATCATTCAGCCAACAGATTTCCTGTCGGCTGGCTTCAGAATTTCAGCGCCCGCCGCACGTAGAAGTCGGAGAGAATGCCGTCGATCGCCTCTTCGACGTCTTCGAAGGCATCGATCAGCACGTCCCCGCCCAGGTCTTCAACAGGCGTCGGCGTAAAGCCGAAGGTCGTCAGAATGCAGGGCATGCCGGCGTCCTTGGCGGCGTCCGCGTCCGGCGAAGCGTCTCCCACCATAATGGCTCGTTCGGGATCGCCGCCTGCGATCACGACGGCCTCCTTCAAATGGGCGCCTGAGGGCTTGCGCGCGCTGACCCGATCCGGGCCGACGATGGCGGCGAAATGTCGGGTCAAGTCCAGTTTGCCCAACAACAACTCCGACAGGTCCGAACGCTTGTTGGTAGCCACGACCAGGATAGCGCCCCGCTCGCTGAGCCGCTCCAGCGTCTCGACTACGCCCTCGAAAGGCTGCGAGCCGTCGGCGATATGGGCGGCGTAATCGACCAGGAACCGCTCGAACAGTTCGTCGGACTTGGCCCGCTCGACCGGCGCGCCGGCGGCTTCGAAGCCGTGCACCAGCAGCGCCCGCGCGCCCGATCCGATCAGGCTCGAGGCGGACTCCATCGGCACGGGCGGCAGCCCCTCCTCGACCAGCATCCGGTTCAGCGTGCCGATCAGGTCCGGAGCGGAATCGACCAGCGTGCCATCCAGGTCGAAGGCGATGGTCCAGCCTTCCAGGTCGCGATCGCTCATCCACATCTCCCGCTGGCCCGCATGATGGGCTAGATCGCAGGACGACTAGACTGCGAGACGATTCATGACCAGCCAGACGCGCGCCCGCGCCGCCATCATTCTCGCCGCCGGCCAGGGTACGCGGATGAAGTCGCCGCTGCCCAAGGTGCTGCACCCCGTCGCCCACCGCGCCATGCTGGACCACGCCATCGATGCGGCGGAAGGCCTGGGGTGCGAACGCATCGTCGTCGTGGTCGGCAATCACTCGCCCGAGGTCCGGGCCCATGTGGTCAAACGGCTGGGCGAGGCCGCCATTGCGGTCCAGGACCCGCCGCTCGGCACCGGCCACGCCGTGCGCGCCGCCGAACAGGCCCTGGCCGGCTTCGACGGTGAGGTGGTTGTCACCTATGGCGACGTGCCCCTGCTGAAAGCCGCCGACATCGAGCCCGTGTTCAATGCCGACGGCGTCACCGTCATCGGGTTCGAGGCGCGCGAACCCGGCGCCTATGGCCGTCTGATCGTCGAAGGCGACACCCTGACCGCCATCACGGAGGCCAAGGAGGCGTCGCCAGACGTTCTCGCCATCACCGCCTGCAACTCCGGCGTCATGGCCGCGCCAGCGGCCCTGCTCTTCTCGCTGCTGGCCGAGGTGAAGAACGAAAACGCGAAGGGCGAATATTATCTGACGGATGTCGTTGCTCTGGCCCGCCAAGGCGGCCACCCGACCCGCGCCGTCTTCGCCGCAGAGGACGCGGTGATGGGCGTCAACTCCCAGGCCGAGCTGGCTCAGGCCGAGACCCTGTTCCAGACCGTGCAACGCGACACTTTCCTGGCGGCCGGCGTGACGATGGCGGCGCCCGAAACCGTCCATTTCGCCTGGGACACCCAGATCGGCGCCGGAACCGTCGTCGAACCCTTCGTGGTCTTCGGCCCTGGTGCGGTCATCGAGGGCGGCGCGCGCATTCGCAGCTTCAGCCATATCGAGGGCGCGCGGGTCGCGGCCGGGGCCGAGGTCGGTCCTTACGCGCGCCTGCGTCCCGGCGCGGACCTGGCGACCGGGGTCAAGGTCGGAAACTTTGTCGAGGTCAAGAACGTGAAGATGGCGGAAGGCGCCAAGGCCAATCATTTGGCCTATCTGGGCGACGGCTCGGTCGGTGCGGGCGCCAACGTCGGCGCAGGGACCATCTTCTGCAACTATGACGGCTTCAACAAGGCTCAAACCCAGGTCGGCGCCGGCGCCTTCGTCGGCTCCAACTCCAGCCTGGTGGCCCCGGTGGTTATCGGCGACGGCGCCCTGATCGCCTCCGGCTCTGTCATCACCGAGGACGTGCCCGCCGAGGCCATGGCCTTCGGCCGCGCCCGCCAGACCGTCAAACCCGAAGCGGCCGCGGCTTTCCGTGTCGAAGCCAAGGCGAAAAAGGCTGCGAAATCCAAATGAGCGACCTCCAGAAGAAGAGCGCCGGCGAGGCGGCCGCCGCCCATGTCGAGGCGGGCATGATCGTCGGGCTGGGCACGGGCTCGACGGCCGCCTGGTTTGTCAAGGCGTTGGCGGCGCGCAACCTGCCCGGCCTGCGCTGCGTGCCGACCTCGGAGAAGACTGCAGATCTCGCGCGCGAACTTGGGCTGACGTTGTCGACGCTGGAGGACACGCCGCGCATTGACCTGACCGTGGACGGCGCCGACGAGATCGGGCCGGGCCTGGCGCTGATCAAAGGGGGCGGCGCGGCCCTGCTGCGCGAGAAGCTGGTGTGGGAGGCCTCGGCGCGCTGCATCGTCATCGCCGACGCGGCAAAGGTCGTGCCGGTGCTGGGAACCTTCCCCCTGCCGATCGAGGTCGTCGCCTTTGGCCACAAGACTACGGCGAACCGCATCGCCGATGTCTTGATCGACCACGACATCAACCAGCCGGCGCGCGTGCGTCAGGCGGATCGCGGCCTGGTCCGCACAGACGGCGGCAATCTGATCTATGACGCAGGCTGCAAGGCGATCCATGATCCGGTCCGTCTGGCCGACGATCTGAAACTGATCACCGGCGTGGTGGAGCACGGGCTGTTCCTGGACCTGGCGGACCTCGCCATCATCGGCACAGACGAGGGCTTTGAGGAGCGTCTTCCCTAGGACACGCCCCGGCGGCTCAGCACCGCAGGAACCGTGCGCGCCAGGATCGCCAGATAGACTCCGATGCTCCGGTTTCTGACCAGCCAGACATCCATCGCAATCCGGCGCGGATAGGGCACGGCGTTGCGCCCCGAGACCTGCCACAGCCCGGTCAGGCCCGGGCGGACCGTGCAGTAGTCGGCCAGTCGCCGCCCGTATCGCGTCGCCTCGTCGATTACGATCGGTCGGGGGCCGACCAGCGACATCTCGCCCCGCAACACATTGATCAGCTGCGGCAGCTCGTCCAGGCTGGACTGGCGCAACAGTCGGCCCAGCGGCGTGACGCGCGGATCGAGTGTCAGCTTTCGCTTCGCCTGCCATTCCGGATCAGAGGTTGACGGCAAGGCTTGCTCAGCCCCCATCCTCATGGAGCGAAACTTGAGACAGTCGAATAGTCGGCCGTCGCGCCCGATCCGCTGCTGGCGAAAGATCGCGGACCCTCCGTCCTGCGCCCTGACGCCCAGAGCAATGAAAACGAAGAGCGGCCAAGTCAGAAGCAGACCTGTCAGGGCGAAGACGACATCCATGGCGCGGGTCGGGTCGAGACGAACGCTGCGTCGAGACGCAACGACGCCGCGTGTCGACGTCACATCGCAGCCGGCCAATTCCGATATCGACATTCAGCGCTCCCAAGCGTCACCATGACCTGGGATTGCGAGATCTGCAATCTTTACGCGTCGTCAGCACAGATTGCGCAGATCAGTCGCCGCCCCACCAGCTTAGTGTGAACGGCGTGCGACGACCGTTGACCGAAACCGTCCCGGTGACGACAGGCGTCTGATCTCCAAGATTGCGCCGCGCTGTCGCCAATGCGCCCTGATCAATCCGCGCCGACAACTCCACCGGGCCCATGCCGGGCGCGGAGCCGCGCATCTGCATCCGATCGTCGGTGACGACATAGGCGTCCGGCAGAACCCTTGCCTCGCCTTGCGGCCCGGTCAGCGACAGGATCAGCGGCGGGGAAGCTTGGGAGCCGGCTTCCCAGGCGGTGAAGGCCCCATCCTGTCCGATGAACAGCGAAGCCACGGCCTGTATCGCGCCCTCACCTGTCGGGCGATAGTCGCCCGAGATATCGCCGCTCAGACGATGCTGGAACGTCGGTTCCGGCGTCGAAGTCGGTGTCGCAGCGTCGCGCCGCTCGCATGCCGCTAGGCTCAACAAGCCCGCGACCGCAACGACCACCCATGAAGACTTCATCGATCAAGCGCCTAGTCCAAGGTACGGAACCCGGCGATGGCGATTTCGGTCGCGCTGGTAAAGACCGATGGCGTGATCCGGTCGAAGGTGTCGCTCGGTCGATGATAGTCGGGGTGATAGTCGACGCCCATGTACAGGAAGGGCACGCCCGCCTCGTGGAAGGCGCCATGATCGGAGGCGTCGACCCAGTTGTTCTCGCCCGTATCCTGCGGGGTGTCCTTGCCGAAGGCGAAGGACACAGCCCCGTTCGGCGCCACGGCCTCCAGCACGGGGCGCAGATTGGGGTGCTGATAGGTCCCGGTGACCCACAGATGGCCGTCCGTTTCCGCCCGCGCCGTCATGTCGAAGTTCAGGTTCAGGCTGATTGACGACAGGGGCACCGGCGGCGCCTTGACGAACTCGCGCGCGCCCAGCAGCCCCCGCTCCTCGCCGTCCAGCGCAACGATCAGCACGCTGTGTTCCGGCGGTTGGGCCTTGAGCCGCGCCGCCAGCTCCAGCATCGTCGCCACGCCCGAGGCGTTGTCGTCGGCCCCGTGGAAGACCTGGCCGTCATTGACGCCCACATGGTCGTAGTGGGCCGTCACCACGATATAGCGGTCGGCGACGCGCGTTCCGGGGATCAGGCCGACGATGTTGACGCCGCTGAAGGTCTTCACGCCCTCGCGCGTACGGCCCGGCGCCTCGAACCGCTGCAAACGCCCGAACGGCGCCGGCTGAACGCCCATGGCCTCCAATCGCGAGACGATGTAGGCGCGCGCCCGCTCGCCGCCTTCCGAGCCTGTATCGCGGCCCTGCATGTCGTCGGCGGACAGGATGCGAACGTCCTCCAGCAGTTGGCTGGAAACCGGCGCGACGGCGCTCGGCGCACTCGGCGCTGTTGCGGAAACGGCGGCGCAGCCGCTGACGATCAGGGCGGCGCCAGCGACGAAGAGGCAGAGGGTCGAACGAGTCATACAGGCTCCGATAGGGACGCGCGAACCTAGCGAAGAGCGGACGGCGCGTCAGCCTACGGTTCTGTCATCATCGGCTTTGCGCGATGCACGGGCGGCGCGTCAGATGATATGACGACGGCTATGGCCAACGCGATTCCTCTCGAAGTCCCCGTCGAAGACCTCACCGCCGAGACGGCTGCCGAGGCCCTGGCCTGGCTGGCCGCCGAAATGGCCCGTCACGACGCGCTGTACAACGAGGCGACGCCCGAGATTTCCGACGCCGACTACGACGCCTTGCGTGCGCGCAACCTGGCGATCGAAACCGCCTTTCCCGATCTGGTCCGCCCCGACTCGCCGTCGAACAAGGTTGGAGCCGCCGCCTCAACCCAGTTCGCCGAGGTGCGCCACGGCGTGCCCATGCTGTCGCTGGACAACGCCTTCGACGAGGGCGAGGTGCGCGACTTCGTCGCCCGGATCGCCCGCTTCCTGAAACTGCCCGCCGACGAACCGATCGCCTTTGTCGCCGAGCCCAAGATCGACGGTCTGTCCGCCAATCTGCTCTATGTCGATGGAAGACTGACGATCGGCGCCACGCGCGGCGATGGACGCGCGGGTGAGGACGTCACCGCCAATCTGACCACCATCGCCGATGTGCAACAGACTTTGGCCGGCGACGACTGGCCCGACCGGATCGAGGTGCGTGGCGAAGTCTATGCGCCCAACGACGCCTTCGCCGCCTTTAACGCGGCCGCCGAGGCCGAAGGCCGCCGGACCTACGCCAACCCTCGCAACTTCGCCGCCGGCTCCCTGCGCCAGAAGGACGCCCGGATCACCGCCAAACGTCCGCTGAACTTCTTCGCCTACGCCTGGGGCGAACACTCCAGCGACTTCGCCGAGACCCAGTGGGACGCCCTGCAGAAGCTCAAGGCCTGGGGGTTCCCCGTCAACGCCCGCTCGCGCCGGGTCGAGGGCGCCGAGGGCCTGATCGCCGCCTATCGCGAACTGGAACGTGACCGCGCGACCCTGGGCTATGACATCGACGGCGTGGTCTACAAGGTGGATCGCATATACTGGCAACGCCGCCTGGGCTTCGTCGCGCGCAGCCCCCGCTGGGCCATCGCCCACAAGTTCCCGGCGCAGCAGGCGACCACGGTGCTGGAAGGGATCGACATCCAGGTCGGCCGCACCGGCTCCCTGACCCCCGTCGCCCGGCTCCACCCCGTCACCGTCGGCGGCGTCGTGGTCCGCAACGCCACCCTGCACAATGAAGACGAGATCGAGCGTCTGGATGTCCGCATCGGCGACACCGTCCGCCTGCAACGCGCCGGCGACGTCATCCCGCAGATCTTGGGCGTGGTCCCGGAGTTACGTCCCGCCGACGCCGTCCCTTATGTCTTTCCTGAACACTGCCCCGTCTGCGGCTCTGAGGCCGTGCGCGAAGGCGACGAGGTCAAACGCCGCTGCACCGGCGGCTTGATCTGCGACGCCCAGATCGTCGAACGGCTGAAACATTTCGTCGGCCGCCGCGCCTTCGACATCGAGGGGCTGGGCGAGAAACAGCTGGTCGCCTTCCATGCGCGCGGCTGGATCAAGCAGCCGGCCGACATCTTCCGACTGGCGGGCGACGAGGCACGGCTGAAGGAGCTGGAGCGTGACGACGGCTATGGCGAGACCAGCATCCGCAACCTGGTCGCCGGCATCGACGCCCGTCGCGTCATTTCGCTGGACCGGTTCTTGTTCGGCTTGGGAATCCGCGATATCGGCGAACAGACGTCCATCGTCCTGGCCCGCGCCTTCGAGAGCTGGCCCGCGCTGAAAGCCGCCTGCCTCCAGGCCGCTTCGGGCGTACCGTCCGAAGGCTGGACCGACCTGGCGGCCGCCCACGCCATATCGCCCCGCGTCCTGGCCCTGATGGCCGAGGCCATGCCCCCCGCCGTCGATCCCTGGCCCGAGGCCACGATGGACATGAAGATCAGCCAGGCCTTTCCCGGCATGGCCGCCCCGGCCCGCCGATCGTTGGCGACGATGGCGAGCGACTGGTCCGGCCTGGTCGAACTGGCCCGGGTCGCGCGCGAGGACGGCCCATCCGAAATCCTGAACCAGATCGCCGGCGTCACCGGCGTCGGTCCCGTCGCGGCCGAGGCCCTGGCCCACTTCTTCCACGAGCCGCACAATCTGAGGGTCGTAGAGGCTTTGGAAGCCGAATTGACCCAGATCCTCGACGCCGAACGCCCCAAGTCCGACACGGCGGTCGCCGGCAAGACCGTCGTCTTCACCGGCGCCCTGGAACGCTTCACGCGCGACGAGGCCAAAGCCCGCGCCGAAAGCCTGGGCGCCAAGGTGTCGGGCTCGGTGTCGAAAAAGACCGACTACCTCGTCGCGGGCCCCGGCGCCGGCTCCAAGCTCAAGGACGCCGAGAAGCACGGCGTCCAGGTGCTGACCGAGGACGAATGGCTGGCACTGATCGGCGGTTGAAGTTGACCTAACGGTCGGTTTTCGTTGGTGATCGCTCGGGTTTTGGCCTTGTTTTCATTCGAAACCGCGATCAACGTCCGCTTTAACGGGCGGTGCGACCGACCCGACGAAAGGGAACGACTATGAAGATCAAGATCATGCTGGCCGCGGCGACCCTGGCGGGCGCCCTCGCCTCTCCGGCTCTGGCGGGCGACCCGACGGGCCTGTGGCAGACGCCGACCAATGGCGGCCAGGTGCGGATCGCGCGCTGCGGGCAAGCGCTGTGCGGCACGCTGGTGACTTCGGACCACATTCGCGCCGACGCCAATGCGCGCGACGCCAACAATCGCAACGCCGCCCAGCGGAACCGCACCCTGCGCAATCTGCCCATGCTGACCGGCTTCACCGGCGGTCCGACGGAATGGCGCAACGGCTCGGTCTACAATCCGGCCGACGGCGGCACGTATCGCGGCACCATCACCATGACAAACGACAACAGCCTGCGTCTGCGCGGCTGTATCGTTGCGCCGCTCTGCAAGACGCAGACCTGGACGCGCATCCAGTAGGATCACGACGCCCCACATGAGAATGGCCCGGCCGGAACGATCCGACCGGGCCTTTCTTGCATTGGTCTTCAGATTAACGGTTCAGCGCAGCCCGCGCCGCCTCGGCGTAGCGATGCCCCGTCGCCGCGCCCTTCGGGAAGACGGCCTCGATCCGTGCGACATCCTCAGGCGTCAGATCGACATCCACGGCCGCCGCATTCTGCGCCAGGGTCGCGATACGACGGGTGCCGGGGATCGGGATCAGATCCTCGCCTTGCGCCAGCACCCAGGCCAGCGCCAGTTGAGCGGCGGTTATGCCCTTATCCGACGCAATGGCCTTCACGGCCTCGACCAGATCCAGGTTCTTCTGGAAGTTCTCGCCCATGAAGCGCGGATTGGTCCGGCGGAAGTCGTCTGCATCCAGGTCATCAATCGATTTGATGTCGCCCGACAGGAAACCGCGGCCCAGCGGGCTGTAGGGCACGAAACCGATGCCCAGTTCGCGCACGACTGCGAACAGTTCGTCTTCGGGCTCGCGGCTCCACAGCGAATATTCCGTTTGCAGGGCCGTGATCGGATGGGTCGCATGCGCCTTGCGCAGGGTGTCGGGCGCGGCCTCGGACAGACCCAAGAAGCGGACCTTGCCCTCCTTGACCAGTTCCGCCATCGCCCCGACCGTGTCCTCGATCGGCGTGTCCGGATCGACGCGGTGCAGATAGTAGAGATCGACGTGGTCGACGCCAAGGCGTCGCAGGCTGCCTTCGATGGCGTGACGAGCGTTGGCCGGGCTGCCGTCGGTCAACAGCCTGGTGCGGTCGGCATTGTAGTTGATGCCGAATTTGGTGGCGATGAGGGCCTGGTCGCGCCGGTCCTTGAGCGCCTTGCCGACCAGCACCTCGTTGGTGTGGGGGCCGTACATCTCTGCGGTGTCGAGAAGGGTGATGCCCAGATCGAGCGCGCGATGAATGACGGAAATGGACTGGGCCTCGTCGGCGCCGCCGTAGAAGGCGCTCATTCCCATGCAGCCCAGGCCAATGGCCGAAACCTCGGGGCCGTTCGCACCCAACTTGCGCGTCTTCATCGTGGCCATCTCCTGTCGATGTGGGGATCGGCCTGAAAACAGATAGGACGGCCGACGATCAGGAGATGGTCGCGGCGACGGCGGGCTGCAAGCCCGGCCGTGCTTTGCGATGGTACCGCCTCTCAGGCTTGAACTGAGGACCTCCGGTTCCACAAACCGGCGCTCTAACCAACTGAGCTAAGGCGGCCCGCTCATCGCGAGGCGCGTTCTCTACCGGGCCTGCGGCAGGCGATCAAGCGCCTTCCTCATATTTCGTCAGGAGATTTCGCAGGTGACAGCCCAAACAAAAACGCCCCGGAGATTGCTCTCCGAGGCGTCTTGTCTGTTGCCGTGACGATCACCCGAGGGTGAAGGGCACCCGGACGCGGAAGGTCGCGTCTTGAGCGGCGCCATCGACGGTCCGCGGGGACAGTTGTCCACGCTGAACCACCCGAATGGCGGCGCGGCCGAAGCCCATTCCGGCAGGCTCTTCGGAAACCACGCGGCAGTTCGCCGGAGATCCGTTGGAGCGCGCCGTGCACTCGACCGTAGCCGAACCGCTGATTTCACGCTCCAGCGCACGCGCCGGGAAGTCATCAGCCGTCGGACGCGGTTGGCGCGACCACTGAACGTTCGTGATCGTCGACGGACGCGGCGGAGCCGGAGGCGCGGGCGGCGGCGGAGGTCCAGGAATATTGACGGGCGGACCCGTGTATTCAACCCGATCTTCCTTCTTCGTCGGCGTGATGTTGACCGGCGGAGGGGGGACGATGTTCGGGACCGGAGCCGGCACGCGCACCTGAAGCTTCGGCGGCGGAGGCGTATCCGTCGGCGGAGGCGGCGGGGGCGGAGGCGGCGGAGGCGGCGGCACCGGCTCGACCAACTCGACCTCGACGGACTCGTCGACGTAGTTGAACTCCTTCAGCTTGAACTTGGACTGCTGAACAAAGAAGATCAGCAACGCGAACAAGATGCTGACCACCATCAGGCAGACGATCAGCACGGGGTAGGACACCCCCATGAAGCCCTTCTTCTTGGGTACGTCGTAGCGACTGCGATGATATTCGACGTCTGTCATACTATCTCCGCATCCTAACTCGTCGCCTGGTCTTCGCCGACCAGCGCAACGCTATAGAAGCCGTTATCCTGCAGCGCATTCATGACCTGCATGAAGTCGCCGTAACGGGTGTTCTGGTCGCCCCGAATGAAGATCCGCTCATCGGCCGGGTTCCGGGATCCGATCTGTTTCTTCAGATCTTCACCCAGCGCTCCGACGTCGGTCCGGAAGTCGCCCACATAGACGTCGCCGTCATTCTGGATCGAAATATAGACCGGCTTGGGCGGGTTCGGGGCCGCCTTGGCGACGGCGATTGGCAACTCAACAGGCACCGACACGGAGGCTAGCGGAGCCGCCACCATGAAGATGATGAGCAGAACCAGCATGATATCAACGAACGGCGTAACGTTGATATCACTGTTGGCCTGAGGCAGGTTGCCAGCGCCGCCCGATTTAATCTTGGCGGCCATCCGTCTTACGCCCCCTTGTCGAGCTGACGCGAGATGCCGTTCAGCAGCTCAGCGGCGAAGCCGTCGGCGCGCGTGCCGTAAGCAGCGATGCGGGTGTTGAAGTAGTTGTAGAACACAACGGCCGGGATAGCGGCGAACAGACCGATACCGGTGGCCAGCAGAGCCTCAGCGATACCCGGAGCCACGACGGCCAGGTTGGTCGTGTTCGACTGGGCGATACCGATGAAGGAGTTCATGATGCCGTAAACGGTGCCGAAGAGACCGACGAACGGACCGATCGAGCCGACCGACGCCAGGAACTGCTGGCCGCCCGACAGGCGCAGGGCCAGACCGGATTGCACGGCGGCGACAGCCGACTGAGCGCGGGCCATGGCCGAGTCGAGGTGATCGCCGGTGACCGACAGACCCGATTGACGCGACAGTTCGATTTCCTCGGTGGCGGCGGCGGCCATGTCGGCCAGCGGGTTGCCGTCGAACTCTTCCTGAGTCGAGATGGCGCGCATGTCAGCGATGGTGCGGGCGCCGCGGAAGTTCTCAAGGAAGTTGTCGGTCTTGCGGTTCAGAGCGCCGAACTCGAACAGCTTGATGAGCAGCAGGGTCCACGACAGGATCGAGGCCAGCAGCAGGCCGGCCATGACGACCTTAACGACGACCGTGGCTTCCATGAACATGGAGATCGGGGTGATGTCGCCGTGACCGCCGCCGACGGCGTCGTTCACCGTTGCGGGGTCAGCTTCGCCGGCAGCCGGAGCGGCGGCTGCGGGAGCCGCAGTCGAGGCGGCCGGGGTGGGCTCGGCCGGGGCCTGGGCCAGGACCGGCGAGCTCGCCATCAGCGCGGCGGCGCCGGCCATGGCGAGAAGGATATTCGTCTTTTTGCTGTTCAGCATAATTCGCCAGTTCCTGCTTGGTCTGACTCGTGGAACCAAAGGTGCGGCCATAGTCAGCGACCGCCCCCCAACCTGAAATGTTTCCTTCAACGGGCCCGTCCTTTCGAGGATCAGAGCCCGCTGAAATCTTCGGTGGAGATCGAACCGGTCGCCCGCCTCGTCTCCGCTGGTCGAACCTTCGGAGACACGTCTCCGGCGATCCGCATTAACGTCTTCTTGCGAAGGCGCCTCAACCCTTTGACGAACCCTTACCGGAGCGTCAAGGGACAAGAGGGGCTTTTAACCCGTCGAGAGACATGGAGAAAAGTTCCACCAACCGGTGCATTAGAGTGCAGCCGCGCGACATTTTGATGATGATCCGACGTCAGATGGAGCAAGTTTGTTCAAAACAGCCATCCTGAGCGTGATCATTTCCCGATATGGCGAATTGTCGGGCTGATCGCTGCAAGCCGGCTTAAACCCAAGGGCGGCGCAAAGGCCGCAGCGCAGGGTCGTGCGTTCAAAACAATCGATTTTCACGGTGTGGGAAAAGATGGTGCCTGGAGGCGGGTTCGAACCACCGACACGCGGATTTTCAATCCGCTGCTCTACCAGCTGAGCTATCCAGGCGCCGACGCGGCGTCGCGAGAGGCGGGTCTATAGGGGAGGCTTTTCCGCCTGTCCAGCGCCCAATCCGTCCTTTTCGTCATCATCTTGCGCACCCTCGTCCAGGGCGACCGGAATGGCATAGGCGCCGGTGAACCAGCGCTGAAGATCGACGTCGGAACAGCGGCGTGAGCAGAAGGGCTTGTACTTGGGATCGGCGTCGGCCTTGCGGCAGATGGGACAGGAAGCCACGGCTCAACCCTCTTCTATTCGTACACGTCCTGGCGGGATCGCGGCATCGGCCTGGATCACCGCTCGCGGTCCCAGGCGGGCCGCCAGCGGCTGAGCGATCAGGGCTTCTTCCGGCGCGCAGTGCGCCATGATGCGTGGCGACAAGGTATCCGCCAGCAGCTGCCGTCGCAAAGCGCGCACGACAGATATGGCCCGCGTCTGAACCGAGGGGCGTCCGCCGTCATCGAACAAAGTCTCCTCGATCGGCGTGCGACGCCAGGGAAGCGACATCTGCAACAGGCCGAATCGACTGACGGGTCCGAAGACGGTCTGGGGTTCATGACCGAACGCGGCCCGCACGACCTTGGACTGCGCCTCGGCGTCCTGACCGTCCCCGACCATGTCGATGACGACTAAACCACCCCAGTTCCGCAGGCCGATCAGCCGCGCCGCCTGTTTCAACCCCTCGCGATTCGCAGCCGCCCTCGCGTGTTTCGGATCACGACCGGGCGTCGGCGCGAAGTCGATGTCTACAGCCACCAAGGCGCGCGTACGTTCGATGGCGAGAT
The DNA here is from genome assembly GCF_026105875.1 of Brevundimonas sp. BT-123. Taxonomy (GTDB): domain Bacteria; phylum Pseudomonadota; class Alphaproteobacteria; order Caulobacterales; family Caulobacteraceae; genus Brevundimonas. The sequence continues at coordinate 25,934 of NZ_JAOYTN010000012.1, read as the reverse complement.
CGATTCCATGCGAGGCAAAAACGATCGATTGAGCCAGAGCCTCCTCCTCCGCCTCGACCACGGCGTCGATGGCGGCGATGCCGGTGACTGATTCCTCGTTTGGCGCGAGATCACGCAACTGTTCCGCGATGCTGGGTGCAGGCTGAATCAGGCGAGGCGTCCCCTCCCCCGGCCCCAGACGACGAACCATCGCCCCTTTTCCGGCACGAGGTTCGGCGGTGACGACGACTTCCAGCCGTTGGCCTTGGGTAAGTCTCTCATTTCTCGGGAACGGCAGAAAGGCGGCGGCCGGTGCGGCGATATCGACGAAGGCGCCGCGCAAGCCCGGGTTCACCTCGATCACACGCCCCACCGAGCGGGCGCCGAGCCGGGTCTGCACCGCATCACTCTCGCGATTGATCAGAAGATGGGTGTAGCGGCCGTCGCGCATGACCGCGCCACGCGTCTCGCCAGGTGTCTCGTCGAGGAAGACCTCGACTTCGCCGCTCATGAACGCCAGCCGACGCCGTGCAAGAGTTGGACGGCCTCATAGACGGGCAGGCCCATCACGGACGGATGGCTGCCGACGATGCGCTGGATGAAGGCGGCCGCCGGGCCCTGGATGCCATAACCCCCGGCCTTGCCGCGCCAGTCGCCCGTGGCGACGTAGGTTGCGATCTCGTGGTCCGACAAGGGTTTGAAGGTCACGCGGGTTTCGTTGACGCGCGACGATAGTTTTCCGTCGCGCCAGACGGCGACGCCGGTGAAGACGCGGTGATTGCGGCCGGACAGCAGTTTCAGAAAGCGTGTCGCCTCGGCCTCGTCCGCCGCCTTCTCCAGAAAACGACGCCCCACGGCGACCACCGTATCGGCGGCGATGACGACCGCGTCGGGACGCCGTTCCGCGACAACCAGGGCTTTCGAGGTGGCGAGCCGTTCGGCCAGACGCGGCGGGGTCTCGCCCTTCAGAGGCGTTTCGTCGATGTCGGCGGGATCGATATGGTCGGGCGTGATCCCGACCTGCGCCAGCAGTTCGATGCGGCGCGGGCTGGCCGAAGCCAGCACCAGTTCGGGGCGACCCGCAGCCACTTACTTGAAGCGATAGGTGATGCGACCCTTGGTCAGGTCGTAGGGGGTCATTTCGACCAGCACCTTGTCGCCGGCCAGGACGCGGATGCGGTTCTTGCGCATCTTGCCGGCGGTGTGGGCGATGATCTCGTGGTCGTTCTCGAGCGTCACGCGGAAGGTGGCGTTCGGCAGCAGTTCGCTGACGGTGCCGGGAAACTCGAGCAGTTCTTCCTTAGCCATGCGGCCTCTCACGCCCGTTGAATATGCGTTCGACCCCACGCCGGGCGGGCGCGAGGGGCGGAATGGACGGGCCTAATGCCCGAAAACACAGAGATAGTCGAGGTCAGCCTCGACGGTAGAGGGCGCAGAGCAATGTAAACAGGCGCCGCGACGTCTCGTGATCGACCACGATCTTGCCGTCCAACCGCGTCTTCAGCTGCTCGGCCCCTTCGTTGTGAAGGCCGCGCCGGCCCATGTCGACCGATTCGATCTGGCTGGCCGAGGATCCGCGCAAAGCCTCGTAGTAGCTGTCGCAGATCATCAGATAGTCTTTGATCACGCCCTTCAGCGGCGTCAGGCTGATGGCGTAGGTGCGCGTGAAGTTCTCGCCGTCGATGTCGAACACCAGACGATTGTCCTGAAGCGACAGCTTCAGCCTGTAGGGTCCGCCCTCGGCGCCGACGGGCTCGAAGCTGTTCTTTTCGACCAGATCAAAGATGGCGACGCGACGCTCGTGCTCGATCTCGGCCGTCGCCGCCGGCAGGGTCGCGGCGTCCAGTTCGACCGAGGCCAGCTTATGATCGGCGCTCATGCCGCAGTCCCTTCGTCCAGTTCGGGCGTATCCAGATGGGTCGGCGCGATCCGTGCGGGCCAGCGGTCGGAAATGTCCGTGACCACGGCGTCCAGACATTCCACGTCGATTCGCAGATCACCGCCGCCGGCGAACATCAGGATGACGCGCCCGCTCAGGTCCTCGGTCGGAATGAATTCGAGCGCGAGCAGTTCGAGCGAGGCGTCGGGACTGCGCGACAGACGACGGCTCTTGACCGCCAACACGTCGCCGAACTGCATGGCGCACATCACCCGCGTCCCGCCGCACTCCCAGCAGAAGCGGCTGAAGGCGATGGTCAGGGTCCGGGCCGCCTTTTCCCAGACGATGTCGACGGGGCGCAGGATGGCGTCCTGAAGCGCGGCGGAGATGATCTGAAGATCGTCGGCGTCCTCGGCCAGCAGACGCAGCGGTTCGACCGGCGCCTTGGCTTCGGGGATGACGCCGTCGATCTCAGTGCTCATCACCTGTTCCCTTTATGCGGCGGATGTCGGCTCCGCACGCGCCGAGCTTTTCTTCCAAACGCTCGAAACCGCGATCCAGATGATAGACGCGTCCGACCGTCGTTTCGCCCTCGGCGACGAGGCCCGCGATGACCAGGCACATCGAGGCCCGAAGATCCGTGGCCATCACCTGGGCGCCGTGCAGAACCTCGACGCCGGTGACGTGCGCCTCGCCGGCATGAACCGAAATGTCGGCGCCCAGTCGCGCCAACTCCGGCACATGCATGAAGCGGTTTTCGAAGATCGTCTCGCGCACCGTGCTGACGCCCTCCGCCGTCGTCATCAGCGCCATGAACTGGGCCTGAAGATCGGTGGCGAAGCCCGGATAGATGGCCGTCTCGACATCCACAGCCTTCAGTCGCTGCTTGGGGTCGCGCTTGATCAGAACGCCGTCGGCGGTCGGCGACACCTCGACGCCCGCCTCGACCATCTTGTCGGTCAGCGAACCGATCAGTTCAGCCCGCGCCTTGGTCAGACGCACCTCGCCGCCGGCCATGGCGGCGGCGACCGCGTAGGAGCCCATCTCGATTCGGTCGGGAATCACCGACCAGGTCGCACCGTTCAGCGACGAGACGCCGGTGATGGTCAGGACGTCGGTGTCGATTCCCTCGATCCTGGCGCCCATGGCCGTCAGACAGTGGGCCAGATCGCCGATCTCGGGTTCGCGCGCCGCACGACGCAGAACGGTCGTGCCCTCAGCCAGCACGGCGGCCAGAAGCGCGTGTTCGGTGGCGCCGACCGAAACGAAGGGGAACTCGATCTCGGCGCCTTTCAGACCCTTGGGCGCGCGGGCGGTGACATAGCCTTCGTCCAGCTCGATCTCGGCGCCCAACGCCGTCAGCGCCTGCAGGTGCAGATCGACCGGACGCGCGCCGATGGTGCAGCCGCCCGGCAGCGAGACCTTGGCCTCGCCGGTGCGCGCCAGTAGCGGCCCCAGCACGTTGAACGAGGCCCGCATCTGTCGAACCAGATCATAGGGGGCGAAGGTCGAGGTCAGGTCCTTGGCGTGAAACAGGCTCTCCTGCCCGTCCGCCCCGTCCCGCTCGATCACTTCGATGCCGAACTGGCGCAGCAACTGACCCAGGAACCGGGTGTCGGCCAGGCGCGGCATATTGGTCAGCAGCAAGGGCTGATCCGTCAGGATCGAGGCGGCCATCAGCTTGATGGCGGAGTTCTTGGCGCCGCTGACGGGAATGTCCCCGAAAAGCTGGGCGCCGCCCTGAATGGCGATGCTGTCCATGACGTCCTTAAGCGCGCCCGATGCCAACGCCTCGGGGGGAAGGTTCTCTAGCAAGCCGGCGGGCGCTTGCCAAAGGGCTGCGTGATCGCGAGCCGATGACTTTCAGTTGCTGTCGCGTGGCGCGGCCGGCGTCCGCGCCGGCGCCTTGCGCCGCCGCAGATTGGCCCGGAGCGCCGAGGCCAGCCGCATGGCCTTTTCCGCCTTCGCCCGCGCTTTCTCGAAATCAGGGCCCGATTCGACGATCGGCGTCGCCTGCGCGGCGGCGGAGGGCGTATCGGCGTCATTCGGCGTGCGAGTCATGGCGCGATGATGCCGTGATCACGGGCCATGTCCAAACTTTCTTTCAGATCGTCAAAAAGCCGCTTCCCTCCCCGGAAGGGTTTGGCTATACGGCCGCTTCCTCAGTCGGGGCCGCCGTAGCTCAGTGGTAGAGCGCATCCTTGGTAAGGCTGAGGTCGTGGGTTCGATTCCCCCCGGCGGCACCATCTGAGACCTTGTGTGGCGGGCTTTTTACAGCCCGCCCGCATCCTTCTCCCCAACATCGCGAACGTGAACGGCTGGAGAACACCCGGCTCAAATCCGGGGAAAATCCGGGGAGCCTGTTCGCGTCATGTTCTCCCCTGCCCCGCACCGGAACGAAAAACCCCGGCGGGCTGGCGGGCCACACCGGGGTCAATAACAGTTCAGCTTGGCGGCTTGAACGGGCGTCAGCCTACAACATCGCGGCGGTGCTGTCATGAGCGCCGTTCGATCACTCGCAGACTGCAAGACCGACGCCGAGATTGATGCCTGGTTCAATGCGGAGGCCGAGAAAACAATCGCTCGCCCCGCGTTGCGGGCTGTGGACCTGAGCGACGATCCCGAGATGGATCGCTATCTCGACGCCCTGGATGAACCGCTGGACCTGGAGAAGCCGCCTAGGCAGTCCCGATTCTCCGCAGCCGATCTATGGGACATGGATTTTCCCCCGGTGTCCTGGGTCGTGCCCGACTACATCGCGGGAGGTCTGACGCTGCTGGTGGGCGCTCCCAAGCTGGGCAAATCGTGGCTTTCGCTGGATGTCGCGCGGGCTGTGGCCGAGGGCGGGTTCGTGTTGGGCGACCGACACTGCGTGCAAGGCTCCGCGCTCTACGCGGCCTTGGAAGACAATCCTCGCCGCCTGAAAGACCGTCTGCACCGGGTCTGCGCTCGCAAGCCCACATCCGCTCTGACCATCTGGACTGAAATGCGGATGCTGGACGCCGGAGGCCTGGACGATCTGCGTCAATGGATACTTGCCGCCGCTAACCCACGGCTGATCGTGATCGACGTGCTGAATAAGGTGCGTTCGAGCCAGGGCAAGAGCGAGGCGCCCTATGCCTACGACTATCGAAGCGTCACTCCGCTCAAGGAACTGGCCGACGAGTTCGGGATCGCCATCATCGTGGTGCACCACACCCGCAAAGCCGAGGCTGGTGACAAGCTGGAGAAGGTGAGCGGCACGAACGGCCTGACCGGCGCCGCCGACACCACGATCATTCTCGACCGCGACGGCGAAGGCGTCACCCTATCCGGCCGGGGCCGAGATATTGCCGAGTTCGAGACGGCGATGGAGTTCGACAAGGACACGTGCCGGTGGCGCGTGTTGGGCGATGCCAAGGAGGTCCGCGTGTCCGACGAACGGAAGGCGATCCTTGAGGCGCTGGAAGGCGAAGGTGAGCCGGTAGGACCAAATGCCATCGCTGATGTGAGCGGCTTGAAGCGCGACAATGTCCGTTTCCTTTTAGGGCGCATGGTCAAGGCAGGAGAAGTTCAGAAGGTAGGACGTGGCAAATATCTACATCCTGATCTCTCCCCCCCTCACATCACTCACATCGCTCACATTGATGAGGACGAAGCGTGAACGGAGCTATCCCCAATGTGAGGGGTGTTAGCGATGTTAGCGCCCCCCACACCCTGACCGATCTCGCTGATCGCCTGCGTCGGCTGTCGCCATGTCACCGCGACCCTGAACGCTTCCATGAAGACAAGAGCGAGATAGAGCGGGAACTGCGCCGCCTGGCCCGGAAGGTGGCACATGGCTGATCTGAGCAACCACGTTCCTATCCACCTCTACCCGCAGTTCGTGGAGGTCAGCCGAGACAAGTTCTATCGCCTGGAAGCCATCGTGGCCGATCCGCGATTGAGGGCGATGGCGCTGGACTTCGCGGCGAAGAGGAAGGCCCGCCGCCGCTATGCCCTGCTCAAGCATCTGTTTGTCAGTGTCGATACGGCTGGCGGTGCAATCTCACTTACCGAACGAGGGCGTCATGGCTGACTGGCCCTACACGACCGCCGCTTGGCAACGCCTTCGCAAGGCCAAGCTGTCAGAGACGCCACTGTGCGAGACGTGCGCCATGCGCGGCCGTCGCGTCATCGCGGAACACGTCGATCACGTCGTCAGCATCGCGAGCGGTGGCTATGCCTTCCCGGCGCTCGATTGGCTGCGTTCTCTCTGCCCGCCCTGTCACTCGATCAAGACCAACGCCCTCGACCGGGCGGGCGGCAAGGGCGTGGCCATCAAGGGCTGTGGCGCGGACGGCTTGCCTCTCGATCCCAATCATCCGTTCCTCGCGGGGGATAACCCCCTTCAAGGACGAGGGGCTGTCGATCAAAGACCGGCGGCAGCAAACAAAACGCAGTTAGTTCGGGATTGGGGCGTCTGATGGGTCTGCGTGGACCTGGGGCGAAGCCCATGAAGAAGAAGGCCGTGGATGCCCCTGCGGAGGCGCTGGAGGCCCTGCCCTGGGAAGCCGAGGGTCTGTCCCGCGTCGATCGCGTGGTGGCGTTCTTGGAGTTCCTGCCAATCACGTCGGGTAAGCTGGCCGGGACGATGATGCAGGTGAGACCCTGGCAACGCGAGTTCTTGGAGGCGGTCTATGGCGTCGCGGACGGCCAGTCGCGGCCGGTGCGGACGGCGGTGTTATCCATGCCCCGTAAGCAGGGGAAAACGGCCATCGCGGCGGGCCTGGCCCTGTGTCACCTGTCGGGGCCGGAAGCGGAGCAACGCGGCCAGGTCTATTCGGCGGCGAATGACCGGGCGCAGGCGGCGCTGATCTATAACGAGATGGCCGCGATCATCGAACGTGTGCCCTTCCTGGACGCCCGGATCAGCCTTCGCCGCCATGCGAAGGAAATGGAGGATTTCGAGAACGGGTCGGTTTACGCGGCCCTGTCGGCCGACGTGCCCGGCAAGCACGGCCTTTCGCCCTCGTTCTGCGTCTATGATGAGCTTGGGCAGGCCCCGAAACGCGACTTGCTGGATGCCCTGGACACCGCGATGGGCGCCCGAGCCGAGCCGTTGATGCTGGTTATCTCGACCCAGGCGGCGGACGATCTGTCGCCCATGTCGGAACTGATCGACTACGGCCTGCGGGTGACGGCCGGTGAGATAGACGATCCGTCGTTCCACCTGACCCACTATGCCGCCCCCGAGGACGCCGACCCATGGGCACCTGAGACGTGGGCGCTGGCGAACCCTGCCTTGGGTGATTTCCGTTCGCTGGAGGACGTCGCCCGCCAGGCGGCGCAGGCGCAGCGCATCCCGTCGAAACAGGCCGCGTTCGAGAATTTGATCCTCAATAAGCGGGTCGCGGCCGAAACCCGGTTCCTGCCTCTGTCCGAGTGGAAGGCGTGCGGCGCTCCGGTCAGGCCCGACCTTGACGGCAAGACGTGTTGGCTCGCCCTGGACATGGCCGCCACGCGAGACCTGACGGCGCTGGTCGCTGTGTTCCCGCACGATGACGGTTCGATTGACGCAGTGTCGTGGTTCTATCTGCCGGGCGATGGGCTGGCGGATCGCGGGGAGCGTGACCGGGTGCCCTACACCGTCTGGCGAGATCAGGGGGCGTTGACGGCGACGCCAGGCGCGGCGACCGATCCCCGGTTCATCGCCGCGACCGTGGCCCAGCTATGCAGCCGCTTCAAAGTTCAAGCCCTCGCCTATGACCGCTGGCGCATCGAGACGTTCAAGATGGCCCTCGCAGACGAGGGCGTGACCGATCTGGACATGGTGGAACATGGCCAAGGGTATCGAGACATGGCCCCGGCGGTGGATGTGCTGGAGCGCGTGGTGGCGGAACGGAAACTGCGTCACGGCAACAACCCGATCCTGACCTGGTGCATCTCCAATGCGGTGGTCACGACAGACCCGGCCGGAAACCGAAAGCTGGACAAGAGTCGGGCAACCGGCCGCATCGACGGTGCGGTGGCCTTGGCTATGGCGTTGCACGCGATGGAAATGAGGCCGGCGGCTGAGGCTTGGGAGCCGTGGGTGGACGCGGCTTAGGGAAACTTCCGGACGTTCGAGGCAATGCCTTTGCAGCGCGGGCATAGCCAATGCCGATCCATCGCATGGCTTAGGGGAATCTGCGTTCCGTCATTTGCTATGCAGGCGTTGCAGTAAGGAGCGCCTGTCGGCTTACCTTCCACCGTGGCTGCGTAGCTGTATCCGTCAAACTGAGCAGTCTCAGCTTGCTTCTTCAGCTTGCCCTTGAGGTCTTTGATTTCATCATCGCGAGCGGAAATCTCTTCCTTAGCGTCGATCAAAGCCATCTTGGCCTCGGACAGATTTCCCATCAGCTCCGCGAGTTGCGACTTCAAGACGGCCTGGTCGTAGGCCTTCTCAATGGCTCGCATCGCCTTGAGCGTCGTGAGGGCGGCGTTGACGCTCGTGATCGCAGCAGCGACTGACATCGCCTAGTCGTTATGCTGACTGAGGACAGCACTGACAAAGTTCTGAGAGGTGATATTGATCAGTTCCCCATAGACGGTGCGCTCGTTGCCGGAAAAGAACTTGCTGTCTTTGTCCGGAACGATGTCCGCCAACTTCAACATCGGGAATGAATACCACTCGACAGTGCGATGCAGGCAGTTTTCATCGCCATCGACCATCATGCGGATATCGTATCGCTTGCCCGCCTCGAAGGCGGACTGGAGCGGATCAGCGGCGCGGTAGGTCGCCAAGCCTTCGGGGAAATCAGACATTGAGCTTCTCTTTCAAGATCGCGCGGATTGCGGCGGGTCGGGTCTGTTCGCCCCGGATGGCATCAAGGGCAGCGAGTTCTGATGGATGAAGCCGCACCATTACGGGGGTTCCTATCCCCGTAGCGGGGCGGCCTCTCGATTTTTTGCTATCAGGACTTGACGCCATGGTTAATCTGATAGCAGAAAAGACGGGCCGAGCAAGGGTTGCAGCCCTGCGCCCGGCCCTAACCGCAACGGATCGTATGGAGATCACGTCATGGCTGCTCACGCCTATAGCCCAACTGCGCCCGGCGCGCTTCCCCTCATCAGCCCGACAGAGCGTGACCGCCTGGAGGCGGTGGTGGAGCATCTGGGTCGCTATCATGACCGCTTCGCCCGCCATGCCCGCCGCGCGGCCGCCGCCCTGGACCGCATCGACCGTCTGCGCCATTCCGCCATTAATGCGCTGGATCGCATCGACGCCGATTGGGAGGATCTGGAGCCGGATGGCTGCGACGAGCCCTCATTGGGATTTCAAGAGGCGCGATCCTTCGACAATCAGGATCAGTTGATTCGGTGGTCTCTGACCGGCGGCGTCGCCTACACCGACCTTGAAGACGCTTGCGAGGACGAAGGCGCTTTCGACGGCGACGCTGAGCATGATGGCCGCGAGCCGGAGGTGCATGACTGATGCCCGACCTCGACACACTGACGCCGGCCCAGCGGGAAGCCCTTGATGATCTGGAGCATAATCTTGACCTGCTCGGCGCTCGCCCTCTGCCGTGTGAAATCGAATGGGCGCTATCGCGGGCCGGAAAAGTTCTCTCCTGAGAAGTTCTTGACGAAAGTTCTCTGATGGGGCATTTTTCCAAATGTACCCCGCTGAGACGATTCAATGCCTCCCAAGATCGAACCATCGCTCCGCTTCTCCGATGTGGCCTTCGGCATCGACATTACGCCGAAGGCCCTTCGCAATTGGCTGTCGCGCGATCAGGTGAGGCTGTTCTCTGAAGAGCCCGAAAGCGGCTGGCGTCGGTTCACTGTGGCCGACGTCGCCATTCTGGCCCTGGTTCGTCACATCGTTCCGCTGGGAGTACAGGTCGAGACGGCCTCGCGGATCGCTCACACGATCCTGGAGATGATGAACGGCAAAGACTGGGCCCGCCTGACGACCGACGAGGAGTTCCCTGATCTGCTCGGCAGCGGCTGGAGCAACTCCTACGTTGTGCTGCACCCAAACGGCGAGGATGACGAGGAAGCGACGGGTTGGAGCCTGGAGATCCGACCGGGATGGCAGCGGCATAACCGAGCCCCGGCTGCGGTGTTCGTGACGATTGCGCCAGAACCGATCTTGCGACGTGCCATCAATCGCGCCCTCACCGGCGACGAGTTCGAGCCTTCCCCAGACACCCTTTATTTCAATCAGCGTTTCGCCGATCCGGAGGAAATCCGGCGTGAGCGTGAACAGACTATCCCCGAGGACGCACTGCTGACGATGAGCGGGGCGATCATGACGGATGAGCGCAAGGCCGCTGCGGAAAACGAGCTGGCGAAGATGTTGGCCCTGCTCGCAGCCGACAAGAAGGCCTCGGAAGAATGACCCGAACCGGCACCGCGACCATGCCCGCCGCGCTTGGCGAAGAAAGACCCGCCGCGCTCGGCACTGGTCTTCCGAGGTCGCACCACATTCCGGCCGTGAGGCCTGAGTTCCCCGCGCCCATCCTGGGCCTGATGGAAAACCCCGCCGTCGAGAGACGCCCCTTCCCCGTGACCCGCGCGGTCCAGATGGAGACTTTTCTAAAATGAGCCTGCACGCCCTTCGCGAAAAGCGAGCCGCCAAGCGAGACGCCCTCAAGGCGATCGTGGACAAGGCCGCCAACGAAAACGGCCGCGATCTGACGCCTGACGAATCCTCGACTTTCGAGGCTGGCCAAGCCGAGGTTCGGTCGCTCGATCAGCAAATCCAACGCGCCGAGTTCTTGGCCGAGGATGAACGCCGCGCCCCCGGCCAGCCTCTTCGCGACGACGTCGATCCCGAAATCCGGTCGCAGTCGATCCGCGAAACGATCCTCTACAAAATGGACCCGTCCGCTCTGTCCCAAGCCCAGCGGATCAAGGTCGAGGGGGAGCAACGATTCCTTGAGCATCGTGCCGGCCAGAAAGCCAACGGCGTGTTTGTGGCGACCGAGCTGTTCGAGACCCGCGCCACCCAGACCACGGCCAACAGCGCCGCCGTCAACCCGGTGAGCTTCCGTCCCGATCTGTTCACGTCGGCCCTGACCGCCTCGACTGTCATTCAGGCCTTGGGCGCCACGGTCCTGACCGGCCTGACCGGGAACGTCGTCATCCCCCGCGAAACCGGCTCCCCGGCCGTGGGCTGGGTGAACGAGGACGAGGCCCTGCCGACCGGCAACGCCACCTTTGACAGCCTGACCCTGACGCCGCACCACGTCGGCGCCATCACTGAGCTGTCGCGCCAACTGCTGATGCAGAACAGCCCTTCGGTGGACGGCATCATTCGACAGATGCTGGCCCGCAACATCGCCCTGGCCATCGACGCCGCCGCCATCAACGGTTCTGGCACCGGGGCCGTCCCGCTGGGCCTCCTGAACGACACGGCCGTGCCCTCCGAGGCCTACGCCACCGACCTGTTCACGACCACGGCCAACATGATCGCCAAGGCCGACCTGGCCAACGTCGCGGCGAGCCGGGCCTTCCTCTCGACCAACGGCGTGAAGGCGACGGCGGCCAAGACGAAGGACGGCGACGGCTACCCTCTGGGGATCGCGACGATCTTCCACGGTGAACGGGTTGAGTTCAGCAATCAGGTCCCGAACAATCTGAACCCGACCACGAACAAGCATGGCCTGATCTATGGCGACTGGGCCGACTTCCTGGTGGGGATCTGGTCGCAGCTCGACATCCTGGTGAACCCCTACGCTGAGGCCGCCTACAGCAGGGGCAACATCCTGATCCGCGCCATGGCGACGGTGGACTTCGGCGTTCGCCGTCCCGCCTCGTTCGTCAAGGCCACGGGCGTGGTGACCGCCTGATGATCGACGCTCTCGCCCCTGAACGCCGGTCGGCTTCAATCGAGGTCCGCGCACGCGGGCGTCGGCTGGAGGGCTATGCCGCCCTGTTCGGGGTGCGGGCGCGCATCGGCACCGTTGACGAGGAAATCAGACAAGGGGCCTTCACCGGCTCCCTGTCGTCCGGTCGCGACGTGCTGGCCCTTGTCGATCATGACCCCGGCCGCCTGCTGGCCCGCACCCGCTCCCGCACCTTGCGCCTATCGCAGGACTCAACCGGCCTCGCCTTTGACCTGGACGTGCCCGACACAGGCGAAGGCCGCGACGTGTTGGCCCTGGCCGAACGCGGCGACCTTGGCGGTATGAGCTTCGGTTTCGTGGTCGCTCCCGGTGGTGAGACCCGCGCCAATGGTGTGCGAACCCTGGAGGCGGTCACCCTTCACGAAATCAGCATCGTGAAGGCTTGGCCCGCCTACGAAGGCACCCTCGTTCAGGCCCGCTCCAAAGACACTCTTCGCGCCATGCGGCTCAATCATGCCCGGCGCTATCTGGAGGCCCTCGCATGAAGCTCTGGCCCTTCAACATGGAAAAGCGGGCCGCCGAGCCCGCCCCCGTCGATCCCTACCTGGCCGGGTGGCCGGGGTATCCGCCGGCATGGGGTGGCGTCTCTGCTGACGCCCTGCTCTCGAATAGCGCTGTCGCCGTGCGATGCGTGAACCTCCGCTCTGAAATGCTGGCCAGCGTCGGCCTATTCGTCTTCCGCCGCACCTCAGACGGTGGTCGCGAGCGCGCGGATGATCTGTCGCTTTACTCGGTCCTGCACGACCTAATGAACCCGCAGATGACCGCATACGAGGGCCGCGAGTTCCTGATCCGCTCCCTCGACCTGCACGGCAACGCCTATGCCCGCATCGAGAGAGACAACCGAGGCCAGGTGACGGCCCTCTACCCCCTCGACCCGGGCATGGTCTCTGTTGAGCGCCTCGACAGTGGGCGGCTGCGCTACAAACACACTGACGCGCGCGGCGGTCTCCAGACCTACATTCAGGACGAGATGCTGCACGTTCGCGGCCCCTCCCGCGACGGCATGATGGGCGTTTCCGCCATCCAGTTCGGCCGGGGGGCCATGTCTCTGCGCGTCAGCCAGGCCGAGACCGCTACCTCCCTGATCGCCAACGGCCTGCGCCCCTCTGGCGTCATGTCCTACGACGAGCGGCTAACCGGCGACGCCAGGGTGAAAATCCGGGAAGCCGTCGCGGATCGCCTGCAAGGGTCCAGCAACGCAGGCCAACTCCTCATCATGGACGGCGGGGCCAAATACACCCCGATGGCCTGGACTGCCGAGGACGCCGAGTTCTTGGCCAGTCAGAAACTCTCAAATGAAGACGTGGCCCGCCTGTTCGGTGTCCCGCCTACGAGCGTCGGGATCACCGACAAGGCGACTTATTCCAACACCGAGCAAGAGGCCCGGTCCCTGGTGGCCAACTGCCTGGGTCCGCTCGCCTCCCGCATCGAGGCCGCCATGCTCCGCTGTCTCCTGACCGAGGAAGGGCGCCGGTCGCTCTACATCGAGCACGACCTGGCCGCCCTGCTGAAAGGCGACGTGGCCGCCAGGTTCGAAGCTTACCGCATCGGTCGCGAGATCGGAGCCCTATCGCCGAACGACATCCGCCGTCGCGAGAACGAGACGCCTATCCCCGGTGGTGACGTCTATCATCAACCGGCCAACTGGATCGCGCTGGGCGCCACGCCGGAGGTAGTCACATGATCGCGCCGATCCTCACCCTGGACGAGACCAAAGCGTTCATCCGCGTTGACGACGACGGCGAGGACACTCTGATCCAAGGGCTGATCCTGACCGCGACAGAGACCGCCCTGGCCCATGCTGACGGCCTGCTGGAAGGCGACGAGGTTCCCGAGAGCGTCCGAACGTCGGCGCTACTGCACGTCGCCAGGCTCTACGACAACCGGGAGGAAGGCGCGGCCCCCGTCGCGTCCGTCTCGCTCGCCAACCGCTACCGGAGGTGGGACGTCTGATGGCGGGGTGGCCGGTGATGAAGACTGCACGCCAGCTTGTGTCTGAGGGGCTTGTTCCCTTCAGCGAGCGGGCGCTTGTTGGAATGGCCCGCACCTACAGCGTGGGTCGCAAGCACGGTCGCACCTACGTCTTCACGCCTGCCGACATGGAAACCCTTCTGGAGCGCCTCCCATGCCCCTCACCATCCAACGACGACACGGCTCGCCAAACTGGTATCTGCGCGGGACCGTCCGGCGCATCAGCGTTGACGAAAGCACTGGCACTCGCGACCGCAAAGCCGCCGAGGAAATCAGGGCGGTCAGGGAAGCCGAACTGCTCAAGCGATCGGTCCACGGTGATTCCGCTGTCCGCACATTCGCGGAAGCGGCCCTGAGCTATATGGAAGCCGGTGGTGAACGGTCGCATCTGACGCCGATCCTGAACGCCATCGGACGCAAGCCGCTGGCCGCCATCGGTCAGGCCGAGATCGAAACCCTGGCCCGCAAGCTGAAACCCGACGCATCGGGCGCCACGATCAACCGCCACATCTACACGCCCGTCGCCGCCGTGCTGCACCACGCCGCCCGCAAGAAGTGGTGCGAAAAGCCCGTCCTGGCGCGTCCCAAGCAGTCAGCAGGTCGTATTCGCTGGGTGACGCATGACGAGGCTGATCGCTTAGTGGAGGCCGCCGCCCCTCACATTCGCCCGCTTGTGATCTTCCTATTCTCGACCGGAGCGCGGATCGCGGAAGCCCTCTATCTGGATTGGCGCGATGTGGACCTTGACCGGGCGCACGTCGTGTTCCCCGAAACGAAGAATGGCGAGCCGAGAGGCGTTCCTCTACACCCGCGCGCCGTCGCTGCGCTGTCTGCCCTCCCCCATCGCACCGGAGCCGTGTTCCGGCGCTCCCTCCCCCGTCTGACGGCAGGGGGTAAGCTGACGCCGCTGGGCGATGCCTACGAGGTGCGCGAGGGTGGCGGTGGTCAAATCAAGACCGCCTGGGCGGGAATGCTCAAGCGCGCCGAAATCGAGGATTTCAGCCCCCACGACTGCCGCCACACCTGGGCGACCTGGCACTATCAAGCCAACCGCGACCTGACGGCCCTGATGAAGCTGGGGGGCTGGAAGTCGGTCCAAATGGTGATGCGATACGCCCACGTGAACACGTCGGAGTTGGCCGGCACCATCAACGCAATCTGGGGAAAATCCGGGGACAAGACCCGCGCACGCCCCATCAAACCCAAGCAGCGAAAGGCTTAGAGCGTCAATGCAACCATCCTTGGTAAGGCTGAGGTCGTGGGTTCGATTCCCCCCGGCGGCACCATCTGAGACTTGAAAAGGCCCGGCTTTCGCTGGGCCTTTTTGATTTTCCGGATCGGACGGACAAGCCTTCAGTCGTAGCCGTACAGACCACGGCGATAGGGATCGCGGTCATCCGCATCGCTATCCTTGCTCCAGCTGAACCCCATCGACATCGACTTGGTCGTGGTGTCGGCCCCATAGCCTCGGCCGCGCCAGCCGCCATAAGGTGAATAGAAGCCCGGTCCGCGCAGCCCATAGCCGCCGTAGCCGTATCCCCAAGGTTCGTTGCGGCCTTCGCGGTAGGCGAGGTCCAGGCGACCGTTCTCGCCGACCGGCAAGGAAACGGCCGCGCCATAGCTGCGATAGCCGCCGGTGCCGATCCCGGCCTCGACCACGCCATGCATCTTGCGCTCGGCCGGGGCGCCCGGCTCTTCGCTTTCGTCGAAGGTTGCGCCCGGCGTGCGCGCGCTGATCCAGTTCTGGATCTGCTGTTCGGTGGTCATGCCGTGCGGGGCGGCGTCCTGAGCCGTCGGCGCAGTCAACGACGCCTCAGGCGCCGCCGCCAAGGCCTGAGCCAGGGTGGGCGCGTTTGTCGGCGCCGTCGTGACCACGCCGTCCGGATCACCGTCCGACGCCGCCAGAGCCACTCCCGCCAAGAGACTTGCGATCAGCATAGGCCACCTCCGTTCGACATCATCCTAGCACAGCGATTGAGGCCAAGGTCAGGCGATGCCGTCGCCGCGGTTGAGAGGGTCCGGCAGAGGCTCGCCCTCGGCTACGAAACTGAGCGCGACCGAGTTGATGCAATAGCGGTTTCCGGTCGGCGGCGGACCGTCGGGGAAGACGTGACCCTGGTGGCTGCCGCAGCGGGCGCATTGGGTCTCGATCCGGATCATGCCGTAGCTGGTGTCGCGGATCGCGTGGACGTGCGCTTCATCAACCGGCTGGGTGAAGCTGGGCCAGCCGGTGCCGCTTTCGAACTTGGTTCCGCTCTTGAACAGCGGCAAGCCGCATTCGCGGCAGCAGAAGACGCCCGCGCGCTTCTCGCCCAGCAGAGTGCCGCAGAAGGGCGCCTCCGTGCCATGGGACAGCAGGACGCGCTTTTCCTCTGGATTCAGGGCGGCTTCGAGCCGGGCGCGTTCTTCGGCGTTCGGCGGGGTCAGGTCATAGCCCGACGGCGAACGGAGGGATTCGGAGGTTTGGGCGAGATCGGTCATGGACTGCAAATAAGAAGGGTGGGCCAAGGGTTCCACCCCTGCCCGCCCCTCGCTCATTCGACCGACCGTTCCTTATTGGAACAGCGTGCCCACCCAGGCGCGCACGGCCGCTTCGTCCGTTGGGGAACCGGTGTAGGCAAGGCCCTGCGCCGGCGTGAACGGCGCGTCATTGCCGCGTTGACGCGTGGTCCAGGCCTTATGACCATAGGTCAGCTCGGCATAGTTCGACGGCAGGCGCAGAACGGTCGGCTCGATGAAGATCGAATCCTCTGCCGTCACCGATCCGGCCAGACGCACATTCGGCAGGCGCGTCAGCAGGTCCAGCGTATCCAGGCACCCGCTGGTGCAGCCGCTATCGACCAGGACCACAACCGGACCCGCCACGGGGTTTGCTGCGCCCGTGTCCGCCACCGAAGGACGGCCCGGCATGGTGAAGGTCGGCTGATTGGCGGCCAAGGCCGAATCGAAGGCGGCGACGATGGCCTGGGTCTGTTCGATCACCGGGCCGGATTCGGCGACGAAGCGCGGGTCGGCCTGCATGCGGGCCAGGGTGTCGGCGAACCACTGACGGTTCGCGGGTGTGGCGCGGTAGGTGATCGAGCCGGCTTCAGGCTGACGGCTGACGGTGAACTCCGGCGTCCAGATGCGGTTGGCCAGGCCATAGCCCTTGCCCGTCGCATTCAGCGAAGCGCCGTTCGCGCCGCGCAGGTCGATGACCAGCCCCTGCGCACCACGAATGGCGGGTAATTGCGCTTCGACGGCGGCGTAGAAGGCGTCCCATCCGGCGTCGTCAGCCAGGGTGTGGACGTTGATCCACGGACGGCCATCGACCGTCTCGACCGACAAAGGATTGGCGCCCGGCGTGTAGACGGTGGCGCGATAGGCGGCTTCCAGGCTGGCGGCGTCGGCCGGCTGGGGCTGCATCTGGAAGTCGCGATCACGACGGCCGACCTTGAAGGTGCACAGCGACGGCACGCCGCTGGTGAAGGGATTGTTGCGGTTCCACAGCAGATAGGGCGCGGTGCGGACACGCCCGGCTTCCGTCGTCAGGTCGCCTTCCCAGCGATCCAGCCGCTCTTCGGCCAACTGGGCGGCGGTCTTGTCGCCGCACTTGACCAGGGTCGCCCCGAGCGGCGGCACGTTGCGAACGCCGGGCTTCACATAGGAGACGACATATTCGCCGTTGCGCCACGCCGTGGTCACGCCCGGCCAGCTGGTCGCGAAGAAGGGACCGAGGCCTTCGTAGGTCGGACGGATCGCGATGTTCGAATCGCGGAAGCCGTTGGCGTAGTAGCGCATCAGATAGGCATGGCTGTCGCCGCTGTTCACGCGGCCAACCTTGCCTTGCGCATCGGTCAGGCCGGCATCGATCCAGCTGCGAAACGCTTCGCTGGGCGCGCCGGGAATCACGGCGGCGGGGTGGTTGGCGGCCAGGGCGTCATGCGCGGCCTGAAGGTCTTGCTGCGCCAGAGCGCGAAAATCCTGTGCGACGGCGGCGCCGGCGGCGACGGTCAGCGACAGAACGGCGGCCGAAGCGGCGGCGATCATTCGGTTCATGGGGTTTCCTTCGGCCTTTGATTTCAAGCTCGTGGGAAAGGTTAAACCCCAAGCGTCCGGCGCTTGCCAACCCCGCCGCGCGGGATTTCGCCCGATTGTCACATGGGCTGCGGCGATGCGGCGCGCATCAAAGCGGCGCCGACGCCTCGACCGCTGCGCCGAAGATCCGATCGAAGCTGCGCCTCAAGGCCTCGTCCGCCTCGTCCATCGTCGCCAGAACGCCGAGATCGACAAGGCTGGTGACGCCGTGTTCCTGAATGCCGCACGGGACGATGCCGCCGAAATGATCCAGATCCGGCTCCACGTTCAGGCTGATGCCGTGGAAGCTGACCCATTTGCGGACCTTGACGCCGATGGCGGCGATCTTGTCCTCACGCGACCAGCCCGCCCCCTTGCGCTCGATCCACACGCCGACGCGCCCCGGCCGGATGTCGGCCTTAACGCCGAACGTCTCCAGGGCGCCGATCAGCCACAGCTCAAGCCCGCGCACGAAACACCGGACGTCCTTGCCGCGCCGGCTCAGGTCCAGCATCACATACGCCACGCGCTGTCCCGGGCCGTGATAGGTGAACTGCCCGCCCCGCCCTGTGCGATGCACCGGAAACCGGCCGGCATCCAGAAGGTCGTCGTCCTTGGCCGAGACGCCCGCAGTGTAGAGCGGCGGATGTTCCAGCAACCAGACCATCTCATGCGCCTCGCCCGCCGCAATCGCGGCGACGCGCGCCTCCATGAAGGCCTCTGCGGCCGCATAGTCGACGTAGCCTTTCGACACGGCCCATTCGACCGGTCGACCATCGTCGAGACGCAGTTTCTGAAGGGACGGGCTTAACGGCTCAGCAAGCATGACGCTTCAATGTAGTCGCCAGGGCGTTTCTGCAAGAGACGGCCCTCCTGTGAAGAGAGCTTTACGTGACCCAGATCAACGCCGTCGATGTCGAAATCTCAGTGGTGCTGGGTCGATCGGTGCTGCCGATGTCGCAACTGCTGCGCATGGGTCGCGGCGCGGTGATTCCCCTGGACGCCGCAGAGGGCGACGAGGTCTGGATCCTGGCCAACAACTATCCGGTCGCGCGCGGCGAAATCGAGATTCGTGACGACCGTATCGCCATCACCGTCACCCGCCAGGCGGACGTGTACGACTTCATGGCGGGGTCGGCCTGAGGCTTTGATCCGCGACGTCTTTGCGTCGTTCATTTCGCCCTTTCCTTTTCCAACGGCTTCGTCTATTCGCCGCCGCTCCGATGCGAGCGGTCGTGGCGGAATTGGTAGACGCGCAGCGTTGAGGTCGCTGTGGGGCAACCCGTGGAAGTTCGAGTCTTCTCGACCGCACCATCTGGCTAAACAGGGCGATTCATCGGCTAAATACGGCTGGACATTCTACCAAGGGAGGCGACCACGTGAGCACCACGGACACCGCCTTTGCTCCAGACGAGACGCTCGATAACGAAGACCACGCCGCCCTGGACGAGGACTATGTCCTCACCCCTCAATTCGTCGAAAAAGTCGTGGACGCCGCCGACGACGGCGACGGGATGCGGCTGCGCTCGCTGTTGGAAGACCTGCACCCGGCCGACGTCGCCGACCTGATGGGCTTCCTGACGGCGGAACACCGCGCCGTCGTCGTGCTGTGGTTGCCGCCGGAGCTTCTGGCCGAAACACTGCCCGAGCTGGACGACAATATCCGCGAGGAGGTGCTGGAGCGCGTCCCGCACGGCACCCTGGCCGAGGCGCTGCAGGAACTGGATTCCGACGACGCCGCCGCTGTCGTCGAAGACCTGGAAGACGACCAGCGCGAGCGCGTTCTGGCCGCCATGCCCGAAGTCGATCGCGCCGCCATCGAAAGCAGCCTGGGCTATGCGGAAGAGTCCGCCGGCCGCCTGATGCAGCGCGAGGTGATGGCCGCGCCCCAGTTCTGGAGCGTGGGCGACACCATCGACCACATCCGCAAACAGGGCGACGACCTGCCCGAGCTGTTCTTCGACATCTATGTCGTCGATCCGCTGAACCGTCCGGTCGGCGGCGTGCCGATCAGCGGCCTGCTGCGGGCCGCCCGAACCGTCGCCCTGACCGATCTGATGGAGCCGATCAACGAGATCGCCGTCGATCAGGATCAGGAAGAAGTCGCCTACATCTTCGAGAAATACCACCTGATCTCGGCGCCCGTCGTGGACGCGGCCGGACGGCTGGTGGGTCAGATCACCGTCGATGACATCGTCAACATCATTCAGGAAGAGAACCGCGAGGACATCCTGCGTCTGGCCGGTGTCGCCGACGAAGACCGCGGTTCGTCCGTACCCGAGATCGTGCGCGGTCGCGTGCCCTGGCTGGCGATCAATCTGGCGACGGCGGCCCTGGGCGCCAGCGTCATCGGCCTTTTTGAAGCCACCATCCAGCAGATCGTCGCCCTCGCCGTGCTGATGCCAATCGTCTCGGCCATCGGCGGCAACGCCGGCACCCAGGCCCTGACCGTGACCGTGCGCGCCCTGGCGACGCGTGAGCTGAACAGTTCGAACGCCCCCCGCACCTTCTGGCGTGAAATGATGGTCGGCCTGGCGAACGGCCTGATCCTGGCCCCCCTGATCGGCATCGCGGCAGGCTTCTGGTTCCGGGACGAAGACTGGAAGATCGGCCTGGTGATCGGCGCGGCCATGATCCTGAACCTGTTGGTCGCCGCATCGATCGGGGTGCTGACGCCCCTGACCCTGTCCAAGCTGAAGTTCGACCCGGCCGTGTCCTCGGCCGTGTTCGTTACGGCGACCACCGACTTCTTCGGCTTCCTGATCTTCCTTGGTCTGGCCACACTGGTGCTGCTCTAGACACGACGCGGACGATCCGGCGCGGCCCTTGCTGGGAGCGGTGCGAGCGCCGCGCGCCTGTTTCCAATTGGGTCAACTGTGTCTGACGTCCTCCCCAAACCCAGCAAGGTGTCCCGCGAAGGCGTCCTGCTGATCAAGAGTTTCGAAGGCTTCCGCCCTCGGGCCATGCAGCGCAGCGACGGTCGCTGGGTCATCGGCTATGGCCACACCCGGTCGGCCCGCGAGGGCGCAAGGGTGTCCGAGGCCGAGGCCGAACTGCTGATGCAATACGATCTGATCCCGATCGTGAAGGCCGTGACCGATCACGTCCGCGCACCTTTGAACCAGCATCAGTTCGACGCCCTGGCCAGTTTCGCCTTTTCGATCGGCGCGGACAGGTTCGCCGCCTCCGACGTGGTCGAACAGTTGAATGCGGGATCTTCTCGTCAGGCGTCCGCCTCCTTGAGCGCCTGGGCCGATGAAGCCGCAGCCGAGACCCCGACCCGCCGTCGCTCGGCTGAACACGCGCTGTTCAACGCCGCGCCCGGCGCGCCGGTCACCTTGGCGGACCTTTTGGCCGCGCCCCTTCCGTCTCCTTTCGAGACGGATGAACCGACTCTGCCCGCCGTCGACGGCGCCCTGGATGAGGCCGTCGCTCCCTTCCCGGCGCAAGACGGCGCAGCGCTGGCTCAAGCGACCACCGCGCCCCAGCCGCACGCCGTCTATGCCGCGACAGCCGTCGGCCCAGTCCCGGACGTTGTGCCGTTGACCGGGCAGTCGGACACCGTGTCCGTCGCTGCGCCGATCATCGCCGCCAACGACATCCACGCCCCGGTTGAGACCCAACAGCCGGAGACGCCGTCGGGCTTCGCCGATGCGCAGAAGACCACCGTGGTGCTGACCGCGCCGGGACTGGCCGAAGCCGTGCCCGCCGACAGCCCCGTCGAACCGGTCATCGAGGGCGACGCTGCATGCAGCGAAGACGTGCTGAGCACGCGTGAACGCCTGGCGCGCGCTCGGGCCAAACGGCGTTCGGGCCTTGGCGAAACCCTGACCTTCGTCATCATGGGCGGCCTGGGCGCCCTGTGTCTCGGTGTCGCCATGGCCGCCTTTCGCCGCGCGTCGCTATCGAACAGCAGCGACACCGCCACGGTCGCCTGGGTCCTAATCCTGGTCGCCGCCGCCTGCCTCGGCGTGTCGGGCTACAACTGCTATCGGCGCTGGGGACGGGCTGACCGCGTCTGACAGCGCTTGGCGAAAGGCGGTGCGCGATGCTACGCCCTAGCGCATGAGCATTCCCTTCGCGCCCCAATCCATGGAATTCGGCCTTGGCGACAACGCCGACGCCATCCGCGACACCACCGCCCGCTGGGCCGCCGATCGCCTGGCCCCGCTGGCCGCCGAGATCGACGAAAAGAACGAATTCAAACGTGAATTCTGGCCCGAGATGGGCGAACTGGGTCTGCACGGAATCACCGTCGAGGAAGAGTTCGGCGGCCTCGGACTGGGCTATCTCGAACATGTCGTCGCAATGGAGGAAGTGTCGCGCGCCTCGGCCTCGATCGGCCTCAGCTACGGTGCCCACTCCAACCTGTGCGTCAATCAGATTCGGCGCTGGGGCACGGCCGAACAGAAGCAGAAATATCTGCCCAAGCTGATCAGCGGTGAACATGTCGGTTCGCTGGCCATGTCCGAGGCCGGATCAGGTTCCGACGTCATGTCGATGCGCACCCGCGCTGAAAAGAAGGGCGATCGCTACGTCCTGAACGGCACCAAATTCTGGATCACCAACGCCCCCCACGCCGACACCCTCGTCGTCTATGCCAAGACCGATCCGGATGCGGGATCAAAGGGTTGCACCGCCTTCCTGATCGAAAAGGGCATGAAGGGTTTCAGCGTCTCCAAGAAGCTGGACAAGATGGGCATGCGCGGCTCGGACACCGCCGAACTGGTGTTCGAGGACTGCGAAGTGCCGGAAGAGAACATCATGGGTCCGCTGGGCGGCGGCGCCGGCGTGCTGATGAGCGGCCTGGACTATGAGCGCGCCGTTCTGGCCGCCGGTCCGCTCGGCATCATGCAGGCCGCGCTGGACGTGGTCCTGCCCTACGTCCGCGACCGCAAGCAGTTCGGAAAGCCGATCGGCTCGTTCCAGCTGATGCAGGGCAAGATCGCCGACATGTACGTCGCCCTGAACAGCGCCCGCGCCTATGTCTATTCGGTCGCCCGTGCCTGCGACGCCGGCCTGACAACGCGCTACGACGCGGCGGGCGCGATCCTGCTGGCGTCCGAGAATGCGGTGAAGGTGACGATGGAAGCCGTTCAGGCCCTGGGCGGCGCCGGTTACACCAAGGAATGGCCGGTCGAACGCCTGGTCCGCGACGCCAAACTCTATGACATCGGCGCCGGCACCAACGAGATCCGCCGCTTCCTGATCGGACGGGAACTGCTGGGCGGCTGACGGCTTGTCTCCGCACAAGGAGACAGACCATGCCCGCAAAATCCGCCGCTCAGCAAAAGGCCGCCGGCGCCGCCCTGTCAGCCAAGCGTGGAGATACGCCGAAGTCGAAGCTGAAGGGCGCGTCCAAGTCCATGGTCGAGTCCATGACGGAAAAGCAGCTGGAAGACCTGGCGGAGACCCAGCGCAAGGGCAAACCCGAGCACGTGCAGGACTGAGACACAGTCGATTTATCTGACCGCCTGTCCGTTCTGTAAGTGGCGATCCGCGCGCTGACCGCCTAGATGGGCGCAATCTCCAGCCGAGCGCCCCGCCTGATGCCCGCCCAACCGCCTCCGAACGACGACCTGCGGCGGTTCTCCGACGTCCTTGAAGACCTCAGCCACGCCCCAGAATCCAAGCTGACCATGTCTGAATTGGTCGCTTCGTTCGGTGAGCGCGGCTTTGGGGCCATGATCCTGATCCTGTCGCTGCTGGCGCTGCTGCCCTGGCCGCCCGGCGGCAAGGCGGTCTTCGCCGTGCCGATCATCCTGATGTCGCTGGAACTGGCCTTTCAGAGACAGAGCGTGTGGCTGCCGCGCTGGATGTTGAAGGCCTCGGTGTCCCGCGCCGCCTACACGTCCTTGATCGCCACGCCGTTCGCAGCCCCGGCCCGGCTACGCCGCTGGGTGCTGTCGGCGAAGGTGCGGATCGCCGGGCGCCGCTACATCTTTTCCGACGGCGTGAGGCGCGCCGTTCGCAGACGGCCGAACGGCGTGAGCGTCCTGAAGATGGTCCGCGCCATCGAACGCTTGACCCGCCCACGCCTGCCGCTGCTGACCGGCGATGTCGCCGACACCTTCACCGGCCTGGTCTGCGTCGTGCTGGCCCTGATCATGGCCTTGCCCATTCCGTTCGGAGACGCCCTGCCCGGCATCGCGCTGGTTCTGTTCGCCCTGGGCATGATGCAGCGCGACGGGGTCGCCATCCTGCTCGGCGTCGTCGCCACCGCAGCCAGCGCCCTCTATCTGTTCCTGATCTGGGCGACGGTGGTCGAGGTGGCCCAGCACGTGACCGGCTGGTTCGCCAAACTGCTGCACTGACGGCGACAAAAAGGGCCGCCGGGTTTCCCCGACGACCCTTCATTGCCTGACCGCGAACGGTCCGGCCGCAACTCAGTCTGAAAGGCTCAGACCAGACCCTCTCCGAGGGCCAGGGTCGCGGTCGCCGCTCGCGATTGATGACAATGAGACACTGGATCACCTTCACCACTGTTTTGAGCGTTTGAATGCCCGAGGGCTCGTTGCCCGAATCGTTCGTCAAAACAGCAGCTTAAAGACCAGGCGCGTTCAATCCCGAGCCAGTGGGGAATTAGACGTTTGGTCGACCTATTTGTCCCCTGTGGCTCCCCCAAGACGCCCTCCCCTTCACCATCATCCGGGCAACGGGCAGAGACGGAATCGTACCATCCCTTCAGGCAAAGACGCGGACTATCCGCATAGAGGCCGAGAAATTATATCAATAAAAACAATTAGTTGACACCCTCCCGGGGCATGGTTTTATAGAATGGGGAGAAATGTGGCTTTCGCTTTCTTCCCTCCCGCAGTCCATGAACGAAGGAAAACACATGGCTCAAGAAGACGAAGCACAAGGCTTCCTGCACCTACCCAGTGCAACCGGCACCGGCGTTCTCGTCCGACGCACACAAGTCGTGGGAGCGAGACCGAATGGCCCGAATGAGGGGTCCATCGTCTACACGGCGGCTGGCCCCAGTATCTACACCAGCCTGACGACCAAGCAGCTCGCTCGGCTGTTCGACGCACAGGCCGTCGAGGCCCAGCACCAAGGCTAGAACGACTGCAGGACTCTTGAGGGGCGCCCCTTTTGAATCTTTGCGCTCGCCGACGGTATAGGCCCTCTCAGTTGAGGACTAGGGATGGTCATACGACAACGCAGGCTAAAGCCTGACATGGATGAGGATGCCAAATATCGCGGTCGCCGGGCGGATCGCCGTACCCGCCTGACCGATAGATTGATTGCGGCTCAAGAGCCGCGTTCTCAAGAGTTCACTATCTGGGATACTACAGTCCGAAGCTTTGGTGTTCGAATCCGAACGTCTGGTAGCGCCAGCTTCATAGCAATTTATCGTAGCCCTCGGACGGGCAAGCAACGCCGCCATACGATCGGCGACGCAAATCGCCTTACGACCGAAGAAGCTCGGGAAAACGCAAGGACGGTGCTTGCTCAGATCGAGCTCGGCGACGACCCCAAACTCTCGTCCCGCCCCCATACGGCGACGGTGCGATCAGCGTATGAGGCCTACAGAGACATACCGGTCCAACAGCTATCGCCTGTGTGGGCAAAAAAGATTCAGGCACATTTTGAGAGGATCATACTGCCCAGGTTCGGCGATGTGGCACTCGGCTCCTGGAGCAGGGGCGAAATCCGATCACTCATCGATCCTTTCGTGAACCCGAAGCCAACCACTGCTCTCCAGCTTCACCGCGTTATCAGCGCCTACCTCTCATGGTGCGTTGATCGAGACCTGGTTGCCGTGAATGTGCTTCGGGGAACAAAACTACCCGTCAAGCCACGCAGCCGTAGTCGGGTGTTGAATCAAGAGGAGATCGCTTCGACCCTCCGCGCGGCCCGGTCCCTACCGAAACCCTGGCCATCATACATCAGGTTGTTGTTTTTGACCGCCCAACGGAAGTCTGAGGTTCTCGGCATCCATGCAGACGAGATTGCTGGGGACGTTTGGGAGTTGCCCGGATCAAGAACCAAAAACGGAGGTCATAACAATGTGCCTCTCAGTTCTCAGGCGCAGGAAATCGTAGCCGATCTGCTTGAGCCTGACAGGCATTGACGTGACCCCCTGAAACTCCTCCAGGAATAGCTAGAGTCCGCCCAACGAAGGACGGACAGAATGAAGCGATCAAGGTTCACGGAAGAGCAAATCATCGGGATCTTGCGGGAGCAGG
>NZ_JAOYTN010000011.1 GCF_026105875.1 Brevundimonas sp. BT-123 | reverse complement strand
CTGCTCCCGCAAGATCCCGATGATTTGCTCTTCCGTGAACCTTGATCGCTTCATTCTGTCCGTCCTTCGTTGGGCGGACTCTAGCTATTCCTGGAGGAGTTTCAGGGGGTCACGTCAAGATCGAGGTCGATGTCGGCGACGTTCGCCTCGCTGAAGTTGATAAAGGTTGGGTCAGAGACCTGCGTGATCTTTGGGCGCCGCGTGGCCATAAAGCCACGAATGACCGCGTTCAGATGCTCAAAAACGCCCTGAAGCCGGCCATTGATGACGACCGCATAAAGACCAACCCTTTTTTGGGGCTGAAAAAGCTGGCTCCGCCTCATGACGCTGATGAGGTGAACCTTGCCTGGACAGACGAGGTAGTGGACGCGTTCATCGCGCTAGCTCTTGGGCGCAACATGCCGGGCCTGGCCCGTGCCGTGGCTCTAGGGCGCTGGGGCGGCTTCCGTCGGGGTACAATCTGCAACATCCCGCTGAGCGCTCGGATCATCGCGCAAGATGATGACGGTTTGCCCCAGCGCCGGCTCTACTGGACGACCGAGAAGCGTAAGGTTTTGTGCGACAAACGTGAAGACAGCCGCCTCTCTGCCTTTTTGGAGAGCACGCCCACCAAAGCTCTTACCATCGCATACAACCAACGCGGCCACCCCTGGAAGGTGCGCGCTCTTAATCAGGCTGTCACCCGCCTGGCCATTGCGCTGGCTAAGACTAAGCGCGCCCGTCCCAATCTTACACCTCATGGCCTGCGCCATGCCCGTGGGCTTGAACTCGCGTACGCAGGTGCATCTGATGCCGAAATCATGGCGCAGCTTGAACACACCACCGAACGAGCGGCGCGGATTTACCGCCGGCAGGCGCAGCGTCGCCGCATGGCGGACAGCGGGCAGGACCGAGTCGATAATGTCGTAGCGCTCAAGGCAGAGAGAAAACGGTCTTCGAACGGGACGTGAACGCAGACTGTAACGAAGGGTGTAAAACGACTGTAACAGCGCGGATCAAAACACGCGCCTCGCCCACCAAGTCGTTGAAAAAGATGGCGCACCCGGAGCGATTCGAACGCCCGACCCTCAGATTCGTAGTCTGATGCTCTATCCAGCTGAGCTACGGGTGCGGCTGCCTTGCGGCGAGGGCGGGTCTTTAGCCGGTGGATCGGGCGGACGCAAGCGGGGGAATGCAGTTTCTGCGTCTGAAGCGGTTGGCGTGGCGGCTGCGACGGCTTAGGCCTGTCTGACGCTCCCCTACTTTCGGATCTTCCATGCGTTCCTTCCGTCGCCAGATCGCCGCTGTGCTGGTTCCCGTCCTGATGGCGGGATGCCAGACCGCGACAGCCAGCCAAGGCGCACGCTCGCCGGCGACAGCGTCGCCGCAGGCCCCGTCGCCGGCCGCATCGCCCGCTCGGGGGCCGTTTGTGGCGGCGGCGAATCCGCTGGCGGCCGAGGCGGGGATGACCGTGTTGCGGCGCGGCGGATCGGCCGTGGATGCGGCGGTGGCGATCCAGGCGGTGCTGGGTCTGGTGGAGCCGCAGTCGTCGGGCCTGGGGGGCGGGGCCTTCCTGATGAGCTATGACGCCGAGACCGGGACCGTCACGGCCTATGACGGGCGCGAGACGGCGCCGGCGTCGGCGACGCCCGAACTGTTTTATGAGGACGGCAAGCCCCTGCCCTTCATCGACGCGGTGTTGTCGGGCCGCTCGACCGGGGCGCCGGGGGCGGTGGCCATGCTGGCGATGGCGCAGAAGGATCACGGCAAGCTGGCCTGGCGCGATCTGTTCGGGGACGCCGAACGGCTGGCGCGCGACGGGTTCACGGTCAGCCCGCGTCTGGCCGGCATGATCAATGGGCGCAGTCCGCAGGCGCGGACCCGCTGGGCCAGCGCCTATTTCACCAGGCCGGACGGGACGCGGTATCAGGCGGGCGATACGTTGAAAAATCCCGCCTACGCCGACACGGTCGCGCGGTTGGCGCAGCAGGGGCCGGGCGTCGTCTATGGCGGACCGATCGGGCGAGACATCGCAGCGGCGGTTCGCGAAGGACCGCGTCCCGGCGGTCTGACCGAGGCGGATATCGCCGGCTATCGCCCCTTGCGCCGCGACGCCCTTTGCCGGCCGTATCAGGTCTACGTGATCTGCGTGCCGCCGCCGCCGTCCAGCGGCGCGGCGTTGCTGCAGTTCCTGGCCATGGCCGAGGAAACGCCCGATCTGGACAAGGGTGCCAGGAGCCCTGAGGCCTGGGTCGCGTTCGGGCGGTTGCAGCGGCTGATGTATGCTGACCGGGACCGATACATCGGCGACAACGACTTCGTCGGCGTGCCGATCGCCGGTCTGCTGGATCCGGACTATGTCGCGGCGCGCGCGGCCCTGGCCCCGCAGGTGAACGGGCCGGTCGAGGCCGGCGCCCCGACGGGATCGCCGCCGCGCGGGGCCGACCAGACCGCCGAGCCGGGCGGCACCTCGCACATGGTCGTGGTGGACGCCTGGGGCAATGCGGTCAGCATGACCACGACGGTCGAGAGCATCTTCGGCAATGGCCGGATGGTCGACGGCTTCTTCCTGAATAATCAGCTGACGGATTTCTCCTTCACGCCGCAGGAGGACGGGCATCCGGCCGCCAATGCGGTGGCGGCGGGCAAGCGGCCGCGCTCGTCGATGACGCCGGTGCTGATTCTGGATCGTCAGGGACGGCTGGTCGGCGCCATCGGCTCGCCGGGCGGGTCCAGCATCCTGGCCTATGTGGCCAAGGCCCTGGTCGGGACGATGGACTGGGGCCTGTCGATGCAGCAGGCGATCGCCCTGCCCAATCTGGTGGTGCGGGGCGAGATGGTCGGGGCCGACACCGACCTGATCGCGCCCGATATCCGCGACGCCCTGGCGGCGGCGGGCATGGCGTTAAGGCCGAACGCCACCGAAACCTCGGGGCTGCATGGCGCGATCTGGCGCGACGGGCGCTGGGACGGCGGGGCCGATCCGCGTCGCGAGGGCGTGGCGGTCTCGGAGGTTCGCTAAAGGCTCAGCGGCCGGGACGGATCGACAGCTGGAAGGCCAGCAGGCCTTCGCTGACGTCGGTGTCTAGGCCGTTCATGCCGCGCAGACCCTTGCCGGCGTCGATCTCGCGATAGACGACGCCGAATGAGGTCTGCATGTCGCCCTTGCGATAGGCCACGCCGATTGAGGCGTCGCCCAGGAAACTGCCCTTGTCCTGGGTGTAGCCCGAGCGGGCGTAGTCGCCGTCGCGAGTGCGGGCGAAGTTATAGCCGACGGCCCGGCCCGATCCGGCGGCGTAAAGATACCAGCGCGGCCGCTCGCCGAACCGTTCGCGGCCGTTGGGGGCCAGACGATCCAGCCCCTCGCCGATCTTGAGGGTGACCCCGGCTTCGGCCGAACGGCCTTCGCTGCCGACGCCCAGACCGGCGTGGGGCGTCAGGCTGACTTCCAGGCCCGAGGCGGTATGGCCGCGCGCGCCACGGAAACCGCGCACATAGCGCAGGTCATAGGCGTCGGGGTCCAGTTCGGCCCGATCGACGGGCGTGACTGGCAGGGGCGAGCCGTCGGCGCGGCGCAGACGGCCGGCCGTCTCCAGCGTCACCCGGTCGGTGAAGTCGGTGCGATCGATCCAGACGTCGTTGCGCGTGCTGGCGGACAGGCCGGACCGGTCGTCAGGACGGAAGGCCGTCGGGATTTCGATCTGGGCGCCGAACCGGGCGTCCGGCGCAACGCGGAAACTGGTCTGTTCGGTCAGGCGCGCCTCGACATCGGGCGAGGCGTCGAAGGCGTTGGGGGCCCAGGTCTGTGCGCAGGCGGCGCTCGCGCCGGCCATCGCCAACACGCCCCCAAAGCCGAGAATACAGGCCTTCAATCGCATCCGGTCTCCCCACCGATCCGCTGGACATACACTGCAACCCTCAGGCGCAAGAGTCCAACGGCTTTTGGTCATGGTTTCGTCGCTTTTGAACGAGGACGACCAGCCGGGGTTCCCGAACGAAAAAGGGCCCCGCTGTCGCGGAGCCCTTCGGATCGTTCGGTGCGGATGGCCCTATTGGCAGGCCAGGCACTCGTCGTAGTCGGTCTTGGGCATGGAGAAGAGATCGGGCTGGTTCGGATCGATCTCGGCCTCGGCCTTGTCCTCGGCGCCCGCGAAGGCGGCGCGCTGCACCGACTTCGAGCGTAGATAATACAGCGACTTCACGCCGCGCTCCCAGGCGGACCAGTGCAGCATATGCAGGTCCCACTTGTTCACGTCGCCGGGGATGAACAGGTTCAGCGACTGGGCCTGGCAGATTTCCGGCGCGCGGTCGGCGGCCAGTTCGATCACCCAGCGCTGGTCCAGTTCGAAGGCGGTCTTGAACACGCCCTTTTCGTCCTCGTTCAAGGCGTCGAGGTGCTGGACCGAACCCTCGTTCTCCAGGATGGAGCTCCACACCGCCTCGGTGTTGATGCCCTTCTCGTCCAGCAGGCGCTCCAGATAGGGGTTCTTCACCGCGAACGAGCCCGACAGGGTCTTGTGCGTGTAGATGTTGGCCGGGATCGGCTCGATGCCGGCCGACGTGCCGCCGCAGATGATCGAGATCGAGGCGGTGGGGGCGATGGCCAGCTTGTGGCTGAACCGCTCCATCACGCCGCGCTCCTCGGCGTCCAGGCACGGGCCCTTTTCCTCGGCCAGCAGGCGGCTGGCCTTGTCGGCCTCGCGACGCAGGTGCTTGAACAGGCGCATGTTCCACGACTTGGCCATGGCGCTTTCGAAGGCGACGCCCTGCCCCTGCAGGAAGGAGTGGAAGCCCATCAGGCCCAGACCCACCGAACGCTCGCGCTTGGCCGAATAGACGGCGGCGGCCATGGCGGGCGGGGCGCGGCGGATGAAGTCTTCCAGCACATTGTCCAGGAACCGCATCAGGTCCTCGACGAAGCGCGGCTCCTCGCGCCATTCCAGGAACGTCTCGGCGTTGACCGACGACAGGCAGCAGACGGCGGTTCGATCCACGCCTAGGTGGTCGCGGCCGGTGTGCAGCATTATCTCGGCGCACAGGTTCGACTGTTTGACCTTCAGGCCCAGGTCGCGCTGGTGTGGCGCCATCTGGCGGTTCACCGTATCCGAGAAGATCAGATAGGGCTCGCCGGTCTGCATGCGGATGTCGAGCAGCTTGGTCCACAGCGAACGGGCGTCGACGGTCTTCATGACCGCGCCGTCCTTGGGCGACTTCAGATCGAAGGTGCCGCCGATCTTGACCGCCTCCATGAACGCGTCGGTGACGTTGATGCCGTGGTGCAGGTTCAGGGACTTGCGATTGAAGTCCCCCGACGGTTTGCGGATTTCCAGGAACTCTTCGATTTCCGGGTGGTGGATGTCCAGATAGACGGCGGCCGAGCCGCGGCGCAGCGAACCCTGGCTGATCGCCAGCGTCAGGCTGTCCATCACGCGGATGAAGGGGATGATGCCCGACGTTTTGCCCGCGCCCTTCACCTTTTCGCCGATGGAGCGGACGCCGCCCCAATAGGTGCCGATGCCGCCGCCGTTGGAGGCCAGGGCCACGTTCTCGTTCCAGACGTTCTGGATGCCGTCCAGGCTGTCGCCCACCGCGTTCAGGAAGCAGGAGATGGGCAGGCCGCGATCCGCGCCGCCGTTCGACAGGACCGGGGTCGCCGGCATGAACCACAGGCGGCTCATATAGTCATACAGGCGCTGGGCGTGTTCGGCGTCGTCCGAGAAGGCGGTCGAGACCCGCGCGAACATGTCCTGATAGCTTTCGCCCGGCAGCAGGTAGCGATCTTCCAGCGTCTTCTTGCCGAAGTCGGTCAGCAGATCGTCGCGCGAGCGGTCGACCTGGACCGATTTGACCACGGTCAGGTGGGGGCGCTCCGGCGTCGGCGTCGCCGCAACGCCTTGGAATTCCGTCGTCTTCAATGCCTCGCCGCCAGCCATGGTCATCTGCGTCCTGAACAAAAAATCGTTTGAGCCGCCCGCGCCGCGACCACATCATCTTGTGGCCTCCGCGCTCCCCGAGCCCACATATAGGGCGCATATGCCTAATGACCCGTCAACGGGTTGACGCCGACCATTGTGGGCGAATCGGTCGGACAAGTCCCAGCCGCCTGGGGAAAAGCCAGCACGCAAGCCAGCACGTCCGTTTTACGCGCCCACGACTGCATGATCACGAACGCGTGATCGGAACGACTGTTCAGCTTGGCCGTTGGCTCGCCCATGACGCTTTCTGACGTACGTGCCTTTTTGATACGCGCTCTGACGGTCGCCCGCACGGAGATCGCCGCGCTTCTGGCCCTGCTGGTCGTTGCCGGCGGTGTTCTGACCTTCGCCGGTCTCGCCGATGAGATGACCGAGGGCGAGGACCAGGCCTTCGATCTTCATGTCCTGGCGCTGATGCGGCCCTATGCCGACGATCCTGGCCGACCGTGGGGGCCGTGGTGGCTGAAGGAGGCGGCGGCGGACATCACCTCGCTGGGCGGCATCTCGGTGCTGGGGCTGTTCGCCCTGATCGTGATCGTCTTCCTGCTGAGCCAACGGAAATGGTTGTCGTCCCTGCTGCTGGTCATCGGCCTGGCCGGCGGCGTCGTGCTCTCGGAAGGCCTGAAGGCGGTGTTCGAACGCGCCCGTCCGCCCGCGGCCATGCAGGCGGTGGAAACGATCAACGCCAGCTTCCCCTCCGGCCACGCCCTGCTATCCACTGTCTTCTATCTCAGCGTCGCCGTCATGCTGACCCGCGCCTTCCCGCGCGAGCGATTCAAGGTCTTCGTCCTCGGCGTCGGCATTCTGCTGGCCCTGCTGGTCGGGCTGACACGCATCTATCTGGGCGCCCATTGGGCCACCGACGTCTTCGCCGGCTGGGCGGTCGGCGCGGCCTGGGCCATGGCCCTGTGGCTGGTCGCCTATGGGGTAGCGCGCTGGCAGAAGCGCCATCGCGCGGCACTGCAGGACGAAGCCTCCCCTATCGAAGCCGCGCCCAACCCGACCAAAGTCTAGGCCCGCCGACCGCCTCCCGGCAGGCTAGTCTGGCGACATGACGGAGACGCACGCCATGGATCACGCCGCCCTCTACGCCGAACGCCTAAAGACTCCTGACCAGGCCGCTGCCCTGATCGTCTCGGGCGCCAAGGTGGCCATGGGGCTCGGCGTGTCCCAGCCGCCCGCCCTGCTCAGGGCCCTGGCCGAACGGGCCGAGCGCGGCGAGGTGGAGGATGTGAACCTCTACTATCTGCTCTCGACCGCCATCGCCGGGGAGACGGTGCTGCGCTATGAACTGATGGACCGGATCCGCCCCTGGAGCCTGTTCCACAGCGCCATCGAACGCCGGCTGGAACAGCGCGCGTATGAGGAAGGTCGCCCCAACCCCGTGCAGTTCATCCCCACGGGCTTTCAACAGTCGCCCCGCCTGTTGTGCGACGAGGTCAAGGTGGATGCCCTGATCTGCACCGTCTCGCCCATGGATGCGGACGGCTTCTTCTCGTTCGGGACCAACACCGATTACGCCAAGCCGGTGTCGCAGACGGCGAAGACCGTGATCGTCGAGGTCAATCCGCACATGCCGCGTGTGTTCGGCGACTGCACCGTCCATGTGTCCCAGGTCGCCGGCATCGTCGAACATGCCGCGCCCCTGCTGGTCGTGCCGCGCGCCGAGCCCCAGCCGGCGGACCTGGCCATCGGCCGCATCATCGCCGGCCTGGTCGAGGACGGGGCGACGCTTCAGATGGGGATCGGCGCCCTGCCCAACGCCGTCTGCGACGCCCTGATCGATCACCGCGATCTGGGCGTTCACACCGAGATGCTGACGCCCGGCCTGGTCGAGCTGATGCAGGCCGGCGTGGCCAACCACGCCCGCAAGACCCTGCATCGGGGCGTGGGCGTCTTCGCCTTCTCGATGGGCGACCTCAACACCTATGAGTTTCTGGACGGCAATCGCGGCATGGAGGCCCATCCGGTCTCCTATGTGAACGACCCCGCCGTGATCGCGCGCAATGCGAAGATGATCTCGGTCAACGCCACGCTTCAGGTCGACCTGACCGGCGCCTGCTGCTCGGAGTTTCTGAACGGGCGCCAGTTCACGGCCGCCGGGGGCCAGCTGGATTTCGTGCGCGGCGCCTATGGATCGGAGGGCGGCAAGTCGATCATCGCCTGTCATTCCACGGCGGCGAAGGGAACGGCCTCTCGCATCGTCGCGCGTCTGGACGGGCCGGTCACCACCCCGCGCAACGACACCCACATTGTCGCCACCGAACACGGCTGGACCAATCTGAAGGGCAAGTCGTCCAGCGAGCGCGCCCGCGCCCTGATCGCCCTGGCCGCGCCCGAGTTTCGCGACAGCCTGACGACGGCGGCGCGCGAGCAGGGTCTGATCTGACGCCGCGCTTGATCTTGGGCCGTCCGTCGGGACTTTTGGCGTCATGAAGACCGTCCGCCTTATGGCCCTGCTGTCCCTGCTCGTCGCCGCGCCTGTCAGCGCGAGAGGCGCACAAGGCGCCTATGCCACTGATGGCGACTGCGGCGGCCGCCCGATGACCACCGTGCGCATGTCGCCCGGCTACTGCCTGGGGCTGGTCTGGCAGGGAACGGGGGCCGAGGGGCCGCGAATGCCGCGCGGCCTGCTGGCGCTATCCAATGGCGACTGGCTGGTGACGGATCTGGGCAGTTGGGATCAGGGACGCGGCGCTATCTGGCGGCTATCGTTCGGCGCCGACGGCGCGCCGCGCTGGCGCCGGCTGGCGCAAGGCTTGAGCATGCCGCACACGGCGGCGCGCGGGCCGGACGGGCGCATCTATGTGTCCGAGATGAACCGCATCCTGACGCTGGATCCCGACGCGGCCGATCCGGCGGCGACGGTGCGCACCGTGATCGGCGACCTGCCTGACAATCGTCTGCACGCCAATCGCCACCCGCTTTCCAGCTTCGTCTTCGACGCGAACGGCGACCTGCTGGTCAATGTCGGCGCGCCCAGCGACCGCTGCGTGGATGCGCGGGGCAGAGCGCGCGCCAATGCGGCGGGCGCCTGCATCGACAGCGCGGCGACGGCCCAGGTGCGGCGTCACGCCTATCTGGGCAACGGCCGCTGGGCCGAGGACAGCACCGTTTTCGCCTCGGGCCTGCGCAACTCCATCGCCCTGGTCCGGCACCCGTCGGGCACGATCCTGCAAGGCGAGAACTCGGTCGACCTGACCACGCCCGACCATCCCTATGACGAGATCAATGTCCTGCGTCAGGGCGGCCATTACGGCTGGCCCTATTGCGTCGATCTGGCGACGCCCCTGCCGGGCTGGAGCGCGGGCCAGGCGCGATGCAACCAGCGCGACCGCCCGACCGCCCTGCTGCCGCCCCACGCCGCGCCGCTGGACCTGATCTATTACGACGGGGCGATGTTCCCCGAACTGCGCGGCCGGCTGCTGATGAGTTGGCACGGCTATCGTCGCGCGGGCGGCCGGATCGTGGCGGCCGAGACGGATGGCGAGGGCCGCCCCCTGACCGATATCGGCGGCCGCTACGCCATCTATCCGCGCGGCGCCCTGTCCTATCCCGCCGGCGCGCCCAGCCTACGCGGTAAGGTGCTGACGCCGGGCTGGGACACTGTCGCAGGCCGCCAGCCGCGCGGCGCGCCGGTCGTACTGGCCGTCGCCGCCGACGGATCGATCTGGGTCACGGACGACCGAAACCGGGCGATTCTCAGGATCGCCCGGTCGGACAAGACGCCCTAGCTCTTGCGTGCGTCGCGCTTGGCGAGGACGCGCAGGCGAAGGGCGTTCAGCTTGATGAAGCCGGCCGCGTCCTTGTGGTCATAGGCCTGGACGCCTTCTTCGAAGGTCACCAGATCCTGATCGTACAGGCTGTTGGGGCTTTCGCGGCCGATGACCGAGACATTACCCTTGTACAGCTTGACCTTGACCGTGCCGGAGACGTTTTCCTGGCTTTTGTCGATGGCGGCCTGCAGCATCTCGCGCTCGGGCGAGAACCAGAAGCCGTTATAGATCAGCTCGGCGTATTTCGGCATCAGCTGGTCTTTCAGGTGCATGGAGCCGCCGTCCAGGGTGATGCTTTCGATGCCGCGGTGCGCCGCGATCAGGATGGTCCCGCCGGGGGTCTCATAGACGCCGCGCGACTTCATGCCGACGAAGCGGTTCTCGACCAGGTCCAGGCGACCGATGCCGTTGTCGTGGCCATACTGGTTCAGGGCGGTCAGGATCGTGGCGGGCGACATGGCCTCGCCGTTGATCGAGACGGCGTCGCCCTTTTCGAAGCCGATCTCGATGACGGTGGCCTTATCCGGCGCGTCTTCAGGGCTGATCGTGCGTTGGTGGACGAACTCGGGCGCCTCGACCGCCGGGTCTTCCAGCACCTTGCCCTCGGACGAGGAGTGCAGGAGGTTGGCGTCGACGCTGAAGGGCGCCTCGCCGCGCTTGTCCTTGGCGATCGGGATCTGGTTCTTCTCGGCGAAGTCCAGCAGGGCCTCGCGGCTGCGGAATTCCCACTCGCGCCACGGAGCGATGACGCGGATGTCGGGCTCAAGCGCATAGTAACCCAGCTCGAACCGGACCTGATCGTTGCCCTTGCCGGTCGCACCGTGACAAACGGCGTCGGCGCCGACCTGACGCGCGATCTCGATCTGGCGCTTGGAGATCAGCGGGCGGGCGATGGAGGTGCCCAGCAGATAGTCGCCCTCATACTGGGCGTTGGCGCGGAACATCGGGAAGACGAAGTCGCGCACGAACTCTTCGCGCAGGTCGTCGATGAAGATGTTCTCGGGCTTGATGCCCAGTTTCAGCGCCTTCTCACGCGCCGGGCCCAACTCTTCGCCCTGGCCCAGGTCGGCGGTGAAGGTCACGACCTCGGCGTTATATTCGGTCTGCAGCCACTTCAGGATGATCGAGGTGTCCAGCCCGCCGGAATAGGCGAGGACGACTTTTTTGACGGGCTTGTCGGCGGGGGCGGACATGGCGGCTCTTTCAGCAAGGGGCGGTCAGTCGGGGAGTTGACGCGCGCATAAGACCGGGGGTCCGGCGATGCAACCTTTTCCGGGTCGCGCGGGGGAGAACATGAACCTTTCGTCATGTTCTATTTGGTCGCGTTGCCAGGCGGCAGACCGGCGTTATGGTCCCCTCCAACTGCAATCCCGAGGATATCCCATGCGCCGCACTGGCTCTCTCGTCGCCGCCGCCGCCCTTCTGGCGGTTTCAACGCCCGTATGGGCCTCCGTGGCCGCCGCACCCGCCGCCCAGGCCGCCGGTCAGACTGCTGGGCCCGCCGTCCAGGCCGCGCCGGTGTCGCAGCTGATCAATGAAGTCGACATCCCCTACACCAAGTTCACCCTCGACAACGGCCTGACCGTCTTGGTCCACGAGGACCACAAGGCCCCCGTCGTCGCCGTCTCCGTCTGGTACAATGTCGGCTCCAAGGACGAGCCGGCCGGCAAGACCGGCTTCGCCCACCTGTTCGAACACCTGATGTTTGGCGGCTCGGAAAATGCGCCCGGCAGCTATTTCACGCCGATGCGCAACATGGGCGCGACCGACATGAACGGGACCACCTATTTCGACCGCACCAACTATTTCGAGACGGTCCCGACCCCGGCGCTGGAACAGGCCCTGTTCATGGAAAGCGACCGCATGGGCTACATGCTGGGCGCCATCAGCCAGGAAACGCTCGATCTGCAACGCGGCGTCGTCCAGAACGAAAAGCGTCAGGGCGACAACCAGCCCTATGGTCTGAACCAGTACAAGCAGCTGGAGGCCCTGTTCCCCGAAGGCCACCCCTATCGCCACTCGACCATCGGTTCGATGGCCGATCTGGACGCCGCCTCGATGCAGACGGTGCGCGACTGGTTCACCTCCAACTATGGCCCCAACAACGCCGTTCTGGTGCTGGCCGGCGACATCACCCCCGCCAAGGCGCGTGAACTGACTGACAAATACTTCGGCCCGATCGCCAAGGGTCCGGTGAACAATCCCGCCCAGGCCCCGGTCCCGACCCTGTCCGCACCGCTCAGCGAAACCACCCATGACCGCGTCTCGAACGCCCAGGTCGAGGTCAGCTGGGCCGTGCCCGGCATGCTGGACCCGGATTCGGTGCCGCTCAGCGTCGCCGCTTCCGTGCTGGGCGGCCTGGCCTCCTCGCGTCTGGACAATGAGCTGGTGCGCGGCGAACAGACCGCCGTCTCGGCCAGCGCCGGCAACAGCGCCTTCCACCGCGTCGGCATCTTCGAGATGAGCGCCACGATCAAGCCGGGCGAAGATCCCGCCGCCGTCGAGGCGCGCATGCGCGAGATCCTGAACGGCCTGATCGCCAACGGCCC
Source organism: Brevundimonas sp. BT-123 (assembly GCF_026105875.1). Taxonomy (GTDB): domain Bacteria; phylum Pseudomonadota; class Alphaproteobacteria; order Caulobacterales; family Caulobacteraceae; genus Brevundimonas. Next base: position 85,070 of record NZ_JAOYTN010000011.1, on the reverse strand, counting down.
GACCCAGGACGAGATCAACCGCGTCGTCACCCAATACGCCTCGCGCCGCATCCAGGGCCTGGAACAGGTCGGCGGCTTCGGCGGCAAGGCCACGGCGCTCGCCGAGGGCCAGCTCTATGCCGGTGATCCGGAGTTCTACAAGAAGCAACTGGCCGCCTACGCCGCCGTCACGCCGGCCCAGGTCAAGGCGGCGATGCAGAAGTGGCTGACCCGTCCGGCCTATACGCTGACCACCCTGCCCGGCCAGCGCGAAGCCTATCAGGAGGCGGCCGCCGCGCCGTCCGGCGCCAACCGCACCCCGGCGCCTGAAATCGAGCGTAAGCCGCGCATGCCCAAGCCCGAGATCGGTCAGGTCGCCAACGTCGACTTCCCGGCCGTCGAGCGCACCCGCCTGTCGAACGGCATGGAGGTGATCTACGCCCAGCGCGACGCCACCCCGACGACGAAGATCGCGCTTGACTTCGACGCCGGTCTGGCCGCCGACGACCGGTCCAAACTGGGTCTGCAGACCCTGATGCTGGACCTGATGGACGAGGGCACCCGCACCCTGAACGCCACGCAGCTGGCCGAGGCGCAGGAAGCCCTGGGCGCAACCATCACTACCGGCGCGACGATGGACAGCTCGGTCGTCCAGCTGTCGGCGGTGACGCCGAACCTGAAGCCCTCGGTCGATCTGATGGCCGAGGTGGTGCGCAATCCCGCCTTCGCCCCGGCCGAGCTCGAGCGCCTTCGCGCCACCCGCCTGTCGCGCATCGCCGCCGAGCGCACCCAGCCGGCCGCCTTGGCCAGCCGCGCCCTGCCGGAACTGATGTACGGACCGAACAGCCCCTATGGCCGTCCGTTCAGCGGCAATGGCGACGAGGCCAGCGTCAAGGCGATCACCGACGCCGACATCCGCGCCGACTACGCCAAGTGGATCCGTCCGGACAACGCCAAGCTGTTCGTCGTCTCCGACCGGCCCCTGGCCGAGCTGACGCCGATCCTGGACAGCGCCTTCGGTCAATGGGTCCCGCCTGCATCGGCCAAGGCCGTCAAGGACTTCTCGGCCCCGATCCCGGTCGCGACGCCGAAGATCGTTCTGATCGACCGTCCGCAATCGCCCCAGTCCTACATCATGGGCGGCGAGGTTCTGGGCCTGTCGGGCACCGACGACCTTTTGGTGCTGAACGCGGCGAACAATGTGCTCGGCAACGACTTCCTGTCGCGCATCAACTCGGACCTGCGTGAGACCAAGAGCTGGTCCTACGGCGTCAACGCCTCGGTCAATCCGTTCGCCGGACGCGTGCCTTATCTGATCACCGCCCCGGTCCAGGCCGACAAGACCGGCCCGGCCATCGAAGCCCTGAACCAGCAGTTCAACGACTTCCTGTCGGGCGGCAAGGGCGTGACGCCTGAGGAGCTGCAACGCACGATCAACGGCAACACCCGCCGTCTGGCCGGCAGCTACGAGACCTCGGCCGCGGTCCTCGGCGCCATGCGCTCCAACGCCCTGCTGGGCCGTCCGGACGACTATCCGGAAACCATCGCGGCGCGCACCAACGCCCTGACCGCAGCCCAGCTGGACGCCGCCGCCAAGGCCGCCATCGACCCGTCCAAGTTCGTCTGGGTCGTGGTCGGCGACGCCTCGGTGGTCAAGCCGCAACTGGACGCCCTGGGCATCCCCGTCGAGGTCCGCGCGGCGGCCCCCGCCGCCCAATAGGGCGACGACAGACCAAAACGACGAAGGCCCGGAGAGCGATCTCCGGGCCTTTTCTTTTCTGCCGTCATGCTCGGGCCCTGGCCCGACGATGAGGGCCTCTAGTCCAGCGTGGCGCCCGTCGTGCGCATGATTTCGGCGCGCAGTTCGGGCAGGCCCAGACCCTTTTCAGACGAGGTCAGGGCCACCACCGGGAAGGCGGCGGGGCGTTTGGAGATGGCCTTCAGGGTCGCGGCCTGCACGGCCTCGCCCTCGCCCTTCTTCAGCTTGTCGGCCTTGGTCAGGACGATCTGATAGCTGACGGCGGCCAGATCGAGCGCGTCGAGCGCCTCCGTATCCACCGACTTCAGCCCATGACGGCTGTCGATCAGCAGATAGACCCGCTTCAACGTCACCCGGCCGCGCAGATAGTCGCGGCCCAGATCCTGGAACTTCTTGACCGTGGTCTTGGATGCCTTGGCCCAGCCATAGCCGGGAAGATCGACCAGACGCATCCGGCCGTCCAGGTCGAAGAAGTTGACCTCGCGCGTGCGACCCGGCTCGTTCGAGGCGCGGGCCAGCTTGTGCATGCCGACCAGCCCGTTGATCAGGCTGGACTTGCCCACGTTCGAGCGTCCGGCGAAGGCGATCTCGGGCAGGTTGGGGTCGGGCAGCTGCTCGATCTTGGCCGCGCCCATGACGAAGGTCGCAGGCCGCGCGAACAGGACGCGCGCCGCCTCGATGTCCTCGGGCGTGAACTCGGTCTCGTCGATCACGCCGGCGACTTCTTGAACCGGGCGAAGAAGGTGTCGATCGGGTTCTCGGCCTTGTAGCGGTGCATGATCACATACTGCTGCAGGATGGTCAGGATGTTGGACCAGGCCCAGTAGATCAGCAGGCCCGCCGCGAACGGCGCCATGATGAAGGTGAACAGCAGCGGCATGAACTGGAAGATCTGGCGCTGGACCGGATCGGCCGCCGGCGGGTTCATCGCCGTCTGCAGCCACATCGTCAGGCCATAGGCGATCGCCAGCAAACCCAGGTGCAGCGGGCCGGCCAACAGGCCGCCGATCAGGGGCGCCATCGCCGGATCCCACGGGATCAGGCCGAACAGATTCCAGATCGACGACGGATCGCGCGCCGACAGGTCATGGATGAAGCCCAGGAACGGCTGGTGACGCATTTCGATGGTCACGGTCAGCACCTTGTACAGGGCGTAGAAGACCGGGATCTGCAGCACCAGCGGAAGGCATCCGGCGACCGGATTGATCTTCTCGCGCTGATACAGGGCCATCGTCTCCTGCTGCTGCTTCTGCGGGTCGTCTTTGAACTTCTTCTTGATCTCCTCCATCTTGGGCTGGAGGTTCCGCATCTTGGACATCGAGGCGTAGGCGTTGTTGGCCAGCGGGAACATGACCAGCTTGACGATGACGGTCAGGGCCAGAATGGCGACGCCGAAGCTGCCGACCAGGCCATAGACGTTCTCCAGGATCCAGAAGATCGGACGCGTCAGGAACCAGAACATGCCCCAGTCGATCGCATAGACGAAGCGGGGCAGGTTGAGGCTCTGCTCATAGGATTTCAGCACCTCGGCGCGCTTGACCCCGGCGAACAGGCGCTGGGTCTCGGTCGCGGTGGCTCCGGGCTGGATCGTGCGGGTGGTGCCCAGGACATTGGCTTCCAGCTGCTGGGCGCCGTTCAGGTCGCGGACGCGGAATTCGGTCTCGACCGCCTCGTTCTGCTGGGGCAGCAGGGCCGCCAGCCAGTATTTGTCGGTGATCCCCAGCCAGCCGCCGGTCGAGGCGTTCTCGATCCGCGGCTCCTTCAGCCAGTCCTTGTATTTCTTCTGTTCGGTCCGGTAGTCGCCCGGCTTGCCGAAGGTGCCGATCGCGCCCTCGTGGACGATGTGCGACGAGCCGGCTGCGGGCGGCACGCCCTGGCGCTGGACGCTGCCGTAGGGGGCGATGGTGATCGCCTGCGTGCCCAGGTTCTGGACCGTGTCCTGGACCGAGAAGACGTATTTGTCGTCGACCGAGATCACGCGGGTGAAGCGCAGGCCCTGGCCGTTGTCCCAGGTCAGGGTGACCGGCGTCGTCGGCGTCAGGGTCGACCCATTGGTCAGGCGCCAGACGGTATTGGGTCCGGGCACGCCGCCGGCGACATTGGGGCCGGTCCAGCCGAACTGGGCGAAATAGGCGTTCTGCATCCCCTGCGGGCGGAACAGCTCCACCGGCTGGGGCTTGTCCTGAACCTCGCGATAGTCGGTCAGGAACAGGTCGTCGATCCGGCCGCCCTGAAGCGACAGCGAGCCCTTCAGCGTGCCGGACTGGATCGGTACACGCGCGGCGGTGCTCAGCGCCTGGCTGCGGTCGGTGACGAAGGTCGGGCCCTGCGGGCTCAGCGCCGTGCGCGCGGCGTTGTCAGCGGTCTGCGACTGCTCGGCCTGGGCCTGCTGTTGCACGGAGCGGCGCTCGGCCTGCGGACGCAGCACGGCGAAATAGTAGATCCCCATGATCAGGACCGAGCACACGATGAAGATGATCGTGTTGCGCGTGTTTTCGTTTTTCATGGATTCTGGCGGTCCTGGCCGGAGGGGGCGCGGGCGTGCGAAGGCCTGTTGGCCTTGGGTGTCGCCAGCCTTGTAAGCGTCGATTTCACGTCGTCAAGCAGACGGTCCCACGCACGCTCGGTCGTGCCCATGCGGGCGATGAAGACATAGTCGCTTCCGGGCACGCCATGCTGGGCCAGCATGGCCCGTGCGGCCTCGCGCAGACGGCGTTTGGCGCGGTTGCGCTGAACCGCCCCGCCGATCTTCTTGGTGGCGGTGAAGCCCAGGCCGATGTGCGGCGAACCGTCGCCGCGCTCCAGCCGCTGGATCACCACGGCGCCGCGCGCCTCGGAAACGCCTTTGGCGGCCGCCAGGAACTGGGGCCGCCGCAACAGACGCTTGATCTGTAAAGGGTCGCTCATGCGTCCAAAAGATCCGGACGCGTAAGCCGCTTACGCCGTCAGGCGCTTGCGGCCCTTGGCGCGACGGCGCGCAACAATCTTCTGGCCGTTCTTGGTGGCCATCCGGCTGCGGAAGCCGTGACGGCGCTTGCGCACGAGTCGCGACGGCTGATAGGTCCGCTTCACGGTCGGCTCCTGACGTTAAAAGGTTGGGCGACGGGGCAAGAGGCGTCCGCCGCAGGAAGGGCGGGCGTATAAGTCGCATGTCCGCGTGAGTCAACGCTCGGACGGCATTTCGGGACGATGAAACGGATGGCGAAACGAACGGCGAAGGAATGGGCCCTGCGGCTGGCGCCGTTGGCGGCCATCGCCGGGCTGGTGATCGCCTTCTTCGCCCTGGGCTGGAACCGCTATCTTTCGATGGATCTGATCCGCGAGCACGGGCTGAACCTGCAAGCCTATGCGCAACAGAACTGGTGGATCGCGCTGGTCGCCTTCATCGCCGTCTACGCCCTGGCGACAGCCTCGACCATTCCCGGACCCGTCTTCCTGACCCTGCTGGGCGGGATGATGTTCGGCCCCTATGTCGGGGCCCTGGCGCAGTCGACGGGGGCCACGATCGGTTCAGTCGTCATCTATTATGTCTATCGCACCTCGATCGGTTCCTGGCTGCGCGCCAAGTTCGAGGCCGACGCCGGCTTCATGGATCGGCTGGCCAAGGGCATCGACCGCAACGCCTTCACCACACTGTTCACCCTGCGCGTGATCCCCAGCGTGCCCTTCGTCCTGGTCAACGCGACGGCAGGGATGATGGCGGTGCCGCTGAGACCCTACATCATCGCCACCTTCATCGGCCTGCTGCCGTCCACCTTCATCTACACCTGGATCGGGTCGCAGCTGGGCGACCTGCTGCGCGCCGGCGTTCGTCCTGACCTGCCGATGCTGCTGCAACAGTTCTTCTGGCCGTTGATGGGCGTGGTCTTCCTGTCCCTGCTTTTGCCCATCGGCATCAAGCTGTTCCAGATGATCCGCGCCCGGCGGATCGGGGCGACGGCGGCATGAGCGCCCTGTTCGACCGGATCGCCACGCGGCTGAACCTGACGCCGGAACAGGCGAGCCTGTGGCGCGAACGGCTGACACCGCGTGCGCCGGACGGCCTTTCGGCGCGGCTGCTGCTGCTGACCGTCGCCTTCACCCTGGCGGTCGAGGCCCTGATCCTGGGGCCGAATCTCGCGGCCTTCCATGAGCGCTGGCTGCGCGACCGGCTCCAGGCCGCCGAACTAGCCTCGGTCGGGGTCGAAGCCCTGCCCTATAGCGCGGTCGAGGACGACACGGCCGCCGAGTTGATGCGGATCGGCGGGGTTCAGGCGGTCGCCCTGACGGAGCAAGGCGTGCGCCGGCTGCTGCTTCAGGCCCCCAACCTGCCCCGCGCGCCCGAACTGATCGACCTGAGGCGTCAGGACAGCTGGTCGCGCCTGACCGACCCGTGGCGCACCCTCTTCGGCCATCCGGACCGCTCGCTGCGGGTTCAGGCCAAGCCGCGCTATCGTTCCGGCGACTTCATCGAGATCGTCACGCCCGCCCAGCCGTTGAAGCTGGAAATGCGCGCCTTCCTCCTAAACAGCTTGCTGGTGTCCCTGCTGGTGTCGGTGACGGCGGGCGCGCTGCTGTATGGCGGTCTGGCCCTGCTGGTGCTGCGCCCGCTGCGTCGCGTCACCCGTTCGATGGAGCGGTTCGCCGCCGATCCCGAGAGCGAGGCCGAGGCGCCGTCCGACCGCCACGACGAGATCGGCCGCGTCGAGCGCGAACTCAGCCGGATGCAGGAGGAGGTGCGCCATTCCCTGCGCTCTCGCGCCCGTCTGGTCGCGCTGGGCGAGGCGGTGGCCAAGATCAACCATGACCTGCGCAACATGCTGACCTCGGCCCAGATGGCGTCCGAGCGGCTGGCGACCTCCGCCGACCCTCAGGTGGCCAAGGCCCTGCCCCGGCTGGAGCGCGCGCTCAGCCGCGCCGCCGGCCTGTCGCGCAATGTGCTGGAGTACGGCAAGAGCGAGGAGCCCGCGCCCCAGAAGACCCGCGTCGTCCTGACCAAGGCCCTGACCCTGGCGGCCGAGGACGCCGGGCTGGATCCCGACGGCGTGCGCCTGGTCAAACAGCTGCCGCCCCGGTTCGCCGTCGAGGCCGACCCGGATCAGCTGTATCGCATCCTGGTCAATCTGATGCGCAACGCCCGCCAGGCGATTGAGGCCGATCCCACGCGTCCGCCCGAGCGGCGCGGCAAGGGCGCCATCACCGTCAGCGCCTTTGGTCAGGACGGCTTCTGCGTCGTGCGCATCGCCGACGACGGCCCCGGCATTCCGCCGCGTCTGGCCGAACGCCTGTTCGAACCCTTTGTCAGCTCAAAAAGCTCGGACGGTTCGGGCCTGGGCCTGACCATCTCGCGCGAACTGGCCGCCCTGCACGGCGGCGATCTGCGGCTGGTCGAGACCGACGGCAAGGGCGCCGTGTTCGAGCTGCGCCTGCCGGGCTGAACCGCCCTATTCCAGACCGTCGTCCGACACGACGAAGGGCCGGTTCTCCGCCTTGGCCTGGGCCGCGAGTTCTTCCTGAACCAGATGCCAGCGCCGCAGCCGCTCATAGTCGATGGCGTGCTCGGGCGAAGCGTCCAGCCAATGGCGGAAGTCCTCGATCTGGAGCCGAGCGTCCGCGGCGGTCGTATCGGGCAGGGCCGGCACGTTCGGCAACTGGCGCGCGACATCCGCAGGAATGGGGAAGTCGCCGGACGCGGTGCTCAGGATCATCGATCTTCTCGGATAGGCTGCGGTCGGGAGAGATCGACCATGACGCGAAGCCGGGCCTTTCGCCACCTTTTCATCGCTGCGGCGTTGTGCAGCAGGATCACAATGGCCAAGCTGCGGGTAACGCCTCGGCCTTGGGAGAGTCAGTCATGATCGTTCGCACCGCCGTCGCCGCCGCCCTACTGGCCGCCGCCCTGACCGCGCCCGTCGCCGCCCAGACGACGACGGCGCCGGCGACCGCCGACCCTTATCGCGATCAGCGCGCCCTGCCCGACCCGGCCGATCCCGCCAGCCGCGACGCCTTGCTGAAGGCGCGGGGCGAGGCTTATCACCGGGCCAGCGACGCCCAGCAGACCGAAGAGGAACTGCGCACCACCCGCGCCCTCAACGACGAGATCGCCGCCCAGAACGCCCTGGCCGACAAGACCGACGCCGCCAACCGGCTGGACTACGACGCCGCCCTGGCCCGTCATCAGATCGAGGTCAGCCAGGCCGAGGAACAGGCGCGCGCCGCCGCCGAAACCGCCCGTTTGGCCCAAGAAAAATATGATCGCGACTACGCCGCCTGGCAGGAACAGGTGCGACTGTGCCGCACGGGCTTCCGCCCCGCCTGCACCGCCCGGCCGGCGTGGGTCGAACCGGCGCAGTAGACGCCGTCAGTCCGCCTTGGCCTTCGCCTCGGCGATCAGGGCGTCGTCGATTTCGCGAGCGCGCACAGCGGCCGGGCGTGTCGTGATCCGTTCGGCATAGGCCTTGAACGCCGGCCGTTCGGGCAGGCTCTTGAACATCAGCCCCCAGGCGATCTGGCTGCCGACATAGACATCGGCGGCGCTGAACTGTTCGCCGAGGATCCACGGGCTGCGATCCAACGCGTGTTCCAGCCCGTCGATCACCTGATCGAACGAGCCATAGCCGACCATGGCCGACTTCTCGGGCGGCGGCAGTTGACCCAACGACTTGGCCGTCACCGCCGCCTCGACCGGTCCGGCGGCGAAGAACATCCAGCGATAATAAAGGCCGCGCAGCGGATCGTCCGTCGAAGGCGCCAAGCCCGCCTCAGGAAAGACGTCGGCCAGATAGGCGCAGATGGCGGCGCATTCGGTCACGACGACGCCGCGATGAGCGATGGCCGGCACCTTGCCCATCGGATTGATCGCCAGATAGTCCGGCGACTTCATCGCTGAATAATCGACCACGACGGTGCGATAGGGCTGGCGCACTTCCTCCAGCATCCAGCGGACGATGCGTCCGCGCGACATGGGGTTGGTGTAGAAGACGATCTCTTCGCTCATGGGGTGCTCTCCCTTTCGGGAGAGCCTACGCCTGAACCAGCCGGGGTGTCAGCCCGCGACCATACTCATGTCGCGGCGCGCCATCATGCGGTCGAACTCGCTCCAGACGCCGTCGGCGCCGTGCCAGTTCCCTTGCGTCGCCGCCTTGGAATATTCGGTGGCGCGGGCCTCGAAGAAGTTGGCGTGTTCGACGCCGCTGAGCAGCGACTGCAGCCAGGGCAGCGGGTTTTCCGTCACCCCATAGACTTCCGGCAGCTTCAGCTGACGCAGGCGCCAGTCGGCGATGAAGCGGATGTACTGCTTGATGTCCTCGGGCGTCATGCCGTTTACCGAGCCCATTTCGAAGGCCAGGTCGATGAACTTGTCTTCCATGTTCACCACCGTCTTGCAGCAGTCGACGATGTCGTCCGCGACCGACTTGGTGACGGCGCCCGTCTCCTTGTTGAAGGCGTGATACAGCTTGATGATGCCTTCGCAGTGCAGGCTCTCGTCGCGCACTGACCAAGACACGATCTGGCCCATGCCCTTCATCTTGTTCTGGCGCGGGAAGTTCATCAGCATGGCGAAGGACGCGAACAGCTGAACACCTTCCGAGAAGCCTCCGAACATGGCCAGGGTCCGGCAGATATCCGCGTCTGAATCGACCCCGAACTGCCCCATGTAGTCGTGCTTGTCCCGCATGGCCTCATATTCCATGAAGGCGCCGAACTCGCTCTCGGGCATGCCGATGGTCTCGAGCAGCAGGGCGTAGGCCGCGATATGGATCGTCTCCATATTGCCGAAGGCGGCCAACATCATCTTCACCTCGGTCGGTTTGAACACCCGACCGTAGCGTTCCATGTAGTTGTCCTGAACCTCGATGTCCGCCTGGGTGAAGAAGCGGAAGATCTGGGTCAGCAGGTTGCGTTCGCCGTCGTTCAGGGTCGAGGCCCAGTCCTTGACGTCCTCGCCCAGCGGCACCTCTTCGGGCATCCAGTGGACCTGCTGCTGCTTCTTCCACATGTCGAACGCCCACGGATAGCGGAACGGCTTGTAGGCGGCCGACGGGGTCAGAAGACCGGCGCGCTCGGGGAGGATGATCGGAGTGATGGCGTTCATCGAACTGGACCTGAGGGCGATTCTGAAGACCCATTCACCATGCGGTTTGAAGGCGTCGGCGCCAAGTTAAAATAGGTCTATGTTGCGATCACAATTTATCTCGACCGCTAGATGTTGTGTCCGTGCCGCACATTCTTGGGGACGGGCCTGGGGATGAAGCCGCGCCCGACGGCTCAGGCGGCTTGGGCGTTCAGTCGTGACGCGGCCGCGCTCAGCGCCTCGTCGATGGCGGCGTAAAGCTTGGCCTGGGTCACCGGCTTGGCCAGATGACCGTCCATGCCGGCAGACAGGCACCGTGCGGCGTCTTCGGGCATGGCCTCTGCGGTGACGGCCAGGATCGGCGTCTGGCTGGCGGGGTCGGCCAGGGCGCGGATCGCGCGGGTGGCGGCCAGGCCATCCATCACCGGCATGCGCACATCCATCAGGATCAGGTCGAAAGCCTCGGCCGAGGCGGCGTTCACCGCCTCGCGCCCATCGCAGGCTTCGGCGGTGTCGCAGTCGGCGGCCTGCAGCATGATGCGCAGCAGATCGCGATTGGCGGGGTGGTCGTCGACGATCAGAACCTTCATGCGACGGCTGTCCAGCGGCGCGCCGTTCTCCGTCTCTACCGGCACCACGATCGGCGCCTCGATCTCCAGGGTGAAGGTCGAGCCCTGCCATTGCACGCTTTCGACGGCGATGGCGCCGTTCAGCCGCTCGGCGTGGCACTTGGCCAGGGCCAGGCCGACGCCCGCCCCCTCATGCGCGCGGCTGGTGGAGGCGTCCGCCTGTTCGAACAGGCGGAAGACGCCCGCCAGGGCCTCGGCATCCATGCCGCAGCCGGTGTCCGACACGGCGATCCGCAGCCGGTCGTCGGTCCGATCAACCGTGACGCCCACGCCCCCGCGCGAGGTGAATTTCGAGGCGTTCAGCGTCAGATGATGCAGAATCTGGCGAAGCCGCCGCATGTCGGTCAGCACCCAGCCCTCGGCCTCCGGCGCGATGTGCAGGTCGAACGTCAGGCCGCGGATCTCGGCCCACTCGCGCGCCGGCGCCACGGCGTCCTGGATCAAGGCGCGCAGATCGGCGGGCTTCAGCACGACCTCGTCGCCCCCGCGCGAAATCTCCAGCAAGTCCTCGACCAAGCGCAGCATGGATTCGCCGCACTGGCGCACCGCATTGACCTGGCGATGGCCCTCCGCGTCCAGGCTGGTCGAGCGCGACAACAGGTCGGCATAGCCGGTGACACCAGTCAGGGGCGTGCGCATCTCATGGCTCATCAAGGCCAGGAAGCGCGATTTCGCCTCGTCGGCGCGCCTCGCCCGGGCCAGGGCGTCCAGCGCCGCCGCCGTGCGCGCCCGCAAACGCGCCGTCAGCCGCCGGCGCTCGGTCGACAGGGTGGTGATGGGCAGGACCGACCCGACGACGCACAGCAGAAACAGATGAAACACATTCATCTGGCGCATCACCTCCGGCAGCGCGGCTAGAACCGGATCGGGCGGCAGGCGGGTCAGCACGACCGGCCCATGTCCGCTCAGAGTGGCGGCGCCGCCGATGACCGCAACCATCACCACTGCACAGGCGGTCGTCGGCGGGCCCAGACGGAAGGCCAGAAGGATCAGCGGCGGGAACACCGCGAACATCACCGGCGCCGCAGACTCGCTAAAGGCCCAGGTTGTAACAACTCCGACCAGCACCAGCAGGGCGGCCGCCTCGGTTATCTTGGCCTGGGCGTCGTCCTTGAACCGATGATTACGCGCCAGCAGCAACAGGGACGGCGTGACGATCATCATCGCCAGCAGCTCCATGTCGAACAGATGGTGCATCCGGAACGCCAGCGTGCCCGGCACTTTCCAGCTCATCAGCACCGCGACCGCGCCCGCCATTAGGGTGCTTATCAAGACCGCCGGCACGGCGGCGAAGACGGCGAAGCGGAACAGACGCCAGGGCCGACGCATGTCCAGCGCGGCCCCGCAGAAACGGCGCGCCAGCACGGTCGCGATGCAGACCTGCGTCAAGTTCAAGGCGACGTTGGTGAACATCATTACGCCGGGGTCGCCGCGCACGATGTTGCTGGCCAGGTTGATCGCGGCGCAAGCGATCATCACGCCGATGGCCTGGCGACGATGAAGCTGAAGAACGGCGGCCAGCAGCACCGCATTGGCCGGCCACAGAACCGTGGCGCCGAACGCATGCATGCTCCATTGGGCGACCGACAGACACAGGGCGAACAAGGCCACATAGGCGTAGGGCGACGGCCCAGCTGCGCGGCCGGCCTCGTGACGGAAAAACCGCCAGCGCCCGCCTTCTGCGTTCACCCACTTCAGTCCCATGACGTAACGGTGACACGCAGGGGTTAAGGATCCCGTAGCGGCCGACCTAAGTAGGATTGCGGAACCGCCGTTCAGCGTCGCCGTTTACTCGCCCTTGCCAGCAAAGGGCCCCAGCCGATGTCAGACGTGATCGCCGAACCGACCTTCGAGCCGCCGGCGGACGCCCTGGCCTTCTATGAAGAGAGCCTGCGCCTGCTGAAGGAAAGCGGCATCCCCTTTTTGCTGTCAGGCACCTATGCGGTCACGGCCTATACCGGCATCCGGCGTCCGACCAAGGATCTGGACGTCTTCTGCAAGCCCGGCGACTACCCCCGCATCCTGGCCTTCTTCCAAAAGCACGGCTACCGCACCGACGTCGAGGACGAGCGCTGGATCGCCAAGGTCTGGAAAGACGAGAAACACTTCTTCGACGTCATCTTCGCCATGTCCAACGGCACCATCGCCGTGTCCGACAGCTGGTTCAGCGAGGACCGGATCACCGTCTATGGCCATCAGGTCCAGATCACCCCGCCCACGGCCCTGATCCTGTCCAAGGTCTTCATTCAGGACCGCTATCGCTATGACGGGGCCGACGTGAACCACGTCATCCTGAAACAGTCGGACGCCATCGACTGGAAGAGCCTGCTCGACCAGATGGACCTTTATTGGGAGGTGCTGGCGGCGCATCTGCTGAACTTCCGCTTCGCCTATCCGACCGAGCGCGACCGGATTCCGCGCTGGCTGATGGAAGAGCTGGTCCAGCGACTGACGGCCCAGATCGATCTGCCGGCGCCGCGCGTGAAGGTCTGTCGCGGCCGGCTGTTCAGCCCGCGCGACTATGTCGCGGACGTCGCCGAATGGGGCTTTGGCGACGTGGTGGGCAAAGGGCTGGAGGAACGCCACGACCCCGTCAACCTGGGCCACTGAGAGGTAAGCCGCCATGACCGACGCCGTCCCCGATCCCCAGGCGACCCAACCCGGCCTGCAGCCCGGCCCCGCCAAGACCCTGCGCGTCGCCGCCGTCGGCGACCTTCATGTCGGCGAGACCACCGAGCATCGCTATCGCGACCTGTTCGAACGGGTATCGGACGACGCCGATGTCCTGTGCCTGTGCGGCGACCTGACCAACTACGGCAAGACGCCCGAGGTCGAGCGGCTGCTTGAGGATCTCAAGCTTTGCAAAATCCCGATGGTCGGCGTGCTGGGCAATCACGAGCACGAGTGCGGCCAGCCCGAGGTCGTCACCAAGATGCTGACCGACGCCGGGGTCAAGATGCTGACCGGCGAGGCCTATGAGATCGACGGCGTCGGCTTTGCGGGCGGCAAGGGTTTCGTCGGCGGCTTCGGCCGCTACATGCTCTCCTCGTTCGGCGAGGCCTCGATCAAGCGTTTCGTGCAGGAGGCGGTCGAGGACGCCAATCTGATCGAGAATTCGATCCGCATGCTGCGCACCGAACGCTCGGTCGTGCTGCTGCACTATGCGCCGGTGGTCGAGACGGTGATGGGCGAGCCGCCCGAAATCCACGCCTTCCTGGGGTCGTCGCGCCTGGCCGAAACCATCGATCGCTATGACAATGTTCGCCTGGTTGTGCACGGCCACGCCCATCGCGGCGGACCCGAGGGACGCACCACCAAGGGCACGCCCGTCTATAATGTCGCCCTGCCGGTGCTAAAGGCCCTGGGCGACAAGCCTTATCGGGTCTTTGAAATCTGATCGGACTGTAGGAGGGTGCGGCCGGGGCTGGGATGCAGCCTTGTTCGGGGTCGCAAGGCGGCCCGTCGTGGAGTTTCCGATGCGCCTTCTGTCTTCCGCCGCGGCAGTCGCCGTCCTGGCCCTGACCACCCCCGCCTTCGCCGCCGGTCAGGCCGCCGCCCCTGCGCCTGCGCCCCAGGCCGCTCCGGCGCCCGCCCAAGAAGCGGACAGCCCCGAGGAAGCCGCCTTCGAGGCCAAGGCGGAAGCCTTCGGTCAGGTGATGGAGACGATGGCTAGCGAGATGCAGGCCGCCGCAGCCCAGGCCGACAAGAACAAGGCGAAGGCGGACCTGGACGCCATCCAAGCCAAATATCAGCCCCAGGTCGACGCCTTCGCCGAAGACGTCCAGACGTTCGCCATCAGCAGCGGCCAGGCGACGCCCGAACAGCTCGCGCCTGCGATCCAGCAGATCAAGGGCATCCCTGCCGATGTCCGAGGCAAGATCGACGCCGCCGCTGCAGCCCCAGCCGCCGCTGCGCCGGCGACGCCGCAGTAAGCCGAGCCTTACCGCGATTTCACTTGAGACGGGGCGGCTGAGGGCGGAGTCTGCGCGGGTCATTCAACGGGAGCCGTCCCATGATCCGCCTGCTCAGCCTGACCGCCGCCATGGCGCTCGCGCCCCTATCCTCGGTCCTGGCGCAGACCCCCGCGCCGGCTCCCGCTCCGGCTCCGACCTCCGCCGAAACCGCCGAGGCCCGGATGGAAGCCGCCGCCGAAGCTTTCGAGGCGCGCATGGAGGCCTTTGGCGAACGGGCCGAGGCGATTTCCGAAGATGAGAGCCTGAGCGAGGCCGAACGCGGTCGTCGCATCGCCGCCCTGTGGTCGGACTATGCGCCCGACGTCGCCGCCTTCACCGCCGAGGCGACCAAACACGCCAATGAAATGGCCGCCCAGGCGCTGAAGAACATCGATGTCGATGCCATCGTCGCCGACGCCCTGAACGACCCCGAGGTCAAACAGGCGATGGAAGAGGGGATGCAGAAGGGCGTCGTCACCGCCGAGGGCATCGCCAGCAACAGCGCCTGGACCAATCCGACGCCCGAGCAGATGGAGACCTACAGCCTGGTCGCTCAATACGCGCTGGACCAGGCCGCCGACGCCGTCGTCGAGGACGAAGCGGCCGCCGAGGTTCCCGAAGCGGCCGAGGCCCCGGAAGCGCCCGAACCGCCGGCGCCGCCCGCGCGCCCGGCGACTTAAGCCAGTCGTCTCGTCCCCGCGTGCCGGGGAGGGGGACCGCGCAGCGGTGGAGGGGCTCTTGACGTCCCACGGTGCGGAGGATGCCTCCAAGACTCCCTCCGTCATGGCGCGAAGAGGCGCCGCGCCACCTCCCCATGGAATGGGGAGGAGACACGGATTGGCTTGACGCTCTTCCTTATAGCAGCGACATCGCGCCGCATGCCCGCCCTGCCCGTCGATCCGCACCTCTATTCGACCTTCCTCGGCGTCATGGCGGTGATGGCGATCACGCCCGGCCCCGCCAATCTGTTCGCCGTCGCGACCGGCGTTGAGAAGGGCCGCGCCTCGGCGCTGATCGGCGTCTTGGGCATGAACGCCGCGACCCTGGTGTGGTTCGGCGCGGCGGCCCTGGGACTGGGCGCCCTGGTCAAGGCCTTTCCCGCCGCCTTCAAGGTCATCGCCGTGCTGGGCGCGCTTTATGTCGCCTGGCTGGGGATCAAGGCGCTGCGCGGCGCCTTCGCCACTGCCGCCGATCCCGACGAGGTCGTCGTCAAGAAGGGCCGCAGCGCCCTGATCGACGGGTTCGCCGTCCAGATCGCCAACCCCAAGGCCATCCTGTTCTTCACCGCCGTCCTGCCGCCCTTCATCGACGTGAACCGCCCGGTCGCGCCGCAGATGGCGATGTTCGCCATGGCGGCCATCGGCATGGATATGGTTTCGATGAGCACCTACGCCCTGTCCGGCGCCGCCCTGTCGCGCCGCATGCAACAGCCGCGCTTTCGCAAAGGCTTCGGCGTCTTCGTCGGCCTGCTGCTGATGGTCGCCGCGATCCTGATCGTCCTCAGGCTCTAGACGCCGCGACGCTTCGTCATACAGTGGTCGGGAACGCCTTCGTTCATGCTCCGTTCAGCCGTCAGAGCGCCCGAATGGGCGATCAAGGAGTTTGATGTCATGAAAACCCTCCCCTTCAAGACCCTGGCGGCGACCGTCGCCGCCGGTCTGGCCCTGGCGGCCTGCGCCACCGCCACCCCGTATCAACCCGCCGGCTTCAACGGCCAGCGTGGCGGCTATGCCGAGCAGCGCCTGGAGAACAACCGTTTCCGGGTCAGCTTCTCGGGCAATTCACTGACCTCGCGCGAACAGGTCGAGCAGTCGCTGCTGCTGCGTTCGGCCGAACTGACGGTCGAGAGCGGCTATGACTGGTTCGCCACCGTCAATCGCGCCACCGACCGCGACACCCGCTTCGTCGGCACGCCCGATCCGTTCTATTCAGGCTACAACCGCTTCTACAGCCCCTACTGGGGTCCGTCGTGGCGCTATTACCGCAGCGGCTTCTGGAGCCCGTGGGACCGTTACGGCCCGTGGGGCGTCAATGATTTCGACGTCCGCCAAGTCGACCGCTTCGAGGCCAATGCCGAAATCGTCCTGGGTCGCGGCCCCAAACCCGCCAACGACCCCAACGCCTTCGACGCCCGTGAGGTGATCCAGAACCTGGGTCCGCAGGTCACCCGCCCGGCGGCCTGATGCTGAAAGCCCCTCTCCACGGCGTGGAGAGGGGCTTTTTCTTTCATCCCACCCGCGGCGACTTCAGCCGGCGCTTGTTGGAGTGGGTCGCCGGCGCCGTGCCCAGATCTTCCGGCACTTCGCCCTTGAAGTAATAGCGCTGCCACGCCTCCTTGGCAGCATCCGGATCGCCGCCGGCCAGACGCTGGTTGAAATCGGTGCGGGCGCGGTTCCAGGCCTCGAACTGGCCCTTCATCACCGGGTTGGATTCCAGCGTGCGGATGATCGGCTGGAACTGCTCGACCTTCTTGTGCTCGATCAGATTGATGAAGCAGAAGGGCTCGCCCTTCTCGAAGGTGATGCGCCCCGGCCGGGTGAAGATCCAGTTCATCGTGAAGGGGAAAGGCAGCCAGTCCGTCTCGATCAGGCCGACCAGGGGCTGGATGCCGTCCTTCACATGGTTGGGCGACCCCGAACACATCATCCCCCAGCCGGGCGGCGTGCGGAACAGATATTGCGGATGCATGGTCAGCACCCCGCGCGAGAAGTGCGAGGTGACGAAATGGGCCAGATCGTGCTGGGGCCGATCCGGCGTGATGACGATGTCTTCCTGACGCGGACCGCCGTTCCACTCGGCCGAGAAGCCGAAGGGGCACAGAATTTCCCACCCCGTGGTGTTGGCCATGTTCAGCGGCAGACAGCGATAGGGGTGGCGGCTGATGAAGGCGTCCATCCAGTTGCGCGACTGGCGACCGGGCACCAGGTCCGGCGGCCGGGCCGTCATCGGATAGCATTCCAGTTCCAGCGGGCGCGTGTTGACGGTATCGACCATGACCCTGTCCTAACGCCCGAAACCCGACGGCTCAACCATGACTGACGCACCCGCTTTCGACCGCGAGACCCTGAGCGTCTGGCTGAAGGCGAACGGCGTGGATCACCTCACCCACGACCACCCGGCCGTCTTTCGCGTCGAGGAAGGCCTGGACCTCAAGGCCGACCTGCCCGGCGCCCACACCAAGAACCTGTTCCTGAAGGATCACAAAGGCCGGCTGTGGCTGATCTCGGCGCGTCAGGACACGATGATCGACCTAAAGCGCGCGGCCGCCGTCATGGGCTCGGGCCGCCTGTCGTTCGGCAATGAGACCCTGATGTGGGAAACGCTGGGCGTCCGCCCCGGCTCGGTCACAGCGCTGGGCCTGATCAACGACACAGACCGCCGCGTCACCTTCGTGCTGGACCGGCGGCTGTGGGACGCCGACATCGTGAACTTCCACCCCCTGACCAATACCGCGACGACCGCCCTGGATCAGGCGGCCTTCCGGCGGATGCTGGCGCTGCTGGAGCGGGAGCCGATCGTGGTGGATTTCGGGGCTTTGGGCTGATCGAGAAACCGTGGCCTATCTGCATTTGGGCCTCCTGATTTCAGTCTTGCTTCGCAAAGCCCATGACTTGGGGTTCGACCTTTTTCGGACCTCAATCGACAGGCGTCGTGTCCATATAATCGAAGCGAGCGGTTCTCCCCGATGTTGTGGAAAGCACTGCCGTAAATGTCATCGGGTCTACTGAGATACGGACCCCGTCGTGCGTCATCTGTCGCAACGCATCCAAACGCGCCGGATCACGCGGATCGCATTGCGCTTGCGGCGCCTTGCCAAAAGGATCTTGCGCGTCGCTGATCAAAACGGTGCGGCTCTGATCGAAGCGGCCCCAGTCTTCACAACCGATAGACAGTCTATAGGTCGAGGCTTTCAGGGTATCCGGGTTCAGCTCCGGGAGCCTTAATTCTACACGAGAACCGATTGTTGGCTCACCATCTACCTCGACGGCATACCAGTAACCGATCAAAGAAGAAGGACCACGGTCGTCGGATTGGCACCCCGCCAGCCAAACCATGCCGAGCAGAACTAAACCTAGTCTGCTCGCCGCCATCCGGCTGACTTTGGCCACGGCGTCATCAAGGGTCTGCATGCGGAAACGATAGCATGCCGATATCCGTTTCCTATCCTCAACAGAGACGACCAACGTCCGCTTGACGATCTGCGCCGCCGCCCCATCTCGTAGATCACGGTCGATAGGACGACGCGCGGCGGGGGAAGTCAGACGAATTAGACGAATTAGACGGTGTTTTTCACGACCGCCGCCTGAGAATCCCGGCGCGACTTTTTCCCGGCTTGATGCCGACGCATCCCGACGCCATCTGAACCGTTGAACCTGACCGATCTCTGCGCGGACCTCGCCCATGACCCTGCTCGACCCGACCCTGACCCCCGACGCCGCCGGCGACCTGATCAAGGAAGGCACGGACGCCTCCTTCATGTCCGACGTGATCGAGGCGTCGAAACATCAGCCGGTCATCGTCGACTTCTGGGCGACCTGGTGCGGGCCGTGCCGGACGCTGGGGCCTGCGCTGGAGAAGGCCGTGCGCGCCGCCAAGGGGGCGGTGAAGATGGTCAAGATCGATGTGGACGCCAACCCGGCCTATGCAGGCCAGCTGCGGGTGCAGTCGATCCCCACCGTATACGCCTTCGTCAACGGCCAGCCGGTCGACGGCTTCCAGGGCGCCATTCCCGACAGTCAGATCAAGGCCTTCATCGACAAGCTGACCGGCGGTCAGGGTGGCTCGACCGAGACGGCGCAACTGCTGGAGCTGGGCGAGGAATCGCTGGGCCTGAACGACTTCGGCGGCGCGGCCCAGGCCTTCGCCCACGTCCTGTCGATCGAGCCCGAGAACGAGAAGGCCATCGCCGGCATGGCGCGCGTCTATCTGGCGGGCGGCGACCCCGAACAGGCGGCCCAGACCATCGCCATGGCGCCGCAGGATTCCAAGGAGCAGACGGTCCAAAGCGTGCGCGCCCAGCTGGCCCTGGTGTCCAAGGCCCCTTCCGGCGCCTCGGCCGAACTCGAGGCCAAGGTCGCCGCCGATCCGAACGATCATCAGGCGCGTTTCGACCTGGCCGAAGCCCAGAGCGCGGCCGGCGACTTCAAGGGCGCGGTCGACAATCTGCTGGCCATCATCCAGGCCGACCGCGAGTGGAACGATCAGGCGGCCCGCAAACAGCTGCTGGTCATCTTCGAGGCGGCGGGCCTGACCTCGGACGTGTCCAAGGACGGCCGGCGCCGGCTGTCGTCCATTCTGTTTTCGTGATCCAGAACAAGCGGGCCTCAAGCAGCGCAAAGCGCGGTAGGCCCCAGGAGAAGTAATGCCCCAGGGTTACGTTCGCGCCCTCGACCTGCCCCAGGTGATCCCGGTGTTTCCGCTGGGCGGAACCATCCTGCTGCCGCGCGGACAGCTGCCGCTGAACATCTTCGAGCCGCGCTATCTGAACATGGTGGACGACGCCATGGCCGGCGACCGGATCATCGGCCTGGTCCAGCCCAAGGGCGGCACGCCGGCCCTGCCCGGCCTGTCGCCCGTCGGCTGCGCGGGTCGGATCACCAGTTTCGCCGAGACCTCCGACGGGCGCTATCTGATCACCCTGACCGGCGTATCACGCTTCCGCATCGCCGCCGAAATGCCGTCCAAGACTCCCTACCGCCAGGTTCGCGCGGCGTTCGAGGCCTATGAGGACGATCTTGTCTCCCCGCCCGAGGAGCCGGACTTCGACCGCGACGCCTTCCTCGACGCCCTGCGCGCCTATATGGCCCACCGGCTCTTGGACATCGATTGGGAGACGGCCGAGACCGCGCCGATGGAGGCCCTGGTCAACAGCCTGTCGATGGCCTTGCCCTTCGAACCCGCCGAGAAACAGGCGCTGCTGGAGGCCATGGGCCTGATGCCCCGCGCCGAGGCCCTGACCGCCCTGATGCGCATCGACGCCGCCGACGGCGGTGACGACGCCGCGCCGTCCATGCAATGACGGGCTCAAGTAGCGCGAAGCGCGGTAGCCCCCTAAAGAACTCGCAAATAGCGCCAGCGCGATAGGCCAAGAAAAATGAGTGACGCCTTCAATACGCCCGTGTCCGTCGATCCCCGCCTGCTGGAGGTGCTGGTCTGCCCGGTCACGCGGGGCAAGCTGACCTACGACCGCGACGCCAACGAGCTGATCTCGGCGGGCGCCAAACTGGCCTATCCGATCCGCGAGGGCGTGCCGATCATGCTGGCCGAGGAAGCGCGTCAGCTCGACTGAGCCGCCGCACCGACACCGAACATCCACTGGCCCGGAGCGCGGCGCGCCCAACGGGCCTCAAGTAGCGCGACGCGCGATAGGCCCAAGAAAAATGACCCTCAGAGTCGCCATCCAGATGGACCCGATCGAGGCCGTCGACATCACCGGGGACACCACCTTCCTGATGGCCGAGACGGCCCAGGCGCGCGGTCACAAACAGTGGGTCTATGACTTCCGCACCCTGGCGCTGGAAGAGGGCCGCCTCTACTGCCGCGCCCGCCCGATCACCGTGCGGCGCGAGGTCGGCAACCACGTCAGCTTCGGCGACTGGGAAAAGCTGGATCTGGCCGAGGACGTGGACGTGATCCTAATGCGCCAGGACCCGCCGTTCGACATGGCCTATGTGACCGCCACCTATCTGCTGGAGACGGTGCATCCCCGGACCCTGGTGGTCAACGACCCGGCCCAGGTGCGTTCGGCCCCCGAAAAGCTGATGGTCACCGCCTTCCCCGGCCTGCAACCGCCGACCCTGATCTCGGCCGACCCCGTCGCGCTTGACGCCTTCCACAAGAAGCACGGCGAGGTGGTTCTGAAGCCCCTGCACGGCAACGGCGGCTCGGGCGTGATCAAGCTGCGCGCCGATGATCCCAACCTGGACGCCCTGATCGAGATCCATGCCGCCGGCAGCCGCGATCCGCTGGTGATCCAGAAGTTCATCCCCGCCGTGTCCAAGGGCGACAAGCGCATCCTTCTGATCGATGGAGAGCCCGTCGGCGCCATCAACCGCGTCCCGGCGGCGGGGGCGGTGCGCTCGAACCTGCACGTCGGCGGCACGGCCATGCCGGTCGAGCTGACGCCGCGCGACCTGGAAATCTGCGCCGCCATCGGCCCGACGCTGAGGGAACGCGGCCTGATCTTCGTCGGCATCGACGTGATCGGCGACTATCTGACCGAGATCAACGTCACCTCCCCCACCGGCGCCCGGCAGTTGAAGGCCTTCACAGGCATCGACGCCACGGCCCTGATGTGGGACGCCATTGAGGCCAAACGCGCCGCAGAGGTTGCGTGATCGCCACTTGAATTAGATTTGAGTTCATGGTTCGTTCTCTCACTCAGGTGGGAGAACGACATGGTCGCGCGGGTTGTCACGGTCGCCTTTGACGGGGTGGAAGCCCGGCGCGTGGACGTCGAGGTCCAGTTGATCGGCAATGACGGGCCGACCATCTTCAACATCGTGGGCCTGCCGGACAAGGCGGTGGCCGAAAGCAAGGAGCGGGTGCGCGGGGCCTTCGCCGGCATCGGTCTGGCCCTGCCCGCCAAGCGGATCATCGCCAATCTGGCGCCGGCAGACCTGCCCAAGGAGGGCAGCCATTTCGACCTGCCCATCGCCCTGGCCCTGATGGCCGCCATGGGGGTGATCGCGCCCGATGCGCTCGACGGCTGGGCCGCTATCGGCGAGCTGGGGCTGGACGGCCAGATCGCGCGGGTCGGCGGCGCCCTGCCCGCCGCCGTCGCCGCCGACGCCATGGGCCTGGGTCTGATCTGCCCCGAGGCGACGGGACCGGAGGCGGCCTGGGCCGGCGGCGCCCGCATCCTCGCTCCGCGCTCGCTGATCAGCCTGGTCAACCATTTCAAGGGAACCCAAGTGCTGCGCGCGCCCGAACCCGGGCTGCTGGCGGACCGCAAGGCGGTGCCCGACCTGCGAGAGGTCAAGGGTCAGGAAAGCGCCAAGCGCGCGCTGGAGATCGCGGCGGCGGGCGGCCACAACCTGTTGTTCATCGGCCCGCCGGGGTCGGGAAAGTCGATGATGGCGCAGCGGCTGCCCGGCCTCTTGCCGCCCCTGACCTCGCAGGAGTTGCTGGAAACCTCGATGGTCTGGTCGGTCGCCGGCCTGATCGAACGCGGCGCCCTGACCCGCGATCGCCCGTTCCGTAGCCCGCACCATTCCGCCTCGATGGCGGCCCTGACCGGCGGGGGCCTACGCGCCAAGCCCGGCGAGGCGTCGCTGGCCCACAATGGCGTGCTGTTCCTCGATGAACTGCCGGAATACAGCGCCCAGGCGCTGGACTCGCTGCGGGCGCCGCTGGAGACGGGCGAGATCGTGGTCGCCCGCGCCAACGCCCACATCCGCTATCCCGCGCGGTTCCAGCTCGTGGCGGCGATGAACCCTTGCCGCTGCGGCATGGGCGGGGCCGGCCGCGGCGCGTGCGGCAAGGCGCCGCGTTGCCAGCGCGACTATCAGAACCGCGTCTCGGGTCCGATGTTCGACCGGATCGACCTGACGGTCGAGACGCCGCCGGTCACTGCCGCCGACATGGCCCTGCCCCCACCCGCCGAAGGCACGGCCGAGGCGCGGGCGCGCGTCGCGACCGCTCGCGCCATGCAGGAGGACCGGGTGCGCGAGGCGGGGCTGGACGCCGCCCAAGGCCTGAACGCCCGCGCGTCCGGCGCCACGCTGGATCGGTTCGCCACGCCGGACGAGGCGGGGAGGATGCTGCTGATGCGGGCGGGCGAGGCCGGCGGCCTGACCGCGCGCGGATGGACCCGAACCCTGCGCCTGGCCCGCACCATCGCCGACCTCGACGGCAGCACCGGCGTTCTGCGTCGCCACATCGCCGAGGCCTTGATCTACCGCCGCACCACCATCGGCGCCGAGGCGGACTTCGACCGCCGCGTGGCGCAGCGCCATGAAGGGTTCGGTCTACGCGAGGACGACGACGAGCAGACGCCCTTCCTGCACGCGTGACGCGCCCGCGTCATGGTGGAGACATCCTTAACCGTCGACCTTTAGGCTTCGTCTCGTTGGGGAGACGGCCATGACGCGACGGACGGCGACGAAGCGGATCGAGGAGCGGACGAGCGCGCCTGTTGACCCCGCCCAGCAGTTCCTGCGGCTGATGAGCCACGAGATGCGCACGCCGCTGAACGGCGTCATCGGCATGATCAACCTGTTGCAGCGGACCCGGCTGGACGGCGCCCAGCGCGCCTATGCCGAGAACGCGCGTCAGTCGGCCGAACATCTGCTAGGTCTGGTCAACGACCTGCTGGACTATGCGCGGCTGGAGGCCGGGACTCTGGAGTTCGACCTGGCGCCCGTCGATCTGGAAGGTCTGGTGCGCGGCGTCGCCGAGTTGCTGAGCCCGCGCGCCCACGACAAGGGGTTGGAGATCGTCTGGTCGGTCGCCGCCGACGCGCCCGACGTGCTGGCGGACGAAGGCCGGCTGCGTCAGGTGCTTTTCAACTTGGCGGGCAACGCCGTGAAGTTCACCGAAACCGGCGGCGTGCGCATTTCGGTCGTGCGTGTCGGCGGCAGCGCGGCGCGCCCGCGTCTGGCCTTCCTGGTCGACGACACCGGCCCCGGCGTCGCGCCCGAGGCGCGCACACGGATCTTCGAGGAATTCGGCCACGCCGATAGTTCCGACGCGGTCCGTCAGGATGGCGCGGGTCTGGGTCTGGCGGTCGTGCGTAAACTGGCCGCCGCCATGGACGGCTCGGTGAAGGTCGAAAACCGGCCCGACGGCGCCGCAACCGGCGGGGGCGCCCGCTTCCGCTTCGAGGCCGCCTTCGCCGCCGTCGCGGTGGCGCGCGACAAGCCGCTGCGCGGCCAGACAGTTGCGGTGCGCGCCGTCGATCCGTTTGTCCTGTCGGCGGCTCGCGCCCAGATCGAGGCCTCGGGCGGCGTCGTGGCGGATGATGGCCCGGTGACCCTGGTCGATCACGCCGACGCCCCGGCGGGCGCGCTGGCGGCCCTGCCTTCGAGCGGTCGCGGCATCGTTCTGCTGAAACCGGCCGAGCGCGATCTGATCGCCCGCTATCGCGCCGTCGGCTTCCACGGCTATCTGATCAAGCCTTTGCGTCGCGCGTCCCTGGCCGAGCGCGTCCTGGCCGCCATCGGCGCGGAGGCGCCTGACAAATCCAGCGCTCACTGCGCCGCCCCGGTCGAAGACGACCGCGTAGCCCCCGTTCAGTTCGCAGGCATCCGCGTCCTGCTGGCCGAGGACAATCCCGTCGGCGCGCTTCTGGCCCGCACCCTGTTGCGCCGCGAGGGCTGCACCGTCGAGACGGCCGCCACCGGCGACGAAGCCGTCGCAGCGCTGAAACGCGCGCGATACGACGTGGTCTTCATGGACATGCGGATGCCCGGCATGGACGGCCCCGCCGCCGCCCGCACCATCCGCGCGGCGGGCGACACGACGCCGATCCTGGCCCTGACCGCCAACGCCTTTGCCGAGGACCGCCGCGCCTGTCTGGAGGCCGGCATGGACGACCATATCGTCAAGCCGCTGGACGCCGAGGCCCTGCGCGCCGCCCTCGCCCGCTGGACGAAGCGCGACATCCGCGCCAAGGTCGGCTGAGTTACAGGCGCCCGCGTTTCCGGCCGCCGCGCCGGAGCCGTGCATGACCGACCAAGCCCACCCCCCCGTCAACGGCAAGCCCGCCGGCCGTTTCGGCGGCCTCGCCGTCTATGGCGAGCGGCGCGTCTTCATCATGCTGCTGCTGGGCTTTTCGGCAGGCCTGCCGAACCTGCTGATCTTCGACACGCTGACCACCTGGTTGCGAGAGAGCGGCCTGACGCTGGAAGTGATCGGCTTCTTCGCCTTGGCCACACTCAGCTACTCGTTGAAATTCGTCTGGGCGCCGCTGATCGACCGAACCGCCGTGCCGCTTCTGACGCCTCTGCTTGGTCATCGACGCGCATGGATGCTGGTCACGCAAGGCGTAATCATCTTCGGTCTATGGTCGATTTCGACCCTGAACCCCTCCAACGCCCTGATCGCCGTGGCCGGATTCGCCGCCCTCGTCGGCTTCTTCGGCGCGACCCAAGACATCGTCATCGACGCCTGGCGGATCGAGGCGGCCGACGACAGGCGCCATGGCGCC
The DNA here is from genome assembly GCF_026105875.1 of Brevundimonas sp. BT-123. GTDB lineage: Bacteria > Pseudomonadota > Alphaproteobacteria > Caulobacterales > Caulobacteraceae > Brevundimonas. The sequence goes on along the minus strand of NZ_JAOYTN010000011.1, from coordinate 59,548 downwards.
ATGGCCGCCGCTTATCAGCTGGGCTACCGCGTCGCCATGATCGTGGCTGGGGCTGTGCCGCTGGTGCTGGCCGATCTCTACAGCTGGAACCTCTCATACGCCGTGATGGCTGCACTCATGGGCATCGGCATCGCCGGGGTGCTGTTTGCGCCGCGGGAGAAGGCGCACTCGATCCGAGCCATTCCGGTTGGAGACGTTCCCTCGCGACCGAAGCTGGAAATCTTCGAGTGGATCGCCCGTCTGGCGGTCATCGGCGTCGCCGCCATGTTCCTGGGTTCGGGCCTGACAGGACAGTCGGCGCCCTTGAACGCCCTGTTCGGGCTCTTCGGCCTCGGCCCGGACCGCAAGACGGCGGTCGCAGCGGCGCTGGCGGCGAAGCCGGAGGGCGTCTATCTGCAGTTCGCTCTGGTGCTCATGGGCCTGGCCGTCATGGTCATGGCCTGCTGGCCGCTGCCGGGAACGAAGACGCGGCCGGGCGCCTATCTCGCCGGATCATTCGGCCAGCCCCTCGCCGATTTCTACAGGCGCTTCTCGGGTGTAGCGACGCTGATCCTGGCGCTGATCTGCGTCTATCGCCTGGCGGATTTCGTGCTGAACATCATGCCGCCCTTCTACATCGACCTCGGCTTTTCCAAGACGGAACTGGCCGAAGTGCGTAAGGTGTTTGGCGTGGTCATGACCAGTCTGGGTGTGATCATCGGCGGCTGGTCGGTCGCCAAGCTCGGCCTTATCCGCACCATGGTGATCGGCGCCTTCATGAGCCCTGTGTCCAACCTGATCTTCGCCTGGCTGGCGACCCAGGGACACAGCCTGTCGGCCCTGACCGTCGCCATCGGCGTGGACAATGTCTCGAGCGGATACGCCGGGACCGCCCTGATCGCCTATATGTCCAGCCTGACGTCCATCGGCTTTACCGCGACCCAGTACGCCCTTTTCACATCACTGTACGCCCTGCCCGGCAAGCTGATTGCGACGCAGTCGGGACGGATCGTCGAGGCTTCGGCGCGAGCCGCCGAAGGGACCGGGCCTTTCGCTGGCCTGCGGGCGTTGTTCGCCAATCTGCAACCCGGCGTATTGACCACCGGAGCGGCCACGAGTGGCGTGACCCCAGCGGCGCTGGGCGCGGGCTACGTCGCCTTCTTCCTTTATTCAGCGATCATAGGTGTGTTCGGGATCGTCCTGGCCTTCATCGTGGCCAGCAAGCAGACCGCCCTGCAGGCGCGCCAGAAGGCCGCCATGGAAGAAGAGGCTGCGATCGCGGCGACCGAGGGCCAGCCGTCCTGAGGCTTCAGCGCTTCAGGAAACCGCCGATCATGTCGCCCAGGCCGCCCGGCAATTTGCAGAGCAGGTCGTCGGCGCCGTCGATCTGACCACCGGGGGTCAGGCGGTCGATGGCTTCGGGCAGAAGACCGGCCAGGGTCTCGCCGGCCTGTTCGGGGGTCACGCCCATCTTGGCGGCGATGTCGGCGATGGGGCCGTGGCCCAGGACGGCCGTGATCTGCTCGGGCGAGATGTTGGCGTTCGGACCCGTGCCGACCCACGAGCCGATCACATCGCCCAGCCCCGCCTGACCGAACTTCTCGGCCAGTCCGCCGACGCCGCCCTGACCCTTGAGCAGGTCGCTCAGACCGCCTGCGGCGTCGTCGCCGAGACCCTTCACCACATTGTCCAGAAAGCCCATCGCCGTCTCCCGAATGATGGCGCACCGTAACACCGTCATGCGACGGATACGAGAAAGGCCCGCCGGGATCCGGCGGGCCTTTGCAACATCGGCTTTTTGGAAAGCCTTAGTTCTTGGCGTCGTTGGCGCCTTGCGTGACGGCCGAACCGGCGGCCGAGACGTCGCGGCCGGCGCCGGCGATGGTGTTGCAGGCCGACACGGCCAGAGCGGCGGCGACGATGGACAGGGTGATGATCTTGCGCATGGTTTGAACCCTTGTTGGTATGGTCAAGTTTCGTCGAAACGCCGACCCTGGGCTTGGGTTGCATCAAGCGACGCCGTATCGAAAATTTTGCTTTCGACGTGTCCGATCGCCGCAACGGCAGCGTCATTGATCCCTTGCGCCGCGCGCACGCGACCCCGAAGGTGCGCCCCTGTTTCACGAGGGGTTGTTCATGCGTCGTCTTCTGATTTCGTCCGCCGCCATGATGGCGGTGCTGTCCGCCGCGCCCGCGCTAGCGCAGACCTCCGCCCCCGCACAGACAGCCGCGACCGAAAGCGAGGACGCACGGCTGAACGCCTTCTTTGAACAGGCCTTTCAGGCGCGGATCGCACTGAGCCCGCAGCAGATGACGTCGCTGGGCATCAAGACCGACTACGACAAGCTGGACGACGTGTCGGACGCCGCCGCCGACCGGGCCCTGGCGCTTCAGGAGGCGCAGCTGGCGCAGATGAAGGCCCAGTTCGATCCGCAGAAGCTGGGGCCGCAGGCGGCGCTGTCGTGGCGGATGTTCGAATATGGCGTCCAGCAGGCGCGGCTGTCGAACCAATGGCGCGACTGGGGCTTTCAGTTCGCCGCCAACGGCAATCCGACCACCAGCCTGCCGGTCTTTCTGATCAACAACCACCGCGTCTCCAGCGTGGCCGACGCCGAGGCCTATGTCGCGCGGATCAAGGCCGCCGAGACGCAGATGGATCAGGTGGCCGAGGAACTGCGTCAGCGCGCGGCGGCGGGCGTCGTCTCGCCGCGCTTCGTCTTCGCGCCGTCCATCGCCAACACCCGCAACGTCATCACCGGCGCGCCGTTCGACGACGGGGCCGACAATCCGGTCTGGGCCGACTTCATCAAGAAGGTCGCGGCGCTGGAGACCGATCAGGCGACGAAGGACCGGCTGCTGTCGGAAGCCCGCGCCGCCCTGACCGGCCCCTACAAGGCCGGGTTCGAGACCGTGCTGACGGCCCTGGCCGAGGTGCAGCCCAAGGCCGACAGCGATGCGGGCGTGTGGCGCCTGCCGAAGGGCGAGGCCTATTACAACGCCCGGCTCCAGCTCTCGACCACCACCGACCTGACCGCCGACCAGATCCATCAGATCGGCCTGGCCGAGGTCGCCCGAATCCAGGCCGAGATGGAGACCATCAAGACCCAGGTCGGCTTCACCGGCTCGCTGCAGGCGTTCTTCACCTTCCTGAAGACGGATCCTCGGTTCCAGTATCCGAATACGCCCGAGGGCAAGGAGCAGTATCTGACCGACGCGCGCGGCTTCATCGCCCAGGTGATGGCGGCGGCGCCGCAATGGTTCTCGACCCTGCCCAAGGCGGCGCTGGAGGTGCGGGCGGTGGAGCCGTTCCGTGAGGCGACAGCCTCGATCGCCTTCTACAACTCGCCCGCGCCGGACGGATCGCGGCCGGGCATCTACTACGTCAATCTGTCGGACATGACCCAGGTGCTGAAGCCCCAGATCGAGGGCATCAGCTATCACGAAGGCGCACCGGGCCACCATTTCCAGATCGCCTATGCGCAGGAGATCCAGGGCCTGCCGCGCTTCCGCCGGTTCGGCGGCTATGGCGCCTATGCGGAAGGGTGGGGGCTGTACGCCGAACAGCTGGGCAAGGAGATGGGCTTCTATCAGGACCCCTATTCCGACTTCGGCCGGCTCTCGACCGAGCTGTGGCGCGCGGTGCGTCTGGTGACCGACACCGGCCTGCACGCCAAGCGCTGGAGCCGCGAACAGGCGATGGACTATTTCCGTCAGAACTCCCTGCTGTCCGAGCGCGACATAGAAAAGGAAGTCGAGCGCTACATCACCAACCCCGGCCAGGCGACCAGCTACAAGATCGGCGAGCTGAAAATCGAGGAACTGCGCGACCGCGCCAGGACGGCCTTGGGCGACCGGTTCGACATCAAGGACTTCCACGCGGTCGTGCTGGGTTCCGGCTCGGTGCCGCTGGACGTGCTGGAGGATCAGGTGGACAGCTGGATCGCGGCGGGCGGCGGGGCGCCGAAAGCATGATCGCCGGCTATGAGTTGACGGCCGAAACGCCTTCGGTCGCCGATTATCTCCGCCTCCGGATCAACGCCGGCCTGAGCCCGAAAGCTGAGGCGAACGCCATCGCCGGCCTGCCGCATACCTGGTTCGCCGTTGTCGTACGCCGGGACGATCAGGTGGTCGGCATGGGGCGGATAATTGGCGACGGCGGTCTGTTCTTCCAGATCGTCGACATGGCCATCGAGCCTGCGCATCAGGGACGCGGCCTGGGAAAGGCGATCATGACGGCCTTGATGGAGCGGCTGCACAGTCACGCGCAGGGCGCCTACGTCAGCCTGATCGCGGACGGAGAGGCGAACCGACTGTATGCACAATACGGTTTTGCGCCGACCATGCCGAAATCCATCGGCATGGCCCAGGTGATCCGCTGACGCGCATTTCCTGCGCGTTTGGTGTAAGAGCCGCCGCCATGCCGTTCACCGCGACCGTCCTGACCATGTTTCCCGAGGCTTTTCCGGGCCCGCTCGGGGTGTCTCTGATCGGCACGGCTTGGCGCGAGAAGGGCTTGTGGAGCCTGGAAACGGTTGACATTCGCGCCTTTTCCACAGATACGCGCGGCTTCCTGGATGACACCCCTGCGGGTGGCGGCCCGGGAGCTGTGCTTAAGGCGGACGTTGTGGCCCGGGCGGTGGATAGCCTGCCGGGACCCAGGCGGCCGCTTTTGTACATGAGCGCCAGGGGTCGGCCCCTGACCCAGGCGCGCGTCAAGGAATGGGCGAAAGCCGACGGGATCGTCGTGCTGTGCGGTCGTTTCGAGGGGGTGGATCAGCGGGTGCTGGACGCACGCGGGTTCGAGGAGGTCTCGGTCGGAGACGCGGTTCTCGCCGGCGGCGAGGCGGCGGCGATGGTCGCGATCGAGGCGTGCGTAAGACTGATCCCCGGCGTGCTCGGCTCAGGCGACAGCCTGTCGTCCGAAAGCTTCGAGGATGGGCTCTTGGAACACCCGCAGTACACGCGACCGCGGACGTTCGAGGGGCTTGAGATACCCGAGGTGCTGCTGTCGGGCGATCACAAAAAGATCGCGGGATGGCGTGAGGCGCAGCGGGCGACGACTACGCGGGAGCGGCGGCCGGACCTCTGGCAGGCGCATCTCGCCAACTCACAGCTAAAGGGCGCAAAGCCCGAGGAGAAATGACATGAACATCGTTCAACAGCTGGACGCCGAAGAAAAAGCCCGCGTCCTGGGCGAACGCAAAATCCCGGAATTCCAGCCCGGCGACACCCTGCGCGTCAACGTGAAGATCAAGGAAGGCGAGCGTGAGCGCGTTCAGGCCTTCGAAGGCGTTTGCATCGCCCGTGACGGCGGCGGCATCAGCGAAACCTTCACGGTGCGCAAGATCTCGTTCGGTGAAGGCGTCGAGCGCCGCTTCCCCATCCTGTCGCCGAACATCGAGTCGATCGAAGTGAAGCGCCGCGGCGTCGTGCGTCGCGCCAAGCTCTATTATCTGCGCGATCGTCGCGGCAAGTCGGCCCGTATCGCCGAACGCCAGACGGTTCGTCCCGCCAAGGGCGTCGTCGTTCCGGAAACCGGTTCGGCCGCCAAGACCGAAGAAGCCTAGTTTCAGGCCAGACGATCAAATGACGAAGGCCCCGGCGGAGACGCCGGGGCCTTTTTTATTCCGTCAGTCCGGGATTACTGCGGGAATAAGGGGTTGGCCGCGTCGCGCTGGCCTTCAAAGCTGTGCTTCAGGGCCTCCATCTGCTCATGCTCGGTCTTCACCGCGGCATAGGCGCGCCGGATCGTCTCGCGCGTGGTGGCGGAAATGCCGGTGTCCTCCAGCGCCTTTTCATACTTGTTGGCGATGAACCCCTCGCCCGAGTTGATCGAACCGACGACGGAATCGTCGTTACGCAGCAGGGCGTGTTTCACATCCAGAAATGCGCGGTGGGCCTTAGCTAGGATCGATCCATCGGATTCCGGATCGCCGCCCAGGCCCCGCACGGCGGCCGACAGATCGTCGACGACCTGCTGGCGTTCACTGCTGCGGCGCTCGAACAGGGTGCGGTAGTGCGGGTCTTGCGTCTGTTCGGCGGCTTCGCGATAGCCGTCCGCGCTGTCCAGCGTCGTTTCGATCAGGCCGTTCAGAACCTTGATGTCGTGGGCGTTGGGGTTGCTCATCTCGTCCATTCCTTCCGCTGTTGCGGTCAAACGGCGAAATGGCCCGGCGCGGCGAAGGTTGCCGCCTGCGACATCAAAGTTTGGTGCGAAGCGACCACAGCTCGGGGAAGCAGCGCTTGGTCAGGGTCGAGGCCAGATAGGCGGCGCCTTCGGTTCCGCCCGTGCCGCGACGCCGACCGATGATGCGTTCGACCGTGACAACATGCTTGTGCCGCCAGGTCAGCAGGGCGTCGTCCAGATCGACCAGCTTCTCGGCCAACTGATAAAGGACCCACCACCGCTCCGTGTCGCGATAGACCTCCAGCCAGGCCGCCTCAACGGCTTCGGACGGCTGATAGGGCTGGGTCACGTCACGGTTCAGCACCTCGGCGGGCACCGGCAGACCGACCTTGGCCAGTTGGGCCAGGGCGTCATCGTAAAGGCTGGGCGCGGCGATGGCGGCCTGAAGCGCGGCCAGGGCCTCGGGGCGGTCTTCGTGGAACTTCAGGAAGCTGGCGTCCTTCAGGCCCAGCATAGCCTCGAAACGTCGGAACTGGTCGCTCTGGAAGCCGGAGGACGACCCCAACGACCCCCGGAACCGCAGATAGTCCGACGGCGTCATCGTCGACAGAATGTCCCAGCTGTGGGTCATCACCGCCTGGATGCGGGAAACGCGGGCGAGGCTCTTGTAGGCCGGGACCAGGTCGCCGGCGCGCACCATCGACTGGGCCAGGGCCGTCTCATGCAGGATTTGCTTGAGCCAAAGTTCCTTGGTCTGGTGGATGACGACGAACAGCATTTCGTCGTGCTGGTCCGACAGCGGGTGCTGGGTCGAAAGCAGGTCGTCCAACGCCAGATAGCCGGCGTAGGTGATGTCGCTGGATTGGGTCATGCCCGCCTATCGCCCGCGATGGCGGGCGGTGCAAGCTTGGCGCCGGCCCTTAATGCTGGCCTTGGGCCGAGACGTTGGCGGCGATCTGACGGCCGGCGTCGAAGGCGTCGCGGGCGCCTTTGTAGATGAAGCCGTAGGTCGGATAGACCGTCGTGCCCAGGTCGTTGATCGGATTGTACCAGACCTTGACCTGCGACCAGTCGTTGGAGGGCGAGACGTCGACGACGGTGACGTTCTCTTCGACCTTGCCGCGGCTACCGCCCCAGTTGGCGTGGGTCACGCGCACGACGCGGTCGGTCAGGATGTCGGAGACGACGGCGACGTGGCCCCGGCTCATGCGGCCCTCGGGACGGAAGACCAGAACCGAGCCGGTTTCCGGGGCCTTGCCGGTGCGGAAGTTGGCAGCGGCCTGACGCCACCAGGTCCAAGCGTCGCCGAAGATGTTGATGCCGGAGAACATGCGCGCGAAGGTCACGCACTGCCAGTAGGGCTCATCAGCCTTTGCGGTGGAGGGAATGGCGCCCAGCGCAAAAAAACCGAGGGTCGCCGCAACCGCGGCGGCTTTGAGCCGTTTTGACATGCTTGGGGTATCCCGACCCGCCTTTGGAAGCGCCCTTTAGGCCACGGGATCACGCCCTGTCGCAAGTTGTTTCGGCATATCGCCGTGCTTCATATTTCCTTCTGAAACCTTGTCGTGACGCTTGGCGCGCTTGTCGGCCATATCCCTCAGAGCCTTACGCGCCGGGCGTTCGACGAGATGATAGGAGACGGCCGCGACAACCGGCAGAAGGGCCAGGATCGCCAACCACACGAAAATTTGAAGCTGCTTGTCCGGCGCGTCGAACAGTTTCGCAGCCAGACCGACCGCCAGAAGCTTCCACGGCACGCAGACCATATAGACCGAATAGCTGATCTCGCCGAGGTAGACGGCCGGCTTTGACGCTAGCCATCCGGCGCGTTCGTTAGGCAGCGAGGCCAGCGACAGGATCAAGGCGCCGGCCAGCAGAACCGTGACGCCGTCCCAAAGGCCGAGCGCGGCGCTGAGCACCATCAGGCCGAATGATACGGCGGCGCACAACCACGGCGCCTTCAACGGCGCGCGGCGATAAACGAGATAGAGGGCACAGCCCAAGGCGAAGCACGGCACGATCCTGAGCGCGCCCCAGCGGATCGTCGCCTCGGTCAAGGCGAAGCCGGCCAGTTGCTCGAACGCGAAATACAGGATGACGAGGAAGGCCGCCGCCCCGACCACCGCCGCGATCGGCCGATGACGCAGGCGCCAGAAGACGAAGGCGAACAGCGGGAAGCACAGATAGGCGAACCACTCCGCAGAGATGGACCAGGACGGATGGTTCCAGCCCGCGACCGGCGCCAGCCCCCAGGCGTGAACCATGAAGAGATTGGCGGGCAGCGACGCCCAACTCAGCACATTGGCGTCCACGCTCATGCCGGCGAACAGAGCGGCGGCCGCCAGCAGCCCCACGCCGATCAGGGTGGCGATGTGCAGCGGATAAACGCGCGCGATCCGCGCCCACAGGAAGCCGCGATACGAGAACCGCTTCTCGCCCGCCGCCGCCAGATAGACGTGGCTGAGGATGAAGCCGGACAGGACAAAGAACAGCTCGACGCCCAAGTAGCCCTTGGCGACGAGGCCCGACTGACCCGCGCCCGCCAGGTTTTCCCAGAAGCTGTAGACGGCGACCCACATGGCCGCGCCGAAGCGCAGGGCGGTGATGGGGCGAAGATCGGCGGGCGTCTGGACGGGGGTCATGGTCTCACCTTGGCACGTCAGCCTTTTCGAACCGTGAAGGCCCGCAAGGGTTGTGCCCGACCAGACTATCCCGCCCACACGCCATGGAAGCCGGCCGGCAGGGCCACGTCCGCCTGCCAAGTCGCGACCGGGCCGTCCTCGATCCGCGCCACGTCGAAGACGTGCAGTTCGGTGCGCCCGTCCTTCAGATTGACCGACGGCCCGACCAGCCAGGCGTCGCATTCCGCCGTCGCGCCGGGCTTGGGCACGAAGACCGCCTCCTCGACCACCTGATGCGCGCCGAACTCGAAGGCGTGCGAGCGACCGCTATCCCAGTCTTGGACCGCCAGTCCTGTCGGCAAGGGCCGGCCACGAGACTCGCCGGAGGTATGGGCGGTCAGGCTGCGCTTCAGCCCCGCGCGACGCGGGTCGGCTTTCGGAAACTCGCCCACGACATCACTATAGGCCATGTCGGCGCGGCCATCTGGACGCAGGGTGATCAGAGCCAGCTTCGCCGGATCGCCCGGAACAACCCCATGCCCGTCCACCAGAACCCGCGCGCCATCGACCGCGAAACGAGGATCGCCGCTGGCGGCGACATCGAAGCGGATCGTGCCGTCACGCTCGGCCCAGGCGTCGCCCAGGTGGAAATGGAAAAAGCCGGGCAGTTCATACAAGCGGCGCTCGGACAGGTCGTCCTTGTCCAGCACCAGGACCTGCGTCCCCATCTCCGGTCGCCAGGCCAGGCCTGCGGTCACCGGCATGGCGTGGGTCGCGAACACCCAGGGCTGGAGCACCAGGATCACATGCCGGTCCGTGGCGGTGAAGTCGTGCATATAGCTGGCGCGCGGCAGGGGCACGACCTGGGCGTCGCTCAGGCTGCGATCCGGGCGCAGATGCCAGATGACGGCCTGACCGCCCGCCGACCCCACGTTCCAGATCGAGCCGTCGGGGGCGTAGCGCGGATGGGCCTGGAACGGCATGCCTTTCAGGTCGGCGCGCAGGGTGACGAAGTTGCGCGTCGACAGGTCCGACGCCGACAGGGCCAGGGGCGATCCCGCCTCCCACAGCGCCCAGACCTGATCGCCGGCGACCATGACGGCGGTGTTGGCGGCGTTGGCGTCGTCGTTCGAGCCGATGCGGGCGCGCGCATCGCCCTTGGTGCCGAAACCCGGCGTGACCACAGCGCCCAGTTCCGTTTCTGTGCGGCGCTTGGGCGTGTCGGCGAACCGTGCCTCCAACGTCGCCTGGCCGTCCTGGATGCGGAAGGCGCGCATCATGCCGTCGCCGTCGAACCAGTGGGTCGCCGAGCCGCCCGGCCGCCGGAACTTGGCCGGTCCGTTGCGATACAGCGCGCCCTGCAATCCCGTCGGCGCCCGGCCGTGGACCAGGCGCATCGTCCGGCGCGCGATGTCGCCTTCGACGTCCTGGGTCGCCAGCGCCCAGTCGGCCTTCGTCGCGGCGACGGCGTCCAGGGCGGCGGCGGCGCGCACCATTTCGGGCGTGGCCACGGCGGCCGAGAGGGCGGCGGCCCCCATCAGGAAGGAACGGCGGGAGGGGGTCATGATCGAACTCCGGCTTTCGTCGCTTACTTCAGGTCGATCGACTGGGTCGTCGCGCCGGCGGCGGCGAACTTGGCGCGATCCCAAGACGCCGGACCCATATTGCCGACAGCGTTGTTGGAGAAGGCGAACGGCTCGACCGGCATGCCGAAGGGATTGGTGTTCATCTTGCCGTCGCCGTTCAGGTCGTGGAAGGCGCGCACCGCATAGTCGCCGTCGGGCAGGCCGTCGAAGGTGATGCTGGTCTGGCCGGCGGAGACATCCAGCATGGCGACCTGGGCCGGCTGGCCCTCGCCGCCATAGTTGGCCTCGCTGTTGAAGACGGCGACCATGATCTGGCCTTGGGGCGCCGCGCTCGGGAAGGCGACGGTCAGGTCGGCGGCGAAGGCGGGCGCGGCCGGCGCCGCAACGGTGAGGGCGGCGGCGAGAGCGAGAATGGGAGCGATGGCGGCGACGGTCTTCATGACGGCGTGTCCTGTGTCAGCGAGAGGACCGACGACCGGCCCTCGATGACCGGACCGTGCCGCCATCCCCTGCCCTTCGCCACCGCGCTTGCGGCGATGAACGGCCGCCGTTCGCGAACGACCACCGCCTGCCGTTGGCGAAGCGCGAACGCACATCGCCGAACGCATCGTGTCGAGACCGCAAAAGAAAAAAGCCCGGAACCTGAGTTCCGGGCCTTGGTCTTTCGTGCTCGCGACAGGAACTAGTCCAGCGTGCGCTTGATCTCTTCGACCGTGAAGCACTCGATGTAGTCGCCTTCCTTGATGTCCTGGAAGCCCTGGAACTGCATGCCGCACTCCTGGCCCGAAGGCACCTCGTTGACCTCGTCCTTGAAGCGCTTGAGCGTGTTGAGCACGCCCAGTTCCAGCACCACCACGTCGTCGCGGATGATGCGGACGCGCGCGCCCTTGCGCACGACGCCTTCGGTGACGCGGCAGCCCGCGATCTTGCCGATCTTGGAGATGTCGAAGACCTGAAGCACCTGAGCGTTGCCCAGGAAGGTTTCGCGTTGCAGCGGCGCCAGCATGCCCGAAAGCACGCCCTTCATGTCGTCCAGCAGGTCGTAGATGATCGAGTAGTAGCGGATCTCGACCCCTTCGCGCTCGGCCAGATCGCGCGCCTGTTTCGAGGCGCGGACGTTGAAGCCGAGGATCGGCGCGCCGGCCGACTTGGCCAGGTTGACGTCGCTCTCGGTGATGCCGCCGGCGCCGGCATAGACGATCCGGGCGCGGACCTCGTCGTTGCCCATCTTCTCCAGCGAGGCGGAGATGGCTTCGCCCGAGCCCTGCACGTCGGCCTTGATGACCACCGGCAGTTCGTTGATCTTCTTGGAGCCCAGCTTGGCCATCATATCGACCAGCGACACCGAGCCGCCCGAGACCTGGGCCTTCTCGCGCTTCACCCGCTGACGGTATTCGGTCAGCTCGCGAGCGCGGGCCTCGGAGTCCACCACGGCGAAGACATCACCCGGCGACGGCGCCTCGTCCAGACCCAGGATCTCGACCGGAACCGACGGACCGGCTTCGGTCAGTTGCTCGTTGCGCTCGTTCAGCAGGGCGCGAACCTTGCCCCACGATCCGCCGGCGACGACGATGTCGCCGCGCTTCAGCGTGCCGCGCTTGACCAGCACGGTGCCGACCGGACCGCGACCCTTGTCCAGCTTGGCCTCGATGACCACGCCCTCGGCCGAACGATCGGCGTTGGCGCGCAGGTCCATGACCTCGGCCTGGATCAGGATGGCTTCCAGCAGGCCGTCGAGGTTCATCCGCTCCTTGGCCGAAACCTCGATGATCTGGGTGTCGCCGCCCAGGCTTTCGGCGATGACTTCGTACTGCAGCAGCTCGTTGACGACCTTCTGCGACGTGGCGCCGGGCTTATCCATCTTGTTGACCGCCACGATCAGGGGTGCGTTGGCCGCCTTGGCGTGTTGGATGGCTTCGATGGTCTGCGGCATGACGCCGTCGTCGGCGGCGACGACCAGGACCACGATGTCGGTCACATTGGCGCCGCGCGCCCGCATGGCCGAGAAGGCGGCGTGGCCCGGGGTGTCCAGGAAGGTGACCTTCTGGTCGTCCGGCAGGCGAACCTGATAGGCGCCGATGTGCTGGGTGATGCCGCCGGCTTCGCCGCCGGCGACGTCGGTCGTGCGCAGGGCGTCGAGCAGCGAGGTCTTGCCGTGGTCGACGTGGCCCATGATGGCCACGACCGGCGCGCGGGTGTCGGAGGCGTCCGCATCGTCGGCCTCGCCCAGGAAGCCGGTTTCGATGTCGGATTCCGAGACGCGCTTGACGGCCATGCCGAACTCTTCGGCCACCAGTTCGGCGGTGTCGGAATCGATCACGTCGTTGATCTTCATCATCAGGCCCTGCTTCATCAGGAACTTGATGATGTCGACGCCGCGCACGGCCATCCGGTTGGACAGCTCCTGCACGGTGATGACGTCGGGAATGACGACTTCGCGCGGACGGTTGGGCGCATCGGTCGAACCGCCTTTGCGCTTTTCCTTCTCGCGTTCGCGGGCGCGGCGGACCGAGGCCAGCGAGCGCATCCGCTCGGCGGCGTCGCCGTCGCCGACCACGGACTGGATGGTCATGCGGCCTTCGCGGCGCTTGGGCTCGCCGCGCGTGCGGCTGACCGCCTTGCCGGCGTCGGAGAAACGCTTCTCGCGATCGTCGTCACGACCGGCCGGACGACCGAAGCCGGCGCCGGGCGCACGGGCCGGACGCAAAACATTGGCCTCGGCCGGCGGGGCGTTCGGGGCGGCGCGACCACCAGGGCCGGTGCGAGGACCGCCGGGACGCGCGGCGCCGGGTGCCGGACGCGGGTTCAGAGCTGAATAGCGGACGGGCTCGGCGGGCTTGGCGCCTTGCGGACGCTGGCCGCCAGGACCGGAACGGGCGCCCTGCGGACGATCGCCTTGCGGGCGATCGCTCTGCGGACGGTCCGAATAGGCGCGATCGCCGCCGCCCATCGCCTGCTCGCGGGCCGAACGGCCGCCGAAGGCCGGACGCTCGGGCGCAGCGCGTTGGGGGTTGCCGGGCTTGGGCACGCGCTGGCCGAAGTTGACCACCGGGCGAGCCGGAGCGGCCGGACGAGCGGGAGCGGGTGTCGGAGCCGGCGCGGCGGGCGTGGGAGTCGGCGCAGCCGCGACCGGCGCGGCCGGCTTGGGCGCAGGCTTGGCCGGCGCGGCGGGCGCAGCGGCCGTCAGCTTGGCGGCTTCGGCGCGGGCGGCTTCTGCGGCGGCCTTGGCGGCGGCGGCCTCGTCACGGGCGGCCTGGGCGGCGCGCTCGGTGGCGGCGGCCTGCTCGCGGGCGGCGGCGTCTGCAGCGGCCTTGGCGGCGGCTTCGGCTGCGGCCTTGGCGGCGTTCGCCTGGGTGGCCAAGGCGATGGCGCGGCGGCGCGCTTCCTGCTCCTCGGCCGACAGGGCGCCGCCGGCGGGTTGCGACGGACGCGGACCTTGCGGACGCGGCGCCTGAGCGGCCTGTTGAGGACGTGCGACATCGAAGCCCTGCGGGCGTTGCGGCCCGCCAGCGCCGGCGCGGCGCTTGGTCTCGACCACCACCGTCTTGGATCGGCCATGGCTGAAGCTCTGCTTCACGGTGCCGGTCGGCACCGATCCCACAACGCGCGGCTTCAGGCTCAGCGGAGCGCGCGGCCCCGTCTGGGACGGCGTGCCGCCCGTGTTGCCCTGGCCTTGGTTGGTCTTGTCGTTTTCGTCGCTCATCCGGTCGCTTTACTCGGGGCGGAAAGGCCCGCCGTCCTCATCTAATACCCATGAACGACCGTGAGCCCGTCTCCGCCCTTGGAGACAGGCCCTCGGCCGCTAAAATCCTCAGCTCGCCCCTGTAGGGGGTGCTCCCGCCGATCCGTCCTCGACACTGGAAACGTCCCAGTGAGGGGGGCGAAGCGGCCGAAATCCAGCCAGTCGTTCGACCTCGATGGTCCACCGATCGGCGCGTCCGCCCGCAAGCAGGACGGCGTGTATCGCATTTTCCAGCCCAAGGGCCAAACTCAAATCGTCCGCCGTGAACGCGCCGCAGATCTTGGCGGTCTGATGACGGGCCAGGGAGAGGATCTTTCCGCGTCCGTCGGCCGAGCCGTCGGCGGCTTCCAGCACCCAGGCAGCCTTGCCCGCACGCAGGCTCGCCGCAGTTTTTTCGAAGCCGGATATAAGAACGCCTTCGCGCCGGGCAAGACCCAGCTGGTCGAGACAGCGCCTTGCCAGCAGCCGTTCGACGACATCGGCCAGGTCGGCCGGGGCGGTCAATCTGGTCTTGGCCGCGCGGGTGAAGCCGTTCTTCTTGACCGCCGCCTCGACCGAGGCGCGACTGGCTTCGACCCACAGACCGCGTCCGGGCAGTTTCCTGCCCAGGTCGGGGACCACCTGGCCATCGGGCCCGGCGACGAAACGGATCAGGCGAGATTCGTCCATGACCTCGTGAGAGACGAGGTCCCGGCGTTCCCTATCGATCGTTGCGTCGCGCAAGCTCATATGCGGCCCAAGTTCTCCCCGACGCTCCCATCACGCGTTCGACGGTTCGGCGTCGGACTCTTCGCCCTCGGCCGCGTCGTCTTCGGCAGGCGCGTCGCCGAACACCTGGTCCGGATCGTATTCGCCCTCGGCGTAATCGCCCTCTTCTTCGTAATCTTCCGGCTCGGGCTGCGGCAGTTCCGAAGCGTCGATCCAGCCGGCGGCGACGCGCGCCTGCAGGATCAGCAGCTCGGCGTCTTCCTGGGCCAGGTTGAAGCTTTCCAGAACGCCGGGGACCTTCACCCGCTCGCCGTTCTTGACCTCATAGCCGCCGCGGATTTCGTCGGTGGCCAGGTCAGCCAGATCCTCGACCGTCTTCACACCGCCTTCGCCCAGGGCGACGGCCATGGCCAGGGTCACGCCCGGCACCTGAAGCACGCCGTCCTCGACGCCCAGTTCGACGCGCTTGGCGTCCAGTTCGGCGGCCTTCTTGTCCAGATATTCGCGGGCGCGGGCCTGAAGCTCTTCAGCCGTCTCTTCGTCGAAGCCTTCGATTTCCGAGACTTCGTAAGCATCGACATAGGCCAGGTCCTCGACCGTGGCGAAGCCTTCGGTGACCAGCAGCTGGGCGATGACTTCGTCGACGTCCAGGGCTTCCTGGAACAGGCCGGTGCGCTCGGCGAACTCGCGCTGACGACGCTCGGAGTCCTGGCTCTCGGTGATGATGTCGATCTGCCAGCCGGTCAGCTGGCTGGCCAGACGCACGTTCTGGCCGCGACGGCCGATGGCCAGCGACAGCTGCTCGTCCGGCACGACCACTTCGACGCGGCCGGCTTCTTCGTCCAGCACGACCTTGGAGACTTCGGCGGGCGCCAGGGCGTTGACGATGAAGGTCGGCTCGTCCGGATTCCACTGGATGATGTCGATCTTCTCGCCCTGCAGTTCGGCGACGACCGCCTGAACGCGCGAGCCGCGCATACCGACGCAGGCGCCGACGGGGTCGATGGAGCTGTCGTTCGACAGGACGGCCATCTTGGCGCGCGAGCCCGAGTCACGGGCGGCGGCGCGGATCTCGATCACGCCGTCATAAACTTCAGGCACTTCCTGGGCGAACAGCTTGGCCATGAAGCCGGGGTGGGCGCGCGACAGCATGACCTGCGGGCCCTTGGCCTCGGGGCGGACGTCGTAGATGTAGGTCCGGATGCGGTCGCCGATGTTGAACACTTCGCGCGGGATGGACTGATCGCGGCGCATGACGCCTTCGCCCCGGCCCAGGTCGACGATGGTGTTGCCGTATTCGACGCGCTTGACCGTGCCGTTGACGATCTCGCCGACGCGATCCTTGAACTCTTCGTACTGGTTGGCGCGCTCGGCCTCGCGGACCTTACCGGTCACGACCTGGCGGGCCATCTGGGTTTGCACCCGACCGAACTCGAACGGCGGCAGGTTCTCGACGTATTCCTTGCCGACCACCGCCTCCGGATCGCGCTTGGAGGCGTCCTTCAGGCGCACCATGGCGCTGTCGTTGAACTCTTCCAGCTCGTCTTCCGGCATCCAGTCGTCCTCGACGATGGTGACGTGACGGGTCAGCGACAGTTCGCCGGTCTTGTGGTCGATCTTGGCGCGGATGTCGTGGTGCGCGCCGTAGCGCGACTTGGCGCCCTTCTGGATCGCTTCTTCGATCGCCTCGATGACGATCTCGCGCTCGATGTTCTTCTCGCGAGCGACGGCGTCGGCGATCTGCAGCAGTTCGAGGCGGTTGGCGGAAATACCGGTGACGGCCATCAGGCGTTGTCCTCAGAAGGGGTCGTGGTGTCGGTTGTCAGGTCGGACGCTTCCCCTTCGGGAAGGCCGTCGTGTTCGGGTTCGCCGCGTGCGGCGCGAATGGCGGCGCCCCGTTTCATCAGGGCGTCGGTCAGGACCAGCTTGGCGTCGGCCAACCAGTCGAAGGGGATCAGGGCGGTGTCGTCCTCGCCTTCCAGGTCGATCAGGACGTTGCCGTCTTCATAGCCGGCCAGCACGCCCTTGAACCGCTTGCGGCCCTCGATCATCCGGTCGGTTTCCAGACGCGCCTCTTCGCCCTCGAACAGGTCGAAGTCGATGGGACGGGTCAGGGGCCGGTCGATGCCGGGCGACGACACCTCCAGCATATATTCGCCGGGGATGGGGTCGGCGGCGTCGAACACTTCCGACACCGCGCGGCTCAGCTTGGCGCATTGTTCGACCGAGATGTCGTGGTCGGACGGGCGCTCGGCCATGATCTGAAGGCGCTGGCGCTTGGAGCCGGTCATCAGGCGCACGCGCACAACATCCAGGCCCAACGACTCCGCGATGGGGTCGATCAGGTCCAGCAGCTGGCGATCCTGGGCGGTTCTTGCGCGCAAGCGACGAGTATCCAAAACAAAAGCGGCGGTCCGTCCGGGCCGCCGCTTGAAACGACGCCGTTGGACGCCGGTCTAACGATGTGGAGGGCCATATAGGCCTTTCACATCCGCTTGTCAGCCTTTTTCGGTCCACGCCGTGCATGCCGCCTCACGCAAGGCGGCGGAACTCCAGAAACACGGGCGTCGTGTCGCCCAGCTTCTTTTCTTCGTAGCGCGTCACGACGTGGTCGGCGGGCGAGACGAACCAGTCCTGGTCGGCTGGTCCCATTCGCTCGAGGCCCTCCGTGCGGTTCAGCCGCTCCAGCGCCCATTCGGCGTAGTCCAGCCAATCGGTGACGAAGCGCAGGGTCCCGCCGGGCTTCAGGATGCGCGCGAAGGCCTGGGCCGTTTCGTCCTGCAGCAGGCGGCGCTTGTTGTGGCGCGCCTTGTGCCAGGGGTCGGGAAACAGGATCAGCACCCGGTCGACCGAGGCGTCCGGCAGGGCGTCGACCAGGTCGCGCGCGTCGTCGGCATGGATGCGGACGTTCTTCAGTCCGCCCTCTTCGACATGGCGCAGAGCCGAGGCGACGCCGTTCAGGAAGGGTTCGCAGCCGATCACCAGGGCGTCGGGCCGCGTCGCCGCCTGGGCGGCCATATGCTCGCCGCCGCCGAAACCGATCTCCAGCCAGACCTCGGTCGCCTCGGGCATCATCGTCTTGGGGTCCAGCGGCCCGGCCTTGGGATCGGGCACGGCGATCTCGGGCAGCAGGGTCTCCATCAGCGCCGCCTGGCGGGGCTTAATGGGGCGGGCCTTGATGCGGCCGAATGATCGCAGCGGGCGGTCGAGATGCGGGTTTTCGTCCTCGGGACGGTCATCGGCGTTCATGCGTCTGCCGTTAGCCGTCGCCGGCCAAAGCGTCCAGAACTAGCGTCCAGAAGACGAACGCCGAAACCTTTTGACGGTCGCGGCCGAACGCCCTTCTATGCCGGTCACAAGCGGCGTCGGGGCTGACGCTTCGCGGGAGAGGGATTTCGATGATCGGACATCATCTGCGGGGCGTCAGCCTCGCGGCCATCACATGCGCCGTGCTGGGCCTGTCGGCCTGCGCCACCACCGGCTCGACCCCTGAGGATACGGCCGCGAAACCGTCAAGGGACCGGACCTTGGCCGCCGGGCTGGATCCCGCGACGACGCTGGATCCCTATCCCTCCACCTATCAGCCCCTGCCGCGCGAGAACTTCGCCGTGGTCGGCGCCACCGTCCTGACCGGCACGGATCGCAAGATCGAGAACGGCGTGGTCGTGGTCACAGACGGCAAGATCGCCGCCGTCGGCGACGCCTCGACCCCCGTCCCTTCCGGCTATCGCGTCGTTGAGGCGCGCGGCCGCTATGTCACCCCCGGCGTCATCGACGTGCACAGCCACCTGGGCGTCTATCCGTCGCCCGGCGTCTCGGGCATGAGCGACGGCAACGAGGCGACCAGCCCGAACACCGCCCAGGTCTGGGCCGAACATTCGCTGTGGCCCCAGGACCCCGGCTTCAACACCGCCCGCGCCGGCGGCGTGACCACGCTTCACATCCTGCCCGGCTCTGCCAATCTGTTCGGCGGCCGCGGCGTGACCATCCGCAACGTGCCCTCGATCACCATGCAGGGCCTGAAGTTCCCGGCCGCGCCCTATACGGTCAAGATGGCCTGCGGCGAGAACCCGTCGCGCGTCTATGGCGGGCGCAACCAGAGCCCGGCGACGGGCATGGGCAATATGGCCGGCTATCGCGCCGCCTTCATCGCCGCGCGCGACTACAAGGCCAAATGGGACAAGTGGCGTGAGGACGGCGAAGGCGCCGCCCCGACCCGCAACCTGCAGAACGAAACCCTGATGGGCGTTCTGGACGGGTCGATCCTGATCCAGAACCACTGCTACCGCGCCGACGAGATGGCGCTGATGATGGATATGGCCAAGGAGTTCGGCTACCGCATCACGACCTTCCACCACGCGACCGAGGCCTACAAGCTGGCGCCGCAACTCGCCGCCAACGGCATCTGCGCGGCCATGTGGACCGGCTGGTGGGGCTTCAAGATGGAGGCCCTGGACGCCATCGAGGAGAACGCCGCCCTGGTGGACGCCCAGCAGGGATCGTGCGCCGTCATCCACTCCGACGACGCCGAACTGACCCAGCGGTTGAATCAGGAAGCCGCCGCCGCCCTGTCGGCGGGTCGCCGCGCCGGGCTGAACATTTCCGAAGAACACGCCATCGGCTGGATCACCTCCAACGCCGCCAAGGCCATCGGCATCGCCGACCAGACCGGGTCGCTGGAGCCCGGCAAGCGCGCCGACGTGGTGATCTGGAGCGCCGATCCCTTCTCGATCTACGCCCGCGCCGACCAGGTCTTCATCGACGGCGCCCTGACCTTTGATCGCAGCAACCCCGCCTATCAGCCGACCAGCGACTTCGAACTGGGTCAGCCGGGCTATGGCCTGACCGCCGCCAACGTCACGGAAGGAGCCCGCTGATGCGCCTGTCTCACATCCTCGCGGGCGCCGTCGCGGCCCTGTCTCTCGCCGTCCCTGCGATGGCGCAGGAAACCGTCGCCATCGTCGGCGGGCGCATCCTGACCGGAAACTCCGTGATCGAAAACGGCACGGTCGTCATGCGCGACGGCAAGATCGTCTCGGTGGGCTCGGGCGGCGCGCCGTCCGGCGCCCGCGTCATCGACGCAGCGGGCAAGACGGTCGCGCCCGGTTTCGTCGCCGTAGATTCCGGCCTGGCCGGGACCGAGGTCGGCTCGGTCAGCGGCACCAACGAACTGCGCAACAGCGCCAATACGCTCAGCGCCGCCTTCGACATCTCGTACGGCCTGGACCCGTGGTCCTTCACCCTGCCGGTCGCGCGGCTGGGCGGAATCACCCGCGCCATCGTCGTGCCCCAGCATCCCGGCTCGTCCGGCGGCCACGTCCATGAGGACGAGACGGCCGGCGCCGGCGACGGCGGCTATCAGACGCCGGGCCTGTTCGCGGGTCAGGCGGCGATCATCAACCTGGGCCAGGGCTCGAACATCCTGGTCAAGCCGCGCGTGGCCATGGTCGCCCCCTTCGGCGAAGCGGGCGCAGATATCGCCGGCGGTGCGCGCGGGGCGCAGTTCGTCCTGTTCAAGGAGACGCTGTCGGAGGTCCGCCTCTATGCCCGCAACAAGTCGGCCTATGAGCGGGCGGGCCTGCGCGACCTCAGCCTGTCGCGCGCCGATCTCGAGGCCCTGATCCCCGTCGCCAACGGGACGATGCCGCTGATCGTCACCGTCCACCGCGCCTCGGACATCCAGCAGGTGTTGCGCCTGGCGCGCGAAGAAGGGATCAAACTGATCCTGGACGGCGCCGAGGAGGGCTGGCTGGTCGCCGGCGACATCGCCGCCGCCGGCGTGCCGGTGCTGCTGAACCCCATCTCCAACCTGCCCAGCGATTTCGAGATGCGGGCGGCGCGGGCGGAGAATGCGGCGGCCCTGAATGCGGCGGGCGTCTTGATCGCCATCAAGGGCAATGAGGGTTCGACCCACCGCGCCCGCGAGGCCCGCTACAACGCCGGCAACGCCGTCTCGCACGGCCTGCCCTATGGCGCCGCCATCGCCGCCCTGACGGTCAATCCGGCCAGGATCTTCGGCATGGCCGGTCAATTCGGCCAGATCGCGCCGGGCGCCGCCGGGGACGTGGTGGTCTGGTCCGGCGATCCGCTGGAGCCGCTCAGCCAGCCGTCGGCCGTCTTCGTCAATGGCGTCGAACAGCCCCTGACCAGCCGCCCGCTGATGCTGCGCGACCGCTATCGCCAGCAGACGCCGATGCCGCCGGCCTATCGCAACTGAGGACCGCGTCGGTCTGAACGGAATGGGCGGGGCCGCACGGTCCCGCCCTTTTTGGTTGGGACGCTGTGCGAACCCATTATGCTGGGCCTCAAGTAGCGCGAAGCGCGATAGGCCCAACGAAGAATGCCTACGGTTCTCTACATCGACGCCGACGCCTGCCCCGTGAAGGAAGAGGTGTATCGCGTCGCCCGCCGCTATGGGCTGAAGACCTATGTCGTCTCCAACACCTGGATGCAGGTTCCGCGTGAGCCGCTGATCGAACAGGTGGTGGTGGACGCCGGCCCCGACATCGCCGACGACTGGATCGCTGAGCGGGCGGGCGTGGGCGACGTGGTCATCACCGCCGATATCCCCTTGGCGGACCGGTGTCTGAAGTCGGGCGCCCAGGCGCTGAAGTCGAACGGACAGCCCTTCACCCCGGACTCCATCGGCTCGGCCCTGGCGGGACGAATGGTGGGCGAGCATCTGCGGTCGATGGGTGTGGCGACCTCCGGCCCTCCGCCGTTCTCGGCCGCCGATCGTTCGCGTTTCTTGCAGGCCTTGGATCAGGCTGTGGTCAAGGCGCGCAAGGCGGCGACATGACCACCGTCATCCCCGAGGACGAACTGGAGTTTCACTTCTACCGCGCGGGCGGTCCGGGCGGGCAGAACGTCAACAAGGTGTCGACCGCCGTTCAGATGCGGTTCGATGTGAAGAACTCGCCGTCGCTGACCGATCCGGTCAAGGCGCGGCTGATGAAGCTGGCCGGCAGTCGGTTGACGCTGGAAGGCGTGATCCTGATCACCGCCGTTCGTCATCGCACCCAGGAGCGCAATCGCGCCGACGCCATCGACCGGCTTCAGACCATGGTTGACGAGGCCTCGATCCGCCCCGTCTATCGCGTGCCGACCCGGCCGACCAAGGCGTCGAACGAACGTCGCCTCAAGGCAAAGACGACCCGCGCCTCGATCAAGTCGGGGCGCGGCAGGCCGTCGCTGGACTGACGATCAGCTCTGAGCCGGGCGGAACAGCAGGGCGGCGATCTTGTCCTCGGCGTCGAAGCCGATCAGCCATTCGGTGACCTGATTGTCGAAGGTGACCTTGAACATCTGGGCCTCGCCTTCCTGCTTGACGTATTCGACCGTCTTCACGGCGCCGAAGCCCTTGATCAGCGGGACCACCTGGGCCTCCTGCTGACGGATCTGGGTTCCGAGACCCGTCGTGAAATCCGAATAGTCAAAGCCCGTCCCTTGGGCGCCGGCGATCACGGCGCGCAAGGCCTCTTCCGAACGTGCGATGTCGGGAGCCTGGGCGGCGGACGCCGTTGCGGGCGCAGCGGCGGGGCGCGCTTGAGGCGCTGCGGTTTGAGCCGGGCGGTCGAAGGCGTTCGGCACGGCGCCGGCGGCGGCCTGAGCCGAGGCGGGCAAGGGCGCCAGCAGCACGGCGGCGGCGATAGCGGTCTTCATCAGGGTCGGCTTCATAGCGAAGGCTCCGGTCAGGTCAGATAGGGCCAGAGCGAAAGGCCCAGGGCCGCCAGGGCCGCGATGACCGCGACCGTGACTGAAGCCGCCACCCAAGCCGGAGTTCCCGACTTTTCGATGACCACGGCCGCCGGGCGCGGCGGCTCCTGAACCAGGCGCGAGATGGCGCGGGCGGCGGCGATCATTTCGTTGATCGCATCACGCGCCTGGGCCTGCGGTCCCAGCTCGCGGCGGATCCAGCGTTCGACCACCGGCTGGGCGGCCTTCCACAGATCGTGATCGGGCTGCAGCCGGCGCGCCACCCCCTCGACCGAGACCATGGTCTTTTGCAGCAGGATCAGTTCGGGCCGCAGCCGCATGTCGAACAGGGCGGTGATCTCGAACAGCTGGCCCAGCAGACGGCCCATCGACACCTGGCTGGCGGCACGGCCGATCACCGGTTCGCCGACCGCGCGCAGGGCCTGGGCGAAGGTCTCCACCGAGTGGTGCGGCGGGACGTAGCCGGCCTCGAAATGCACGCGCGAAATCCGGTCGTAGTCGCGGCTGATGAAGCCCCACAGAATCTCCGCCAGATAGCGCCGCTCCGCCGGTCCCAAGCGTCCGACGATGCCGAAGTCGATGGCGGTCAGATGCGCCGGCGCGCTGGCGAACAGATTACCCTCGTGCAGATCGGCGTGAAACACCCCGTGGTCCAATGCCTGAACCAGGAAGGCGCGCACGACATTGTCGGCCAGCTGATCGGTGTCGATGCCCGGGAGGTCCAGCAGCGCCGGATCGGTCATGGGGACGCCCTGCGCCCACTCCAGCGTCAGCACGCGCTTGCCGACGCCGTCCCAGATCACGGCCGGGGCCGACATATATCCGTCCTTGGCCAGCACCTCGGCCATCTCGCTGGCGGCGGCCGCCTCCAGCCGCATGTCCAGCTCCAGATCCAGCGAGTTGGCGATGGTCTCGACAAAGGCGGACGGCTCCAGCCGCCGCGCCATCGGCACGAGCCGCCAGACGAGCCGCGCGGCCAGCCGCATTGAATCCAGGCCATTGGCGACCCGCCGCTCGACCCCCGGCCGCAGCACCTTGACCGCGACGGCCCGCCCGTCGGCCAGGGTCGCGCGGTGCGCCTGGGCCAGGGAGGCGGCGGCGACCGGCGGGCTAAGGTCGATGAAGAGGCTTTCGGCCGGCCGACCCAGCGATTTCTCGATCTCGCGACGCGCCTCTTCCAGAGAGAACGGCGGCAGAGCGTCCTTCAACCGGCCAAGATCGCGCGCGAATTCCAGCCCGAAGATATCGGCGCGCGTCGCCAGGACCTGACCCAGTTTGATCGCCACGGGGCCCAGATGTTCGAATGCCTTGCCCAGCCTCTGGCCCGGCCGCCCCTGACGCCCGGCCCGACCTGAGAACAGTTGCACGAACCGGGCGAACGGCCGCGTCCAGGCCGGCAGCAGATAGGTCACCTCGCGCGGGATCAGGGCGTCATGACGCGCCAGGACCCACAGCCAGCCCAGCAGGCGCAGGAAGGACGCAACCGGGTTCTGGACCGCGACCGTCGCGGGCGGCGGCGGGGCCGTGCGATAGATCCGGCTGGTCAGATCGCCCACCCATGATGAATGGCGGCGATCCCGCCCGACAGGTTGGTGACGGACACGCGGCGGAAGCCGGCGTCCTCGATCATGCCCTTGAACGTATTCTGATCGGGGAAGCGACGGATGCTCTCGACCAGATACTGATAGCTGTCGCGATCCTTGGCGACCCAGCCGCCGATGCGCGGAATGGCGTGGAAGGACCAGGCGTCATAGACCTTGCGGATCGGCATGGTGGTGGGGCGCGAAAACTCCAGGCACAGGAACCGACCGCCCGGCTTCAGCACCCGGCGCGCCTCGGCCAGAGCCTTGTCGATGTGGGCCACATTGCGGATGCCGAAACTGATCGAATAGGCGTCGACCGAGGCGTCCGGCAGCGGCAGGTTCATCGCATCCCCGACCGACCAGCTCATCTCCGGTTCGCCGCCTTTTTGGACGCCCGCCAGGATCATCTCGGCGTTGTAGTCCAGCACGATGACATTGGCGTCCTCGCCCCCGCGCCGCTCCTGGGCTGCGCGCGCCATCTTGGAATAGCGCCGCGCCATGTCGCCGGTGCCGCCCGCGACGTCCAGAATGGTCTCGCCCGGACGCGGGTTCAGCTTGGCGGCGGCGATGTCCTTCCAGATGCGGTGGACGCCCACGCTCATCAGGTCGTTCATCACATCGTAGTTGGAGGCGACGGAATCGAAGACCCCGCGCACCATCTTGACCTTCTCGCGCGCATCCACGTCGCGAAAGCCGAAGGAGGAACGATCACCCGACGAATGCGGGCCGTGGGAAGAGGCGTCGGTCATAGTCGTCGTCTAGCGCGTCGCAGCGCCCCCGTCATCCGATCAGACACCCGATCAGGCCGCTTCGGGCTGCGGCAGCTTCAAATCCCTCATCACGTCGCGCATCAGGCCATAACAGCCGCACGACGCCGCCTCCAGGCCGTCGCGATCCAGCACCTTGACCCAACCCCGCCCCCGCTGGATCAACGACTTGCGCTCCAGCACCGTGCCGACCTCCGACACCGTGGCGCGACGCACGCCCAGCATGCCGGCGATATCGGCCTGGGTCAGGTCGATCCGATCATCCTCGGCCCGGTCGTGAAGCATCAACAGCCAACGGGCCAACCGTTCGTCTAGCCGATGCTGGGCGTTGCAGGCGGCCGCTTGCTGCACCTGCGCCATCAAGCCTTCGGTGAAGCGCGACAGAGCCGTTCGCAGCGTCTCGCTGTCTTCCAGCGCCTCGCCGAACACCTCGGCCGAGCAATGGGCTGCGATCCCGTCGCGTTGGGAAATGGCGCGGCTGGCCGCGCGCGCATTGAAGGGTCCGCAGGTCACGCCGATCAGGCCTTCGCGCCCGATGGCCGCCGTCTCCACCATCTTGTCATCCGGCAGGATGGTCATCAGCGACACCACGCCCTTGATCGGAAACCAGACCTGATCGACCGCCTCGCCGGCGTCATAAAGCATCTGGCCGCGTGTGATCTCGCGCTCTTTCAAATGCGGTTCGATCCGCTTGCGGTCGGCCGCATCCAGGGCGGCGATCCAGAGATTTTCCATCCTAACCCCGCTGGCGACCGATGACGCCGAAGAGCGACGATCATTGCTCGATCAATGCACAAGCTTGACCATGGGTTCCCTGGACGAAATCCGTACGGCTTCGCCGCTTGCCGCCACCCATCAGGCGCCCTACGCAAAATGGAAAAAGAGGAAACGCGATGACCGACACACGGCTTGACGTAGCGGAAACGCTGAAGGATTTGCCCGCCTGGCGCGCGCATGACGGCGATCGCCCGGCCATCACGCGGACGCTGAAGTTCGCGGATTTCAACGCCGCCTTCGGCTTCATGACCCGCGTCGCCCTGATGGCCGACAAGATGGACCACCATCCCGAATGGTCGAATGTCTACCACCGCGTCGAAATCCTGCTTACCACACACGACGCCGATGGCGTGACGGACAAGGACGTGACCCTCGCCCGCTTCATTGATGCCGCCGCCGCCGGCATGGGGGTGAAGTCGTGAGCGGCGCCGCGCGTTCCGGCCGTGTCGCCGGCAAGACGGCCCTGATCACCGGCGCAGCCGGCGGTCTGGGTGAAGCCATGGCCTTCATGCTGGCCCGCGAAGGCGCCCGCGTCGCCGTCACCGACATCGACGCCGCTCGCGCCCGGACCCTGGCGAGCCGGATCAATGCGGAAATCCCGGACGCCGCCTTCGCCTATTCCCACGACGTGGCGAGCGAGGCTGAATGGGAAGGCGTGATCGCCGCCGCCGTGGCCGATCTCGGCGGTCTGTCGGTGTTGGTCAACAACGCCGGCGTCGGCGGCCCGCTGGCCTTCGTCGAACAGGACACGGTCGAGAACTGGCAGCGTCAGTACGAGATCAACCTGCGTTCCATCATGCTGGGCGCCAAACACGCCATGTCGCATCTGCGCGCCTCAGCTCCGGCCTCGATCATCAACATCTCCTCGATCGCAGGGCTCGCGGCGGCCCCCGGCATGGGCGCCTATAACGCCACCAAGGCGGCGGTCTGGATGTACACCAAGACCCTGGCGCTTGAGGCCGCCAAGGCCGAATGGAACGTGCGCTGCAACTCGGTCCACCCCGTCTTCATCAAGACGCCGATCCTGGATCCCTTCATCGCCATGGCCGGCGGGGACGAGGACAAGGCGCACGAGCGTCTCGCGCGCGGCATCCCCCTGAAGCGGATCGGCGAACCCGACGACGTCGCCTATTGCGTCCTCTATCTGGCGTCCGACGAATCCAAGTTCGTCACGGGATCCGAGTTCAAGATCGACGGCGGCATGACGGCGCAATAGGGCGCGAGCGCACTATCGCTTTGCCTTTGGGCCTATCGCGCTTCGCGCTGCTTGAGGCCGTTGTACGCAGTGGTCGGCGCCGTCATCATGCTTGCATCGCGCATTCGGGATTGAGGCCGCTTGCGCCATGCTGTAAGCGGCCTGTTCCGGCGTCGCGCCGGCCGACGCACCCGTAGCTCAGCTGGATAGAGTGCTGCCCTCCGAAGGCTGAAGTCAAGGGCTGCTGGTTTGTGAGAGACGTAGAAAAGGAGTTTGTTTACAAAGGTTTGCGGGAGTTACCGTTGAGGCTTCCACCCTACAGGTTTTCCGCGTAAGCACTGCGTAAGCAACAGGCACCCATAGCTCAGCTGGATAGAGCGCTACCCTCCGAAGGTAGAGGTCTCAGGTTCGAATCCTGATGGGTGCGCCATTTCTTCTTTCGCTAGCCCTTGGATGGCCCAGAAAAAAAGAACCGCCCCGCATCGCGGGACGGTCCAAGTCGCGCGGAGCCCGACGGGTTCAGGTCGCCGCGAGCCAGGAGGCGACCTGCGAGATCGCGGTGGGCTCCCAACCCAGTTCCAGGTGGTTGACGGCGATCGTCGCACTGCCGCCGTGGGTGGTGACGCCGACGATGTCGCGGCAGCTCTGGATGAAGACGACCCCGTCCGATGGGCCGGTATGCTCGTTGTGCAGCAGGGTGATGTCGTTCTGGTTTCCGCACAGATTGTGGACCCTGACCCCGGACGGCGACGGCGCGTTGCGGATCACATTGACCAGCGAGCGGCTCAGATAGGCGTCGATCCCCGGCCCGCTGCTGTAATAGCCCTGCCCACCGTGGAAGGTGGTGTACCAGTCCTGCTCGTAGGTCGGCAGGGAGTAGGTCGCGTCCCATCGCTTCAGCAGCTGGGCCGAGCCGGGAAAATAGGGCGAGGAATAGGTCCACTCCGCCCCCTCGCGATTGATGCCGTAGCAGACCAGATGGTCGTGCGGCGTCGGGCCGTTGATGACCCCACCGCACTCCGGATAGACCACCAGGCTGAAGGTCCATCCGTGCCGGAACGACAGGTCGATGCCGTTGTTGGCCGAGCCCAGAAGCACCAGCCGACGCACGTCGCCGCGATAGGCGGTGCCCCAGCTCTTGCGGACGTTGGAGACGTACATCCGGGCGTTCGACGCGGCCTTGGACCAGGCGACGACATCGACCTGGGTGGCTCCGGTGCGGCTTTTGACGATGGCGACGGCGTCCGCGATCTGCTCCGACCAGAAATAGCCGTCGCCGTTCTTGTGCGGCAGGTTGACGGCGAAGACCTTGTACCCAGCCCCCGACAGCGACTGCATCATGCCGGTGGACGGACAGGAGGATCGACCGCAGCCATAGGAGCCCGCCTCGTTCGGATCGGCCCAGGCGATGTCGGCGTCCTGATTGGCCCCGTGGACCAGCAAGACCGGGACAGGTCGGGTCCCGATGTTCCAACCCGGCGCATAGTACATCAGGAATTTCGACGAATGGGGCGAAGCGTCGGCGAAGAAGGTCGCGCGCTGGCCGGTCTGATCGCCCCGTCCGTCGGGCGGAAAGGCCTCCTGGGTGAAGGCCGTGCTGGTGTCGCGCCAGCGTTCCACCCGCACCCAGCCGTTCTGAATACCGCTCGAGTAGGTCGCCTCCAGCGTGGTCGGCCCGGCCTCGGCCGGGGCGTGCATCAGCCCGATCATCCCCCAACCCATCGCCAGGGCGGCGAGCCATCGCCGCGCCCTCGTTTTCCGTCCGCGTGCCTCGATCATGCGCATCATACCCTCCCCTTCGCCCGGCGGGATCGATGTCAGTCTGCGTCCGGGCGGAACCGCAGACGAAGATCCTGCGCGATCCGCCGCCGCGCCGCATGGCAGGCGTCCAGATCGCCAAAGGTCAGAAAGCCGTGAATCGTCCCCTCGGCGGTATCGGTCGTGACGGGCACGTCTGCGGCACGTAAGTGCTCGGCATAGGCCAGCCCCTCGTCCCGCAGGGGATCGAAGGCCGCCACCAGAACGAAGGCCGGGGCGAGACCCGCCAGGTCGGCGGCATTGATCGGCGACACCTTGGGATCCTCCGCCGTGCCGCCACCCGCCGCCAGATACCAGGCCAGGGTCCCGGCGATGGCGTCCCGGCTCAGGAAAAGGTCGCCGTTTCCGAACGCCATGCGCGAGGGATAGGCCGCATGCGGGCGGCTGCCGTCGATCACCGGGTACAGCAGATATTGGGCGGCCAGGCGCGGTCCCTCGGCCTTTGATATCTGCGCCACCACCGCCGCCAGATTGCCGCCCGCGCTGTCGCCCATGACCACCAGCCGATCCGGATCGCAGCCCAGTCCTCGCGCCTGATCGGCGGCCCATCGCGTGGCGGCCAGCGCATCCTCCAGCCCCGCCGGAAAGCCATGCTCGGGCGCCAGGCGGTAATCGAGGCTGACGAAGACCGCGCCCGACAGAGCGCAAAGAGCGCGCATCAGCCCGTCGTAGCTCTCCAGATCGCCGACGCACCAGCCTCCGCCATGGAAGAAGACGACCAGGGTCGCGGGCACCTCCGCCACCTCTTGTGGCCGGTAGAGCCGGGCCGGCCGATCGCCCGCGCCGCCCGCGACCGTGATCTCGCGGACGATCACGCCGCCGGCGTGTGGCGACGGACCGGCCAGCGCCTTGAAGATCGCCGCAGCCTGGATTCGCGCGGTGCCCGCAGGGTCGGCGGGGTCGCCGATCGACATTTCACGCATCATGGCGTTCAGGGCCTGCAGCAGGGCCCGGGACTGGGGATCGAGCATGGCGACGAAGCTCAGTATCGCCAGATCAGACGCAGGTCGTAGGTCCTCGGCGCGGCGTAGAAGCCGAGCTGCACCCCCGGAAAGTCCGCCAGGTTGAAGCCCTGGACCCGCACCGCTTCGTCCGTCAGGTTCTGCACCCCGGCGCGCACCTCCCACACCCCGTCGGTCGATCGCAGGGCCGCGAAGGCGTTCAGCAGGGTGTAGGCGTCCTGACGCAGCACGGGAGAGTCGGTGATCTCGGTCGCCAGGTCGCTGCGGTATCCGGCGTCCCCGTGCAGCACCAGGCCCAGCCGGTCGCTGAGTGGCTGTTCCCAGGTGACGGCCAAGCTGGCGTTGACGTCGGGACTGTTGACCAGGGCCCGATCACTGACGTCGGTCGCCACCCCACCGACCAGGATGTCGAACTCGTCATATTCGGCGTCCAGCAGACCCAACGAGGCATTGATGGTCAGTTGATCGGTCGGGCGAGCCGCCAGTTCGAACTCCAGCCCCTGGATGGTGGCCGCCGCCGCATTGGTGAACAGGCTGACGAACACCCCGGTCACCGGATCGGAGCCGAAACTCGTCACCTGGATATCGGTGTAGTCGTTGTAGAAATAGGCCGCGTTGAACGTCAGCCGCCCGTCCATCCAGCTGGTCTTGGCCCCGGCCTCGTAGCTCCAGACGTACTCCGGCCGGAAGGCGTTGAAGGCGAAGTCGGTGGTCGCCCGCCCGTCGAACCCGCCGCTCTTGAAGCCGCGCGCGGCCGATCCGTAGAACAGCAGGTCATCGTTCGGCTGATAGGAAAGGGAGACCTTGGGCGTGAAGGCGTCGAAGTCCGCCTCGCCCTCGATCGGCGTGCCCGCGACGCCACGACCGGCCAGGAAGGGCGGGGTGGCCCGGATGACCGACACCGTCGGATCGAAGAAATTCTCGAACAGACGCGCCGATGTCTTCTCTTCGGAGGTGTATCGCGCGCCCAGGCCCAGGGTCAGGGTGTCGGAAATCTTGTACGATCCGTCCGCGAACACCGCCCAGGACTTGGTGACCTGATCCGTCTGGGCCAGGCTGGAACTGGGAAAGCCAAACAGGGTGACGGGGAAGCCGAAGATCGTCGCCGACCCGTTGTCCACGCCCGAGAAGGTCGTGTCCTCGTCGCGGAAATAATAGAGCCCCGCGGTGCCGCTGAACCGCCCGCCGTCGTCGTAGGTGGCGCGCAGTTCCTGGCTGAACTGGGATTGTTCCTGCAGCAGCAGGATGTCCAGGATGGGCAGGGGCGAGCCGTCCGTGTCCAGGTTCAAGTCGAAATCCAGGTCCCGCCAAGCGGTGATCGATTCCAGCGTCACGGCGTCCGACGCCTCATAGCGGGCGGTGACCGAAGCCCCGTAGGCCGTTAGGTCCGACAGGCCGTTGGCGTTGACGTCGACCCGGTAGGGATCGCTCGCCGCCGGATAGGTGACCAGTGCGCCCCCGGGGCCGACGCCGGTGATCGCGGTTTCGCGCGCCGGACTGCGCGAGGTGTCGGGTCGATCGCGCTTGGCGTCGGCGCTGACCAGGATCGACAGCCGGTCCGTCGGAGTCCAGTCCAGGGCCACCCGCCCCGCCAGACTGTTCTGGTCGCCGTCATCCTGACCGTCGATCAAGTTTTCGGCGAACCCGTCGCGTTGTGAATAGGCGAAGGCCACCTTGCCGTTCAGCACGCCCTCGATCAGCGGCCCGCCTAGTCGGCCCTTCAAGATGCGCGAATCGTAGTTGCCGACCCCCGCCTCCAGATAGGCCCCGGGCGTCGCGGGCGGTGGGGAGGAGACGAATTTGACCGCGCCGCCGATGGTGTTTCGACCGTACAGCGTCCCCTGGGGTCCGCGCAGCACCTCGACCCGGTCGACGTCGAACAATTCGAGGAAGGCCGCTTGAGACCGGGCGATGAAGACGTCGTCGACATAGATGCCCACGCCCGGATCGGCGAAGGCGAGCGAGTCGTTCTGCCCGACGCCGCGCAGATAGACGACGGCGTTCGCCCCGTCGCCTTTGTCCAGATAAAGGTTCGGTACCGAATACTGGATGCCTGAGATGTCGTCGGCCTGCAGGTCCGACAGCCGTTCCTCGCTGAAGGCCGAGACCGCCACGGGCACGTCTTGCAAGGATTCGGATCGACGCCGCGCCGTCACCACGATCTCGTCCAGTTGCGCGGGTTCCGCCTGGGCCTGGGCTGCCTCTTGGGCCCAGCTCGGTGCGGCCATCGCCAGCGTGGCCAGCGAACAGGCCCCCAGGATCGCCGTTCGCATCGTCACGCGATCTCGCCGGATCGACCGCCCGCGCGAAATCATTCCCCTATGGATCCTCATTGTTTCCGTCCCTCTCGACCGCCGATCTCAGTCGGCGTTGGAGAGGATCATGGAAGCGCAGCCCGACAGGGTCCACGACCGGGGCGTTCAATCGCTCAGGACATTTTCGCTCACCGATGGCGCCCAGTTTGAAGGCGTGACGCCGTTCCAGGCCTTGAACGCGCGGGAGAAACTGCGGCTGTCGGAAAACCCCAAGGTCTCGGCGATGTCCTGCGGATGCCGATGGCGGTTCAGCATCTGCTTGGCCCTTTCATTCAGGCCTCTGGCCCGCAGATCCCGGAACCGCGTCCCACTGTCGGCCAGTCTGCGCCTCAAGGTGGCCACGCTGACGCCCAGACGTCGCGCCGCTTCGGCCTGGTCATCGACCCCCGCGGCAATAGCGTCCGAGACCCTTTGGAGAAAGTCCGTCGGGTTTCCGGCCTGTTCCCGGGTCCGGATCATGGCCTCGACCGCGGCATAGACGTCAACCGCCCGACCGGACCTCTTGGTCAGCGATACAGGCACCTGCCCCGTCTCCAGATCGTATTCCAGCGCATAGGCATCGCTCCGCGTGCGGACCGTCGTCGTCCAGAAAGCCAGCAGTCCGTCCGGTGCCGTGCGGCGGGGTCGGCGGGTTCGAACGGTTCTGAGCATGGGCGTCAGATCGCGTCCCGCCACCAACGACACCATGGCGTGAAGAAAGATCAGTACCCCCTCCAGCGTGGCATAGGCTGCGACAGAGTCGGTCGGAAAGGCATAGGGGAAGTCACGGTCATCGATGACATACGCCAACCGGCCCTTGCGAGACTCCACGCGATTGTAATGGCCGCCATGAACAAGATTGTAGGCCCGGGCGATCCGCTTCATCGCCTCCTGCACATCGGCGGCATCGGACAGCGTCTCGACGACAAAGTCGTTCGTCCCGACAGCCAGAGGACGCAGGGAGAGATGGCAGGTCTCGTCACCCGCCTTGACTGAGAGTCGCTGAAGGAGCCGGAAATGCTCGATCAAAGGCTGGCGATTGTCAGGGCTGACGATCTTGACGGACTCGGCGAAGCGCCAGAGTTCGCCGACCTCATCACGGTCGATGAACAGTCTGACCTCGTCACCCCTCTTGGACTCCATGACCCGACGGTCTCAAGTTGAAGCGCGGGATGCAATCCCGATTCTTGCCCTCGCGTTGTAAGGTGTGAGCTAGGGAGTTGATCGTCCGGTCCAGACAGTTCGAAAACGGCGCAGAGCGCGGCTTCCGTCTCTGATCCCGTCAAGCATGTAGGACTGGCCCCCTAGGGACCCGCCTAGTCGGCCTGTTTGGCAGCGGCACGGATGCCCGGTCGCACTGTCCTCAACGGCGGCGCGCCCGCGCTTGCATCTTGACCATTTCGGTCACTTGACCTCGCGGTAGGGGCTGAGCTCTCTTGTCATGACGTCGATCTCGGCCTCCACGCCCGTCCGCTCTTGAGCCAGATACCGCGCGACTGGATCCCTCAGCGCGCGATCGACGATGTAATGCGCGGAATAGACGGGTGTGGGCAGGTAGCCGCGCGCGATCTTGTGCTCGCCCTGCGCCCCCGCCTCGACCCGCGACAGGCCGCGGCCGATGGCGAATTCGATGGCCTGGTAGTAGCAGAGCTCGAAATGCAGGAAGGGCACGTCGTCCAGCGTGCCCCACTGACGCCCGTACAGGGCATCGCGGCCGATCAGGTTCAGCGCCCCGGCGATCGGCACCCCCTCCCGAAAGGCCATGACCAGGGCGATCCGGTCGGCCATGGTCGCTCCGATGCGGCTGAAGAAGTCCCGTGTGAGATAGGGCCGTCCCCATTTGCGTCTGCCGGTATCGATGTAGAAGGCGAAGAAGGCGTCCCAGTGCGCCTCCTCGATATCGCCACCCGTCAGGACGCGGATATCCAGCCCCGCCTGGGCGTCGCGGCGCTCTCGCCGGATGGTTTTTCGCCGGTTGGACGACAGGGCGGCCAGGAAGTCGTCGAAGGTCCGGTAGCCCCGGTCCGTCCAGATGAATTGCATGTCCTGGCGCGGCAGCATGCCGGCGGCCGTCATGTCGCGCCATTCCGCCTCGGTCGGGAAGTTGACGTGCAGGGAGGAGACGCCGTTGGTTTCGCAGAGCTGCAGTGCGCCCTGGATCAGCGCCTGCCGAACGGTCCCGCCGTCTGCGGAAGGATGGCTGAGGAAGCGCGGCCCTGTCGCGGGGGTGAAGGGCACGGCGCCCAGCAGTTTCGGATAGTAGCGCCCGCCCGCCCTCTGATAGGCGTCGGCCCAGGAATGGTCGAAGACGTATTCGCCCTGGCTGTGGCCCTTCAGATAGAGCGGCATGACGCCGATCACGGCCCCGTCGGGATCGTGCAGGCTGAGGTGACGCGAACCCCAGCCCTCGCGCGGAACCGCGCTGCCGGAGGCTTCGCAGGCGTGCAGGAAATCGTAAGCGACGAATGGATCGCCGGTAGGACCCGCGCAGGCGTCCCAGGCCGGCTGTCCGATCGCGGCAATCCGGTCGTGGACCCGGATTTCGAACTTGGCCTGATCCGTCACTTCACCTCGACGACAGCGTCCACCTCGACGGCGAAGCCGAGTGGCAGCTTGTAGACTCCGACGGCGGCACGGGCATGGCGACCGGCCTCGCCAAACACCTCGACCATCAGGTCCGAGCAGCCGTTGATGACGGCGGGCACGGCGGTGAACTCCGGTCCCGCCTGGACGAAACCGCCCAGTTTCACGACGCGGACCACCCGGTCCAGATCGCCGTCCAGGGCCGCCGACATCTGGGCCAGCAGATTGATCCCGCACAGGCGCGCGCCCTCGACCGCCTGGTCTTGCGTCAAGTCCACGCCCACGGTGCCCTTCAGTCCGCCAGACGCGTCGTTCGACAGCTGACCCGAGATGTGCAGCAGGTTGCCGGTGCGCACGAAGCCGACGTAGTTGGCCACGGCCTTGGCGGGTGCGGGCAGGGTGATGCCGAGGTCGGCGGAGGGGCTGGTCGGCGCCGCGTCGGCGGCGGCCGTCCTGTCCTATCTCTTCCATCGCATTGGCGACCGCCTCGACGGCTCGCCCACGCTCATCATCATCGATGAGGGCTGGCTGGTGCTCGACAGTCCCGGCTTCGCGCAACAGCTTCGCGAATGGCTGAAAACGCTGCGTAAGAAAAACGCCAGCGTGGTTTTCGCCACGCAGAGCCTGGCGGACATCGAGACGTCAAGCATCGCGCCGGCGATCATCGAGTCCTGCCCCACCCGCATCTTCCTCCCAAATGATCGGGCCGCCGAGCCGCAGATCGCGGCGATCTACGAGCGGTTCGGCCTGACCGAGCGGCAGATCGAAATCCTCAGCCGGGCCACGCCCAAGCGGGATTATTACTGTCAGTCGCGCCACGGAAACCGGCTGTTTGAGCTGGGCCTGGGCGAAGTCGCGCTCGCTTTCGCCGCCGCCTCCTCGAAGGCGGACCAGCTTCGCATCGCCGACATCGTCAACGAGCACGGTCCGGCCGGTTTCGCGGCCGAGTGGCTGCGCCATCGCGGCTCCGCCTGGGCGATCGATCTTCTACTCCCCAGCCAGCAGGAGACTGACCAATGACCACCAACATCCTCCGGGCCGCCGTCATGGCGAGCGTGATCGCCATCAGCGGCGGGATCGGACTGACCGTGGCGACGCCCGCCCACGCGCAACTTGGCGGCGTCGTCTACGACCCCAGCAACTATGCCCAAAACGTGCTGACGGCCGCGCGATCCCTCCAGCAGATCAACAATCAGGTCCAGCAAATCCAGCAGCAAGCCGCGAGCCTGACCAACCAGGCGCGCAATCTCGCCTCCCTGCCGATGAGCGAACTGCGCCAGCTCCAGCAGCAGGTCCAGCGCACTCAGCAGCTTCTCGGCGAGGCGCAGCGGATCGCCTATGATGTGCAGCAGGTTCGCCAGGCGTTCGAGGGCCGCTACCGGGGTTCGGCGCTGACCGGGAGCCACGCCCAGATGGTCGCCAACGCCAATGCGCGGTGGGCCGACAGCGTGGGGGCGTTCGAGGACGCGCTTCGCGTTCAGGCCGGCGTCGTCGGCAATATCGACGGCTCGCGCGCGACGCTCGATCGGCTGGTCGGCGCGAGCCAGTCCGCCGAAGGCGCTCTGCAAGCGGCCCAAGCCGGTAATCAGCTTGTGGCCCTTCAAGCCCAGCAGCTCGCCGATCTAACAGCCCTGCTGGCCGCGCAGGGCCGAGCGCAGGCGCTGGAGTCGGCGCGCCAGGCCGCGATCGAAGCCGAGGGCCGCGAGCGGTTCCGCCGCTTCCGCACGCGCAACTGACATGGGACGCACGGCAAAGATCGCCAGCGTCGCTACGCTGGCCGGGTTCATGCTCACGGTGGCGATCGTGTCCGTGACCCGGCCCGCGCAACCCGTCGCGCCCGCGTCCGCGCCGGTCGCGGCGGCGTTGGAAACGCCCGCCGTCGATCTTCGCCGCTGCCGCACCATCACCATGCCCGACAGCGGATGCGAGGCGGCCTGGGAAGCCAAACGCCGCCGCTTCTTCGGGCGGGAGATACTGCCATGAACGACACCGGCGTCATCGACACCATCCTGGGTGTGTTCGGCAACTACATCGACAGCGGGTTTGGTTTGCTGGGCGGGGAGGTCGCGTTCCTGTCGACCACCCTGATCGCCATCGATCTCACCATCGCTGGTCTGTTCTGGGCCTGGGGCGCCGATGAGGACGTGATCCAGCGGCTGGTGAAGAAGACGCTCTACATCGGCGTCTTCGCCTTCATCATCGGCAACTTCGGCACGCTGGCGACGATCGTGTTCCAGAGCTTCGCGGGCCTCGGTCTTCAAGCGAGCGGCAGCGCGATGACGATCGCGGACTTCATGCGGCCCGGAATGATCGCGGCCACTGGCCTCGATGCAGCCGACCCGATGCTCGCGGCGACGGAGGAACTGATCGGCCCGATCGGACTGTTCACCAACTTCGTCCAAATCCTGCTTCTACTGCTGGCCTGGGTGATCGTCGTCCTCGCCTTCTTCATCATCGCCATCCAGGTGTTCGTGACGTTGATCGAGTTCAAGCTGGTCACGTTGGCCGGCTTCGTCCTTCTGCCGTTCGCCTTCTTCAACAAGACGGCCTTCATGGCGGAGCGTGTGCTCGGGCACGTCGTCTCCAGCGGAATCAAGGTGCTGGTGTTGGCCGTCATCACCGGGATCGGCACGACCCTCTTCAGCCAGTTCACCAATGCTGCGGTCGGTGCGGAGCCGAACATGGAACAGGTGATGGCGATCGCCTTGGCCGCGCTCAGCCTGCTTGGCCTCGCCATCTTCGGTCCTGGCGTCGCCAACGGCATCGTCTCGGGCGGTCCCGCGCTCGGAGCAGGCGCCGCCGCCGGGGCCGCGCTCGCCGCTGGCGGCGCCTTGGTCGGCGGGGTCGCCGCCGCTCGGCTTGGCGCGGGAGCCATTGCCGGCGCGGCGGCTGGAACGGCGCGAGGCGCCGCCTTCGCCGCCGGCGGCGCGCAGAGCGCCTACGCGCTCGGATCGGCGGGCAAGACCGGGGCGTCCGCCGTGGCCGGCGGCGCAGGCGGTGTCGGCTCGGCCGCGATGGGCGCCGCCGCTTCGCCGCTGCGCCGCGCGGCGTCGTCCTTGAAGGACAGCCACCGCTCCGGTGCGCGGGCGGCGGTTTCAGCGACGGGCGGCAGCATCACCGGCGGCGCGTCGGCGCCCGCTTCAACTCCGGCTGACACCGCGTCCGCCGGTGCGCCAGGCTGGGCGGCCGCGATGAAGCGCCGCCAGTCCATGACCCACAGTGCGACCACCGCCGCCCACACGCTGCGCTCCGGCGACGGCGGCGGCAGCGGCGCGTCGGTCGATCTCAGCCAAAAGGATTAAGTCCGATGTTTCGACGTCCCTCTCTCCGTTACGGCCAGACGCCCGAGCCGGTGACGCCCTATCAGCGCGCCGCGCAGGCTTGGGACGATCGGATCGGCTCCGCCCGCGTGCAGGCGCGCAACTGGCGTCTGGCCTTTTTCGGCACGCTCGCGCTGTCCGGCGCGCTGGCTGGCGGCTTGGTCTGGCAATCGGCGCGGGGACATATCGTGCCGTGGGTCGTGCAGGTCGATCAGCTCGGCGAGGCCCAGGCGGTCGCGCCTGCCGAGGCTGGCTACCGACCGACCGACGCGCAGATCGCGTTCCACCTCGCCCGGTTCATCGAACAGGTTCGCGGGCTGTCCGCCGATCCCGTCGTCGTTCGGCAAAACTGGCTACGGGCCTACGACTTCACCACGGATCGTGGGGCCATCGCGTTGAACGATCATGCCCGCGCCAACGACCCGTTCGCCAATGTCGGACGAGTGCAGGTCGCCGTGGACGTATCGAGCGTCATCCGCGCGTCCCCCGACAGCTTTCGCGTCGCCTGGACCGAGCGTCGCTACACCGACGGCACGCTAACCACGACCGAGCGATGGTCCGCGATCCTCACCGTCGTCGTTCAGCCGCCTCGCACCCCGGACGCCCTGCGGAAGAACCCGCTCGGCGTGTTCGTCAACGCCCTCAACTGGTCAAAGGAGCTTTCCCAATGACGCATCGTCCGGCCAGCAAGGCCATCGTCTTGGCGTCGGCCGCCGTGCTCAGCGGTTGCGCCGCGTTCGCCAAGGCCTCGCCAGCCACGTCCAGCCCGCCGCTCGAAATCATGGCGATCCCCGCCGCCGAACCGTCGCGCCCTGTCGAGGTGGTCGTGATCGCGGAGCCGCTCCCGCTGCCGGGCCAGCTCATGCCCGCACCGGCGACCGCCAGTCGGACGCCGGAGGCGTCAGACCCGCGTCGGCGGATCGGCGCGGCGAACGACGCCGCGCGCGTCCAGCCCGTGCGCGACGGCTTCCTCAACGCCATCCAGCAATATCACTGGACCGAGGGCGCGCTCTATCAGGTCTATACCGCGCCGGGGCAGGTGACGGACATCGCCTTGCAGGAAGGCGAGCAGCTTGTTGGGCCGGGTCCGGTCGCGGCCGGAGACACCGTCCGCTGGATCATTGGGGACACGATCAGCGGCACGGGCGCGACCGCGCGGGTCCACATTCTCGTCAAGCCGACCCGCCCCGACCTGTCCACGAACCTGGTCATCAACACCGATCGCCGGACCTATCATCTGGAACTGCGCGCGACGCCCTCGACCTATATGGCGTCGGTATCCTGGACCTATCCGCAAGATCAGCTCATCGCCCTGCGCGCGGCCAGCGAGGCGGCCGTTGCGGCCCAGCCGGTCGCGGCCGGCATCGATCCGGCCGCATTGAACTTCGGCTATCGCATCGAGGGCGACCGGGCGCCGTGGCGGCCCGTCCGCGTGTTCGATGATGGGCGACAGGTGTTCATCGAGTTTGCGGCTGGGATCTCCGAGGGGGAGATGCCGCCGCTGTTCATCACCAGCGCGGCCGGTGACGCCGAACTCGTCAACTACCGCGTTCAGGGTCGCTACATGGTGGTGGACCGCCGTTTCGAGGTCGCCGAACTACGCCTGGGCGACCGACGCGGCGCACAGCGCGTCCGCATCGTGCGCGACGAGGGCCGGAGGGGGCGGTCGTGACCGACACTGACTTCCCCAGCGTCGCGGAAGATGCGCCGGAGCCGCCGGCCGATCCTCGCCCGTTTCAGCTTCGCGGCGATCCGCCTTCGGTCATGCGCCTGTCACGCAGGGCGTTGACGGTGCTGGGCGTCGCCGCCGGCCTCGGGATCGGCGGGTCGCTCATCTACGCGCTCACCCCGGCCGGAGAGCGCCAAACCGAAGAACTCTACAACACCGAGGGGCGGGCCACGGCGGAGACCATCACATCGGGACCAAGCGACTACGCGCAGGCGCCCCGCCTCGGCCCGCCGCTTCCCGGCGACCTCGGTGGGCCGATCCTGTCCGCCCAGCAGCGCGGCGAGGAGGTGCCGGTGCCGCCTATCGGCGGCGAGACCGTGCAGGCCGACCCTGCCGCGCAAGCACGAGAAGCGGCCATGCAGCGTGCCCAGCAAGAGCGCGACGCCGCACGCACCAGCAGCGTTTTTCTGTCTGGCAGCGGAGCCGGGTACCCCCAGCAGGTGTCACCCGGCGGAGCCCTTGACCTCGCTAGCCTTCAAGCCGCGCAATCGAGCAGCGCATCCAATCAGACCACCACGCCGGGTGGAGGTTTCATGTCGCGGCCTACAAATCGTGAGACGGTCAGTGCCGAGCGGCTGCGCGCTCCGGCATCTCCGAACATCGTGCAGGCCGGCAGCATCATCCCTGCCGCGCTCATCACCGGCATCCGCTCCGATTTGCCGGGGCAGATCACCGCGCAGGTGACGCAGAACGTCTATGACAGCCCGACTGGCCGCATCTTGCTGATCCCCCAAGGCGCGCGCCTGATCGGCGAATATGACAGCCAGATCGACGCTGGGCAGAGCCGCGTCTTGCTGGCCTGGGATCGGCTGATCCTGCCCGATGGACGCTCGATCACGCTGGAGCGTCAGTCCGCGACCGACGCTTCGGGTTACACCG
This sequence comes from Brevundimonas sp. BT-123, assembly GCF_026105875.1. Lineage (GTDB taxonomy): Bacteria > Pseudomonadota > Alphaproteobacteria > Caulobacterales > Caulobacteraceae > Brevundimonas. The sequence continues at coordinate 19,162 of NZ_JAOYTN010000011.1, read as the reverse complement.
GATTACAGGACCGAGTGAACCAGCATTGGGGACGCCTTCTGCGCGCCGCAGCCATCTCGACGCTGCTCGGCGTTGGAACGGAACTCGGCGGCGACAGCGACGACGACCTGATCCGGGCGCTGCGCCGAGGCTCTCAGGACACGATCAATCAGACCGGCCAGCAAGTAGTCGGGCGGCAGCTCAACGTGCAGCCGACGCTCACTATCCGTCCCGGCCACCCCTTGCGCGTGCTCATCACCCGCGACCTCATTCTCGAACCGATAGGAACGCCGCGATGACCAAGCTGAAACTCGGGCCGCTGGTCGATGACCGTCCGGTGAAGATCACGGTCGAACTGCCCGCCGACGTCCACCGTGACCTCACCGCCTATGCGGCGGCGCTGGCAGCGGAATCCGGCGGTGACGCGATCCCGCCGGAGAAGCTGATCGCACCGATGCTGACGCGGTTCATGGGCAGCGATCGAGGCTTCGTCCGCAATCGCCGACCGCAAAGCGGCTGAGTGCGACGGACTACCGATCGAAGAAACGTCGACGCCGCTCGGCGGAGTCGACGGTGACGATGGCCTGTTCGGCGTTCGCACACTCGCCGCCCCGGATCGAGCCGTGGGTGCAGCCCGCAACGACGCGCCGCGCCTCCTCGATGTTGGCCTCGAAATACTGGACGCCTCGTGGCTCCGACGATCTCGACGCCGACGCGCTGACGACGCCGGGCGCGCGTTCGCCGGTCGCGGTCGGCGGTGCGATGACCGGGCGAAGAACGAACCCAGCGGTGAAACCAACGATGAGACAGACGATCGCGGCAACGATGACGGCTTTACTGCTCTGCATCGGATGCACTCCAAATGACGCCCGCCATTTTACCTCATTCGTGACGCGATCTCAAAAGACAGCGCGTAGCGATTTTTGATGAACTGGAGGAACCGGCGCAGCGCGGGATTGGCGTTGTCGTCGCGCCAACATCCCGAATAACCAATCAGGGCCTGGCCTTGCTCGCCGTCGATCGGGCGATAGACGACATCGGGATAGCGTGCCCCCGTCGAACTCTCGCAAACCAGCGTCACCGCCGTCGTGCCGCCCAGGATGCTAAGGATGGTCTCGCGGCTGGCGCGGTGCATCCGGATCGCGGGCGTGCAGCCCGATGAGCCCAGCTTACCGAGAAGGATGTCGCGCTTCTCCGGTCCCGGGTCGGCGACGGTGAACAGGAACTGTTCACCGCGAAGATCCGTCCATTGCACGATGTCGCGCTCGGCCAGTCGATGGCTGGCGGGGAGGGCGACAAGGACGCGCTCGCTCCACAGCGGTTCGCACCGGAAACCGTTGTGCGCGGCCGCGCCCATCAGGATCGCCACGTCGATTTCGCCGGTGTCCAGCCCGGCGAGCAGCACGCTCCGATCGGCCTCGACCCCATCCACGTCCACGTCGGGGTTCGCGTCGCGCCAGCCGAGCAGGGTGGCGCGCAGGTTGCCGGCCGACATCGACCCATTGTGCCCCAGCATCAGCCCGCCGAGCCGGCCTTGACCGGCGGATCGCATGATCGCCACGAGCCGATCGCTCAACGTGACCAGCGGCGTCGCGCTTTGAATGAAGGCGATGCCGGCGTGAGTGAGCGTCACGCCGGCCCGCGAGCGATTGAAGATCGGCGCGCCCAGCGATCGTTCCAGCCGGAGGATGCCGCGGCTGAGCGTCGATTGCTCGACGTCCAGCGCGCGGGCCGCCTTGTAGAGGCTCCCATGATTGGCCGCCGCGATCGCGTAACGAAGCTGGCGGATATCAAAGGGCATCGCTCATTTCACGGCCGAGCGGCCGTCCTTTCCTCAGAACGGAACACGCAGCATCGCGCGTGCGCCGTGATCGCGGACGCCGTCGCCCATCTGGCCGCTGTAGCCGACGCTCAGGCGGGCGCCCCGGCCGAAGGTGAACTCGGCCCCGGCGTCCACCACCAGCGCGTCCTCGGCGATCGGCGCGCCGGTGACGGTGAAGGCGTCGCCGCCCGCGAACGACACGCGGCTCCGCGCCGGATCGAGATCGAAGGCGTGACGCCAGCCCAGCCGGCCCGACAGGCTCAGCCCGCCGACCTGCGTCGATCCGCGCGCGCCTAGCGTCGTGAACACCGCGTCGTCCGTCTCCGCCCGGCCCGACAGCGCCGCCGCGCCGCCGGTCTCGGCGAAGGCGTCGGTCTTGACCTCGACCCACGCGACCTCGGCGAACGGCTCGACCGCCGTCGCGTCGCTCAGGCGCATCGCATAGCCCACGCGGCCGAACGCCTGACGCGTCTCGCCGTCATAGCGGGACGAGGCGGTCTCGCTGAAGCCGGGGAAGACGATCGCCCGCTCCATGTCGAAGCTGTGCCACGCCATCGCCGCGCCGGCCGACAGGTCGAACCCGCCCGCCTGCACGCCGACGCGCGCGCCCAGGTGCCAGCTCTCGACCTCCGCCGACGACACGCGGTCGGCGACGGCATAGTCGGAACGGCTGTAGCCGCCGCCGATCCCGGCCGAGAACGTCTCGCCCAGCGGCACGTCGACGCCGGCGAACAGGCCGGTCCCGTCGCGCTTGACCTGCGCGGCGTTGCCGTCGCCGTCCATCCGGCCCCACGAGCCGTAGACGTTGCCCCAGGCGCCGCGACGTTCGCCCGGCGCCAGCATGGCGTCGCGGAAGAAGCGGCTGTCGTCGAGCAGGCCGCTGCGCGCGCTGGCGTGCGCTTCGCCCGACAGCTGATCGAAGGCGTAGCGCGCCGTGTCGACCTCCAGCGGGATGATCGCGTTGTAGACCGCGTTCCCGCAGCCCAGCCGCTCCGCCGCCGCCGCGCTCGACTGCTGGTTCGCCGTCACGCCGCGCTCGGTGAAGGTGGCGGCGTTGCGCGCCAGCGTCAGCCGCACGTTGTTGGCGTCGTAGCTCAGGGTCGGGGTCAGGAAGGCGTAGTTGGTGCTGACCCCCGCGAACGTGCCGCTGATCCCCCCCTGCGCGGTCAGGATCGTCGAGGTGATCGACGCCCCGCAGGCATCGTTGTTCGTGCCCTGGAACAACGCCGAGACGTTGCCGCCTTGGAGCGTCGCCGTGCCCGTCACGTTCAGCCGGTCGGCGCGCCCGTCCACGGTGACGTCGACCTCATAGGTCGAGCCCGCCGCGAACGTCACGTTGCCGCTGGCGTTCAACGTGCCGATGCCGTTGCCCGTGCCGGGGTTCACCGTGCCGGAGATCACCGCGTTCCGCAGCGTCCCCGCGCCGCTCAGCCGCGTGCCGGAGGCGACGTTCAGCGTCCCGCCAAGCTGACCGTCCAGCCGCATCGCCCCGGCGGCCAGGTTGAACGTGCCGCCGAACCCGGAGCTGTCGCCGGTCAGGATCAGGTTGCCCGCGCCGATCTTGCGGAACGCGCCCGCGCCGTCGATCACGCCGGACAGCAGCAGGGCGTTGGCGTTCTCCAGCGTGCCGCCCAATGCCCCGGCGGTGAAGTTTCGCGCCGAGCTGCCCTCCGCGCTGAATCGCAGTGTGCCGCCGTTCAGCGTGACCCCTCCCGAGGCCGCGCCTAGGTTGGCGTCGCGCGACACCTGCAAAACACCGCTGCTGACGGTCGTGCCGCCCGTATAGGTGTTCGTGCCCGACAAGATCAGCGTGCCGAAGTCGGTCTTATCGAGACCGGACGTGCCCGCGATGACGCTGGCGATGGTGGCGCTCATCGAAGCCCCGGCCGCGCTGCCGTCGCCGACGCGCACGGAAGCTGGGGTCGCCAGCGTCAGCACACCGCCCGTCAGGGTGTAGCCGTTCACCGCGAACTGGAGGCCGCTGGCCGACACGCCCTCGGGCGCGATCGTCACGGTGCCCGCCGTTCCTTGGAAAACCGCGCCGCGACCCTGCCACGCCTCGTTCACATCGCCTTCGCTGCGCGTCCAGTTGGTCGTGGTGTTGTTCCAGACGCCCGATCCGCCATCGACGGCCAGGTTCGCGGTGGTGTTGCCCCCATCCCAGAACTGGAGGCCGCGCCCGACCACCAGGTTGACCTGTCCGGCGAACACCGTCTGGATGTTGCCGTTCGCCCCTGCCGGAAGCGGCCCGAGCGTCATGCCGTTGTCGGTCAGCGTGCCGCCATAGTTGAAGATGCGATACACGCCGTCACCGAACCCGCCCGCGTCCGTGACGGAAAGCGTGCCGCCCAGCGTCAGGTTGCCCCCGACATTGATGAGCGCCGAACTGGACGGTGCTCCAAGAGCCAGCCTCAGCTGGCCGTCGAACACCATATCCCCGGTGACGTTGAACGTATCGCGCCCGCCCGCACCGGAGCGTAGCGACAGCAGGCCGCTCGCGCTCTGTGTATAGTCACCGTTGATCGTGTGCGAGACGAAGCCGGGCGACGAAACCTGGATCGCTCCGTGATTTGTCAGCACGCTTCCCGCGCCATTCAGCGCGATGCGGCCGTCCAGAATCCCCGATCCGCCGTTGACGATCTGGCTGGTATGGCTGGCGCCGATCGAACCTTCACCGCCCCGGATCAGACCGTCGTTGCGGAAGTTTAGCAAACCACCATTGGCGACACGAACGCCATAGCCGCCGGTCGAGATGATGCTGCCGGTGTTGACGCTGTCGACTAGGTGCAGGCGGAGGTTAGGAGCGACGAAAAATTCTCCCGGTGTCGTAGCATCCCCGGAGAACAGAGTATCGCCGATTAGCACGCCGCCGGTGCCGGCGCTGCCCGCGCTCGCGATGGAACCTTGATTATTCAACGTCATCTTACCAGCACCCATTATGTAGATGCCGGACCCCATGCCGCTGCCTCCAGTGATGGTCACGCCGGGCGCAACCGCGATTACGCTTGAGGTTCCATCGTTATCAACTGCGAACTCTCCCCTCGCAAAATTGGGCCTATCTTGCGAAAGCCCAAGCACTCCGAATATGCCGAATGAAGCATTTCCGGAAGCGGTGATGTTTCGCGTGACGTTAACTGAAACGATGCTTCCTAAATCTGCGTCTCGCGAATAGCCAGCTGACAAATTTCCTCTGCTCAGGAAATCCTGATAATTCGCTTCGCTATAACTGATAGACTTGAAATAAATTCCTGCACTATCAGCGCCCGCCACTGTGATGTCGCCATCGGACTGAAGGGCTATATCTACCTGACTCAATGCGCTCAGGCCTGCTCGACCGCTCGGCCCATAGTAGAATGTATAGCGGGTGCCATCCACGTCACCGTCGAACATACGGGGATTGGCTCGGGTGCTAGCGATGCTGATTGTGCCGCTGTTGGAAAGATCAACGGTTCCGGCTCGTGATGAGGCTTGCAAGCCGTAAAACGCCGAATCGCCGCCGTTAGTATCTATGGAACCTCGGTTTAAAACCTTGACGAGGCTGTTCTGGCCAAAAGCGGCTGCCAGAACTGCTGGATTACTCCCACTATTGATGGAACCTTCATTCAGCAGCGATAGATTCCCTAGAACACGTAAATCAACCGCACTCGAAATATTGGACGTGCCTTGCGCCGTAGGGAATATCGTGATGTTTCCGCGATTTATAACTTCCACGTTTTCGCGCGGATCGGATATAGACGACGCCTCAGTGTTGACAAAGATGGCTTGCTGGGTCGAGCCAGCCGGACCAAATAATCCGGTACTAGGGCGATTAGTGATGTTCCCGTCATTCAAAATGCGGACGTTCAGATCACTCCCCTCCGCTCGGAATGTGTGTAGGAAGTTTATCCCCCCATTCTCAATCGTTCCTGTGTTCGTTATCTGAATATCGTAATTCTGAACACGCCGCCGGTTGAGTTCATTGGCGTCCTCCACCCAGATTCTTGAATTTACCAAGTCACCGCTGTTATCAATCGAAATCCTGCCGTTGGCAGTAGTCGCAGTGCCGCTTCGGTCGATTCGTTGGACAAGAATTTCACCGCCTTCGATCCTGCCGGAGTTTCGAATTGTTACATCGTTGAAGAACGGAAGAACGATTGCGATCGCGTCGGGATTCTCATCTCGTATCGAGGCGTTCCAAGCAAAATCCAAATCTGCCCTGCGGATCGTCCCCGTATTTTCAATAAGGACTGACGGGATTGAGGTGCCAAGGTCGTTGTCGGTAACCCGGATGCCAGCGCTTCCACGCACTCCCGCAACATCAATCAGACCAGCATTGCGGATTGTGAGAGATTCAGCCTGCTCGGCTAGGATTCCGTAGTTCAAGTAGTTGGTGGTCCCGCTATCTCCCGCAGTAGTCCGGAGATCGATCGTACCATTGTTGACGATCGCGAGTGGCTGACCGACCCGGCTCCGGCCATTCACGTAGATCCCTACCGTGTCTCCGAAACCCCTTGCTGTCAGCGAGCCGTTGTTCAAGACCGTGTTGGCCCCACCTCCCAAGTAGAGAGCGCTGACGTAGCCGGACTCGCGGAGTGTCTTATTGATATCTACTCGAACCGATGAATCGAGTTCGACATCCGGACGCGAGGAATTGATCGTGATGCCGTTGGCACGATTGGGCGGCTGAATTGGTTGGGTCAAGTCGCGGAATACGAAGCGCCGAAGAGAATCGTTGAAACCACTGTTGAAGCCGCTGCGGATATCGCCGCTGCACGTCACAACGCCATCGACCACGGGGCATTGCGCGCTTCCAGGCGTGACCTGCTGCGCCGTCGCCGGGCTGGCCGCCAGCCCCGCCGCCAGCATCGCCACCGCCGACGCGCCGCCCAACAGCATCCGCGCTCGAACCGACCGCGCCCGCGCGATCCCCGCGACGATCCCCTGACCCATGTCTCTCTCCCTGTTGCGCCGCCCGGACGCGGTTTCGCCAACCGCGAAAATGCGGCCTCACCCCGGAGAGGCGGGATCGATCGGAAAACGGATCAAAAAAAATGACGGGGCACGAAAAAAAGTTCGCACCCCGTCGAAAGCCCCGCGTTTCCGGGATTTATTCCAGCCCGCATTTCTTCGCGCAGGCTTTCGCCGCACCGGCCGTCTGGTCGGAGTTCGCGAAGCAGTTGTCGAAACACCGCTGTTTGTCGTCATCGGACGAGGCGAGGCCGGTCGGGGCCTGTGCCGTCAGGCTTCCGTCTTCGCCACGCAGGTGCATCACCACCTTGCCGTTGAACTCCAGATCGAAGCCGCCTTCGACTTTGCGGGTGGAATAGCCGCCATCGGCATCGTGACTGTTTGTCATGTCTCTCTCCTGTGATTTGCAGATGCGATCGGGCGACGTCAGTCGTCCTGGATTGCGTGGTTGCGAGTTTCGTCGGCGCCGACCACGGTGATGCCCTTGTGGCCGGTGATCCCGCGCAGCGGTCGGGCGACGGTGTAGGGCGTGATCGCTTCAAGGCAAAAGCCGCCCGGCACGTTCCCCACCAGCTCGATCGACCACCAGTCGGGCCGCTCGATGTAGAAGTAGGGGTGCAGGGCGACCTCCATGTTGGCGCAGGGCGCCTCGCCCGTGACGATCAGCCAGGGCTGGCCGTCGCGCGTCTCGATCCGGCTCTCGCCGAGCGGCAGCAGACGGTGTGACTGCGACGGGGGCAGTTCATCGAAGTTCATCGATCCTTCCTTTCTCTCTCCTGACCACCGCGAAAACCGGGGGGTCATTTGAGAGAGGCGTGATTTTTGAAAAAACGGATCATTGGGGTGATCCGTTTTGACCGACGATCGCGCCTGTCAGGGTCGAGCGCACTTGCGCGCTGGAGTAACTCGCTTGAGTCCAACCGTCGCCCTGAGCCGCCCAACCCCTGTCGCGCCGCGGGAAACCTCGTCCTTCTGGCGCGTCGCCGGCGCATCCGCGCGTGGCGCGCGCCACGCTGACGCCGGGCAGGACAATCAGGACGCCTTCCACGCCTGGACCGAGGGCGACTGCTTCGTCATCGCCGTGGCGGACGGCCACGGCTCCCCGATCCACTATCGCTCCGCGATCGGCGCGGCCTTCGCGGTGAACGCGGCGGCGGCGGTGCTGGCCGACTGGATCGCGGCGCGCGACGGCGCCGACGCGCATCGGATCCCCACATCCATCCTCGACCACTGGCGCACCGCGGTGCGCGCCTATGCCGCCGACAACCCCAATCTGCTCGACCTGGTGACCGCCCGGCTGGGCGGCGGCCCAATGGTCCCCTACGGCGCGACTTTGGTCGCAGCCGCCGGCGATGGGCGCCGGACGGTCGTGGTCCAGATCGGCGACGGCGACGCGCTGCTCGGCTTCGGCGCGCGCCGGATCGTTCGCCCGCTGCCCGACGACGGTCTGGACGGCGAGCGCACCTATTCGCTGTGCCAGTCCGACGCGCTGTCGCGCTTTCGCCTCCACATCGCCGAGGAGACGCCGGACTTCGTCTCCGTTTCGACTGATGGCGTGTCGAAGTCGTTCGCCTGTCGCGAAGCCTTCACCTACGGCGCGGCGTCCGTGGAAGCCGGCGCCCTGCCGACATGGCTCGCGCACAAGGCGGACGGACCCAGCCGCGACGACGCCACCTTCTGCTTTGCCCGGCTCGCACGATGAGCGCCCGCCCGATGCCGCGTTTGCGCCAAAGCTTCCCGCGCGGCCCGCGTCTTGCTAGCATCCCGACTATGGGGGACGGGGACGGGATCGCCGGGGACGAGGATAGCCGCGCACTGCTGCACGCCTGGCAGGCGGGCGACGCGGCGGCGGGCGACCGGCTGTTCGCGCTGGCGCATGACGAACTTCGCACCGTCGCCGCCGCTCTCCTGCGCCGCGAGCGCCATAGCTCTCTGTCCAGCGGCGACCTGGTCAACGAGGCCGTGCTGCGCCTGATCCCGCTGGAGCGGATCGATTGGCGCGACAAGGCGCACTTCCTGGCGTTGTCTGCGCGCGTCATGCGGCAGGTGCTGGTCGATCACGCCCGCGCGCGTCTGACGGAAAAGCGGGACCATCACCGCGTGACCCTCGTCACCGGCATGGGCGCCGAGGCGCCGCCGGTGGACTTGCTCGATCTCAACGCCGCGCTCATCGAACTCGAAGGCTGGGACCGCGACCGCGCGAGCCTCGTCGAGATGCGCTATTTCGGCGGGATGACGATCGACGAGATCGTCGCCGTCACCGGCCAGTCCGCCCCAACCGTGAAGCGCCGCTGGCGCTCGACCCGCGCCTGGCTGATGCAAGCCATGCAGGAGCGCCCGGAATGACCGACCGTTCGCTCGATCAGCGCGCGCTCGCCCTGTTCGAGGCGGCGCTGGACCGCCCCGCCGCCGCCCGCGAAGCCTGGGTCATGCAGCAGGCCGGCGCCGACAAGGCTCTCGCCGACCGCGTCCTGTCGCTGTTCGCCGCCGACCGGGCGGCGTCCGTCGCGGTCCACACCGGCGGCGCGCAGGCCAGCGTAGACGCGCCGCTGCCCGAACGGATCGGCGCCTATCGCATTGTCCGCCGCATCGGCCAGGGCGGCATGGGCGCGGTCTATCTCGGCGAGCGGGCATCCGACGACTTCCGCCATCAGGCCGCGATCAAGCTGGTCAAACCGGGCGTCCTGTCCGACGCGCTGATCCAACGGTTCCTGGCCGAGCGGCAGACGCTGGCCGACCTCGTCCATCCCAACATCGCCCGCTTTCACGACGGCGGCGCGACCGAGCGGGGCGAGCCCTACATCGTCATGGAATATGTCGATGGCCGCCCGATCACCGACTGGGCGGCGGACAACTCGCTCGGCATCCCCGCGCGCCTCGCGCTGTTCCGTCAGGTGTGCGACGCGGTGCGTTTCGCCCATCAGAATCTGATCGTCCACCGCGACATCACCCCGTCCAACGTGCTGGTCGCCGCCGATGGCGCGCCGCGCCTGATCGACTTCGGCATCGCCAAGCCGCCCGAGGCGGAGGGCGGCGACGGCGCGGCGTCCTCGCCCTATCCCTCGCTCGCCGGCCTCAGCCTGACGCCCGGCTTCGCCGCGCCCGAGCGCATGGCGGGCGTCGGCGCCACCACGCTCAGCGACGTCTTTTCGCTGGGCCGCCTGCTCGACGTGCTGGTGGAAGACCACGCGCCCGACGCCGACCTGAAGGCGATCATCGCCACCGCCACCGCGCTCGACCCCGCCGATCGTTACGCCTCGGTCGATGCGCTGATGGACGATCTCGACCGCCATGCCACCGGCCGCACCGTCACCGCCCGCAATGGCGGGCGGGGCTATGCGATCGGCAAATTCGTGCGCCGCTACCGCTGGCCCGTCACCGCCGCCGCCGTCGCGCTGGCGCTGATCCTCGCCGCGCTGATCGTCGCGCTGGTCTCCTACTGCCGCGCCGAGCGCGCCCGTGTCGCCGAGGAGCAGCGGTTCGAGGAAGTGCGCGCCCTGGCCGGCTACATGATCTTCGACCTCAACAGCCAGCTGGAGCGCATCGCGGGCTCGACCAAGGCGCGCGCCGACTTGGCCGAGCAAGCCGGCCGCTATCTGTCCGCGCTCGCCGCCTCGCCCGGCGCCGACGACGCGCTGAAGCTGGAGGCGGCACGCGGCTTCATCGCGCTCGCCCGCGCCCAAGGCGTTCCCGACCGACCGCATCTCGGCCAGTTCGAAAACGCCCGCGCCAACCTGGAGCGCGCGATCGGCATGATCCGCGACCTGCGAGAGCCTTCCGCGCCGGACCTCGCCGAAGCCCAGGCGTCGCTGGCGATGATCCTAGGGCACATCGACTCCAAGACGGACGCCGCCGCCGCGCGCCTCGTCGAGGCGCACGCCGTTCTGGCCGCCGTGCCGTCCGCCGCACGGGACCGGCGTTGGCACATGGCGCGCCGGAATGTCCGCAAGGCGGAACTGGACATGACGACGCTGACCGCCTCGCTCGACGACATGCCGCGCCTGTCCGACCTTCTTGAAGCGGAAATCGCGGAATGGCCGGCGGCCATGCGGGACAGCTCAGACGCATCCCTCGACCGCGCCTATGCACGCTACTATCGCGGCATCCACCATTATTTCCTCGACCAGCCCGATGACGCGGTGGCCGATCTATTGGAAGCCGAGAGGCTCTTTCGCGAAGCTGAGCGCGCGAACCCCGGCGATCCCAACATCCTCTATGCTTTGGCTTGGAACGCCAACGTCGGCTACAGTTCCGCCACCCAATCGCCCGCGCTCGCCGGACAGGCGCGCCGCTTCCTCGACCAGGCGTCGAGCATCCTCGACCGGCTGCTGCAAATCGAGAGCAACGACGATGGACTGCGCGCCTTCGCCGCGAACGTGCAGCAGGCCCGGTCTCAGGCGCTGAGCGCGGACGGGCGGCACAGCGAAGCCATCGCCCTCCAGCGCGGCGTGATCGCGATGCACCAAGACGTGCTGCGCCGAAACCCGACACCCGCGCGGTCGAACCGCTTAGTGCTGGCACACGTCACAATGGCGAACATCGCCAGAGCCGCCGGCGACCGGGACACCGCCTGTGCGGAATATCGTTCGGCGCGAGAAAAACTAACCGTTCTAGACCAGCGAAATGAAGCCCTGGGATCCGTAGGGCGATACGGTGCGGGTCTCGACGCCAATCTTGCCGCCTGTTCTTGGGGCGGTGCTGCGAACGATCTCGTCATCTTGGAATAGTTAGCGGACCGACTAGTGATCGCCTATAGCTCCAGGCGTGAAGGACGAGTGGATACAGAAAGTCAGTCGGGCAGCGGGCGGCGCAACCCAGCACGCGCGGCACCCCTCCACGTCGGGCACATTCTATCTGTCCAAGGGTCGAAACTTCTCCGGCGTCAACTACGAGGCCGAGATCCCAGCCGGCCTTCACATCAGCTGTGGTTTCGCACCGTCGATGGCAAGTCAAACATCCTTCGGTGAGCTTTCACTGGCTCGATCCGGATTGTCGGTCTTGAGCAGCCGGGAGCCAATTCGATTGCGCACGGCGGTGTCTTCAGGTGAGTTCCGTTCGGCGGGGCTGTCGATCGACTGGCAAACTTTGGCGGACCACGATCTGCCAGCTTGTCTCGCAGCCATTCCCGATAACGTGTGCATGGGGGTTGAGAGGATTCCGCCGCGAATAGTCGCGGCGCTCGTGGCGCCGATTGACGAATGGTTTCAGGGTACGGCGCGCGACCTCGCTATCGAAGGTCGCTCGCTTGCACTATTCGCGGTGCTGGAACAGTGCCTCGCAACGAGTTCCGAGACACTGGAATCGTCACGGAGTCTAAGCTTGGCAAATGCCGCGCGGGAGATCGTCGATGTCGAGTTTGCCGGGACTCTCACCATCCACAGTCTCGCCGCTCGACTGAAATGCAGTCCGAGGACCCTGACCTCGGCTTTCCGTCAAAGTTTCGGAACAACGATTGGCGCCTATCTCACTGACTGCCGCTTGGCCGCCGCCGCATCCCTGCTGCGGAGCGGCTACGGCGCGACCCAGACAGCGTACCGGGTCGGGTATACGCCGGCTCACTTTGCGACGGCTTTTAAACGCCAGTTCGGCGTATCTCCGCGCGAGTGGTCTGGTGGTGCTGCTCAGAGCCGAAAGCCTTTGCCGCTTACCGAAAGCCCGCGTCGTTGATGTAATATTGTAACCCGATTAGCTGCGAGGGTTCGCATTGATGGGGTGCTTTGATGAAATCTGTGGTTGCCGGCCTGTTGCTGACAGGAGCCGCGATGCCGGCTTACGCGCAAACCAGTTCTCCGCAAGAGTCGACGGTTTTGGAAGAGATCGTCGTCACTGGAACGCGCCAGGACACGCGATTGGCCGACACCCCGGTCGCCGTGACCGTCCTGTCTGAAGACTTCATCCGCGATGCCCGCATCGAAAGCGTGCGTGACATCGATGATTACGTCCCAAACGTCCAGTTCAATCAACTGAGCCAGATCGGGAGCACCTTCGTCACCATCCGCGGCATCGAATCGAACCCGTTCATCGTCAATCGCGCGGCGGTGTACGTTGATGGGATTCCGTTTCGGGAGGTGCAGGACCAATCGCTCGGTTTCATCGAGCAGGTTGAGGTGCTGCGCGGCCCCCAGGGAACGCTCTACGGCTCGAACACCGAATCTGGATTGATCGTCATTCGTACCCGGATGCCGACGGATAGTTTCGAGATGGATGCGTCGCTCACGGGAACGTTCTTCGGCAATGGTGAGGGCATCGATGCGCGGTTTGCGGCGGGAGGACCACTTACCAGTACGCTCGCGGGATCGGTGGTCGTCACACACGAGGAGGCAGACAGCTTCCTGCGTAATATCGCATCGTCGATCGGCGAGCCCGGATACCTTCAAAACAGTTTCGTTCAGGGCAAGTTGCGATGGAACCCCACTGAACGCCTCACGATCGACTTGCTCAGCTACTATTTCCGCCAGCGCGCTCCGGGTCTCTACAAGCAGGAGTTCCTCCCGATCGATCCGGACGTCTACAATGCGAACTATTCTGGCTTCAATGGCGGCCTGACCCCCGGCCGCTATCGCCTCGTTAACGACGCTCCAAAAAACACGGAGCGCGACGAATACACGGTCGGTGCCAATCTGAACTACGACCTCGGCGGCGCGCGGCTCGACGTCAACGCCTCGTGGCGCAGCGACACGGATGACGCCTTCGGGACCGACATCGACTTGACCGCGCTGCCGGCGGTCGCCGGCGCTGACTTAGGAAGCGACCGGTTCGTCAATATGGAGGCGCGGCTTTCGGCGGCGAGGGGCGACCCGGTGCAATGGGTCGTCGGAATGAACCACTACCGCGATCGCCGTCAGCAAACCCTGTTGACCCTGGTGGGGCCCGGAGGCCTGGCCGATTATAACCCAGCCCCTCCGCAGACCAGCCGATCGCGGGATTATGCCGTGTTTGGAAATGTCAGCGTGCCGATTGCCGATAAGGTTCGGTTAGGTGGCGGCCTGCGGCTGGAAAGCGCCGAACGCGCGTTGAACCAGCAGGCTGGCTCGCTCGACCTTGGTCCCGCTGGTCAGTTTGCGTTCGCGGCCGAAGATCTCAGCCAAACCTTTACCGAGTTGCTCCCCCGTGTTTCCATCGACTGGAAGCCCACGGAAAATCTGCTGCTTTATACATCGGTCGCCAAGGGGTGGATTCCGGGAGGCTTCAACCTTGCCGCCGCGTCTGTCTCGGTAACGGAGGATTTCACGCGCTACGGAGCCGAGACACTGTGGACATATGAGGCGGGTGCCAAGCTGACCCTGCTGAATGGCCGGGCACTGTTGGCGGGCGCTGTCTTCCATACTGACGCGCAGAATTGGCAGGAGTACAACGTCCTCGTCGACAGCTCGGGGCAGGCGGTGTCAACCAATCTCATCACTTCAAACGCCGCAATCCGAAGCCGGGGTTTTGAGGTTGAGTTGACCGCGCGACCGGACCCGACGCTGAACCTCACCGCATCACTCGGTTACGTCGACTCCATCTACACCGATTATCGCTTCTCAGCGGTTCAGGACTTCACCGGAAACCGCGTCAAGCTTGTGCCTCGGTTCGACGCGTCTCTTGCCGCGAGCTGGCGACCGTGGCGCGGTCTTTTCCTCCGGGGCGAGGCGAATGCGGTCGGTGACACGCCTCTGCACCCAGAGAATATAGCCAAACAGAACGCCTACGTTTTGCTGAACGCGCAGGTCGGCTGGGAGCAGGATGGGTGGGATTTGCGTCTGTTCGTCGACAACATCACCGACGAGCGGGTTTTCACGACCCAAGCCTATTCGAACTTCGCGTTCGGATTTGACGGCACCTACTACGCGGGGATCGGCTCACCTCGCGTCATAGGTCTACGTTTAGCCCGTCGGTGGAGGTGAGTGTCGCCCGATAGCTCGACGAACCAGTGATGTTTCGCAATAGCTCAGTTGCTCCGGTCGCTAGCTAAGAAGTTGCTGGTCGGACGAGGTCTGTTGCCAGATGCAACTGGCTTCTTAGGCGCTGGATGGCTGCGACGCGTTCGCCAAGTTCCACCCGCCGATCGACGCGCTTAGCTACGCTCACCACAGGGGCGAAGACCATCCCGCCGTCTGCGAACTCGACGATGTGAAGAAGCGTTGCAGTCTACAAGCTTCGGTCGTCGGCCGCGCTTGGCGGCGCACGGCGGTCCTATAGTAGCACAAACGGCGACACATATTCGTTATGCTTTTCCAGTGGGGGGCGCCACCCCTCTCTTTGGGGATGGCGCTACAAGCGCTCGCCGAGCACTCAATAAGATGACACTGTTGCGGTATGTGAGCGTGCCGGCGATTGGCGCCCAGTCGAGTTGCGCGGCACTGACCGTGCCCTCTTAAACCGACCGTAACGAGATCGCCTCGGCGTTAGGCCCATCGGAGTGGCGGTGATCGTAAGATGGTTCAGTAGGAACACTCTCGGGAAGGCGTATGGGCATTTGCATCCCGGACGTCATTATCGCGTCGAACGCGACTTCCGTGATCATGACGGACGCCTCCATCGCCAGGGGCAACAATGGCGCTACCGCACATACACATTTCTTCCCTATGAAGATGGCCTGTCGCTTTTCTTTCTCACCAAGGACGGCGACGATCTGGAGATTCGCCTTCAGGATCGAACCGGTGCCGAAGCAGCGATTATTGCAGCCCTGAGTGATGTCCTCCCGCAATGCGAGCCGTTTTATCGAAGCGTGTTTGCTGGCCTGCTAGCCGTCGATGGCGACAAGCTGGTTTCCTTCGACGGCGTCGATCGAGTGGCCTTCGGTTGGCAGGACGTTACTACGGTCGCCGCTTTCTATGGGCAGCAGCACTACGACGAGACGCGTTGCCTCACGATCAGCCATCGCCGTGGAACCGCAATCTTCCTGGCAGAGACTCATAGCGTGTGGCACCCCTTCCTCGACGGCTTGGAAACGAGGTTAGAGCGGGTCGTGCCTCGCCAGAGATGGCTGAAAACCTTGGACGAGGATCGATCCCGATCCATCCCAGTGTTCAAGCGTTCACGTCTTTAGATGCGTCCGTGAATCCTGCTGGCCATCGTTTTAAAAAAAATAGGAAGCAGCGCGGACGGCGGCTTCTCAGAAAAGGTACCATCGATCTTTCGCTCGAAGTTGTTGGCAGTTCGGTCGTTCTGACAGATGCCGATACAGCCGTGGCTACTCGGGAAGCGCGTTCTCCGAAAAATGCTTGCGGATGAAGTCGAGCTTGGGATCGATGTATCGACGACAAAAGGGTCTGTTTGGGTCGGTGCGATAATAGTTCTGGTATCTCTCGTCCGAAGCCTTGAAGCCCACGAACGGCAGGATGAGGGTGTGGACCGGCTTGCCGGCCTCCTCAGCGAGTCCGCGTATCGCCTCTTCGGCTTCGACCCGCTGACTCTCGTCGAAGATATAGATCGCGCTTCGGTATTTGTTTTCAACCGAGCGGGCACGTGTAGCGGAGTGTGTGCGCAGGTGCACCTCGGACAGTGTCCCCAGCCCGATAACGGAGGGTTCGAACGTCACGACCACCCCCTCAGCCCAGGTGTTCGCCGGGGCGGCCGATTGTAGGAAACCCTGCTCGACCTGCGTGACGCCACGCAACGCTTGGAAAACGCCCTCGGTGCACCAGTGGCAACCTCCTCCAAAGCCAACCTTTGCCATACTTAACTCCTGCGCAAAGGCACAACGGCCGGGCCAGACTTATCGAGCTGGCGGACGAACGCGATGATCCGCTGTCCGACATCGTTCGCCATTTCGACATGAGGGTAGTGTCCAGCGCCCTCGACAATCATGGTTTCGGCATGGAGCCTCGAAGCCAAGCTCCGGGCTTCTTCGACAGGGTCCGTGAAGTCGGGATCCTTTGTGCCCATGACGATGAGGCTCGGCACAGAGATCTCGTCCAAGATCGCTGCGGTGTCGGACTTCGACAATGAGAGCATCGTCAAGAGAGCCTGCATGCGCTTTGGCTCCCTGAGGTTTGCAGCAATCGCCGCTTTTACCTCAGCATGATCCGGCGCCGGTTTCGTCGGGAATAGGCTGCTCCAGTAAGTGGTCCAGAACCAGGTTCGCCATGGCCCCGCGAATCCGAGCCCAAGGACAAGTTTCTGGATCGTCGTGAGGGGAAGATCGCGAACGATCGGACCGAGCAGCACCACCCCGTTGACGTGACTAGGAGCTTCCTTGGCAGCCCAAAGCGCGGAGCCGGCTGCGAACGAGTTGCCCATGATCACGGCTGGCCCGTCAGCCAACTGTCGGAGGATGGCGACGGCGTCACGGCCGACCGCTCGCGCGGAGTAATCCGACCACTCCGGCGACGATTGGCCGAATCCGCGGACGTCCATCGTCACCACTCGGCATCCCGCATGCTGCAGCATGGGCTTGATGAGCCGATACTCGGAGCGCAGGTCTCCCATTCCTGGGATGCCTACGACGAGAGGTCCGGTTCCACCCGTATCGTCGAAGGCTATCCTACCGCCCTCTGTCTGAAGGAACTGGGTCTGCACATCGTTAGGCGCCATGAAACGATCCGATCCGTTGAGCAGCAGACCTATCGGCTGACTTCGAAAAGGAACCACGCTCGGCGTTCCGCTTCGTCGGTCCAGGTATCGATCAGGCCGGAGGTCGCGTTGTCCTTCGCCTCGTCGGCGACTTCCTTTGCGCGGCGCAGCGACTCGACCATGTGAAGATTATCGGCGCGCAGCTCCGCCAGCATGTCCTGCGGCGTGACGAACTCAGCGTCGTTGTCCTTGATCGTCTGGTGGCGGGCGATATCGCCGATCGATCGTATGGTCGTATTTCCGGTCTTCCGGGCGCGCTCCGCCATCGCATCGGTCGCTGCGAGGATTTCCGCAGCTTGCTCATCGAGAAGGAGATGGTAGTCCCTGAAGTACGGGCCCGAGACATGCCAGTGAAAGTTCTTTGTCTTGAGGTAGACCGCATAGCTGTTCGCCAATATTATCTTCAGCGCGTCGGCAACCGTCATGGTCGCGTTCTCGTCGAGGTCAGATGGTGAAGGCACGGTTGCAGCACTGGAGTTTGTCATCGCGTGAACTTCCTCGATGATGGCTTGCGCAAAAGATCAGCGCCGATTCTCTGGCACGCTGAGGTATAGAGGATGAATTTACCTCAGATCGAAGTCCAATGGCTTGTGTCTATAGTTTCGATAGTTCTGGCGACCAGAAGGGCGCTTGGAGCGGCACGGGAACATGGGAAGGCAGCGAACCCCACATGCTCATCAGGCATTCGGCTGATAGCCCAATACGAAAGCGATAACCTTCTCCGAGGACATCTCGCACGGCTTCAGCGACGCACTGCCCGAAGCAACGCGATACAGATTGAAGCTGACGATGTCGTTCCCGGCTAGTTCTCGAGCAAAAAGGCTGTTCCTCCGTCCATCCTCCGACCGACGAACCGTCACGCCGAAACGCCTGCCTTCGTAAGCGCCTTCGCTATACCCCTCAGGCAGACGCTCGAAAGCCGTATCGAATTCTGGATGGTCCATTCTGCATCACCGCCAATCGGCCTTCGCCCTGCGAACGTGAGTGCCGCGCCATGCGATTGGAGTCATCGCGTCAGTCTGACGTTGCGGCCCCAAAGAAACCCCGCGTCATTAGCGCTAGCGAAGTCCGGGTCTACGTAGATGAAAACACGCTTGATAAGCGCGCCGTCGAACTCGAATACGTTGGCGAAACGGCCTTCGGATCGGCCTTCAACCGGCCACGCCGTGCCGTCAGCCATAACGCCACCTTCAAAGCCTTCCACGATCACGTGGTCGCGGGCTACGTGGAAGGTCATGCGATCGAAATCGTGCTCGATCCGCTGAAGCGACCCCAACAGGGGTCGTTTGCGGGAGAGGGCGAAATCCTACGCTAAGGCTTTGGCCAACGATATTCGCCGGTAAGATTGATGTGTTCCCAGGGGATAGGAGAAGTCGCTTGATATCTAGTATGACGTCTGTCGCACCTGCTTGATCGCGGCCGCGATAGCTAGATCGCGTTGCTCCTCTTCTCCATCCGCGTTCCAAGCTGCGGAAAGGCACCCATAAGCGTACGCCTGGTCGAGCAGGCGACGCGGATCGACGTCCAGCGCACGAGAGAATGCGTCCGCCATCTGTGCAATGCGTCTAGGATCGAGACAAAGGTCGTCTCTGTCAGCCGGATCGTAGAACATATTGGCGGCGCCAAAGCCCACTTCACCGACCAGACCGACGGGATCTATCACCAGCCAGCCGCGACTGGAGAACATGATGTTTTCATGATGCAGATCGCCATGTAGCCCACGCAGTTCCGAGGCATTGCTCATCATTTGATCGGCTATAATCGCCGCGTGGACGTAGTCAGTTTGACAACCTGCGTTTTGATCATCGCGCGCCCGCTGAAACAAAGCTGCAAAGCGATCCCGGATCGGGAGAAGGG
>NZ_JAOYTN010000010.1 GCF_026105875.1 Brevundimonas sp. BT-123 | reverse complement strand
ACGCCCCAGTATTCGAAGCCGAAGTCATAGATGACGTTGGCCATCAGGGTGGCGGATTCGATGTCGCCTTCGGGCGAGAAGCAGCCGCCCGTCGCCGGGGTCAGGTTGCACAGGCCTTGCGTGCCGGTGACGGCGCGCACGGTGCCGATGTCGCCCGAGCGGTAGCCGCCTTCCAGTTCAACGCGCCAGTGCGGGTTGAAGCGGTAGCCGAGGCGAGCGAAAGCCGCCCAGCCGTCGTTCACTTCCCAGTTCCAGTTGGCGCCGGTCGTGGACGATTCAGCGTTGATATCGTCGATCATGTGGTAGCCGGCGTCGATGGCGCCGTACCAGCCATTGGGTTCTGCCGATGCAGCACCAGCAGACAGGGCCAGGGCGGCCGCTGTGCTGGAGGCCAGCACGAAAGTCTTCATACGCATAGGGGGGTATCCCTCCGCCTCTGTTATAGTAGGGGGCGGGTCAACCGCCTACGCGGGTCTTACCAGCCTTGCCTTATGAGGTCGAGGCGGAAACGTGACGACTTCCATCAGCAAAGCCGATACCGTGGCCTTGATGATACAGATGAATTTGGCGGTGAGGCGCAGAATAGTTAATCTCTGGCCGTTGATGCGTCACAATCTTCGGCAGCCCAACGCTATAACCTATGCGAGCGTCATGGCTCGTTTTTTGAACCGACCATCTGCATCCCGAGCCACTCCGCAATCAGCGCCGGCTTGTCAGCCCCGTCGATCTCGACCGTCAGTTCGTGCTTCAGCAACCAGCGTCCGCCGCCCTTGTCGTCGGCCGATAAAAGCTTGAAGCGACCGCGAATGCGCGATCCTGCCGGAACCGGCGCCAGGAACCGCAGCTTGTCGAAGCCGTAGTTCACGCCCATCACGACGCCCTCCAGCGGCGCGACGGCGTCATAGCTCATGGCCGACGCGAGGCTGAGGGTCAGGAAGCCGTGCGCGATCGTTCCGCCGAACGGCGTGGCCTTGGCCGCTTCCGGATCGACATGGATGAACTGGTGGTCTTCGGTGCAATCGGCGAAGGCGTCGATCCGGGCCTGGGTGACATCGAACCATTTCGACACCCCGATCTCCTGGCCGATCAATGTCTGAAGTTCACTGGCCTTGGCCATTGTGCGTTTCCTCAGTTCATTTGAGACGAGGTTGGCCGACGCTCGCTTCGAAGAAAAGACCTTCAGCCGCCGAAACGCCCCACGATGATCTCGGCGTACAGCGTCGGATCGACGTTGCCGCCAGAAAGCACGATGGCCGTCGTCCGTCCTTTCGTGCCCATCTTTCCGGCGAGCAGAGCCGCGAGCGAGACGGCGCCGCCCGGTTCGAGAATGGTCTTGAGATGGCGGAACGCGAACCGCATCGCTTCCGCGACTTCCGCGTCCGACACGGTGATCGCCCCCGCCAGCCGTCGATTGATCGGCCAGGTCAGCACGCCCGGCATCGGCGACATCAGAGCGTCGCAGATCGACGGCGCGCCTTGCGGATGACCGACCCGCTCTCCGGCCGCCAGCGATCGCGCGGTGTCGTCGAAGGCTTCCGGCTCGACCACGAACACCTGCGTCGCGGGACTGCGTTCGGCCATGACCAGATTGATCCCGGCCATCAACCCGCCGCCTGACGCCCCGCACAGCAACTGGTCGAACGGCGCATCCGCCTGATCCAGCATTTCCAGCGCCGTCGTGCCCTGGCCCTCGATGATGAAGGGATCATCGAACGGCGGAACCAGGATCGAGCCGCGCTCGGCGGCGATGGCCGCGCCGATCGCCTCGCGGCTTTCGGTCCAGCGGTCGTAGAAGCGCACCTCGCCGCCGAAGGCGATCACGCCCTCGACCTTCACCCTGGGCGAATCCGAAGGCATGACGATGATCGCCGGCGTCCCGACCATGGCGGCGGCAGCGGCGACGCCCTGCGCATGGTTTCCGGACGAGAAAGCGACGACGCCGCGCGCCTTCTCCTCGTCGGTCAGTCGGCTGATGCGGTTATAGGCGCCGCGGAACTTGAAGGCTCCGGCGCGTTGCAGGCTTTCCGCCTTCATCAGAACCCGCCCGCCGACCGCCGCGTTCAGAGCCGGGCTTTCGAGCAGGGGCGTGCGGACGGCGACTCCGTCGATCTGGCGGGCGGCGTCGAGGACGCCTTCATAGCTGGGCAGGTGCGTCGTCATATGCTCCCCTTAGCCCAAGACGCAGCCGGGAGAGAACCATGAGCCTGATCCTCGCCATCGACCAGGGCACGACCTCGACCCGCGCCATCGCCTTCGAGGTCGCACCTCAAGCCGCGCCAAGCGCGGTAGGCGGAGAAAAAGGGGACCTGAGGCCCGTCGCGGTCAGCCAGATCGAACTGGCCCAGCATTTCCCCAAATCCGGCTGGGTCGAACATGACGCCGCAGAAATCTGGACCGCGACGCTCCAGACCTGTCGAGAGGTGGTGCGCAAGGCCGGCGGCGTGGCCTGCTTCAACGCCATCGGCATCACCAATCAGCGGGAGACGGCCGTGATCTGGGACGCGGCGACCGGCGAGCCTCTGCATCGCGCCATCGTCTGGCAGGATCGCCGCACCGCCGACGTCACCGCCCGCCTGACCGCCCAGGGCCACGAGCCGAGGGTCCAGACCGCCACCGGCCTGATCCTCGATCCCTATTTCTCGGCGACCAAGTTCGCCTGGCTCTTGGATGCTGTGTCCGGATCGCGCGAGAGGGCGGCGAAGGGCGAGGTCAAGCTGGGCACGATCGACGCCTGGCTGATCTGGAAACTGACCGGCGGCCGGGTCCACGCCACCGATGCGACCAATGCTTCACGCACGTCTTTGATGGATCTGAAGACGGTCGAATGGCGTGACGACCTGTGCGCCTTGTTCGACATTCCGCGCGAAGCCCTGCCCGACATCGTCCCGTGCGCGGGTGTGATCGGCGAGAGCGATCCGGCGCTGTTCGGCCGGCCTCTGCCCATCGCCGGATCGGCGGGGGACCAGCAGGCCGCTCTGGTCGGACATGGGGCGCTGCAGGCCGGGGACGCCAAGATCACCTATGGCACCGGCGCCTTTCTGGTCGCCAATGTCGGCGCAGCGCCCGTGGCCTCGACCCGGCGTCTTTGGGCACGCTCGGCTATCAGGCCGATGGGCAGTCCGCCTATGCGCTGGAGGGCTCGATCTTCTCCGCCGGCTCGGCGATCCAATGGCTGAGGGACGGGGTCGGGCTGATCTCGGAGTCGCGCCAGTCGGAGGCGATGGCGCAGGCCCTCAAGGACAACGGCGGGGTCTATATGGTCCCCGGCTTCACCGGTCTGGGCGCACCCTGGTGGGAACCGGAAGCGAGGGGAACGATCGTCGGGCTGACACGGGATTCCGGTCCGGCCCATTTCGTGCGCGCCGCGCTGGAGGCCTTGGCCTATCAGACGCGCGACCTGCTCGACGCCCTGGCCGCCGACGGCGCGCCGCCGCTTAAGACGCTGAAGGTGGACGGCGGCGTCACCGCCAACAGTTTCGCCATGCAGTTCGTCGCCGACATCTGCGAGGTGGAGGTGGAGCGTCCGGCCTTCCAGGAAATGACGGCCCTGGGCGCCGCGCGCTTGGCGGCATTGGGCGTCGGCCTTTTGCCGGACTTGGAGGCGCGCCCGGCCGAGGCGCCCGCCTGCTGGAAACCGCGCATGAAGGCGGACGAGCGCGAGCGTCTGCTTTCCGGCTGGCGTCGCGCGGTGAAGGCCGCCATCATCGCCGCGCCGGACCGGGCGTGAGATCCGGACGGCTCAAGGAAACGACGAGGACCGCCGCATGACCTACGCCGCCCCGCTGGACGCCCAGAGCGCCTTTTCCGGCACGCGCGAGGTCGATCCCCGCTATCGCCTGGACGAGGCGGCGCTGGACGCCTGGATGCGCGCCCACGTCTCGGGATACGCCGGCCCGCTAACGGTGCGCCAGTTCAAGGGCGGCCAGTCGAACCCGACCTATGAACTGGTGACGCCCTCGGCCGCCTATGTGCTGCGGCGCAAACCGCCCGGCGTCCTGCTGCCCAGCGCCCATGCCGTCGACCGCGAGTTTCAGGTCATCTCGGCTCTGGCCGCGCAAGGCTTCCCAGTCGCCAAGCCCCATGCCCTATGCCTGGATGAAAGCGTCATCGGATCGATCTTCTATGTGATGGACAAGGTCGAGGGTCGGATCTTCTGGGATTTGAAACTACCCGGCCTGACGCCCGTGGAGCGGCGCGCCGTCTATGAAGCCCAGACGGACACGCTGGCCCGTCTGCACGCCTTCGATCCCGCCGCCATCGGCCTGGGCGACTACGGCAAGGCCGGAAACTATTTCGCGCGTCAGGTCGGCCGCTGGACCAAGCAGTATCGGGCGTCTGAGACCGAGCCGGTTCCGGCGATGGACCGGCTGATCGCCTTCCTGCCCGAAAGCCTCCCGGCCGAGGGACCCAGCCGCATCGTCCACGGCGACTTTCGTCTCGACAACATGATCGTGGCGCCGGACCGCGCAGAGGTTCGTGCCGTGCTGGATTGGGAGCTGTCGACCCTGGGCGATCCGATGGCCGACTTCTCCTATCTGCTGATCGCCTGGGCCATTCCGGCTTCGCTGCGCAACGGCCTCGCCGGCGCTGATCTGGAGGCCTTGGGCATCCCGTCTGTCGAGGAGACCGTCGAACGCTACGCCGCCGCGACGGGAATGCGGCCCGCCAACCTCGACTGGCTCTACGCCTACAACCTGTTCCGCCTGGCCGCCATCTGCCAGGGCATCGCCGGCCGGGTCCGCGACGGCACCGCCGCCAGCGCCCACGCCAAGACCATGGCCGCCCAAGTCGGTCCGCTCAGCGACGCGGCCTGGGGCTTTGCGAAAAAGGCGGGCGCCTAGTCCCTGACGGCGGCGCCCAGGATACGCTTGTCCGTCTTGCCTTGCACCAGCACCGCCACGGCCTCGCCGGGGCGGGATGAGGGCAGGGCGTAGAGCATCGGGCGACCGCGCCATTCGCCAAGGCGCGTCACGCCGCGCACGACGTTCATGTGTCGCACGGCCTGACCGCGGTTCTCGCCCTGACGGACCTCGACCACCTGAGGGCCGGGCGTGTAGGTCACCGCCACCACCTCGGCGCCGCCGACCGGCGCGCGGCCGGAACCGACGCCGACGCCGGTTCCGTTCTCGCGGAACTCGATCTCCGGAGGCCAGGCCTGACGCACCGCCTCCTGACCGATGGCGGTTTCAAGCTCGACGCTGCGGGCGCCCGACACCTGACGTCGGCCGTCGATCACCACCTGGGGCGTCGAGACGCCGCGCTGGCGCAGGGCGGCGCGATAGGCGCGCTGGCGCTGAACGAACTCGGGCCGGGCGAAGGTGTCGGTCCAGCCGAGGTAATCCCAGTAGTCGACGCCGTAGGTCAAAGCGATGACGCCCGGCTGGGCCGCCGCCTTCTCCACCGCTGCATTGGCCTCGATGCAGCCGCCGCAGCCCTGGGCGGTGAACAGTTCGACGACCACCGGCGGGCCGTTGGCCGTCGCATGGCGCGGCGCAAGCGGCGGCCGCCCCGCCACCGGCTGGGCCGCCGAGGCGACGGACATGAGGGCGCCCGCCATGACCGTGCCCGCGATGATCCAGCCCTTGGTGTTCATGCCGTCGTTCTTAATCCTTCGGCTGCCAAGGAGCGCCTCATATTCGCGTGAGGCTCTCTCCGCTTCATTCAATCCATCAGCTGTTGCGACAGATAGACATAGTGGCGAGCCCAGCGACGGGCGTTGGCGACCGGGTCGGCGTCGTTGGAGTGGCCGCCGGCCGTGTCCTCATAATAAAGGTGGTCATAGCCCATATCGCCCAGGCGCGCGGCGAACTTGCGCGCATGGCCGGGGTGGACCCGGTCGTCGCGCGTATTGGTGGTCAGATAGACGCGCGGATAGGGTTGGCCCGGACGGAGCTGCTGATAGGCCGAATATTTGGCGATCCACGCGGCTTCTTCCGGGATGCGCGGGTCGCCGTATTCGCCGATCCACGACGCCCCGGCCGGCAGTTCGTGATAGCGCAGCATGTCCACCAACGGGCTCTCGATCACCGCCGCGTTGAACAACTCCGGGTGCTGGGTGATCGACACCGAGGTCAGGACCCCGCCGTTCGAGCGACCATAAATGCCCAGACGACGCGGGCTGGTGATCCCGCGCTGTTCCAGATCGCGCGCCACGGCGGCGAAATCGTCAAAGGCCTTTTGACGGTTCCCGTCCAGCGCCGCCTGATGCCAGTCGGGCCCGAACTCGCCGCCGCCCCGGATACTGGCCTGGACGAAGACGCCGCCCCGCTCCAGCCACAGCTTGCCCATTTCGGGCTTGTAGGCCGGGTTCAGACTGACCTGGAAACCGCCGTAGCCCAGCATGACGGTCGGGTTCGACCCATCCAGCTTCATGTCGCGCGGACGGGTGACGAAATAGGGGATTTTCGTCCCGTCGGTCGAGGTCGCTTCGAACTGTTCGGTCACGTCGCGCGACGCGTCGAACTTGGCCGGCGCCGACTTCAGCGTGGTCAGGGTCGCGGCGCCCGCATCGGCCAGGCTGAGAGTCGGTGGAACGAGGAAGCCCTGGGTCGAGACGAAGACCTCGCCGCGTGATTTGGACGAGTCGCCCAGACCGACCGCGAGGTTGTCGGGGACGGAGATGTCAGTCGCGCCCCAGAACGAATACTGTCCCTCAGTCCCCGTCCGCTGAAAGCGAACCAAACGTCCCGCAACATTATCCGAGATGGCGGCGATGAGGGTGTTGTCGAGAACCGCCACACTCTGGAGAGATTGACGGGCATTCGGAACGAAAATCCCGACTGGATCGCGTCCGTCCGTCATCGGCGCCGGTGGAACGTTTGTGGGCGACGGAGCAGCGGACAATGCTCTTAAACCGACGACCAAAAGCGCTCCTGGCTTGTAGTCATGTGCGAGCCAACGCCACTGCTCGTCGTTCGAGAATACAAGCTGATCGCCAACTACGCCGAAGACGCTGACGCGGGCTGGCAGATTGAGCTTTGTCGCCTTGCCGTCGTGACCGAGGCTCCAGGTTTCCGACCGGAAGGTGTCCAGCGGGCGGGTGATGATGACGGCCGTCACCTGGCCGTCCTTGTCGCGATAGACGGCGGGGCTGACGCCATAGCCGCCGTCGCCTTGTTCGCCGCGATAGACCTCGGTCGCCTGGGCCAGGGTCTGGCCGCGCTTCAGCGTCTTGACGATAAAGGGATAGCCGGACTCCGTCATGGTTCCGGCGCCGAAGTCGGTGGCGACCAGAAGCGTGTCGCGGTCCAGCCATTCGATGCGGTGCTTGCCCTCGGGCAGACTGAACCCCGCATCGACAAACCGCTTGGTCGTGAGGTCGAACTCGCGCACGACCACCGCATCCTTGCCGCCGTCGGACAGATTGATCAGGCAGCGGGTGTCGTCCGGCGCCAGGCAATCGGCGCCCTTGAACACCCAGTCCTTGCCCTCGGCCTTGGACAGGGCGTCGATGTCCAGCAGCGTCTCCCACTGCGGCGTTGCGGTCCGGTAGCTGGCCAGCGTCGTGCGACGCCAGACGCCCTTGGGATTGGTCGCGTCCTGCCAGAAGTTGCCGATGCCATCGCCCAGGAAGGATGGGCTGGGGATGCGGTCTGTCGCCGTCAGGATCGCCTGGGCCTCGGCGCGGAAGGTCTCGTAGCGCGGATCGCCGGTCAGGGCGGCCAGGGACTTGCGGTTCTCCTCGGCGACGAAGGCCATCGCCTCGGCCCCGTCCACCTGCTCCAGCGCCAGATGATCGTCCGCCGCCGCGACGCCCGCCGGGGTCAGATCGCGGGGGTATCCGGGAGGAGGCCCCATACGCTCCGGATCATAAGACGCCCAAGCGTCCTTCTCGACCGGAGCCGTAGCGCAAGCGCCCAGCAGAAGGGCCGGGATGGCGGCGGACAGGATCAGGTGACGCATGGCTTGAAAACTTTCCGCTCATCCCCGCGAAAGCGGGGACCCAGACCTTTGGGCGTTCGGCGTCGCCCGTTCGTACTGAATCTGATCCCAGTCGCCGAACCTTGCGAAAGCACTGGGTCCCCGCTTTCGCGGGGATGAGCGGAACCAGAGACTATTCCTGCGCCGGCGTGTCCATCAGGCGGCGCGACAGATAGGTGTATTCCAGCGCCAGGCGACGCGCGGTTTCGCGCAGGTTGGCCCCGGCCGCGTGGCCGCCATCGACGTTCTCGTAGAACAGAACCGGATAGCCCAGTTCCTCCAGCCGCGCCGCCGCCTTTCGGGCATGGCCGGGATGGACGCGGTCGTCCTTGGTCGAGGTATGGATGAAGACCTCGGGATAGGGCTGGCCCGCGCGCAGGTTCTGATACGGCGAATATTGCTCGATCCAGGCGCGCTGCTCGGGGATGTCCGGGTTGCCGTATTCGCCGATCCAGGAGGCGCCGGCCAGCAGCTTGTGGAAGCGCAGCATGTCGAACAGGGGCACCTGGATGACGGCGGCGTTGATCAGGTCCGGCCGCTGGGTCAGCATTGCGCCCATGAACAGCCCGCCCTGCGAACCGCCCATGATGCCCAGCTTGGGCTGGCTGGTGATATTGCGCTGGGTCAGGTCCAGGGCCACGGCCTGGAAATCCTCATGCGCGCGCTGGCGGTTCTGTTGCAGGGCCGCCTCGTGCCAGCGAGGTCCGAACTCGCCGCCGCCGCGCGTATTGGCGATGACGTAAACGCCGCCCCGCTCCAGCCACAGCTTGCCGACCGTCGCCGAATAGCCGGGCAGCAGCGAGCTCTCGAACCCGCCGTAGCCGTACAGAAGCGTGGGGTTGAAGCCGTCCAGCGGCATGTCCGCCTTATGCACCACGAAATAGGGGATCATTGTCCCGTCGGCCGAGCGGGCCTCGTGCTGATCGACCGTCATGCCGGCTGCGTCGAACTTGGCCGGCATCGACTTGACCTGATCGACCGCGCCGGTCGCCGCATCGGCCAGCCACAGGCTGGAGGGGTTTAGATAGCCGGTGACGCTGACAAAGACCTTGTCGTCCTTCTCCGAGGCCGAGCCGACGCCGACCGAGACGTTCTGGGGCAGGTCCAGGGTCGTGTGCGTCCATTCACCCTGACCGGTAGTATAGACCCGCACCGAGCCGCGCACATTGTCGTACAGGGCGACGACCAGACGGTTGCGCGTGACGTTGACGCCCTCGATGGCCTGACGCTCGGTCGGGCGCAGCACCAGCTGAGCCGGGGTCGACTGATCGGCGAGCCAGGCCTCCAGCGGCCAGGCGATCAGGTCGCCGGTCTTGAAATCCTGACCCGACGGCGCGGTCCAGTCCTGTTTCAGCGACACCAGAAGCTGGCCCTGGACCAGGCCGGTGATGTCGGACTTGGCCGGCAGTTGAAGCTGGGTCAGGGCGCCGTCGTCACCCAGGCGCCAGGTCTCGGACGAATAGAAGTCCACCGAACGGTTGATCAGCGTCGCCTTCACCACCCCGTCGGCGTCGCGCAGCGTATAGCCGGACACCGAAACGTCGGTCGGCTGGCCGGTGAACAGGGTCTCGGCCTGGTCGGGCGTCTGACCGCGCTTCATCCGCTTGACCATCATCGGATAGCCCGAGTTGGTCAGGCTGCCGGGACCGAAGTCGCGCGAGATCAGTAGGGTGTCCTTGTCGATCCAGGATGCGCCGCCCTTGGATTCCGGCAGAGTGATGCCGCCGTCGACGAACTTGCGCTCGACCGTGTCGAACTCGCGCAGGGTCACCGCGTCCTTGCCGCCGTTCGACAGGCTGATCAGGCAGTAGCGCTCGTCGGGCTGCAGGCAGGTCGAGCCTTTGTATACCCAGTTCTGGCCCTCGGCCGCCGCCAGGGCGTCGATGTCGAGGATGGTCTGCCACTCGGGCGTGGCGGTGCGATAGCTGTCCAGCGTCGTGCGGCGCCACAGCCCGCGCACATGCTGGGCGTCCTGCCAGAAGTTGTCGATATGGCCGTCGTGGGTGAAGCCGGGCGACGGGATGCGGTCCTGGGCCTGGACGATCTCCAGCGCCTGCTGATGCAGGGTTTCGTAGCGGGGATCGCCCTGCAGGACGGCGAAGGTGCGTTCGTTGTGGGCCTTGACCCACTCCATCGCCCGCTCGCCCTCGACCTCTTCGAGCCACAGATAGGGGTCGGTCGCATCGCTGGTCGCGAAGCCGCCGGATGCGGGAGCGGGTGAGGAGGCGGGAGTCTGGGCCATGGATACCGAGGTCAGGCTGGTGGAGGCGAGAAGCGTCGCAAACGCGACGGCGGAAGCACGGATCATGGACAGGTCCCCGAAAACAAAGCCGGCACCTTAACGACGCCTTCCCGTGCGGCAAGCCGTGCGACCTTACCGTTTTGTCACACCGGCGGGACGCGCCGCCTCAACCCTCATCGGGAATGCAGAGCAGCTTGCCGCACGCCTTGCAGTGGACGGCGTCGGGGTCGTGGTTCTGCAGGCCGCAGCGGTCGCACGGGAAATGCACCTTGTGCGGTCGGATCAGGGCCTGGGCCAGGCGCAGGAACAGGGTGATGCCGACCAGCATGACCGCGATGGACAACAACCGCCCCCACGGCCCCGGCAGGGTGACGTCGCCAAATCCGGTCGTCGTCAGGGTGGCCACCGTGAAATACAGCGCATCCACATAGCCGGCGATGCCGTCATGCCCCCTGAAGGTCGCATAGACGAAGCCGGTCGCAACGAAGACGAAGGTGATCAGATTGGCCAGGGCCCGCGCGATCCCTTCGACCCGCGTATCGTCGAACCGCGCCCCCACGGTGCGCCAGAAGAAGTCCGAGTTCAGCAGGGTCCACAGCCGCAGCATCCGAAGGAAGCCGAGATTGAACAGCCAGGCCGGAAACAGCAGGGTCGCCAGCACGAACAGGTCGACCCAGACGATCGGCCGCTTCAGCCAGTCCTTGATGTTCGCATAGGCATAGGCCCGCGCGGCCAGGTCCAGGGCCAGGATGGCGGCGATGAAATAGTCCAGCGCATAGAAGGCCCAGCCCATGTTCTTCAGGATGGGCGCCGCAAGGAAAAAGCCGATGATCGCCAGATCGATGACGATGACCATCAACCGGAACCGCACCGCCGGCGGTTGACTGCCGTGATACAGGTATCGCAGGCGGGCGCGCAGTCGCAGGCCGTTATCCTTGGGGTCGGTTTCGGTCTGGGACACGCTGGTTTCCGCGATGCTGGGTTGGGCCTATATGGCCTGCATGACCCGTCCTTTCGTCAAGATGAACGGCGCCGGCAATGACTTCGTCGTCGTCAATGCGCTGGAACAGCCGTTCGCTCCCGGCGAGGACCAGATTCGTGCGCTGGGCGACCGCCAGACGAGCGAGGGCTTCGACCAGCTGATCGCCATCGAACCGTCAGACACGGCCGACGCCTTCATGCGGGTCTGGAACGCCGATGGATCGATGGTCGAAACCTGCGGCAACGCCCTGCGCTGCGTCGGCTGGCTGTTGATGCAGGCGGACGGATCGGACCGCGTCGTCATCGACACGGCGGGCGGCCCGACCACCGCCACCCGCGCCGGCGACCACCGAGTGACCGTAGACATGGGCAAGCCTCGCCTGACTTGGGACCAGGTGCCGCTGGCCGAGGAGATGGATACCCGAGGGATCGAGCTTCAGGTCGGGCCGATCGACGCGCCGCTCCTGCATACGCCCGGCGCCGTCTCCATGGGCAATCCTCATGTGGTCTTCTTCACCGACCGCCAGGACGACGGCTTCGTCATCGGATCCGGCTCGCTGATCGAGCATCACCCGCTGTTCCCGCAAGGGGTCAATGTCGGCTTCGCAAACGTTCTGGATCGGGACCACATCCGCCTGCGGGTCTGGGAGCGGGGGGCCGGCCTGACCAAGGCCTGCGGCACCGGCGCCTGCGCCGCCCTGGTCGCCACCGCGCGGCGCGGCCTGACCGAGCGCAAGGCGAAGGTGGTCGTCGATGGCGGCGAACTGGTCATCGACTGGGATGCGGAAACCGATCACGTCCTGATGACCGGGCCGGTGGAGATCGAGCGGACGGGCGTGCTGGCGATCTGAGACGGCGATTGCGGAAATCCGCACGAGAGCCGACGCCGCCATCACCTTTTCCGCACAGCGTCGGCGTCGGTGATGCGTCCGACGCCCTTGGCGTCCAGAGACGGCGGCACGCGGCGTGCGCGGTTGTCCCGCCACGCCCGGAGCATTAGGAACATAGCGAGACGATAAAATCGACGCGCCCGGAAACGCCCAAATCATGCCCGATCAGACCGAAAAACAGACCTTCTCCGACGACGAAGCGCTGGACTTCCACCGCATCCCGACGCCGGGCAAGATTTCCATGGCGCCGACCAAGCCGATGGCGACCCAGCGCGATCTGTCGCTGGCCTATTCGCCGGGCGTGGCCGTGCCGGTCCTGGCCATCGCCGCCGATGCGGACAAGGCCTACGATTACACCTCCAAGGGCAATCTGGTCGCCGTCATCTCGAACGGCACCGCGATCCTGGGCCTGGGCAACCTGGGTCACATGGCCTCCAAGCCGGTGATGGAGGGCAAGTCGGTCCTGTTCAAACGGTTCGCCGATGTCGACAGCTTCGACGTCGAGGTGAAGACCACCGACCCGGACGAGTTCATCACGGTCGTCAAGAACATCGGCGACACCTGGGGCGGCATCAATCTGGAGGACATCAAGTCCCCCGAATGCTTCGTCATCGAAAGCGAGCTTCAGGACCTGCTGGACATCCCCGTCTTCCATGACGACCAGCACGGCACCGCCATCATCTCGACCGCCGGCCTGATCAATGCTGTCCATATCGCCGGCAAGAAGCTGGACGAGATTAAGGTCGTGCTGGCCGGCGCCGGGGCGGCGGGCCTGTCCTCCATCGCCCTGATGAAGGCCGCGGGCGTCAAGGCCGAGAACACTGTGATCTGCGACCGAGACGGCGTCGTCTACAAGGGGCGCGACCACGGTATGGATCAGTGGAAGGCCGCCCACGCCACCGATACGCCCCTGCGCACCCTGGCCGAGGCCATGGTCGGCGCCGACGTGGTGCTGGGCCTGTCGGCCAAGGGCGCGATCACCAAGGAGATGGTCGCCTCCATGGCGCCCAATCCGATCATCTTCGCCATGGCCAACCCCGACCCCGAGATCACGCCCGAGGACGTCAAGTCGGTGCGCTCGGACGCCATCATCGCCACGGGCCGCTCGGACTATGTGAACCAGGTCAACAACGTCCTGGCCTTCCCCTATCTGTTCCGCGGCGCGCTGGATGTGCGCGCGCGTCGCGTGAACCACGAGATGAAGATCGCCTGCGCCCAGGCCCTGGCCGCCCTGGCGCGCGAGGACGTGCCGGACGAGGTCGCCGCCGCCTATCGTGGACGCAAGCTGAAGTTCGGCCCGGACTACATCATTCCGACGCCCTTCGACCCGCGCCTGATCTGGTACATCCCGCCCTTCATCGCCCAGGCGGCGATGGACACCGGCGTGGCCCGCGTCCAGATCGAGGACATGGACGCCTATCGTCACGCGCTGCGTTCGCGCGTCGATCCGTCCGCCGCCCTGATGCAGAAGATCAGCTCGGCCGTGCGCGGCGGGCCGAACAAGCGTGTCGTCTTCGCCGAGGGCGAAGAACCCGCCGTCATTCGCGCGGCCTGGGGCTTCAAACAGGCCGATCTGGGCACGCCGATCCTGGTCGGCCGCGAGGATCTGATCCGTCAGAACGCCGCAGAGGCCGGTCTCAACTTCGACGAGCTGGGCATCGAGATCACCAACGCCCGCGTCTCCGACCACAATGTCGAGGACACCGACTGGCTGTACGAAAAACTCCAGCGCCGGGGCTATCTGCGCCGCGACGTGCAGCGGATGATCAATCAGGACCGCAACTATTTCGCCGCCACCCTGGTCGCCAAGGGCCGGGCCGACGCCATGGTCGCGGGCGTGACCCGCAACTTCAACATGGCGCTGAAGGAAGTCCAGCGCGTGCTGGACGTGGACGACACCCTGATCGGCCTGTCGATCCTGCTGGCCAAGGGCCGCACCCTGTTTGTCGCCGACACCACCATACACGAGCTGCCGAACGCCGAGGAGTTGGCCGACATCGCTATCAAGGCCGCCGATACGGTCAGGAAGCTGGGTCGCAATCCGCGCGTGGCCTTCCTGTCCTATTCCACCTTCGGAAACCCGCCCGGCGACCGCGCCGAGAAGGTGCGAGAGGCGATCCGCATCCTGGACAAGAAGGGCGTCGATTTCGAATACGAAGGCGAAATGCCGCCGGAAGTCGCGCTCGACCCCAAGGGTCACGCCGCCTACGCCTTCAACCGTCTTACCAAGCCGGCCAATGTCCTGGTCATGCCCGCCATCCATTCGGCCGCCATCTCGACCAAGCTGGTTCAGGCCCTGGGCGGCGCGACCGTGATCGGTCCGCTGCTGGTCGGCCTGGAGAAGCCGGTGCAGATCGTGTCGCTGGGCGCCTCGGTCAGCGAGATCATCACCGCCGCCACCTTCGCCGCCTATGACGCCGGTCCCGCCTTCCAGGGCTCGGGCCTGACCTCGGCGCCGCGCCCTCCCGCGGCCGTGGTCGAGCGTTGAGCGAACCCTCGCCCTTTCCCCCCGCCGCCCCGCCGCCCCGGCGGGTGGAGCCGGGCCTCTATCTGGTCGCCACCCCGATCGGGAACCTGCGCGACATGACGCTGAGGGCGCTGGACGTGCTGGCCGCCGCCGATCTGGTGCTGGCCGAGGACACCCGCGTCACCGCCAAACTGCTGAGCGCCTATGGTCTGAAAGCGAAGCTGGAACGCTGCGACGACCATGCGTCCGGCCGCGCCGCCGAGCAGGCGATAGAATGGCTGCGCGAAGGACAGGTCGTGGCCCTGGTGTCGGACGCTGGCACGCCGCTGGTCAGCGATCCCGGCTTCGTCGTCGCCCGCGCGGTGATCGCGGAAGGCCTGCCCGTCCATCCGATCCCCGGCGCCTCGAGTCTGTTGGCCGCCCTGTGCATCGCCGGCCTGCCGGCCGACCGGGTGCTGTTCGCCGGCTTCCTGCCGCCCAAGACGGCAGGGCGCACCGCGGCGCTGGAAGCCTTGAAGAGCCAGCGTCAGACCCTGGTCTTCTTCGAAAGCGGGCCGCGCCTGAAGGACAGTTTGACCGACATGGCCGCCGTGCTGGGTCCGCGCCCCGCCGCCGTCGCCCGCGAGCTGACCAAACTCTATGAAGAGTGCGTGCGCGGGCCGCTGAACGAATTGGCCGTCGATCCGCGCCTGGACGCGCCCAAGGGCGAGATCGTCGTGGTCGTCGGCCCCGGCGAAGAGGTCCAGGCGACCGAGGCCGACGCGGACGCCGCCCTGATCGACGCCCTTCAGACCCTGTCGACTGGGGACGCCGCCTCCGAGGTGGCCAAGGCCCTGGGGCTGAACCGAAAGACCCTATATCGCCGGGCGCTGGAGCTGAAGGGCAAGTGAAACGCCTGTCTCGTCCAGCGCCGGTCCGTCGCCCCAAGGCGGCGTGGCGTCAGGCGAAGGGCGGGGCGGCGTTCAAGTCCGGTCACGCCGCCGAATGGATCGCGGCCTTCTGGCTCATCCTGCGCGGCTATCGCGTGCTGGGGTTTCGTCTGAAGAGCCGGGCCGGCGAGATCGATCTGCTGGTCTGTCGCGGTCGGGTGTTGGCGGTCGTCGAGGTCAAACGCCGCGCGACGATGGAGGCGGCCCTGCTGGCGCTGAAGCCGGTCCAGCACGATCGACTGGTGGCAGCGGGCGAGGCGATCCGGCGCAATCGGCCGGGTCTGCAACGTCTGGATTTGAGAATTGATATGGTGGCGCTGGCTCCTTGGCGCGTTCCACGTCATCTTCGCGGCGTCGAGAGGCGCTGACGAGGGGATCGCATGACGCGCGAGGAGGCCGAAGCCGTCCTGACCGCCGCCGGTCAGGCCGAAGACGACGCCTTCCCCCTGCTGGAGGCGGCGATCGCCTGCGCCATCCATGACCATCCCCTGCGCGATCCAGAGCCTGTGCGCGCCCTGGCCCGCAACGCCTGCGACCGGCTGAAGGAGCGGATCGGCGGCGAGGGTCCCGACGAGGCCCTGGCCGAAACCCTGTGCGCCGACCTGCGGCTGAACGGCGACCTGATCCATTACGACCATCCCGACAACACCGACATCATCGCGGTCGCCGAGCGGCGGCGCGGCCTGTCCGCCGTGCTGGCGGTCTTCTATCTGCACGCGGCGCGCGCGGCCGGCATCACGGCGGCCGGCGTCGATTTTCCCGGCCATTTCATGGTTCGCGTCGAAACGCCGGAAGGCCCCGTCGCCCTGGACCCATTCAGCCAGGGGCGGCTGATCCTGCCCAGCGAACTGACTCGCCGCGCGCTTCGCGCGGGTCTGATGCCGCACGTCGCGGATCGGCTGGATATTCTGATGGCGCCGGTGACGGATCGTCAGTCGCTGATCCGGCTGCAGAACGTGCTGTTCAGCCGCGCCATTCGCGGTCGGGATTATGAAGGCGCGGAGCGGTCGGCCCTGCGTCGCGCCCTGCTGGACCCCGAAGACCACCGGCCGTGGCTCGATGTCGCCTCGGCGCGCGAGAAACAGGGGGCGCTCGCCGGCTCGTTGCAAGCCCTGTCGCGCGCCCAGGGCCTGGACGGCGTCGAGGAGGCGCGGCGGTTCACGACCTTCGAGCGCGTGCGGATGCAGTTGAACTAGACGACGGCCTCGCCGCGCAGAAGCCGGGGCAAGTCGCCCGTCGCGCCGCCCGCCTCCTGCATGAAGGCGCGGCGCAGAGGGCCGATGCGATTGACCGCCGCCATGCCCAGGTCGCGCGCCAGACGCACCGGCGCGATGTCGTTAGAGAACAGGCGTACGAAGGCGTCGAAGCCCGCCGCCAGGGCCGCATTGTCGAACCGGCGCCAACGGGCGTAGCGCTCCAGGACGGTTTCCGACCCGATGTCCTCGCCCAGACGCGCGGCCTCGGCCAGAACCTCGGCCAGAGCCGCCGCATCCTTCAGCCCCATGTTCAGACCTTGGCCGGCGACGGGGTGAACGCCGTGCGCCGCATCCCCGATCAGGGCGATGCGCGGCGCGATCAGTTTTTCCGCCAGGCTGAGCGACAGCGGATAGACGAAACGCGGCCCCTCGACCGTCGCCCCATCAAGAAACTCTCCGAACCGCCGCATCAGATGGGCATGGAAGGCGGCGTCCGAGGCGTCGCGCAACGCCTCGCCCCGCCGCGTCGTCTCGGTCCAGACCAAGCTGGCGCGCTGATCGGTGAGGGGCAGGATGGCGAAGGGGCCGCTGGGCAAGAAATATTCGTGGGCGACATTGCCGTGGTCGCGACCCAGCCGCACCGTGGCCACCACGCCGCTCTGACCATAGCCCCAGCCGACGGTCTCGATCCCTGCCGCACGACGCACGGCCGAGCCTCGCCCCTCGGCGCCGACGACCAGGGGCGCGATCAGGGTCGATCCATCGGCCAGGGTCACGGTCGCCTTGCCCGCATCGGTCGCGACGCTGGCGACAGAGGCCGGCGCCCGCACCGCGATGCCCGCGCGCGTCACCGCCTGGGCCAGGGCCGCACGGATGCGACGGTTCTCGACCATATAGCCCAATGGTTCGCCGCCGGTGCGGCCGCCGATCTCGTCGGCGTCGAAGCGCAGGAAGGCGGGCGAGGCGGACCGGCTGGCCGCGCCCGGTCGCCGCCCGTCCGTCACCAGAATATGGTCCATCCGGCAGGCATGCGGGCGAAGCGCTTCGCCCAGGCCCAGCGCGTCCAGCATACGGAAGGTCGAAAAGGCCACCGCGGTCGAACGCCCGTCGAAGGTCGGCGCCAGCTGGGCGCTGAAAGGCTGCGGATCGATCATCACGACCTTCAACCCGCCTTGCGCCGCCGCCAGGGCGAAGGCCGCCCCGGTCAGCCCTGCGCCGGCGATGACGATGTCGTAGCGTTCGGTGTCAGCCATGGAAGGCTTGTCGCGCCGTCGCGGCCAAAGGTCCAGAGGACGGTTTGTCCATCGCCAAGGCCAAGCTGGTAAACAGCCCCTTAACCCTGTGGGTGCGACAAAGGCGATCGAACGTCAGCCGCCGGAAGGTTCGACCCTTCATGTCCACCGCCCTCGTCATCGGCCGTCAGGCCTGGATCAGCGCCCGTATCCTGTGGGACGCGCCCTTCGTGGTGCGGTTCAGGGGCGTGCTGCAGGCCTTGCTGGCGACCCTGCTGCTGATCGCCCTGATGTCGTGGAATCCGGCGGACGCCAGTCTGAACGCCGCCTCCAGCCTGCCGACGACCAACTGGTTGGGGGCGAACGGCGCCCTGTTCGCCGACCTGTTCATGCAATCGCTGGGCCTTGCGGCCTGGCCCGCCGCCCTGCTGCTGGTCGCCTTCGGCCTGGCGCGCGCGGTCGGCGATGCGATCCAGCAAAGGCTCAAGCCCACGCCGTTGAAGGCCCTGGCCGCGACCGGCGGGGTGCTGCTGCTGTCCAGCGCGCTGGCCGCCCTGGCCGCGCCCGCCGCCTGGCCGCTCGCCGCCGGTCTCGGCGGTCTGTGGGGCGATGCGGTGATAGGCTTGGCGGCGCGCGGTCTCGGCGCCCTGCATATTCCTGGCGGCCGCATCATTGCGGGCCTCGTCTTCCTGATCGCCGGGCTGTGGGTGGTCGGTTTCGCCATCGGCCTGCGCGCCATGGATTTTCTGGACGCCCTGCACTGGGGCAAGTCGCTGCGCGCACCCGCGCCGTCTCAGCCGAAGCCCCAGGCCGCCCGCGAAAAGGCGCCCGCCAAGGCCCGAGCGCCCCGCGCCGCGCCGCCGGAAGAGACGCCGCTGGCCCCGACCTACGCCGAAGAGCCGCCTCAGACCGCCTATGACGACCTGCCGCCGTGGGAGGACGACGCCGTCCAGCCCGCGCCCCGCCCCTCGGCCGCCCGCCCGGTCGAGCCCCGCGTCGCTGCGGTCAAGGCGCCCAAGGCCAGGAAGGACGACGTGGACCAGCAGGCCTTCGACTTCACTCGGCCTGAGGGTGATTTCGACCTGCCTCCGCTGGGCATATTGAGCAAGCCCGGTCAGCGCACCGCCTCGGTCGACGAAGAGTCTCTGAAGCAGAACGCCAAGATGCTGGAAGGCGTGCTGCAGGAGTTCGGCGTGCGCGGCGTGATCGACCAGATCCGCCCCGGCCCGGTCGTGACGCTCTACGAATTGGTGCCTGCGCCGGGCGTGAAGCACGGCCGCGTGGTCGCTCTGGCCGACGATATCGCCCGGTCGATGTCCGCCCGCGCCTGTCGGATTTCCGTGGTCCAGGGCCGCAACGCCATTGGCATCGAACTGCCCAACGCCAAGCGCGAGACCGTCTATCTGCGCGACCTTCTGGCCAGCGCCGAATACGACAAGAAGGGCCATCTGCTGCCCCTGGCCCTGGGCGAGACCATCGGCGGCGAACCCTATGTCGCCGACCTGGCGCGGATGCCTCACCTGCTGATCGCCGGCACCACCGGCTCGGGCAAGTCGGTCGGGGTCAACGCCATGATCCTGTCGATCCTGTATCGCCACAGCCCGGCCGAATGCCGCTTCATCATGATCGACCCCAAGATGCTGGAGCTGTCGGTCTATGACGGCATCCCCCACCTGCTGGCGCCGGTCGTTACCGATCCGAAGAAGGCCGTCGTCGCCCTGAAGTGGACGGTGCGCGAGATGGAGGATCGCTATCGCCGCATGTCCAAGCTGGGGGTGCGCAACATCGCCAGCTACAACGAGCGCGCCCGCGAGGCCCAGGCCAAGGGCGAGCATTTCGAACGCACGGTCCAGACCGGCTTCGACGACCAGGGCCGCCCGGTGTATGAGTCCGAGAAGATCCGCCCCGAACCCCTGCCCTTCCTGGTCGTCGTCATGGACGAAATGGCCGACCTGATGCTGGTCGCAGGCAAGGACGTCGAGGGCGCGGTTCAGCGTCTGGCCCAGATGGCCCGCGCCGCCGGCATCCACCTGATCATGGCGACCCAGCGCCCGTCGGTGGACGTCATCACCGGCACCATCAAGGCCAACTTCCCGACCCGGATCAGCTTCCAGGTCACGTCCAAGATCGACAGCCGCACCATCCTTGGCGAACAGGGCGGCGAACAGCTGCTGGGCCAGGGCGACATGCTCTACATGGCCGGCGGCGGGCGGATCACCCGCCTGCACGGCCCGTTCGTCGACGACAAGGAAGTCGAGGACGTCTGCAAACACCTGAAGGCCCAGGCCGAGCCCGACTATCTGGATCTGATCACTGACGAACCGGATGGCGACGGCGACAACGGCTATGACGAAGGCGGCGGCGGCGGATCCGGCGACGACCTGTACGACCGCGCCGTCGCCGTGGTCACCCGCGACCGCAAGGCCTCGACCAGCTATGTGCAGCGTCGGCTCCAGATCGGGTACAACCGCGCCGCCTCCCTGATCGAGCGAATGGAGCAGGAGGGCGTGGTCAGCCCCGCCAACCACGCCGGCAAGCGCGACGTCCTGGCCGGCCCGCCGCCGATGGTGTGACGGTCCACAGATTTTTTTCTCGACCAATTTGACTTAGACGCAGAATCGAGTCCTCACGCCTTGAATCTCGATTCGAATCAGACGACCCTAAGCACAATAAAAAAAGGGGCGACCCCGAAAGGCCGCCCCAAGTCTACCAGTGTATTCCTAGCCTCGCGGCCAGGAGCGGTAGTGGGCGGTAACCCACTCCGTCTTGCCGTAGCGGAGTCGAACATAAGCGTGAACGAACACGTTTTTTTCGACTTCCGCGCGGTTTGCGGACACCATCTAAATCACCCCCTTTCGCTAAACGGCCGGATTGCCGCGCCGCAACAGCTCACCGCGCCGTAGCCGAAAGAGAGAATCAGACGATTTCCGTCGATATGTTGTGCGTGTTTGCGTCGCCACGTCAACTCATAGTGGTTGGGAACCATTAGCGATGAACAGGGCTTCATCGCAGCGCCGGAATATGGTCAGGCTCGCGTCATTCCGACGCCAAGCCGACCGGGCAAGACGGCAGGATCGACAACCATCCCGAACGGGAGACGAACTTCATGACCTCGCGCGCCAAGACCGTGGCTATGGCCACCTCCGACCTGCACCGCCGCAGCCTGCTGCTGGGCGCCGGCCTGACGACCGGCCTAATCGCGCTGGGCGCCTTCGACGCCGCCCACGCCCAGTCCAACCTGTCGGCCGAGGATCGCGCCGTGGTGCAACAGGCGCAGGGCTATCTGCAGGCCCTGACCTCGGCGCAAGGGACCTTCACCGAAACGGGCCCGAACGGACAGACGCGCCAGGGCCGCTTCTATCTGCAGCGTCCGGGCAAGATGCGGTTCGAATACACCAACCCGGCCGGTCTGCTGGTGGTGTCGGACGGCTATAACGTCAAACGCTACGATCCGCGCCTGAACAGCTTCCAGCAGGTGCCGCTGGGTCGCACCCCGCTGTCGACCTTCCTGGCGCGCAATGTGCGGCTGGACCAGGGCGTGCGCATTGAGCGCGTGACGCGGATGGCTTCGGGCGCCTTCGCCATCACGGCGCGGGATTCCAACCGCCCGAACGACGGTCAGGTCGTGCTGGCCTTCGCCGGCAATCCGATGCGTCTGCAAGAGTGGACCATCACCGATCCGCAGGGCGCCCGCACCCGGACCCAGCTGACCTCGCTGCAACCGGCGTCCGGCCTGTCGGCGCGCCTGTTCCAGCTCAGCGATCCGACCCGTCGTCCCGGCCGCAACTAGGGCTTTCGGGGGCGGGTGACCATTCCTCAACCCCTGTTCCCCTAGACTGGTCGCATGAGCGCGACCGCCCCGCCATCCGGCGTCCCATCGCTGAAATGGATCGCGGCGGTCGGCGCGGGCGCCTTTGCTCTGTTCATGCTGGGCGCCCTGGTGGTCGAACCCGCTCTGAACCGCCTGATCGCGCCGACCGATCTCTCCACCAGGCCTCGCGTGTCCGGACAGGTCGAGGTCGGGGAAGTCGTGCTGTCCGGGCGCTACGTTGCGACCAATTCCGATATGGCGCTCGATGTGGACGGCGGCGCGCTGAGCACGACCACGGGCGGCCGCCTGACCTCGGCGCCGCATCGGCTGGTTCAGGCGGATCAGCCGGCCAGCGTCTCCAGAAGTTTCGCCGACGCCATGGCCGTGCCGCCGATCGCCCAGATCGAGGTGCGGCGCGTCACGGCTGACGAAGACACGCGGCTGTGCGCCGGTCATCCCGTCGGATGGCTGGCCCTAGCCGTGCGGCGCGACGGCTTCGTCCTGATGCCGGTGCGACAGGGGCCGCCGCCGGGCGCTCTTTTGGCCGACGACCGCCTGTGCGCCGTGTTGGACCTCAGCCGATGATGCGAGCTCTGGTGCTGGCGGGGCTGGCCGGACTGGTCGCCGGGCTTCTGACCTGGACCCGACCGGGCGCGACGGATCGCGAAGCGACGGACCCCGTCGTCATTCAGGTGCTCGACAACGGCTTTCACACCGATATCGCCGTGCCGCGCGCCGCGCTGGAACGCCGCGGCGGCTCTCTGGCTCATGCGGTCCAATCCTTGGCGCCCGGCGACTGGATCCTGATCGGCTGGGGCGATGCGAAATTCTACGTCGATCAGCGCCCGATTTCGGATCGGCTGCCTGACGGGGCGCGCGCCTTCCTGCATCCCGGCAATCGATCGGTGCTGATGCTGGCCCCTCGTCGAGAGGATCCGCGGCTGGCCTATGGCGAAGACAGCGCCGCCCTGACCCTGAGCCGTGCCGCATTCAATCATCTGGCCGCGCGGGTCGAGGCCTCGCTTGATCTGTCGAACGGGCGGCCGCGCATCGCAGCCCTGCGGCCCGGCGACGACGCGCGCTTCTTCGCCAGCCGCGAGACCTTCTCCATCCTGCATCTGTGCAATCACTGGACGGCCGGCGTGCTGAACGCCGGCGGCGTCGCCATTCGTCCGGTGCCGGCCATCACCTCGGGCGAGGTGATGCGCTCGGTTCGGGCCGCCGAGCGGGCGCGACAACTGGACAGACCTCCGCTGCGGGACTAGACCGCCCGACTTTCGCCTATCCGGCCGGGTCCGATCCCCAGCGGGCGAACAGGAAGGAGAGGCCGATGGCCCACAAGCAACACACCCGCAACGCCTCCGGTCCTGCTGGACCCAGCCAGCGCCAGCTGCGCGCCGGCGAGCTGATCCGTCACGCCCTGGTCGAC
Organism: Brevundimonas sp. BT-123; assembly: GCF_026105875.1. GTDB lineage: Bacteria > Pseudomonadota > Alphaproteobacteria > Caulobacterales > Caulobacteraceae > Brevundimonas. Next base: position 106,814 of record NZ_JAOYTN010000010.1, on the reverse strand, counting down.
ATCCTGCGCGAAGAGGATATCCACGACCCGGCCCTGGTCGGCGTCTCCGTCACCGTGACCGAGGTACGGCTGTCGCCCGACCTGAAGCACGCCACCTGTTTCGTCGAGCCGCTGGGGGCCGGGGTCGAGACCGCGCCGACGGCTGGACACGAGAGCGAGATCATCAAGGCGCTGAACGCCCACGCCAAGTTCCTCCGCGGCCAGCTGGGTCGTCGGCTGGACATGAAGTTCACCCCCGATCTGCGCTTCCGCCACGACGAAAGCTTCGACGCCGCCAGCCACATCGACCGCCTGTTCGACGACCCCCGCGTCCGCGCCGACCTGGAGCGCCGCGACGAAGACGAGGGCGATCAGTGATCCTCCGGCCTCAAGTAGCGCGAAGCGCGGTAGGCCAAGCATAATGGCCCGCAAGAAGAAGGGCGACATCGTCGACGGCTGGGTCTGCCTGGACAAGCCGTTCGAGATGGGATCGACCGAGGCCGTCAGCCGCATCCGTCGCCTGTTCAACGCCCAGAAGGCCGGTCACGCCGGGACGCTGGACCCGTTGGCCAGCGGCATCCTGCCTATCGCGCTCGGCGAGGCGACCAAGACCGTGCCGATGATGATGGAGGCGCAGAAGGTCTATCGCTTCACCATCAACTGGGGCGTCTCGACCGACAGCGTGGACCGCGAGGGCGAAATCATAGGCCGCTCCGACATGCGCCCCACGGTCGATCAGGTGAAGACCGCCCTGCCCGCCTTCGTCGGCGAGATCGACCAGACGCCGCCGCGCTTTTCCGCGATCAAGGTGGACGGCGCCCGCGCCTACGACCTGGCCCGCGACGGTGTGGAGTTCGAGCTTCAGGCGCGCCGGGTGACGATCCATTCGGCCGAGGTGACGGATGCGCCCGACGCCGACCACGTGGAGTTGACCATCCGCACCGGCAAGGGCGTCTATGTCCGCTCGCTGGCCCGCGACCTGGCCGCCGCCCTCGGCGCCGAGGGTCATGTCAGCGCCCTGAGACGCGAGCGCGTCGGGCCGTTCAGCACGCAAAACGCCGTCACTCTGGATTCTCTGGAGGAAATGGTGCATAGGGGCGCCGCCTCGGAAGGCTTGCTTGCCGTCGCGACCGCTCTGGACGACATCCCGGAACTGGCCGTGAACGAACAGGACGCCTTCTCGCTTCGGCAGGGACGCCCGATCGTTCTGCTCCCCCGTCAGGTGGAAACCCTCAAGGATCGTCTTACCGGCGGTTCGCGTACGGTTTCAGCCTTTCAGGGCCAGACCCTCGTCGCGCTGTGTCAGTTGCGGGCCGGCCGGCTAGAACCCGACCGCGTTTTCAACCTCTAGGCCCGCGCCATCCGGCAAGGGCCGAGACCCCACGGCCTCAAGTCGCGCGAAGCGCGATAGGCCAAGAAAGGACTCTTACGATGTCGGTTACTGCTGAACGCAAGCACGAGATCATCGCCGATAACGCCCGCTCCGCCGGCGACACCGGCTCGGCCGAGGTTCAGGTCGCGATCCTGTCGGAACGCATCGCCAACCTCACCGAACACTTCAAGACCCACAAGAAGGACAACCACTCGCGTCGTGGCCTTCTGAAGATGGTGTCGCAACGTCGCCGCCTGCTCGACCACCTGAACAAGGTCGACGCCGGTCGCTACCAGGCGCTCATCTCCAAACTGGGCCTGCGCCGCTAAAGCGTCGGATCAGTGTAGAATATGCTTTCGAGGCGCGGGCGGTCACGTCCGCGCCTCGTTGTGCAACTAAGCGCTTCCAGGCCAAGTGGCTGCCGGTTGGCCGCCCGGGAAGCGCGACTACAAGACACGACCTGTGCGCCGCAGGACTTACCGGCGCAGCTGCGAGGGCCATGACGGTCCTCTCCCGGTCGTCGCGATGGCGCGGCGGCCTCTGGATCGAAGGACTGAACGCCGACGCATCCGCCCCATGATGGGACCCCGCACGGAATACGCCGTCCGGGCTACGAAAGACGAAATATGTTCGACATCAAACGCAAGACGATCGACTGGGCCGGCCGCCCGCTGACCCTGGAAACGGGCCGCATCGCCCGCCAGGCCGACGGCGCCGTGCTGGCGACCTACGGCGAGACCGTGGTTCTGGCCACCGTCGTCTATGGCCGCGCGCCCAAGCCCGGCCTGGATTTCTTCCCCCTGACGGTCAACTATCAGGAAAAGACCTTCGCCGCCGGCAAGATTCCGGGCGGCTACTTCAAGCGTGAAGGCCGTCCGTCCGAGAAGGAAACCCTGGTTTCCCGCCTGATCGACCGTCCGATCCGCCCGCTGTTCGTCAAGGGCTTCAAGAACGAGACCCAGGTCGTCGTGACCGTGCTGCAGCACGACATGGAAAACGACCCCGACGTTCTGGGCATGGTCGCCGCCTCGGCCGCCCTGACCATCTCGGGCGTGCCCTTCATGGGCCCCATCGGCGCCGCGCGCGTCGGCCTGATCGATGGCGAGCTGGTTCTGAACCCGGCCATCGACCAGATGCCGTCCTCGGACCTCGACCTGGTGGTCGCCGGCACGCAAGACGCCCTGATGATGGTCGAATCCGAAGCCAAGGAGCTGTCGGAAGAGAAGATGCTCGAGGCCCTGATGTTCGCGCATGCGGGCATGCAGCCGGTGATCGACGCCATCATCGAACTGGCCGAACACGCCGCCAAGGAGCCCTTCGACTTCCAGGCCGAAGATCACTCCGACGTCGTCGCCTCGATCAAGTCGCTGGTCGGCGAAGACATCAAGAGCGCCTACACCCACGCCGGCAAATACGAGCGCCGTTCGGGCGTCGACGCCGCCAAGAAGGCCGCTGCCGCCAAGCTGGTGAAGACCGACGAGAACCCCGACGGCGTCGACGGTTCCAAGTTCTCGGCCGCCTTCAAGGAGTGCGAAGCCGAAGTCCTGCGTCGCGACATCATCGAGAACGCGCACCGCGTCGACGGCCGCGCCCTCGACAAGGTCCGCGCCATCGTGTCGGAAGTCGGCGTCCTGCCGCGCACCCACGGTTCGGCCCTGTTCACGCGTGGGGAAACCCAGGCCCTGGTCGTCGCCACCCTCGGCACCGGCGAGGACGAGCAGTACATCGACAGCCTGCAGGGCACCTACAAAGAGAACTTCCTGCTGCACTACAACTTCCCCCCCTATTCGGTGGGTGAAGCGGGCCGCATGGGTTCGCCCGGCCGTCGCGAGATCGGTCACGGCAAGCTGGCCTGGCGCGCGATCCGTCCGATGCTCCCGACCAAGGAAGACTTCCCCTACACCATCCGTCTGGTCTCCGAGATCACCGAGTCGAACGGCTCGTCCTCGATGGCCACGGTCTGCGGATCGTCCCTGGCCCTGATGGACGCCGGCGTGCCGCTGGTCCGTCCGGTCTCGGGCATCGCCATGGGCCTGATCCTGGAACCGTCGGGCGAGTTCGCCATCCTGTCGGACATCCTGGGTGACGAAGATCACCTGGGCGACATGGACTTCAAGGTCGCCGGCACGTCGGAAGGCATCACCAGCCTTCAGATGGACATCAAGGTCGCCGGCATCACCAAGGAGATCATGCAGCAGGCCCTGACCCAGGCTTCGGCCGGTCGCCTGCATATCCTGGACGAGATGTCCAAGGCCATGGATGCGCCGCGCGCCGAGCTGGGCGAACACGCGCCCAAGATCGAAACGGTCAAGATCCCGGTCGACAAGATCCGTGAAGTCATCGGTTCGGGCGGCAAGGTCATCCGCGAAATCGTCGAGAAGACCGGCGCCAAGATCGACATCGGCGATGACGGCACCATCAAGGTCGCCGCCAACGACCAGGAGAAGATCGACGCCGCCAAGGCCTGGATCCAGTCTATCGCCTCCGAGCCGGAAGTCGGAACCATCTATTCCGGCAAGGTCGTGAAGGTCGTCGACTTCGGCGCCTTCGTGAACTTCTTCGGCGCCAAGGACGGCCTGGTCCACGTGTCCCAGATCGCTCTGGAACGCGTCGCCAACCCGGCCGACGTCCTGTCGGAAGGTCAAGAGGTCAAGGTCAAGTTCCTGGGCTTCGACGATCGCGGCAAGACCAAGCTGTCGATGAAGGTCGTCGATCAGGAAACCGGCGAAGATCTGACGGACAAGATCAACGCCGAGCGCGCCGAGCGCGGCGAGGCCCCGCTGTCGGAAGACACCGGCGGTCGTCCCAAGCGCGACGGTGATCGCGGCGGCGATCGCGGACGTCGTCGTCGCGACTAAGCGACCTCGCATCCAAGACTGATGAGGCCCGGCGGAGCGATCCGCCGGGCCTTTTTCTTTGGTCCGGCGCACAGACTGTCCGCGATTTCACTTGCCGCTTCGGCCCATGCGGTTTCCATTGCCGCATCCAGTTTCGAGGGGCCGTTCCATGTTCGATCGTCGTCGTCTTCTTCAGTCCGCCGCCCTGGGCGCCGGTCTCGTCGCCGTGGGCGGCCCCGCCTTCGCGCGTCAGGCCGGGGCATCGCAGGGCGACGCCGCCGCCCAGCTGAAGACCTTCATGGACGCCACGTTCGAGCAGACGCTGGACAAGAGCCCGGAGGTCGTCACCATGTTCGGCCTGGACAAGGGCGACCGCGCCGCCGCCAAGTCCAAGCTGACCGTTCCGACCGGCGCCGAAGAAGACGACCAGCGCGCCTTCACCCGCCGCCAGCGCGCCGAACTGGCCCGCATCGACCGCTCTAAACTCGATGCACGCAACGCCAACTACTACGACAGCCTGACCCAGAATCTGGACGGGGTGATCGCCACCTACGACATCCCTTACGGGCAGGGCGGCTGGCCCAATCCGTACCGCGTCAGCCAGCAGGGCGGCGCCTATCAGTCCACGCCCGACTTCCTGGCCAACCAGCACACGATCGAGACAACCGCCGACGCCGACGCCTATGTCGCCCGCGTCAACGCCTTCGCTGACGTGCTGCTGGCCGAGACGGATCGATTGAAGGAAGACTATGCGCTGGGCGTCATCCCGCCCGACTTCATTCTGGCCAAGGCGATCCGCCAGCAGGACGGCGTCCTGGCGACGCCTGCGGCGACCTCACCCCTGACCCAGTCGGTCGTGGATCGGGCCCGCGCCAAGGGCCTGACCGGCGATTGGGGCGCGCAGGTGGAACAGCTTGTGACCGAGCGGGTCTATCCGGCCCTGGCCGCCCAGAACACCGTGCTGAAGGCGGCCCAGCCGAACGCCGTGCACGAGGCCTCTGTGCGCCGCCTGCCGCAGGGCGAGCAGTATTACGCCAACAGCCTGCGCTACATCACCACGACCCGGCTGACCGCCGACGAGATCCACCGCACCGGCTTGGAACAGATGGCGGATCTGACGGCGCGCGCCGATGTCCTGCTGAAGGCGCAAGGCCTGACGCAAGGCTCGGTCGCCGAACGGATCAAGGCCCTGGGGGACGATCCCAAATATGTCTACGCCAACACCGACGCCGGCAAGGCCGAGCTGATCACCAAGCTGAACGCCCAGATGGCCGACATGCAGGCCCGTCTGCCCAACGCCTTCGGCCGCCTGCCCAAGGCCAAGGTCGAGATCAAGCGCGTCCCGCCCGAGATCGAGGCCGGCGCGCCGATGGGCTATTACAACTCGCCCAGCCTGGATGGGACGCGACCCGGCATCTACTGGATCAATCTGAAGGACACGGCGGAATGGCCGTCGTGGACCCTGCCGACCCTGACCTATCACGAGGCGACGCCGGGCCACCATCTGCAGATCAGCCTGCAGCAGGAGAGCGAGTCGGCGCCGCTGCTGATGAACCTGCTGGGCTTCTCGTCCTACGTCGAGGGCTGGGGGCTATACGCCGAACAGCTGGCCGACGAACTGGGCGCCTATCAGAGCGATCCGGTGGGCCAGATCGGCTACCTGCAATCGCTGATGTTCCGCGCCGCGCGCTTGGTCGTCGACACCGGCATCCATTCTAAGGGCTGGAGCCGCGAACAGGGCATCCGCTACATGATGGAGGCCTATGGCGATCAGGAAGGCGCTGCGACGTCCGAGGTCGAACGCTATTGCGGCTGGCCAGGCCAGGCCTGCGCCTACAAGGTCGGTCACAACGAATGGGTCCGCCTTCGCGAAAAGGCCAAGACGACCCTGGGGCCCAGGTTCGACATCAAGGGCTTCCACGACACGGCCCTCGCCGCCGGCGGCGTGCCCCTGTCGGTGCTGGAACGGATCGTCGACGGCTGGGTCGCGACCCAAGCCTGAGCACGGCGGCCGCGCCGGGCCGACGAAAAGGATCGGGACGCGTCGGCGCGACGCGTCCGCCCTTTGAGAGTTGCCGCATGCTCGATCGTCGCCGACTTCTGCTGACCGCCGCAGCCACGGCTGCGGTCTCGCCCTCCGTGGCGCAGGCCCAAGCCCAGACCCAGACGACCGACACCGATGCGGACGGGCGCCTGAACAGCCTTCTGGACGGCTGGTTCGAAGCGGACATCGAGGAAAACCCGGAGGGTGCGACCAACCTTGGCCTGGACCGTGGCGCGCGGGCGGGGCTTTCGGCAAAACTCAGCGAAGCCGGGCCGGCCGCCATCCGCAAGGATCGTCAGAAGGCTGTGAGCCGCTGGGCGCACTTGGGCGCCTTCGACCAGAGCGGCCTGTCGCCCGCCGGGGCGCTGAATTACGCCATCGCGGCCTTCGGAGCCGAGACGGCCGCGCAGACGGCGCGCTTCGACTACGGATCGGGCCCGGGACGGCCGTCGCCCTATATCGTGACCCAGCTGTCGGGCGCCTATTTCAGCACGCCCGACTTCCTCGACAATCAGCACCGGATCGAGGACGCAGCGGGCGCCGACGCCTTCCTGTCGCGGCTGGAGGCCTTCTCCGGCGTGCTGGAGGGCGAGACGGCCAAGATCCAAGAAGATGCGGGTCTGGGCGTCATTCCGCCGGACTTCATCATCGACCGGATGCTGCCGCAGATTCGCACCCTGCACGACACGCCCGCCGCCGATCTCGCCATGCTGAAGTCTTTGGCGCGCAAGACCGCCGGGCTGAACCTGACCGGCTATGACGCCCGCGCCGCCGCTATCGTCGATCAGAAGGTCAAGCCGGCCCTGGCCGCCCAGATCGAAGCTTTGGAGGCCCTGCGCCCGCGCGCCACCCACGACGCCGGGGTCTGGCGCCTGCCGGACGGCGAGACCTTCTACGCCGCCGGGCTGAAGGCCAATACGACCACAACTTTGACGGCCAAGGAAATCCACGCGCTGGGTCGCGAACAGGTCGCCGAGATCAGCGCCGAGATCGACGCCATCCTGAAAGCGCAGGGCTATACGCGCGGCACGGTCGGCGAACGCATCCAGGCTCTGAACAAGGAACCGGCCCAACTGTTCGCCAATACAGATGCGGGCAAGGCCGAACTGCTGGCCTGGCTGAACACGCTGGTCGCCGATCTTGAGCCGAAGCTGCCGCAGGTGTTCGGCCGCCTGCCCAAGTCCCACGTCGAGATTCGGCGCGTGCCGGTCTCGATCCAGTCGGGCGCGCCGGGCGGTTACTATCAAGGACCGCCGCTGGATGGATCGCGGCCGGGCGCCTATTACATCAACCTGCGCGACACCGGAAACTGGCCGCGCTTCGCCTTGTCGACCCTGACCTATCATGAGGCGTCGCCGGGGCATCACCTTCAGGTCGCGCTGCAGCGCGAGTCCGGCGAACTGCCGCAATGGCGAAGGGCGGGGGGCTTCTCGGCCTATAATGAAGGCTGGGCCCTGTATGCCGAGGCGGTGGCGGCTGACGATCTGGACGTCTATGCCGGCAATCCATTGGGCCGGGTCGGCTTCCTGATGTCCTATTTGTTCCGCGCCGTGCGACTTGTGGTGGACACGGGCCTGCATTCCGAGCGCTGGAGCCGTGAACAGGCGGTCGACTATATGGCGGCCTCGGGCGCCAAGCCGTTGGATGCGTCCAACAGCGAGATCAACCGATACTGCGTCTGGCCCGGCCAGGCCTGCGCGTACAAGGTCGGCCACACCGTCATCGCGCGCCTGCGCGAAGAGGCCGAAGGCCGACCCGGCTTCGATCTACGGGCCTTCCACGACAAGGTGCTGGAGAACGGATCCTTGCCGCTGGCCGTCCTCGAACGCGTGGTCCGAGGGCAGGCCTAGTTGGCGACCGTCAGGCCGTCGGCCTGGCGCAGGCGGTTGTGGATGTCGGTGGCGGCGACGGCGGCTTCGGCGGTCGCGACGGCGATCTGGTTGAGGCCGCGCACCACGTCTCCGGCGGCATACAGGCCCGGCACGCTGGTGGCCTGGTGCAGATCGACCTCCAACCGGCCGTCGTCGGCGAGGCGCGCGCCCAGCCCTCGGGCCAGGTCGGCGTTCGGCGATGTGCCCAGCGCCGAATAGACCAGGTCGAAGGCGCGACTCTGGCCGGCGTAGGTCAGGGCCGTCACCCGGTCGTTCTCGATGTCGATCGCGTCCAGCGGCGCCAGGATCAGTTCGACGCCCAGCCGTTCCAGTTCGTCACGCCGGCTAAGGGCGTCAGGCGCGCCGATATGGATCAGGGTCACCCGGTCGGAATAGGTGCGCATGAATGCGGCCTCGCGCGCGCCCTTGTCGCTCTGGCCGATGATGGCCACGGCCTTGTCGGTCGCTTCATAGCCGTCGCAGATGGGACAGATGCGGACCAGCGCCTTGCGCACCGCGTCCTCGACGCCCGGCAAGTCGGGATGGTGATCGACGACGCCGGTCGCCAGCAGGACGGCGCGGGCGCGAACGGCGCGGCCATCCATCTCGGCGACAAAGCCGTCGCCGTCCTGGGTCAGCCGCTGGACGCGACCCGGTTCGACGACCGCGCCATACTCCTCGGCCTGTTCACGCATCCGCTTGAGGATGTCCGCGCCGGTGACGCCGGCGGGAAAGCCCGGCATATTGTGGCTGAGCGGGATCCAGCAGGCGCGGGGCGCGCTGCCATCCACCACCAGCGTCCGCCGCCGAAAGCGACCCAGATACGTCGCCGCCGTCAGGCCGGCCGGGCCGGCGCCGATGATCAGAACCTCCGGATCGGTCACCGCGTGCGCCAGGTGACAGCCCACAGGTCGGACGGCACGCCGGCGCATTCGCCCATCACGCTTTCCTGCGTCAGGGTGAAGCCCTGCCCCGTCCAGGCCCAGGTCTGCGCCGCGCCGCAATCGCCCAGGCCGCGCGCCTTGGCGAAGGCCGACAGAGTGCGGGTCTTGGGATCATAGGCGCCGTTGATAGTCGAATTGTCGGGCATGACCGGATCGGACCCCGGCCCTTCCGATCCGGCGAGAACCGCAGGTCGCGGATCGCGACCGCCCGGGCCGGTCAGATGCCAGTTGTGCGTCAGGTTGTAGGCGCCGGCGCCGCAGGGCACCGCCCACAGCTCGGTGCGGGCGTCCAGACGAGCGGACATGACCATGTCGCTGATGTCGGGCGTGGCGGATTCCTTGAGGCAGTCGCCGACGTCGGTGCGAGCGCGTAGCGCGGCGGGCAGGCGCTGGTTCTGATCGCCGAACCCGGCCTGCTCGACGGCCGGAGCGGGGGTGACGATCGGCAGCGGCGGCGCGATCGGCACAAGGGCGGCCGGACGGTCGCCGCGTCGGATCAGCGCGGTGGGCGTATCCAGACGTCCCTGCTTCTCGTCGATCCACAACAGGGCGGCGGCGGCGCCGTGCAAGGACACCTCCTGGGTCGAGGCTCCGCGAATGATCATGACCTTGCCCTGGGCCAGGGCGTCGAGGGCGGCGCGGGCGCCGTCGCGGATTTCACCGACCGGCGCCTCGGCGTCGCTCGTTGCGCCCGACACGGCCGGATAGGCGCGGCCGTCAATGGTCAGGCTGAGGGGGCCGGCGCCCTTGGCCTCGCCGTCGGGCCAATAGCCGAAGACGATCTGCGGCTGGGCGTCAGGGCCCGGCGCCAGGGTGACACGGACCCAGCCGGCGGCGAACTCTGGCGCGAAGCCGAAGGCCCAGCATGTCCCGCCGTTGCCGCAGGTGGCGCTCCAGTCGCGGAAGGTCTTGGTTTCAGGGCGGATCTGCAGCACCGGCGCAGCGGCGGCCGGTGCAGATGGACTGGCGGCCTGGGTCGCGGCAGGCGCCTTGGCCGCATCCCTGTCTCCGCATCCAGCGATGGACAGCGTAGACAGGACAAGGGCCGAAAGGGCGACGCCGCGCGACAGGCCGTTCAGGGTCATGCCTTCTTCAACTCCGACGGCTTGTGCGCCGCGCGTGCGCCGGTCTTGGCGCTCTCGACGATATACTCCGGATTGTCCTTGGAGGCCGCAACCTTGTGGCCCTTGATCTTGGTCTCCGAGGTGACCTTCTTGACCACCTTGCCGGTCGTTGTGCCCTGGCTGTGGTCCCACTTCACCTTGTCGCCGGCCTTGAACGTCTTTTCTGACATGATTGTGCTTCCTTCTGTGTCGCTTCCTGCTCAGCGATCAGCCTGCGCATCAGTTCCGCGTCGATCACGGGCGGCGCCTCGCAGAAGGTGACGATCCAGCGATCCACCAGCTGGCGCTCTTCCTCCGTCATCCTGCCGTCCGTCTCTGTTGCTGGGTTCAAGAGAAGTCCGGGGGCGGCAAAGGGTTCAGGAACGATCTGCGTTATTCCGGGCGGTGACGACGGGCGGCGGGGTTTGCGCGGGCGCGCGGCCTCGCTATACCGCCGCCACGACATTCCCTTCCCCACAGTCACAGGCGGACCGCACGCATGGCCAAGATCAAGGTCGAAAACCCCATCGTCGACATCGACGGCGACGAAATGACCCGCATCATCTGGCAGATGATCAAGGACAAGCTGGTCTTCCCGTTCCTGGATCTCGAGCTGGACTACTACGACCTGGGCATGGAGCACCGCGACGCCACCAACGACCAGGTGACGATCGACGCGGCCCACGCGATCCAGAAGCACGGCGTCGGCGTGAAGTGCGCCACCATCACGCCGGACGAAGCCCGCGTGCAGGAGTTCGGCCTGAAGAAGATGTGGAAGTCGCCGAACGGCACCATCCGCAACATCCTGGGCGGCGTGGTCTTCCGCGAGCCGATCATCTGCTCGAACGTGCCGCGCCTGGTTCCGGGCTGGACCCAGCCGATCGTCGTCGGCCGTCACGCCTTCGGCGACCAGTACAAGGCCACCGACTTCCTGATGCCCGGCCCCGGCACCCTGACGATCAAGTTCGTCGGCGAAGACGGCGAAGTGATCGAGCACGAGGTCTACAAGGCGCCGGGCGCCGGCGTGGCCATGGCCATGTACAACCAGGACGCCTCGATCCGCGAGTTCGCCCACGCCAGCTTCGCCTATGGCCTGCAGCGCAACTACCCGGTCTATCTGTCGACCAAGAACACGATCCTGAAAGCCTATGACGGCCGCTTCAAGGACCTGTTCCAGGAAGTGTTCGACGAGCACTACGCCGCCGAGTTCAAGGCGCGCGGCCTGACCTACGAGCACCGCCTGATCGACGACATGGTCGCGGCTGCGATGAAGTGGTCCGGCGGCTTCGTCTGGGCGTGCAAGAACTACGACGGCGACGTGCAGTCCGACGTCGTGGCCCAGGGCTTCGGCTCGCTGGGCCTGATGACCTCGGTCCTGATGACGCCGGACGGCAAGGTGCTGGAGACAGAAGCCGCCCACGGCACCGTGACGCGCCACTATCGCCAACATCAGAAGGGCGAGGCCACCTCGACCAACTCGATCGCGTCGATCTTCGCCTGGACGCGCGGCTTCAAGCACCGCGCCAAGCTGGACGGCAACGCCGCCCTGGACCAGTTCGCCGACACCCTGGAGAAGGTGGTCGTGGACACCGTCGAGGCCGGCTTCATGACCAAGGACCTGGCGCTGCTGGTCGGCGACCAACAGGGCTGGCTGACCACCGAAGGCTTCCTCGACAAGGTCGCCGAGAACCTGAAGACCGCTCTGCCGGACGTGGGCTGAGGATAAGGGGAGCTGGAACGCCACGAGGCGTCCGGCCCCCTCCACCGCTTCGCGATCCCCCTCCCCCGATGGGGGAGGAGACGTCCTCAAGCAGCGCGAAGCGCGATAGGACAAACAAGAATGGCCCCGCCGGATCGCTCCGGCGGGGCTTTTCGTTGTGCGAAGGGCCGGGGCGTGCATGATCGGCGGTAATGAGGATGCGTTCGTGAAGCGGCTGTTCGGAAACCTGGTGCTGGCGGCGGTTGTCGTGGCGGTGCTGTCCTTCTTCGCGGCGCCCGCGGTGGCCTTCTTCGCCGTTCGGTCGGCGGCCGAGGCGAACGACGTGGCTGGGCTGGCGCGGCTGATCGACTTCAACGCGGTGCGCCAGTCGTTGCGGCCGCAGCTGGCGGGACGGCCCGAGGCGATGGCGCCCGCGCCGTCCTTCCTGGAAGACCCCATCGGCGCCTTCCGGCGTCAGATCGAGCAGAACCCGATCCTGCGCCAGCCGGACGTGGACGCCTATCTGACGCCGGCCGCCCTCGACGCGCTGCTGAAGGGCGAGGGCCGATACGCCAGCCAGCGCACGTCGGCGGGCGTGGCGCCGGCCTCGGAGCGCAGCCGCAAGCCCTGGCCCAGCCCCGCCTACTGGAGCGTCAACCGGGCGCGCATGGCGGTGACGGATCAGGGCGGGTCGCGCACCCTGTTCACCTTCGAGCGGCGCGGGCCGTTCGAGTGGAAGCTGGTTCACATCGGCCTGCCCGACGGGACGGCGCCGGCGACGCCGGCCGTCACCGTCACCCCCCGATAAACCCGGCAACCGACGCCGCCCAGCCTGCGTTGGCTTTCCAAGGAGACGACATGAGCCGCAAGATCATAACCGGAGCCCTGATCGCCATCGTCGTCGGCGTGGTCGTCGCCCTGTTCGTCTCGCCCTTCATCGCCGCCCAGGCGCTGGTGCGGGCTGCGCGGACCGGGGATGCGGCCGGGCTGGAGCGGCAGGTGGACTTTCCGGCGTTCCGCACCAGCCTGAAGAGCGAGCTGAACGCCCGCGCGGCCCTGGAAATCCGCAACCGGACCAAGGGCGACACCGGCCTGGCGGCGCTGGGCATGCTGCTGGCCCCGTCGCTGGTCGAAGGCGCGGTCGACAACTTCGTCACGCCGCAAGGCATCGCCGCCATGGTCCGCTCCGGCGAGACGCCCGAACCGGAACGGCCCGTGCCCGCCAACGACACGCCGGCGGTGGACAAGGACAATATCCGCCAGTCCTGGGCCTATCGCGGGCTCAACACCTTCGCCGTCACCCTCACGCGCGACGACCGGCCGGACGATGCGCTGGTGCTGATCATGGAACGCCGCACGCCCTTTACCTGGAAGCTGGCCGGGGTCGATCTGACGCCCGACCCGATGGGTTGAGACGGTCGGGGACAAAAACACTGTCTAAAGTGTCTAATTCGTCTGATTGGACGGCGGGGCGCCGATCAGAATGTGAGTGCAATTGGTGCACTTTGCCTTGGGTGCGCGGCCTCCTCTATGGTGAGCGGAGAGTATAGGGCCGGTGTAGGGCACGCTCAGGAAGCGGACGCTGCGGCCGGCTAAGCCGCTGAGTTGCAAGGCTGTCAGGTTCGAGATTGCGATGGATTACCCTCTCCCTTTGGAGAGGGCTTGAGCGCACGAGCGCGCAGCGATCGTACTTGCGCGAAAGGGTGAGGGTCGGCTGGTGCGACATGGTCCGCCGGCCGACCCTCATCCGGCCCTGCGGGCCACCTTCTCCCACTGGGAGAAGGGCATCGTCATTTAGGCCAGCGCCGCGCGCACCGCCGCCAGGCCGTCTTCGGCCTTGGAGCCGTCGGGGGCGCCGCCTTGGGCGAAGTCGGGTTTGCCGCCGGCGCCCTGGCCGCCCATGGCGATGACGGCGGCGCGGGCCAGGTCGGCGGCGTTGACGCGGTCGGTCAGGTCGGAGGTCACGGCGACGGTGACCGCCGCCTTGCCCTCGGTGACGCCGATCAGGGCGACGACGCCGGTCCCGACCTGTTTCCTGAAGTCTTCGGCGACGCCGCGCAGACCCTTGCCGTCCACGCCGTCCAGCACGCGGGCCATCAGCTTGACGCCGTTGATCTCCTCAGGCGCGGACGCGGCGCCCGAGCCGCCGCCTAGAGCCAGTTGCTTCTTCAGCTCGGCGACCTGTTTCTCCAGCGACTTGACCGAGGCGGTCAGGCTGTCGACGCGGGCAGGGACGTCGGCGGTCTGGACCTTGAAGCTCTGGGCCAGCGAACGGGCGACGCCGGCCTGGGCCAGCAGATACTGACGCGCGGCCTCGCCGGTCAGGGCCTCGATGCGGCGCACCCCGGCGGCGACGCCGGTTTCCTGAACGATCTTGAACAGGGCGATGTCGCCGGTGCGGGCGACGTGGGTGCCGCCGCACAGTTCGACCGAATAGGGGGCGTTGTCGCTGACCAGCGAGCGGCCCAGAGTCAGGACGCGGACCTCGTCGCCGTATTTCTCGCCGAACAGGGCGATGGCGCCGGCCTTGATCGCCTCCTGCGGGGCCATCAGTTTCGTCTCCGCCGGGACGTTCTGACGGATGACCGCATTGACCTCGGTCTCGATGGCCGACAGCTCGGCCTCGGTGAGCGGGGCGCCGTGGCTGAAGTCGAAGCGGGCGCGCTCGGCGTCGACCAGTTGACCCTTCTGGGCGACTGCGGGGCCGAGCACATTCTTCAGCGCCGTGTGCAGCAGGTGGGCGGCGGAGTGGTTCGCGCGGCTGGTGCGGCGCTTTTCAGCATCCACCAACTGGGCCGCGCGGGTTCCGATCTCCAGCTTGCCGGCCGTGACCTGGGCCACCAGGACGTGCAGGTCGCCGGCGTGTTTGCGCACATCGATGACCTCGGCCTCTCCGCCCGGCCATTCCAGGGTTCCGTGATCGCCGGCCTGGCCGCCGCTTTCGGCATAGAAGGGGGTGGTGTCGAACAAGACTTCGACGATGTCGCCGGCCTCGGCCGTCTCGACCGGCGCGCCGGCGTTCATCAGGGCCAGGACCTCGCCCGAGCCTTCAATATTGTCATAGCCGGTGAAGACGGTCGGCCCCATCCGGTCGCGGATCGCCAGCCATTCGTTGGTGTTGGCGGTCTGGCCCGAGCCCTTCCAGTTCTCGCGCGAACGCTGGCGCTGTTCGGCCATGGCGGCCTCGAAGCCGTCGACATTGACCGAGAAGCCGCGACGACGCGCCTCGTCCTGGGTCAGGTCCAGCGGGAAGCCGTAGGTGTCGGACAGGGTGAAGGCCGTCTGGCCGTCCAACATGTCGCCGGGACGGAAGCCCTGAACCGCCGTGTCGAACAGGGCCATGCCCCGGCCGAGCGTGGTGCGGAAGCGGACCTCTTCCTGCTTCAGCGTGTCCTCGATGAAGGGCTGGGCGCGGGCCAGTTCGGGATAGGCGTCGCCCATCTGGGCCACCAGGGTCGGGACCAGACGGTGCATCAGGGGGTCGGCTGCGCCCAGCAGGTGGGCGTGGCGCATGGCGCGGCGCATGATGCGGCGCAGCACGTAGCCGCGACCTTCGTTCGACGGCGTGACGCCGTCGGCGATCAGGAAGGACGACGAACGCAGGTGGTCGGCGATGACCCGGTGGCTGGCGGCCTGGTCGCCGTCCGCCTTGGTCGAGGTGGCGTCTTCGGAGGCGGCGATCAGGGTCTTGAACAGGTCGGTCTCATAGACCGAATGCACGCCCTGGAGCACGGTGGTCATCCGCTCCAGACCCATGCCGGTGTCCACGCTGGGTTTGGGAAGGTTGCGAACGATCTGATCGTTCTCCTTCTCATACTGCATGAAGACGTTGTTCCAGATCTCGACGTAGCGGTCGCCGTCCTCATCCGGCGAACCGGGAGGGCCGCCCGCGATCTTGTCGCCGTGATCCCAGAAGATTTCGGTGCAGGGGCCGCAGGGGCCCGAGTCGCCCATGGCCCAGAAGTTGTCCGAGCCGGCGATGCGGATGATCTTGTCGTCGGAGAAGCCGGTGACCTTCTTCCAGATCGCGGCGGCCTCGTCGTCATCGATATAGACGGTGACCAAGAGGCGTTTGGGGTCCAGGTCGAAGTCCTGGGTGACCAGGTTCCACGCCTTCTCGATGGCGTGTTCCTTGAAGTAGTCGCCGAAGGAGAAGTTGCCCAGCATCTCGAAGAAGGTCAGGTGGCGGGCGGTATAGCCGACATTGTCCAGGTCGTTGTGCTTGCCCCCGGCGCGCACGCACTTCTGCGAGCTGGTCGCGCGCGGATAAGGCGGCTTGGCGGCGCCGGTGAAATAGTCCTTGAACGGCACCATGCCCGCGTTGACGAAGAGGAGGCTCGGGTCGTTCTGCGGCACCAGCGGGGCCGAATGGACCTTGGCGTGGCCGTCCGCCGCGAAATAGTCGAGGTAGGTGGCGCGGATCTCGTTCAGGCTGGGCATTCGGCGTGTCTTCGGCTGGGGCGGTCGCTAGGAACCGGCGTCATATAGGGTTTTGGCGGGGAGCGCATCATCTGGACGGGGCGGAGGTTTGGGCACCACAAGATCCTCCCCCAAGAAGCGCAGCGGAAAGGGGGAGGGGGACCGCGCGCAGCGTGGTGGAGGGGGCGAAAATCGCACGGTGCTTGAATGAGACTTTCAACACAGATGATGCGGTCGTCCCCTCCACCGCTTCGCGGTCCCCCCCCCCCGCTGGGCGGGGGAGGATTACTTCACACCCTCGGCGGCGGGCCGAACTTGCCGGACTGGTAGTCCTGGATCGCCTGGATGATTTCGTCGCGGGTGTTCATGACAAAGGGGCCGTGGCTGAAGACCGGCTCGCCGATGGGCTTGGCGTGGCCTAGCAGCACCACGGCGTCGGTGGTCGCCGTGATCTGGACCGCATCGCCGTCGGACAGGGCGGCGAGGTTCCATTGCGGCACCGGCGTTTCGGCGACGGCGATCTCGCCCTTGACCTCATAGAGGAAGACGTTGCGACCGGGGGCGACGGGCGTCTCGAACGTCGCGCCGGCGGGCAGACGCACGACGGCCAGATGGATGTCGATCAGGGACTGGATCGGCGCCTTGACGCCCAGCCAGTCGCCGGAGACCGGCTCGACCGTGACGCCGGCCTCGGTGGTGAAGGTCGGGATGTCGGATTTCTGGAGCCCCACATAGTCCGGCCTGGTCATCTTCAGCCGCGACGGCAGGTTCACCCACAGTTGCAGGATCTCCATTGGCCCGCCGTCGCGCTTGAAGGCGGCCGGCGACAGTTCGGCGTGGATCAGGCCCGAGCCGGCGGTCATCCACTGGATACCGCCCGCCTTGATGATGCTCTCGCCGCCGCCGGAATCGTTGTGGGCCAGCTCGCCGTCCAGAATGAAGGTGACGGTCTCGAAACCCCGGTGAGGATGCGGACCGAACGGCAGGCCGGCGTTGCCCGGCGCATAGGTCTGGGGCCCATGGTGGTTCAGGAACAGGAAGGGATCGATCTGGTCCACGCCGGGGCCGGGCACCGGACGCCGGGTGGTCAGGTCGCCGATGTCGTCGCGATGGGCGGGGTGCAGGCGAAGAGCGGAACGAGGCTGGGTCATTCGCTACATATAGGGTGGCGGATCGGCGGTGGCGAGATCACGGGCGCCGAGATCAGCCTGAACAGGTCGCCGTGACGGGACGGGCGCGGCCGTCCCGGATCCATTCGCCGGCCCAGCCATTCAACGCCGGATGCAGATGCAGTTCGCCCTCCGACAGGGGAATGACGACGACCTCGCCCTGGGTCGAGACCGGGCCGGCGACGCCCATTCGGTCGATCCCGGCCGGCGCGTCCAGACTTCGCCAGGCGCCCTCGACCCGACGGCCCTCGCCCCGGTCGGTCAGGGACAGCGACAGCAAGGGCTTTCCGTCCGGCTGGGCGATGCGCCAGCGGCCGTCCAGCGGGCCCATTGCGGCTTCGGCGTCGATCGCGGCCTGGGCCACGCCCTGATCATAGGTCGTCTGGCTGTCGGAGGGGCTGAACTCATAGTCGCCGGCGTAGTCATCGACCGCAACGGGGGCCGTCAGAGGGCGGCGATGCAGGTCGATCTCGCCGTCCCCTTCGGCCGTTTCGCGCCCGAAACGGGACGGCGGC
Organism: Brevundimonas sp. BT-123; assembly: GCF_026105875.1. GTDB lineage: Bacteria > Pseudomonadota > Alphaproteobacteria > Caulobacterales > Caulobacteraceae > Brevundimonas. The sequence continues at coordinate 88,862 of NZ_JAOYTN010000010.1, read as the reverse complement.
TGATAGGGGCGGACAGACGGCGCGCGATAGGTTTCAGGCGTCGCGTCCAGAAGGCCGGTCGTCTGGATGGCGGGCTCCAGGGCGACGGCGGACATCAGGGCGAGCAGCAACATGAGGCCACCCTGCCAAATCGTCCGGCGCGTCGCCTAGCCGCCGAACGGGCGCGGAACGCAAACGTGATCCGTCGTGATGGAACCGACGTAATCCGCACAATCCGTCGATCTGGGGGTCTGTGCGTTGACACCGGCCCCACAGGGTCACAAAAGCCTTCGCAACCGCACACGGCGATTGAATTCATTCGCTTTTGAGAACCATTCGCATGAACCAGCCCAACCCGACGCCGGGTGGCGCCTCAAGCGACCGGACGGGTCGCTTCGTCACTCAACCGAACAGACATATCACGCCGCTGTCGCCCCACATGGGCGTCTGGCGCTGGCACGTCACCATGACGGCCTCGATCCTGTTCCGCGCGACGATCATCGCCGCCACGGTCGGCGTGCTGTTCGTCCTGGCCTGGTTGGGCGCGCTGGCGTTCGGGCCCGAGGCGTTCCAGAGCGCGCTCGATCTGGCCGGGTCGCCGCTGGGCCTGCTGGTCTTCTTCGGTCTGACGGTCGTGCTGTTCTCCTTCATCCTGAACGGCGCGCGCCACACCTATAACGACACCGGCAACGGGCTGACGGTGAAGTCGGCGACCGCCCTGTCGAACATCGCCGTCTGGGGGCCGATCCCGCTGGCCGTGCTGTTCTGGGTCGTGCTGTTCGCCACGGGGAGGGTTTCGCTGTGAGCGGCGCCGCAAAATTCAAGAACAACGTCAAGGTTTCCGAGCGTCACGGCGCCGGCGAATGGCTGATCGAGCGCATCCTGCTGGTGGCCCTGCTGCCGCTGGGCCTGTGGGTCGCCTCGACCGGCTTCACCCTGGCGGGCGCCGGCTATGACGCGGCGATGGCTTGGTTCGCCAATCCGCTGAACGCCGCCCTGATGGCGATCACCGCAGTGATCTTCTTCGGCTACGTCAGCCTGGCTTGGAAAGTCGTTCTGGAAGACTACGTGCCCAACGTCGGAACGCGCGGCCTTCTGGTGCTGCTGCTGAACGTCGTCTTCCTGGTGCTGGCCGCCGCCAGCGTCTTCTTCATCGTGCGGCTGGCGCTGGGTTCGGCGCCGCTGCCCGCTGGTTTCGGAGCCTGATCAACTGATGGCCGCTTACGAACTGATCGATCACGAATACGACGTCGTCGTCGTCGGCGCCGGGGGCTCGGGCCTACGCGCCGCGCTCGGCGCCGCCCAGCAGGGGCTGAAGGTCGCCTGCGTGACCAAGGTCTTCCCCACCCGCTCGCACACCGTCGCGGCCCAGGGCGGCATCTCCGCCTCGCTCGGCAACATGGGCGAGGACAGCTGGCAATGGCACATGTACGACACCGTCAAGGGGTCGGACTGGCTGGGCGACCAGGACTCGATCGAATATCTGGTCCGTAACGCGCCCAAGGCCGTCTATGAGCTGGAACACTGGGGCGTGCCCTTCAGCCGCACCGAAGAAGGCAAGATCTATCAGCGCGCCTTCGGCGGCATGACCCGCAACTTCGGCGAAGGCCCGGTGCAGCGCACCTGCGCCGCCGCCGACCGCACCGGCCACGCCATCCTGCACACCCTGTACGGCCAGTCGGTGCGTCGCGAGGTGAAGTTCTTCGTCGAATATTTCGCGCTGGACCTGATCATGCAGGACGGGGCCTGCACCGGCGTGACGGCCCTGCAATTGGACAACGGTCAGCTCCACCAGTTCCGCGCCAAGATGGTGGTTCTGGCGACCGGCGGATACGGCCGCGCCTATTTCAGCGCCACCTCGGCCCACACCTGCACCGGCGACGGCAATGCGATGGTGCTGCGCGCCGGCCTGCCGTTGCAGGACATGGAGTTCGTGCAGTTCCACCCTACCGGCATCTATGGCGCCGGCTGCCTGATTACCGAGGGTGCGCGTGGCGAGGGCGGTTATCTGACCAACTCGGAAGGCGAGCGCTTCATGGAGCGCTATGCGCCGACCGTGAAGGACCTGGCCCCGCGCGACATGGTCTCGCGCTCCATGACCATCGAAATCCGTGAAGGCCGTGGCGTGGGTCCGAACAAGGACCACATCTTCCTGCACCTGGATCACCTGGATCCGAAGATCCTGCACCAGCGCCTGCCGGGCATCTCGGAGTCGGCCAAGATCTTCGCCGGCGTGGATGTGACCAAGGAGCCGATCCCGGTCCTGCCGACCGTGCACTACAACATGGGCGGCATCCCCACGAACTATCACGGCGAAGTCCTGACGCTGCGCGACGGCAACCCCGACAGCGTGGTTCCGGGCCTGATGGCCGTGGGCGAGGCGGCGTGCGTTTCGGTGCACGGCGCCAACCGACTGGGCTCCAACTCGCTGACCGACCTGGTGGTGTTCGGCCGCGCCGTCGGCCTGCGCTGCGGTGAAGTCGTCGACAAGGCCTCGGCCGTGCCATCGGCCTCCAAGAGCCAGACCGACCAGCACCTGGCCCGCCTGGATCGCTTCCGCTACGCCGACGGCTCGACCCCAACCGCCGAGCTGCGTCTGTCGATGCAGCGCGCGATGCAGGCCGATGCGGCGGTGTTCCGCACCGGCGAGACCCTGCAACAGGGCACCGACAAGCTGCGCGCCATCGAGGCGGCCGGCGCCGACATCAAGACCACCGATCGCGGCCTGATCTGGAATACGGACCTGGTCGAGACGCTGGAGTACGACAACCTGATCGCCCAGGCGCTGGTGACGATCGAGGGCGGCCTGAACCGCACGGAATCGCGCGGCGCCCACGCCCGCGAAGACTATCCCGATCGCGACGACGTCAACTGGATGAAGCACACCCTGGCGTGGAAGCGTCCGGGCGAGCAGGTCCAGATCGATTATCGTCCGGTCCACAACTACACCATGTCCGACGACATCGCGTATATCGAACCGAAGGCGCGGGTTTACTAAGATGGTCCAGCTGACACTCCCCCGAGGCTCCAAGCCGACGACCGGCAAGGTCCACAAGGCCGCGCCGGGCTCCAAGGACGTGAAGACCTACAAGGTCTATCGCTACGATCCGGAAACCGACGCCGATCCGCGCTGGGACACCTATGAGGTGCCGACCGGCGACCACGGGCCGATGCTGCTGGACGCCCTGATCCACATCAAGAACACCATCGATCCGACCCTGTCGTTCCGGCGCTCGTGCCGCGAGGGCATCTGCGGTTCGTGCTCGATGAACATCGACGGGCGCAACGCCCTGGCCTGCACCAAGGGCTGGGACGAATGCGCGTCCAACACCATCACCATCTCCCCCCTGCCCCACCAGCCGGTGGTCAAGGATCTGGTGACGGACCTGAGCCTGTTCTACGCCCAGTACGACTCGATCCAGCCGTATCTGCAATCGGACGAGCCGGACCCCGAGAAGGAACGTCTGCAGACCCCGGCCGAGCGCGAGAAGCTGGACGGCCTGTACGAGTGCATCCTGTGCGCCTGCTGCTCGACATCCTGCCCCAGCTACTGGTGGAACCAGGAAGAGTATCTGGGCCCGGCGGCATTGCTGCAATCCTATCGCTGGATTTCCGACAGCCGCGACGACGCGACCCAGAAGCGTCTGGACGACCTGGAAGACCCGTTCAAACTGTATCGCTGCCACACGATCATGAACTGCGCCCAGGTCTGCCCCAAGGGCCTGAACCCCGCCAAGGCCATCGCCGAGACCAAGAAGCTAATGGTCGCACCGAGCCGCAAGAAGGCGGCCTGATTATAGAAACCCCCGAAGCGGCGCTTCGGGGGTTTTTTCTGCGCCCTACTGCGCCAGCTTGAGCCCGCAATGGGCGGCGAAATGCCGAAAATCGGAATCGCCGGAGATCAACGGGATTCCCGCATCGATGCAGGATTGGGCGATCAGGGCGTCGGCCAGCCGCGCCTTGAGGCCCCGCATCGCAAGCGTGCGTCGATTGAGCGCCACCCGTTCCCAATAGCCGTCGATTACCGGCACGAGCGGCGCCGCGGCCAGAAGACCGTCGAGATCGCTTTCGGGCGATGGGGCGGACAGCAGTTCCGTCAGGACGAGGGGCGGCAACACCAGCCTTTCGTCGCGCAGCGCCTGGCGAACGGCGGGGCGGGACGGACCGTCGAAGCCGTGCAGGAAGTGCAGGACCGCGCTGGTGTCGGCGGCGATCAAGCCGTGCGGTCCGATCCGCCTGGCGTCCGGTCCTGGCGTAGGTCGTCCAGATCGACCTGCAAGGGCGCGCGGCCTTCCAGAGCCAGCATGCGGCGGCTCCAGTCCGCGTGCGTCAGGGTTTCCAGCGCGCGGCGCAGGGTTTCGGTCACGCCTTGGCCCGTTGCATCCTGAGCGGCCGCGAGCAGGCGCGTGGGCAAAATAGCGGTGATCTTTCGCATGTCATTCATCGGTCGATGATGCCATATCGAGATGCTGGCGCCAACTTACGGCCTTGCGCCGCCGCCGTGGCTTGATAAGAGCGGCGCATGGCCAGCATCACCTATATCGAGCATGACGGAACCGAGCACGTCGTCGACGTGAAGCCGGGGCTGAGCGTCATGGAAGGCGCGATCCGCAACAATGTGCCGGGCATCGACGCGGACTGCGGCGGGGCCTGCGCCTGCGCCACCTGCCATGTTTATGTCGACGAGGCCTGGCGCGAGGCGACGGGCAAGCCGTCGGCGATGGAGGAGTCGATGCTGGACTTCGCCGAGGAGGTCGAGCCGAACAGCCGCCTGTCGTGCCAGATCCGGGTGTCGGACGCGCTGAACGGCCTGATCGTGCGGTTGCCGGAAAACCAGCACTGAGATGATCGACGCGCGGCTGATCGACAGGATCGGCCGATGGATCGAGCAGCGCGCCGAGGCGATGGGCCGGGACGGTCCGCCGCCGATCCTGGGGATCGCGGGATCGCAAGGGTCGGGAAAATCGACACTGGCCAAGGCCGTCGCCGAGCGGTTCGGCGGGGCGAGTCTGTCGATGGACGACGTCTATCTGACGAAGGCGGAGCGGGCGGCCATGGCGGCGCGGGTTCATCCGCTGTTCGCCACGCGCGGGCCGCCGGCGACGCATGATCTGGACCTTCTGAACCGTCTGCTGGATCGGTTGCAGACGGTGGGGCCGGACGACCTGACGCCTCTGCCGCGTTTCGACAAGCTGGCCGACGACCGCGCGGCCGTGGCGGACTGGCCTGTCGTGAAGGGTCGGCCGCGGGTCATCGTGCTGGAGGGATGGTGCCTCGGCGCGACGCCGCAGGCCGAGGGGGACCTGGTTGCGCCGATCAACATCCTGGAGGCCCGGCAGGACGTCGGAGGCGAATGGCGCAGGACGGTCAATGCGGCGCTGGCTCAGCCCTACGCCGGTCTGCGCGCGCGTTTGGAAGCCCTGATTTTTCTGAAGGCGCCGGCGTTCGATATCGTGCTGGACTGGCGCTGCGAGCAGGAGGCGGGGCTGAGGGGGCAGGAAACCGTCTCGCCTGAGCGTCGTGCGGCCTTGGCGGTCTTCATCCAGCACTACGAAAGACTGAGCCGTCACATGATGGACGGCGGCGTGGCCGCCGATGTCATCGTCGATCTGGATCGACAGCGCCGGATCGTCGGCTTGGCGAGCGCCGATCAGCCGGTTTAGGCGACGGGCGTCAAAGGTCGGCGGGCATGGAGCCGGCGTTGATGGCGATGCGGCCCACCAGCCCCTTGACGATCAGGTCCAGGGCCGAGCCCTCGCGATAGTCGGCGGCGGCGACGAAGTTCACCCGGTCCTCCGAAATCAGGGAATAGACCTTCTTCTGATCCCGCTCGTTCGAGCGCGGGTCATAGACGGCGATCGAGAAGCCGCCCTTGGTGTGCATCATCTTCATGGTCGGCACGTCGGTGTCGCCGTCGCCGATGAAGATCATCCGGTCGAAGGGCACGGCGCGCTCGTCGTCGGGGATGAAGTGGTTGATGCGTTCGTGCTCCCAGTGGTTCTTCACGCCCTTGTTGATGCGGAACAGATACTGGGTCTTGGTCGTGTAGTTGACGCCGACCGCCGGCCAGGCGGCCTCGCCCTTGTCGTCATAGACGTAGTGGGAGGCGAAGACGTGGGTCAGGGCGGGGCGGATCGGCGTGCCGTCGATCATCTCCTCCAGCCCGGCGGAGATGATGTAATGCTCGATCTCCAGCCCGTATTTGGCCCCGAAGGCGTTCATCCGGTCGAACCAGCTGAGGTCCTTCAGACCCTCAAACAGGGCCACGGCCTCGCCGTGCTGACGCAGGGTCTCGCGCGTCACCGGGGCGCCGTTCTGACGCGCGTGATGCAGCATCAGCTGCATATACATCAGGATGCCGTCGCCGTCGGCGTCCTTGGTCAGGCGCTCAGCCTCTTCCCAGAAGGCGCCGATGCCCATGCCGACGGAGGGGATGAAGGACACCTCCTGCATATTGCCACGCGCCAGGGTGCCGTCGAAATCATAGATCAGGGCGGTTTTCAGCAGCGTGGTCTTGGGTTCGGCCGTATCGGACATGGGGCGAGATCCTTGGTGGAACCCCGCCCTCTATATCAGCCCGCCGCGCCCGTCGATTGGCGCCGCTGGCCGAAGGTGGGCGCCGCCGCCTTCTGCTCGGCCCAGTAGTCGGCGCCCGTCGTCGGCTTGAACATGGTGCGCGGCGACCCGTTGCGGGCCACCACGGCGAAGGTGTTGGTCGAGGCCTGATAGATCAGGGTGTCGCCATTGGGACGTTTGACGGTCTCGGCGTCGCGCGGAGGCTTTGTCGTGAAAGCCGTGACCTTCGTCAGATAATCCTCGGCTGAACGCGCGCCAAAGTCTGCGCCGTTGCGGTCGTAGAGACGCGCGATCTTGGCGTCGACTGTTTCGCGCCGATTGGCGGTCAGGACGGGTTTGACCTCCTCGGTCGTCGTTGTGGAGACCGAGACGCCCACCGGACCAGCCGAAGCGATGGGCGTGGTCGTGGTTCTTTCTCGCGTCTCGACCGCCGAGCTATTGTCGCAGCCGGCAAGCGCCAGCAGACCGCACAGGACCAGCGCGGTCCCTCCCCTCGTCAGCATTCTCATTCTTCCCTCCAGATACCCGCTGGACGCGACGAAAGCACAACTTTATTGTTCGTGCAATGTTCTCATCTCGACGGCGTCACGCGCGGCGGCTAGACCGTGGGCATGGACAATCGCCTCCTTTCGAACCGCAAGATCCTGCTGATCGTGGGCGGCGGCATCGCGGCCTATAAGGCGCTGGAGCTGGTGCGGCTGATCGCCAAGGCGGGCGGGCAGACGCGGGTGATCCTGACGGAATCCGGCGCCGAGTTCGTCACGCCCCTGTCGCTGGCGGCGCTGAGCGGTCATCCGGTGCGGTCGGGCCTGTTCCACCCGGACGACGAGACCAGCATGGGCCATATCGAACTGTCGCGCTGGGCCGATCTGGTGGTGGTGGCGCCGGCGACGGCGGGACTGATCGCCAAGACGGCGAACGGCCTGGCCGACGACCTGGCCTCGACGACCCTGATCGCCACGGACAAGCGGGTGCTGCTGGCGCCGGCGATGAATGTGCGGATGTGGGAGCATCCGGCGGTCCAGGCCAATATGGAGCGGTTGAAGGCCTTTCCGGGCTTCCACGGCGTGGCGGTGGTGGGGCCGGACGACGGCGAGATGGCCTGCGGCGAATACGGGCCGGGGCGCATGGCTGAACCCGCCGCGATCCTGGAGGCCATCGATGGGTTGCTGGCCGGCGCGGCGGGACGACCGCTCGAGGGACGCAAGGCCGTGGTTACGGCCGGGCCGACGTTCGAACCGATCGATCCGGTGCGGGGCCTGACCAATCGCTCCAGCGGCAAACAGGGCTACGCCATAGCCGCCGCCCTGGCCGAGTTGGGGGCCGAGGTGACGCTGGTGTCGGGGCCGACGGCGCTGGCTGCCCCGACCGGCGTGACGCGGATCGATGTCGAGAGCGCGCTGGAGATGCAGGCGGCGACGCAGAGCGCCCTTCCCGCCGACATCGCCGTGCTTTCGGCCGCCGTCGCCGACTGGCGCGTGGACACCATCGCCGGCGGCAAGATCAAGAAGGGACCCGGCGGCCCGCCGACCCTGGCCCTGATCGAGAACCCCGACATCCTGGCCGGCGTCGCCGCGCCCGGGCCGAACCGCCCGGCCCTGGTCATCGGCTTCGCCGCCGAGACGACGGATCTGGAGGCCAATGCCCGCGCCAAGCTGTCGCGAAAGGGCTGCGACTGGATCCTGGGCAACGACGTGTCCGACGACGTGTTCGGATCGGACGGCAACGCCGTGCTGCTGGTCACCGCCGATCGGACCGAGACCTGGCCGCGCCAGTCCAAGACCGCCATCGCCCGGGCTGTCGCCGCCCGCATCGCCGATCATTTCAAGGCCCCCGAATGACTGAGACCCCGATCCAGATCCTGCGCCTGCCGCATTCCGAAGGCCTTCCCCTGCCCGCCTATGAGACGGCCGGTTCAGCGGGCATGGACCTGCGCGCCGCCGTGCCCGAGGATCAGCCGATGACCCTGGCCCCGGGTCAGCGGATGCTGGTGCCCACGGGGCTGAAGATCGCCCTGCCGCTGGGGTGCGAGGCCCAGGTGCGGGCGCGCTCGGGACTGGCTTTGAAACACGGCATCATCTGCCCCAATGCGCCGGGCACCATCGACAGCGACTATCGTGGGGAGTGCGGCGTGATCCTGGCCAACATCGGCGCCGAACCCTTCGTCATCCGCCGCGGCGAACGCATCGCCCAGCTGGTGATCGCCCGGCATGAACGCGCCGACTGGATCGAGGTCGAGACGCTGGACGAGACGGCGCGCGGGACGGGCGGGTTTGGATCAACAGGGCGGTAAAGCTCCCCGTGACACGCCCGTCAGACGCTATCGCTGCTGCATCGTGCGGCAAGGGGCATCGTTGTGTGGGTATAGACGCTCTAATCGCGTTTATGGCTACGCTAGGACCAGATGCGGGTTGGATCGATCTTGTTGAAATCTATGAGATCGCAGGAAATCGGGAAATTCCGCGGATAGATCTCAGCATCTACGGCGATCACGGCGCGTACGATCAACCTACCGAGGAACGCCGACGCTTGGCCAGAGAGCGGGTTGAATGGATGCTGGATGCAGTCTCTCTCGAGCCAAAAGTGTTCATTTTCCAAATCTGGCTAGACAGTCCGAACTAAATTCCTGGCGACTAAACCAGCGGCGCGGTCGGCTGGATGAGGCTGGCCTTGCGGCGGATATGTTCGCGCCAGGCGGTGTAGAGACCGCTGCTGGCGATCAGGGCGGCGCCGGCCAGGGTGGTGAGGGTGGGCGTCACGGCCATCAGCCACCAGCCGAAGACGATGGCGCCGACGATCTGGAGATAGTCGAAGGGCGCGACCACGGCGACCGGGGCCTTTTGCAGCGAGGCGGTCATGAACAGCTGGGCCAGGCCGCCGGCGATGCCCGATCCGATCAGCAGGGCGAAGGTTGCAGGCGCGTGCCAGTGGCCGACGAAGGGCAGCAGGATCGCCCCCACGACCGACGAGCCGACGAAGAACCAGAAGACGATGGCGGCGACGTGTTCGGTGTCGCGCAGCTGGCGCAGGGTGACGGTCACGCCGGCCGTCAGCAGGGCGGCGACCAGGCCGAAGGCGATCCCCTCCATCGGCACGGCTTGATCGGTCGAGCCCGGCCGCATGACGATCAGCACGCCGATGAAGCCGACGGCGACGGCGGCCCAGCGACGCGGGCCGACCGCCTCCTTCAGGATCAGGAAGGACAAGAGGGTGGCGAAGATGGGGGCGGTGAAGCTGAGGGTCGTGGCGTCGGCCAGGGGGAGCAGGGTCAGGGTCTGGAACACACACAGGATCGAGACGATGCCCAGGGCGCTGCGCCCGAGATGGGCCAGGGGACGGCGCGTTTTCAGACCCGACAAACCGCCCGGCTGGGTCAGCACCCAGGCCAAGACGACCGGCAGGCCGAAGAAGGCGCGGTAAAACAGCATCTCGGGCGCGACGACGCCGTCCAGCGACGCCAGTTTCAGCAACGCCGCCATGATCGAGAAACAGCCGGCCGCCGCGATGCGCAGGGCGATGCCGCGCGCAATATCCTCGCCTGACTTGGCCGTCGCCGTCACTACTCTATCCGCGCCTTTCGATGCGGCCGGAACGCCAGAGGCGCCTGGCCGTCGTGCGGCTTACGCCTGGCCGGTTTCGACCGGCTGCTGGGCGATCTGCTGCTGGCGCGCGATGTAGATGGCCGCGAAGTCGATGGGATCCAGCTGGAACGGGGGATAGAAGCCGCCGTCGGCCGTAGCGCCCGAGATGATCTCGCGCGCGAACGGGAACAGGTAGCGCGGGCATTCGATCAGCAGCAGGGGCTCGATGTCCTGCTCCTGGACGTTGGCCAGCTGGAACAGGCCGCCATAGACCAGTTCGACGTGGAAGACGGGCTGGTTCTCGTGCGTCGCCTTGATCGACAGCTTCAGGTCCAGTTCGAACAGGCCGTCGGGGCGGCCCTGGGCGGCCATTTCAACGCCCAGGTCGATGGCGGGCTTACCGTCGATGCGCAGGGATTCCGGGGCGCGCGGGTTCTCGAACGAGAAGTCGCGGACGTATTGCGCCAGGATGCGGAAGCCGGGACCGGCGGGCTGGCCCTGTTGGGCGTCGCCTTGCTGGGGCTGTTCGGCGGGAGGAGCGGCGTCGGTCATGAAACGGTCTTTGGCGCAGTTTGGGGCCGATGAGGCCGGAATGAGGCGCCGCGACTACCATGCCGGGACGCTTGGCCGCAACGTCGCGCACGCGATTGGGGGCGCGCTTCGCCTTGCCTCACCCTATATGAGCCCGTAATCACGCCAGACTAAGTGTTTGGCGCACCCGTCGTTCGCTACAGGAATCTCCTCTTGAACATGCCGGTTCAGTTCCAGGTCGTCGTCTTCGCCTTCATCGCAGCCTTCGTGCTGTTCCAGCTCTACAATGTGCTGGGCAAGCGGGTGGGCCGTCAGCCGCAGGAAGACGCCAAGATCGCGCCGCCCGGCCCGGCCCAGGCCGAAACGCCCAAAGTCGCGGCGATCGACCCGGCGACCCTGGCCTCGATCGCCAGCCTGAAGGCGCGCGATCCGGCGTTCGACCCGGCCCGTTTCCTGGACGGCGCGCGCCAGGCCTATGAAACCATCGTTCGCGGCTACGCCGCCGGCGACCGGGCCGCGCTGAAGCCGTTGCTGAAGCCGAACGTCTTCGCCTCGTTCGAGACCGGCATCGCGGCGCGCGAGACGCGTGGCGAGACCGAGACCGTCGAGTTCCTGTATCCGCCCCGGGCTGATCTGGAAGGCGCGGTCGCCGAGGGCGACAAGGCCGTGGCCAAGGTGCGGTTCCTGGCCGAACTGCGCAGCCGGGTGACCAAGGCTTCTGGCGAAACGGCGGACGCGACGACGGGCGAGCCGCTGGTCGAGGAACGCCGCACGGCCGAACACTGGACGTTCGAACGCACCCTGGGCGCGACGGACCCGAACTGGGTGCTGGCGCGCGTCGAGCCGGCCAACGCCTGATGGCGGTTCGCGGCCGGTCGGGCGGACTGGCGACGCTGACGGCCGCCCTGGCTGTCGCCGCCTGTTCGACCGGGCCGATGACGCCGACTGGGGCGACAGGGCCGCAGACGGGGCCGATACCCTATACGCCTTCGCCGAACCCGACACCGCCTCCCGCGCCGTCCGACGCCCTGAGCCCCGCCGTGCTGCCGGGCTGGAGCCAGGAGGACCATCTGGCCGCCTTCCGGGCCTATGTGGACGGGTGCGGCGCGGCGCGTGAAGAGGCCGCACGCCGGGTCTGCGGACGCGCCAAGGCCATGGCGACGACAATGACGATCACGCCGTCGCAGGCGCGCGCCTTCTTCGAGGCCAGCTTCAGCGCGATCCCGGCTCAGACGCCGGACGGGCGACCGGGCCTGCTGACCTCCTATTTCGCCCCCGAATATCCGGCACGGCGACGGCCGGACGCCGAGTTCTCGGCCCCCGTCCTGCCCAAGCCCGCCAATCCACGCGCGGCCGGCGACCGGACCTATATCGAATCCGCCGCACGGCCTGAGCAGGCCCTGGCCTGGATGCGGGCCGAGGACCTGTTCTTTCTGCAGATCCAGGGGTCGGGCTATCTGACGTTCGAGGACGGCACGCGCGGCCGCGCCGCCTATGCCGCCGACAACGGCAAGCCGTTCGTGGGCATCGCCCGACCGATGGCGCAGCAGGGATTGTTGCCGCAGAACGGCACCTCCGGCGATGCGATCCGGGACTGGCTGGCCAGCCACCGCGGCTATGAGGCGCAGGCGGTCATGGCGCTGAACCCGCGCTACATCTTCTTCCGGCTGGACCCGGACGATGACGGCCACCCGGCGGGGGCGGCGGGCGTGCCCCTGACCGAGCGGCGAGCCATCGCGGTCGACCCGGCCCACTGGCGTTATGGCGAACTGGTCTGGCTGGAGGCCGACGGGGGCAATCTGCGCGGCGCCACGGCCAGCTATCGCGGTCTGGCCATGGCGCTGGATACAGGATCAGCCATTCGCGGACCGGTGCGCGCCGACCTCTATATGGGTCGCGGCGACCGCGCGGGGGCCGAGGCCGGGACCGTGCGCCACCCCTTGCAGATGTGGCGCCTGGTCCCGAAGGGTTAGGCGACGGTCAGGGTCACCGCGATATTGCCCCGCGTGGCGTGCGAATAGGGGCAGACGGTATCCGCCTCGGCGACAAGGGCTTCGGCCTCGGCGCGATCCACGCCAGGCAGGCTGACCTCCAGCGCCACCTCCAGGCCGAAGCCCTTGTCGCTGCGCGGACCGATGCCGACCGTGGCGTTGACGGCGGCGTCGGCAGGCACCTTGGCGTGACCGCCCTGAGAGGCGACGAACTTCATGGCGCCGAGGAAGCAGGCCGCGTAGCCGGCCGCGAACAGCTGTTCGGGGTTGTTGCCGACGCCGGCGCCGCCCAGCTCCTTGGGCGTGCCCAGGGCGACATCCAGAGCGCCGTCGGTGGTGGCGGCGCGGCCGTCGCGGCCGCCCGTTGCGACGGCGGTGGTGCGGTACAGGGTGTTGATGGACATGGGGATCAGCTCCGGGAGATCATCAATATCGTGCGCGATTTAATCGTGTGATGTAATTTAGTGAGTAGAGCTGGAGGCGTCAAGCTTGCGATTGTATCGCGTGCGATTATTATCTGCCTATGACCTCACCCGCCCGCTCCCCCGCCGCCATGGCCGTCGATGACATGCTGTGCTTCGCCGCCTATTCGGCAAACCTGGCGTTCAATCGGTTCTACAAGCCTCTGCTGGACCGGATGGGCCTGACCTATCCGCAGTTCCTGGCCATGGCCCTGCTCTGGCGTGAGGACGAACAGACGGTCGGCCGGCTGGGCGAGCAGTTGTTTCTGGAATCCAACACCCTGACCCCGCTTATCAAACGACTGGAGGCGGCCGGGCTGGTGACGCGCGCCCGCGACAAGGCGGATGAGCGGGTGGTGCGCGTCAGCCTGACCGACGCAGGACGGGCGTTGGCTGTCGAGGCCGCGTGCCTGCCGCAATCGGTATTGGACGCCACCGAGATGACGCCCGAAGCCTTGACCCACCTGCGCCAAGGCCTGGGGGCGCTGCGCGACAAGCTGCGGGCCGCCCAGTCGCCGGCCGAGGGCTAGGCCAGGTCTTCGATCTCGTCTTCGGTCAGTTCGCCGGGGACGATGGTGACGGGCAGTTTGCGGCCGCCGATCTGCGCGCCCTGTTTGATGATGGCCGAGACCAGCGGGCCGGGGCCGCGCGAGCTGGTGCCCGCGGCCAGGACCAGGATCTTGATCTCAGGATCGGCGGCGACGACCTTCTTGATCGCGGCCTGGGCCTCGCCCTTTTCGATCAGGAAGACCGGCGCGGCGCCGGAGCGGGTCTGCGCCTCCTCGCCCAGGCGGTTCAGCAGGATTTCCGCCTCCTGGCGCTGCTGGCGTTCGATTTCCTCGCGCACGCCCGACCAGTGGGCGTCGCTGTCGGTCGGCAGGACGCGCAGCATGACCACGCGCCCGCCCGTCGATTTCGCCCGGCGCGAGGCGAACCGCAGGGCGGCCTCGAACTCCGGACTGTCGTCGACGACGACGAGGAACTTTCTCGGCATTGCGGCCTCCCCAGCCTGATCAGCGGCTGAAGAGGCCGTGAGACGACGGCTTCGTCAAGCGAAGACCCGCTGCTCAGCCATTCACGGCCGCCGTCGCCAGATCGCGGATAGTAGCGTTGGCGATCGTCAGTTTGGCGAAGGTCCAGCCCGAGCCGGACTGTTCGATCTCGTCCACCGAAGCGCGCACGCCCTCGACCGTCGCCTGTTTGGAGCCGATCCAGGCGTCCACGGCGGCTTCGGCCGCGTCCTCGCTGACACCGACCGACGGATCGGAGGCGCGGGCGACGGCTCGGGTCAGGGCCGCCTGCTCGTTCATCAGGTCCTCGATCAGACGACGGACGGCGAGACGATCGAAATGATCCGCAGACGGAATGGAGCCGGCGGCTGCGCGCAGACGGTCGAAGTCGAAAGCGGCCCCAACCTGGTGATACAGGCGCGCCATGGCGGCGACCGGCCAGTTCGCCTCCTGCGCCAGGTCCCCGATGTCGGAGGCGGCGACGAGGGGGCGCATGATGGCGATGCTGCGGGTCAGATCTTCAGGCGCGCCGTGGTCGGCAAAGCGTTTGACGCGCGCATCCAGACGCCCCTGTTCGAAGCGCGACAGGACCGGCGCGCCCTCGGCCTGCAAGGCGTCGGCGATCGGACGATAGCGGTCGATCAGGGCCTGGACCGACAGACCGCCCTTGGCGCGGCGGGCCAGCCAGAAGGTCTGACGACGCAGGACGACGGCGATCTCTTGATAGAGGGCGATCTGCGCCTCGGCCGAGATTTTCAGGTCTAGGGCCGAGACGGCGTCCCAGGCCTCGTCCAGACGGAAGACGCGACGCGCGGCCTCGAAGGCGATGATCAGGGCGGTGGTGTCGCATTCCGCCGAACCGCGCAGGCGGTCGGGGAAGGTCGGGCCGCACATGTTGACGACTTCGTTGGCCATGACGGTGGCGATGATCTCGCGCCGCAGACGGTGGCTCTTCATCTCCGGCTCGAACCGGGCCAGGGCCTTGGGGAAGTAGCGGACCAAGATCTGTTCGAAGAAGGGATCCTCAGGCGCCTGCGAGGCGACGATGTCGTCCGACAGCTCCAGCTTGGCGTAGGCCATCAGGACGGCCAGCTCAGGCCGGGCCAGCGGGATACCCGCCGTCATCAGCTCCTTGACGCGAGCGTCGTTGGGCAGGCCCTCGACCTTGCGGTCCAGCTTTCCGCGCGCCGACAGGCTCTGCATGAACCGCTGCTGGGCGTCCAGGGCGCCGACGCCCTCGGCCTGTTGCAGGGTCAGGGCCAGGGTCTGGTCGTAGTTGTGGGCCAGAACCTTGAGGCCGACCTCGTCGGTCATGGAGGCCAGAAGGGGCGTGCGCTCCTCGGCCGGCAGGACGCCGTTGGTCACGGCCGAGCCGACCAGGATCTTGATGTTGACCTCGTGGTCGGAGGTATCGACCCCGGCGGAGTTGTCGATGGCGTCGGTGTTGATGCGGCCGCCGGCCTGACCGAAGGCGATGCGCCCCGCCTGGGTGAAGCCCAGGTTTGCGCCCTCGCCCACCACCTTGACCCGCAGTTCGTCGGCGTTGATGCGCAGGGCGTCGGTGCCCTTGTCCCCGACCTGGGCGTCGGTTTCGGCCGCCGATTTCACATAGGTGCCGATGCCGCCCAGATAGAGCAGTTCGACCGGCGCCTTCAGGATGGCGCGGATCAGGCTGACTGGGTCCAGTTCGTCCTCGGCGATGTCCAGGGCCGCCTTGATCTGCGGCGTCAGCTGGATCGACTTGGCCGAGCGCGAGAAGACGCCGCCGCCCTCCGAGATCAGGGCCTTGTCGTAGTCGTGCCAGGACGAGCGCGGCAGGTCGAACAGACGCTTGCGCTCGACCCAGCTGGTTACATGATCTGGGTTCGGATCAATGAAGATGTCGCGGTGATCGAAGGCGGCGACCAGGCGCGTCGCCTTGGACAGAAGCACGCCGTTGCCGAAGACGTCGCCGGACATGTCGCCGACGCCGACCATGGTGAAGGGCTGGGTCTGGATGTCCTTGCCCATCTCGCGGAAGTGGCGCTTGACCGCCTCCCACGCGCCGCGCGCGGTGATGCCCATGGCCTTGTGGTCATAGCCGATGGAGCCGCCGGAGGCGAAGGCGTCGCCCAGCCAGAAGCCGTAGGAAGCCGAGACGCCGTTGGCGATGTCGGAGAAGGTCGCCGTGCCCTTGTCGGCGGCCACAACCAGATAGGGGTCGTCGCCTTCCCAGGCGATGACATTGGCCGGATGGGTCACCGAACCGTCGGCGGCGATGTTGTCGGTGATGTCCAGAAGCCCGGACAGGAAGGTGCGATAGGCGCGGATGGCCTCGCCCTGAATGGCCTCGCGGTCCGTCGTACGGGGCAGTTGCTTGGGATAGAAGCCGCCCTTGGAGCCGACCGGCACGATGACCGCGTTCTTGACCTGCTGCGCCTTGACCAGGCCCAGCACCTCGGTGCGGAAATCGTCGCGACGGTCCGACCAGCGCAGACCGCCGCGCGCGACGGGACCAAAGCGCAGGTGCACGCCCTCGACGTGCGGCGCCCATACGAAGATCTCGCGATAGGGTTTGGGCAGGGGCAGGTCGTCCAGCTCGCGCGACGCGATCTTGATCGAGATGTGCGGCTTGGGCTGACCGTCGGCGTCCAGCTGGAAATAGTTGGTGCGCTTGATCGCGCCGATCAGGGCGGCGATGCGGCGCAAGGCCCGGTCGTGATCCAGGCTCTTCACGTCCTGCAGCAAGATGACGATCTTGGCGTCCAGCTCGGCGACGGCCGGCGCGCGGTCGTCGGCGGAGCCGCCCAAAGAAACGTCAGAGTGGGGCGCGAACTTGGCCTTGAACAGCGACAACAGGGCGCGGGCGACGTCGGGATATTCGCGCAGGGCCTCTTCCTGCACCGTCTGGGAGGGGTCGAGACCCGTCTGCTGGCGATAGTGGGCCAGAGTGCGGATCAGGGCGGCGTCGCGCCATTCCACGCCCAGTTCGATCACCAGGCGGTTGAAGCCGTCGCTTTCATTGCGGCCGGTCCATACGGCGGCGAAGGCGTCCTCGAACGGGCCCTTCACATCATCGAAGACCAGCGCCTCGCCGCGCGGATCCTCCATCAGGAACTCGTGGACGTGGATCTCCTCCTCGCCCATGGGACGGATCGGATAGCCGTATTCCTCCAGCGTCTTCAGACCCATATCGGCCAGGATCGGCAGGACGTCGGACAGGG
Source organism: Brevundimonas sp. BT-123 (assembly GCF_026105875.1). Lineage (GTDB taxonomy): Bacteria > Pseudomonadota > Alphaproteobacteria > Caulobacterales > Caulobacteraceae > Brevundimonas. The sequence goes on along the minus strand of NZ_JAOYTN010000010.1, from coordinate 71,530 downwards.
GAACGGCGGGGCCGCGACGATAGAGTTTGAAGCGGAACTGCAGGCGGCTGTCGTCCGGCGTGCGGAAAGCGCGCACGGCGACGGCCTTGCCCTCGCCCGGCAGACCGGTCTCGTTCAGCCGGTTCACATATTGCAGGTCGGTCGCGGCCTCATCGGCGTCATAGCGATCGCGATAGGCGGCGCCGAAGGCGCGGGCCCATTGGGCGCTCAGCGGCCCGACGGCGACTTCCTCGACGCCCGAGCGACGCAGGGCGCCTTCGAAACGATCGACCCAACCGCGACCGGCCTCGGCGACGTCGGCCTCCAGCTGGGCGGCGTCCGGGATCGGGTGGGCCCCAGGCTCGACGCCAATGATGTAGTGTATGCGCACCAAGGGCGCGTCCGACAGTTGCGGATACCAGGCCGAGATGCGGCCGCCCCAGGCGCGTGCGACGATCTGGCCGATGCGTTCGCGCACAGCGGAATCGAACTTCTCGCGCGGGATGAAACACAGGACCGAGACGAAGCGGTCGAACGGATCCTGGCGCGAGAACAGGCGGATGCGCGGCCGGTCATAGAGGTGAAGAATGCCCAGGGCGATGGACAGCAGCTCGTCCTCGCTGACCTGGAACAGTTCGTCGCGGGGATAATTCTCAAGGATGTTCTTGAGGCGTTTTTCGTTGTGGCTGCCGGGCGCCTTGTCGGCGCGAGCCAGAGCGTTGGCCACCTTGCGGCGCAGCAGCGGCACCTCGGTCGCCAGCTGGTCGTAGGCTTCCGACGTGAACAGGCCGACAAAACGGGTCTCGCCGGTCGCCTTGCCGTCCGGGCCGTAACGCTTGACCCCGACATAGTCCATGTAGGCGCGGCGGTGGACGCGAGAGCGGGCGTTGGCCTTGGCCACCGTCACCGGTTCGCTGAGGTCCAGCTGGCGGCGCATCTGGCGCGTCAGGACGGCGGGTTCCGACGCGCGGCGCAGCACCGTGCGCTCGGGATCGGCCAGAATGCCCAGGCCGTCGGTGGACAGTCCCAGCGGCGCCTCGGCCTCATAGTCGCCGTCGGCGTTCAGCGGATAGTCGTAGTCGCGCGCGCCCAGGAAGACGAAATGGTCGCTCTTCAGCCATTTCAGGAAGGCGATGTTCTCGGCGAGGACGGCGGGATCGACCGGGGGCGGAGTCTCTTCCAGACGCTGCACGGCCTGGCGCATCAGGGACGTCATGGCGTCGTGGTCGGCGACCGCGGCGTGAACGTCCGACAGGCTCTGGGCCAGGCCTTCGCCCAGGACGTCGCGACGCTCCTGCGGCACGCTGTCGATGACCAGCATGATGATCGACAGGCGACGGCCGTCCAGCTCGACCACCGGGTGGAACAGGGCGCGTACCGACACGCCGGCCTCAGCCAGGGCGCCCATGACGCTGTCGACCAAGAAGGGGGCGTCGGACTGGACGATGCGCACCAGATCGTAATCCAGCACCTTGTCAGACGCGCCGTGCAGCGGGCCGACGGTAATGGCGGGCGCGGCCGCGTCGGTCGGATAGGACTTGGCGGCGGTCCAGGAGGCGGCGAGCAGTGCGGCCAGATCCTCGCCGCTCAGCTCAGGCGTCTCATCGGCGGAATAGTCCTCGTGCGCCTGGGTCAGATAGGTCTGTTCGACTGCGCCGGGCCCGGTCCCCACGATCTTGGCGAAGGCCGCCTCCAGCGCGGCCTTGGTGATCGGCTGAACGGGTTGGCGCAGATCGTGGGCGGTCATGGACGAGCAGTCTCGAACGACGCGGCAGGGCCGCAAGGGATGCGGCGCGACGAGGCGCCACCCCCGCTGACTAGGCCAGGTCCGGTCGCTCGGGAAGCCCCTGGCGACCGTTCATTGTAATGATCAGTGATCAGGTTGGAATTATTGTGCAGCGCCACAAAGCAGAAAGCCGCCGGACTGGGGGAGTCCGGCGGCCTGCGCGAGCGGCGCCTGGAGGGGAGGGGAGGGCGCCGGCTTCGCTTCGCTGCGGTTCGGAGGGGGAGTGTCCCGCAGCGTCGAAATCGAAAATGGGAAGCCCCCTGCGCCGTTCAAGAGCGGATCGGCCGGAATCTTTCGCGACATTTTGGCGCCTCTGAGCGGCGATGAAGACGTCGGCGAATGCGGGCGACAACGGATTCCGATGCTATGCGTTAGGATGGGTCAACGGTGAAGCTGGAGCACCCGATTACATGCGTCGCTTTTTGATGGGTTCGATCGTGGCGGCCGTGGTCGGCCTGCTGCTCGCCGGCGCCGGATACTGGGCCTATTGGAACTTCTATTCGCGGTTCCAGCCGGTCACGATCAGCCGCAATCAGGCCGAAGTGCAGCAACTGCTGGACGAGGCGTCCTGGGTGTCAGACGGCAGCGGGGGGCAGGCCCTGTATATCGTCACCTATCGCGACAGCGCCTCGGCCCTACGTTACGCGCGCGACGAAGCGCCCAAGCTGAAGGCGGCGGGGATCGAGACGCGCTACATCCTGTTCGCTCGCCCCGATCTGGAAGGCGCGGCGCAATCGACGGCGGCGGAGCGGGCGACGGTCGCCGAGTTGTGGCTGACGCGGGACTGGCCGCTTTACCAGCGCTGGATGGCGACGCCGGCCAACAGCTGGACCGCCGCCGGCGTGCCGCAGGCGGACGGCAATCTGGCGCGCACCGCCGTGGTCGAGGCCGGACGTCGTTTCAACGAACGGCTGAGCCAGTTGCTCAAGGAGTCCGGCGTCGACATCAGCTATCCGCTGATCCTGTGGCGCGACAAGCAGGGCTTCCTGAAGGCCTGCGGCTGCTCGGATCGACAGGCCTGGGCCTTCATCCGCGACGATGTCGGCGCGCCCGACCGGTTGGGCCAGCCCGACGCGGGACCGATCGCGCCCGATGACGCGGCGCCGGCGCAGGACGCCCGCCCTTCGGCCATGCCCTATCCGGACTTGCCGGCGATCCCTCCGGTCAATGCGCCGGCGGGCGGGACCACGCCGACGCCGCCCTCGCCTCAAGCCCGCCAGGCGACATCGCCCGCATCGAACCGTCCGACGACGCCGCCGCGCACGGCCCCAGCGCCGAGCAAGCAGGACGACACGACCTTCTACTGATCAGAGGGATCGGCAGGCCGCGATCAGGCGATCGACGTCCTCGGCGTCCTGATACAGACCGAAGCCGAAGCGGATGACGTCCTCGCGCACGTCGGTAACGATGTTGGCCGCCCGCAGACCCGCGCACCAGGCCTGGGCGTCGGGATGACGCAAGGCGAGGAAACGGGCGCGCGGCGCATCGCCCTCGACCGGATTGAGGATTTCGGCCTGAGACAACACCCCGGCCTGTCCACCCTGAACGGCCTGCTGGAATCGGGTCGCCAGATCGCGCGCATGGGCGGCGACGGCGGCGGTGTCGAGCCCCTGCTGATCCAGCATTCGGCGCACAGCGTTGAAGCGATACAGTGAGGTGCAGTCGAAGGTGGCGCCCCAGAAGCGACCGCCGTCGCTGCGATACTGGACGCCGCCGGGCGGCCCCGACAGGTCGCCGAATTCCGCGAACCAGCCGGTGACGACGGGACGCGGGCAGAAGCCGGGCGGGGCATGCAGGAAGCAGACGCCTTCGCCCGACATGGCGTATTTGTAGCCGCCGGAGACATAGAAGACCCGGTCGGCCACCGCCGACAGGTCGGTCGGGGTCGCCATAAAGCCGTGATAGCCGTCGATCAGCACCCAGGGCCCTTCGGGTCTCGCCAGGGCGGCGAGCTGGTCGATGCCGTCGAACAGGCCCCCGGTGCGGAAGAAGACCAGGCTGACCACGATCCAGTCGTAACCGCCCCTGGACGCCTCGGCGACGAAGCGATCAGAGAAGGTGTCGAAGGGCGCCAGCGGAACGCGCGTGACCACCGCCGCCCCGACCTCTTCCCACCGGTCGGCCTGACGACGGAAGGAGTGGAACTCGCCGTCGGTCGCCAGAATGCGGACCGGCCTGGTCTCCAACCCCGAAAACAGGCGCAACAGGAAGTCGTGGGTGTTGGAGGAAAAGACGATGCTGTCGGGCGAAGGCAGGCCCAGCTCGGCCGCGACATGGGCCTGAGCCTCGGGGATCACCTGGCCGAAGACGAGGTCCCATTTGTGGTCGGCATGCAGATTGGCGTCGAGCCAGGTCCGCTGCTGCGCCTCGAAACTGGCGTCGGGCCACAGGTGATGGCTGTGCGCGGCGAAATGCAGCCGACCGGGCGCCGCCGACAGGGCGCGGGAGAAGAGGGACTTGTAGCTCATCGCTTGACCAGATCGAACAGAACGGCGTCATCCGCGCGCGAACCATGGATTATGGCCAGGAAGCGGAGTTCGCCCGGAAGAACGGCGTAGTAGAGATTATAGGCGCCATAGACGGAGCGGCGGATACGCGGATCGAAGGTCGCCTTGGGACGGCTTTCGGGGTCCAGCGCCAAGGCGCGGGCGGCGACGCGAAGTTCGCGCACGAAACTCAGGGCGCGGCGCGGGTTGTCCTTGGCGATGTGATCGGCGATTTGTTCGAGATCGTTCTCGCAGCCGCGCGAGAAGACGACCCTCATCCCTTGGGCTGATCCGCCGCGACAAGGGCGCTGTATTTGGCTTCGAGCCGGTCGAACACCGTGTCGGCGTCATTTCCAGGACCGTCTCGCTCAGTCTGCAGGCGATGGCGAAGTTCATCCATGGCCATCGGCGTTGTGGATCGGCCGATGAGCCAGTGCATCAAGGCCTCTCGCACCACCTCGTCGGTCGAAGCGAACTCTCCAGCGTCCACCGCCGCGCGCAGTTCGCCGACCATATAGGCTGGCAGATCTGTCGATATCCGTTCGTGCCTGCCCATCGCGGTCTCCTTTCGATCAGGATCGTCCAGAGACCGCCTTGAGGCAAGCGGCGCGGTTTAAACCAGCGCGCCGTGGCAGTGTTTGAACTTGCGGCCCGAGCCGCAGGGGCAGGGGGAGTTGCGGCCGGTCATTTCCCAGCCGGGCGGCAGAGCCTCGACGGGCAGTTTGGAGCGGTCGTCGCCGATCAGCGTGCCTTCGGGATTCTGGGCCGACGGATTGGCCATCTCGTTCTCGCCGGTGCCGGGGTTCAGGTGGATTTCCTGGAACTCGGGCAGTTCGGGCGGCGCCTGGAAGCGGAACTCGACCGTCATCAGCCAGCGGGTCACGTTATGGCGCAGGTCGTAGAGCAGGTTCTCGAACAGCGAGAAGGCTTCGGTCTTGTATTCGTTCAGCGGGTCGCGCTGGCCATAGCCGCGCAGGCCGATGACGCCGCGCAGGTGGTCCAGATGGACCAGATGCTCGCGCCACTGCATGTCGATCATCTGCAGCATGAACTGCTTTTCCAGACCGCGCGTCTGTTCGGCCCCGATCATCTCCAGACGTTCGGCGGCGCGGGCGTCGGCGGCGGCCAGCAGCCGCTCCTCGATCTCCTCGTTCGACACGCCTTCCTCGGCGGCCCAGTCGTGCAGCGGCAGCTCAAGACCCAGGGTCGAGCGGACCTTTTCGTCCAGGCCGTCGATGTCCCACTGTTCGGCATAGGCCTTGGGCGGCATGTAGCGTTCGACCAGGTCGGACACGACGTCGCGGCGGAAGTCGCCGACCAGTTCCGACAGGTCCTCGGAGTCCATGAACTCCTGACGCTGTTCGAACACCGCCTTGCGCTGGTCGTTCACGACGTCGTCGTATTTCAGCAGATTCTTGCGGATGTCGTAGTTGCGGGTCTCGACGCGCTTCTGGGCGGTCTCGATGGCGCGGTTCAGCCAGGGGTGGGTGATCGCCTCGCCCTCCGCTACGCCGAAGGTCTTCATGATCGAGTCGAGGCGGTCGCCGGCGAAGATGCGCAGCAGGTCGTCCTCGCAGGACAGATAGAATTTCGAGGTGCCAGGGTCGCCCTGACGGCCGGTGCGGCCGCGCAGCTGGTTGTCGATGCGGCGGCTTTCGTGGCGCTCGGTGCCCAGAACGAACAGGCCGCCGGCGGCCAGAGCCTTCTCTTTCTGGACGGCGATCTCGGCCTTGAACTCGGCCTCCTTGGCCGCTTCCATTTCCGGCGTGACCTCGACGGCCATATTGCGCTGTTCCAGCAGCCACTTCTGCATCTTCATCTCGAGGTTGCCCCCGAGTTGAATGTCGGTGCCGCGGCCGGCCATGTTGGTGGCGATGGTCACCGCGCCCGGCAGGCCGGCGTCGGCGACGATATAGGCCTCCTGTTCGTGCTGACGCGCATTCAGGACACTGTGCGGAATGCCGCGCAGCTTGGTCTCGTAGGTGATGTTATAGGCGGCGTCGCCGATCTTCTCGGCTTCCTTGGCCTTGCCCGCATATTCCGGCTTCAGCGTGCGCGAGGTCTCGACCTTGTACTCGAAGCGGTTCAGCAGGTCCGACAGCTGTTCCGAACGCTCGATCGACACGGTGCCGACCAGGATCGGCTGACCGGCCAGGTGGCATTCGGCGATCTGGCGCGCGATGGCCTGATTCTTCTCGGCGTGGGTCCGGTAAACCTCGTCGTCATAGTCCTTACGCTGGATCGGCCGGTTGGTCGGCACCTCCAGGACGTCCATCTTGTAGATGTCGCCGAATTCCTGAGCCTCGGTCGCGGCCGTCCCGGTCATGCCCGACAGCTTTTCATACAGGCGGAAGTAGTTCTGGATCGTCACCGAGGCCAGGGTCTGGTTCTCGGGCTGGATCTTGACGTCTTCCTTGGCCTCGATGGCCTGGTGCAGACCTTCGGACAGGCGGCGGCCGGTCATCATGCGGCCGGTGAACTCGTCGATCAGGACGATCTCGCCGCCCTTGATGATATAGTCCTTGTCGCGCTGATACAGGGTGTTGGCGCGCAGGGCCTGGTTGGCGTGGTGGACCAGGCTGATGTTGGCGGCGTCGTACAGGCCGGTGGTGTCGGCGGCGAAGTGGCCGCCGGCCTCCAGGGCCTCTTCCATCCGCTCGGAGCCCAGCTCGGTCAGCAGGACCTGCTTCTGCTTCTCGTCGAGCTCGAAGGTGTCCTTGTCCTTGATCAGGTCTTTGATCAGGCCGTCGAGGATCTTGTAGAGATCCGAACGGTCCTCGGTCGGGCCCGAGATGATCAGCGGCGTGCGCGCCTCGTCGATCAGGATGGAGTCGACTTCGTCGACGATGGCGAAGTTGTGCGGACGCTGCACCATCTCGCGCCGGTCATAGACCAGGTTGTCGCGCAGATAGTCGAAGCCGAACTCGTTGTTGGTGCCGTAGGTGACGTCGGCGTTGTAGGCCTGCTGGCGCTGGCCCTGGCTGAGGCCGTTGACGATGACGCCGACCTCAAGACCCAGGAAGCGATAGACCTTGCCCATCGTCTCGGCGTCGCGGCGGGCCAGATAGTCGTTGACGGTGATGACGTGCACGCCCTTGCCGGGCAGGGCGTTCAGATAGACCGGGGCCACGGCGACCAGAGTCTTGCCTTCGCCGGTACGCATCTCGGCGATGCCGCCTTCGTGCAGGATCATGCCGCCGGCCAGCTGAACGTCGTATTGACGCTGGCCCAGCACGCGCTTGGAGGCTTCGCGCACGACCGCGAAGGCTTCGGGCAGGATCTTGTCCAGGGTTTCGCCGTTCGCCAGCCGATCGCGGAAGGCGTCGGTCATCATCCGCAGTTCGTCGTCGGACAGGGCGGCGAACTTGGGCTCCAGCGCATTGATGCGCTGGGCGTGGTCCTGGAAGGCCTTGACCTTGCGGTCGTTGGAAGAGCCGAAAAGTTTCTTGGCGAAGCCGAGCATATTGGATCCGGTAAGCGGTCGAGCGTCTGCGAGCTGAGCGGCTCTGAAATCCCGTGAGGGGCGGCGATACGGACGCCGTGAGAGAGGCCCTGACCGATCGCAGCCCCGGAGCGCCGCATCAGGCGCGCGCGAAGGGCCGCGCAGACGATCAAAACCCCTCGACTTGGGCGCAGGCGGGACTTAAGCACCGGCCTAACCCCTGTCAACGCGAGGGGCTTTCGGCCGCCTTCGACGGAGCGCCCCCTTGACCCCATTCCGGCGATCTTCACGCATCCTGACGGCGGCCTTGCTGACGGCGACGCTTTCGACCGGCGCCTGTTCGCGCGGCGGTGACAACCGGCCGCCCGAACAAGGGGACCAGGCCGTGGCCACGGTGCAGGACGAGACCATCTGGGCCTCGGATGTGAAGCGCGAGGCGGTGGCGCAAGGCCTGATCGGCGAGGACGAGGCGCTGGATGTGACGTCGGATCTTTTCCGCCGGGTGCTGGACGAGGTGATCGATCAAAAGCTGCTGGCCGGAGAGGCGCAGCGGCGGCGGCTGGATTCCTCGCCTCTGGCGCAGCGGCGTCTGGAAGCGACGCGTGAGCGCATCCTGGGCGACATGCTGGTCGAGAGCGTGGTCAACAAGGCCGTCTCGGACCAAGCGGTGCAGACCTTGTATAATGAGCAGCTGCGGCTGGCGAAGACCTCGGAAGAAATCCGCGTGCGGTTGATCCTGTCGCGCACCAAGCCCGAGGCGGACGCCGTGATCGGCATTCTGGGCCAGGGCGCCGGCTTCGAGGCGGTCGCGGCGGAACGGTCGATCGACGAGGCGACGCGGTTTTCCGGCGGGGACCTGGGCTATTCGACGCTGGACGTGATGCCCCAGGCCTATGCCGACGCCCTGCGCGACAAGCCGGCCGGTGCGACCGTCGGGCCGTTCCAGACCGAGGGCGGCTGGGCGGTTCTGAGGGTCGAGGACCGGCGCAAGGAAAACCCGCCGACGCTGGAACAGGCCCGACCGCAGATCGTGCGCTATCTCACCTATGAGGGCGTTCGGCAACTGCTGGAACAACTGCGCGGCAAGGCCAAGGTGGATGTGCGCCTGCCCGCCCAAACGCCGCCCGCATCGCCTGCTCCTTCCGCTCCTCCGGGCGCCTGACATGACCAAGCCTCCCTCCACGACCGGCCAGAAGATCGAGCACGCGTTCGAAAAGGCGCTGGACCCGTTCGCCACGGCGCTGAAGCGCGCCACCCGCACGCCGGGATCGGATGCCGCGCCGGCCGCCGCGGCTGCGCCCGCCGCCGCCGGCAAGCCCGGCTTGGCCATCTCGCCCCTGGCCGTGCCGTTCCCGACCATTCCGCCGATCGGCGGAGTCGAGATCGCGACCGCGCGCGCCGGCTTCTACAAGCATGAGCGCGACGATCTGGTGGTGTTCCGGTTCGCGCGCGGGACCAGCTGCGCCGGGGTCTTCACCCGCCACAAGATCGGGTCGGCGCCCGTCGATTGGTGCAAGAAGCATCTGGCCGGGGCCGACGGCGGCAAGGATGTGCGCGCCTTGGTGATCAACGCAGGCTGCGCCAACGCCTTCACCGGCAAGGCCGGCGCCGACGCGGCGCGGCGCACGGCCTCGGAGGTCGCCAAACGGTTCGGCTGTCGCCAGCGCGACGTGATGCTGGCCTCGACCGGCGTGATCGGGGTGGTGCTGGACGACAAGAAGATCGTCGCCAAACTGCCCGAGATCGAGAACGGACTGGAGGCGGACGCCTGGGCCCGGGCCGGTCGCGGCATCATGACCACCGATACCTTCCCCAAGGGCTCCTACGCCGAGGCCGAGATCGAAGGCTACAAGGTCCGGATCGCCGGCATCGCCAAGGGATCGGGCATGATCGCGCCGGACATGGCGACCATGCTGGCCTTCATCGTCACCGATGCGGACATCCATCCGAACGTGCTGCAGGCGCTGCTGGGCCTGCATGTGCGCACCACCTTCAACAGCGTGACGGTGGATGGGGACACCTCGACCAACGACACGGCCCTGCTGTTCGCCACCGGAACCTCGGGCGCGCCGCGTATCGGGCGGGTCGGCGATCGCCGGCTGAAGAGCTTCTCGGCCGCTCTGGACAAGGTGATGCTGGACCTGGCGCACCAGTTGGTGCGCGACGGCGAAGGCGCGACCAAGTTCGTCAAGGTGACGGTGGACGGCGCCGCTAGCCCCGCCTCGGCCCGCAAGCTGGCCAAGTCGATCGCCGACAGTCCGCTGGTCAAGACCGCCATCGCCGGTCAGGACGCCAACTGGGGCCGGGTCGTCATGGCGGTGGGCAAGACCGAGGAACCGGTCGATCGCGACCGCCTGGCCATCAAGTTCGGACCGCACCAGGCCGCCGTCGACGGCGCCCCGTCCCCGACCTATGACGAGGCCAAGATGACCGCTTACATGAAGAACCCCGAGATCGACATCACCGTCGATGTAGGTTCGGGCCGGGCGTCGGCGACCGTGTGGACCTGCGATTTGACCAAGGGCTACATCGAGATCAACGGCGATTATCGCTCGTGACCGACACGGCGCTTCCCACTGTCCTGGTCGTCGCCGTCGCCCTGATCGACGTGGATGGGCGGGTCCTGATCGCCAAACGTCCCGAGGGCAAGAAGCTGGCCGGCCTGTGGGAGTTTCCGGGTGGCAAGGTGGAGCCCGGAGAGCGGCCGGAACAGGCCCTGATCCGTGAACTAAAAGAAGAGCTGGGCATCGACGTCAGCGAAAACTGTCTGTCGCCGTTCGTTTTCGCCAGTCACGCTTACGATTCGTTTCACCTGTTGATGCCATTGTATCTGTGCCGACGGTGGGACGGCGTGGTCACCGCACGTGAACACGACGGCCTGGCCTGGGTGAAGCCGAGCAAGCTTTCGGACTATCCCATGCCGCCGGCGGACGAACCTCTGGTCGCCTGGTTGCGCGACCTGCTCTGACCACCGCCGACCAGGGAGGCCGGCCATGCGACGTCTTATCGGCCGGTTCCTGCGCAATGAGAGCGGGGCCACAGCCATTGAATACGGCCTGCTCTGCGCCCTGATCTTCCTGGCGATCGTGACTTCGATCAGCGCCTTGGCGAACAGCCAGAACGGCGGCCTGGCCGCCACGGTGAACAAGCTGAGCGCCGCCATACAGGCCGCGATCAGCTAGTCCGGCTCTTCGCCCGTCATTTCCTTGACGCCCAGCGCATCGGCGAGCCGCGTCTTGGCCGAGCCGCGCGGCAGGGGCTTCTGCTGGCTGTCGTGGGGTTTCCAGCCGGCCAGATGGATGATCTCGAACGTCGCCGGGATGCGGCCGTCGTCGAGACCGTAGCGCTCGGCATAGAGGGCGGCGGCGCGCGCCACGATGCGGCGGCTTAAGGGTCGAACGGGCCCGTACAGCACATTGGTCTCGCCCATGGCGCGCAGGTCGCGGATCAGGGCGAACAGGTTGGCGTATCGGACGGTGAAGCGGTCCACGTCCGACACCGGCAGGGCGAACCCGGCACGCTGCAACAGGGCCGCCCCGTCATAGCCGTCAGCGAAGGGCGAAACCCGCGCCTGGGCGCCGCCGCGCGCCTCCAGTTCGACCTCGGTCAGGACGGCGCGAAGTTCTTTCAGCGTGCCCGCGCCGAACAGCGTGCCGATGAACAGGCCGTCCGGTTTCAAAGCGCGCCGGATCTGAGCCAGGGCGCCGGGCAGGTCGTTGGCCCAGTGAAGGGTCAAAAGAGAGACGATCAGATCGGTCGAGGCGTCGGCCAGCGGCAGCGCCTCCGCACCCGGCGCAGCGCGCTGGGCCAGGGAGACGGGCGTCTGGACGGGACCGACCCGTTCCGCAGCGTCGCTGGACCGGACCGCCGCATCGAACACGCCTGGATGGGCGGACAGATCGACCGCAACGGGAAAATCGCGCAATATGGCTTCCAGGCTCTCGGCGGCGTTGGCGGCGGCGCGGGCGTGCAGGAAGTCGGCCTGGGGGAACCGGGCGGCGGACCGCACAAGCCGCGCCTGACGTCGAACGGCGTCGAAGATGCGCGGCGGGCCGTCGGAAGGGGATTGGGGGGCGGTCATGGACGCACAGGATGGGGGCTGGCGACGCGCCTGGGAAGGGGCGGGGCGTCACTTGCGCGGAGCGGGGCGGGGACTGGCCGATCTGATCCTGCCGCCGATGGCGCACGACAGCCGAGAGGCGACGGCTGCGGCCGGTCTGACGCCCGACGCCTGGAGCCGGATCAAATTTCTGGAGGCGCCGGTCTGCGACGGCTGCGGAGCGGCCTTCGACTTCGACGGCGGCGCCTTCGCCGAGGATCGCTGCGCCGCCTGTATCGCCAAGCCCTACGCCTTCGAGAGGGCGCGGGCGGCCTGCCTGTATGACGAGGCGTCGCGCGGCCTGATCCTGAGGTTCAAGCACGGGGACCAGCAGCAGTTCGCGCCCCTGTTCGCGCGCTGGATCGGGCGGGCCGCCGCCGACTTGGTCGAAGACGCGGACGTGATCCTGCCCGTGCCGCTGCATCGCTTTCGCCTGTTGTCGCGGCGGTTCAACCAGGCGGCCGAGATCGCCCGGCCGCTGGCCCGGCACGCCGGCCGCGACTATTTGCCCGACGCCCTGGTCCGCACGAGCCACACGACTAGTCAGGGCGGCAAGAGCCGGCGCGGGCGGCGGCTGAACGTCAAGAAGGCCTTCACCGTGACCGAGGCGGGCCGGCGTCGGATCCGGGGACGACGCATCCTTCTGATCGACGATGTGTTGACCACGGGCGCGACCGGAGAGGCCTGCGCGCGCGCCCTGATCGACGCCGGAGCGCGTGGCGTGGATCTCGCCGTCATCGCGCGGGTGCGAAACGCCCGTGAACTGACTATGTGAAGAGCGCCCTATCGCTCGCCGCGCGGCGGCTCGCGGCTTGAGGGCGCTGGATTTTTGGATTGGAGATCTGAACTTGGCCGACGTCGTCATCTACACCAAGCCTGGCTGCCCCTACTGCTTCAGCGCCATGTCGCTGCTGAAGAAAAAGGGCGTCGACTATACCGAGATCGTCGCGTCCAACGATCCCGACAAGAAGGCCGAGATGGTCGAGAAGTCGGGCGGCCGCATGACCTTCCCGCAGATCTTCATCGACGGCCAGCACGTCGGCGGTTCCGACGACATCCACGCGCTGGATCGCGACGGCAAGTTGGACGGACTTCTGGCCGCTTGATCCATGAGCAGCGGGCTCGACATCGCCCTGATTCAGACGCGCACGCCGGCGACGGGGCGAGCGGCGCTGGCCCATGTCGAGCCCCTGATCCGCGAGGCGGCGTCGGGCGGGGCGAAGTTCGTCCTGACGCCTGAGGGGACCAATGTCCTGGAGCAACGCCGGGACCGGCGCGAGGCGGCGATCACGACCGAGGACGAGGACGCCGCCGTGCTGGGCCTGCGTCGTCTGGCGGCGGAACTGGGCGTCTGGCTGCTGATCGGTTCGGCCATCGTCCGGTCTGGCCAGGCGGGAGACGGCCGCGCCGCCAATCGGTCGCTGCTGATCGATGCGTCGGGCGGGATCGTGGCCCGATACGACAAGCTGCATGTCTTCGACGTGAACCTGCCCAATGGCGAGACCTATCGCGAAAGCGCGACGGTGCGGCCCGGCGACGGGGCGGCAGTGGCGGATACGCCCTGGGGTCGGCTGGGTCTGACCATCTGCTACGACATCCGCTTTCCCCATCTGCATCGCCAGCTGGCCAAGGCCGGGGCGTCGATGATCGCCGTGCCGGCCGCCTTCACCGCCCCGACCGGGGAGGCGCATTGGGAAATCCTGTTGCGCGCCCGCGCCATCGAGACGGGCGCCTTCGTCCTGGCCCCGGCGCAGGGCGGACGGCACGAGGACAGCCGTCGCACCTGGGGGCGATCCACCGTGGTCGGACCGTGGGGCGAGATCATCGCCAAGGCGGATCACGACGAACCTTGCATCGTGCGTGCGAAACTGGACATGGAAGCCGTGGCCAGGGCGCGCGCCGCCGTGCCCAGCCTGACCCACGATCGCGATTTCCTGCCCGCCAACTGACACCCCATGATCCGCTACGCCCTGAAATGCGACCAGGCCCACGCCTTCGAAGCCTGGTTCGGCTCCTCGACCGACTATGACAATCAGGCGGCGCGGGGGCTGGTGGAATGCCCGTTCTGCGGTTCGCACGCAGTCGAAAAGGCGATCATGGCCCCGGCCGTCAGCGGCGCCCGCAAGGCCGATCCCGCCTCTGACGTCGCCGCCAAGATGCAGACGATGATGATGGCCGCCGCCCGCGAGGTTCGCGCCCATGTCGAGGCCAACTTCGACTACGTCGGCGACGCCTTCGCCCGCGAGGCGCGCGACATCCACGAGGGTCGGTCCGAGAAGCGCGAAATCTATGGCGAGGCCACGCCCGCCGAGGTCAGGCAACTGAAGGACGACGGGGTGCCGGTCTCGGCCCTGCCGGCTGCGCCCGTCGATCCGGCAAAGGTGAATTGATGACCCGGCAATGGCGGTCCATGCGGCCGACGGACATCGATGCGGTGGTGGAGGTGGCGCGGCTGTCGTTTCCCGACCACTTCGAGGATCGCGCCTGTTTCCAGAACCGGCTGGCGCTTTATCCGCGCGGCTGTTTCGTGCTGGCGGAGGGCGAGGGCGCCGCGCGGGGCTATCTGATCGCCTATCCGTGGAAGGCCGAGAGCGCGCCGCCGCTGAATACGGTGATCGAAGGCCTGCCGGCCCAGCCGGACCTGATCTATCTGCACGATCTGGCCTTGCACCCCGAGGCGCGGGGCGGGGGCGTGACCGGCGCCATCGTCGAGCGTTTGGCCGAACAGGCAATGGAAGACGGCTGGCCCGCCATCGCCCTGGTCGCCGTCAATGACGCCGTCGGCTTCTGGTCACGACACGGTTTCGTCGAACAGCCCGCCGAGGCCATGGCGGCCAAGCTGGCCAGCTACGGCGCCGACGCCCGCTATATGCTGCGGCCGCTCTAGCGCCGATTGAGTGCGGTCTGGCCGCCCGCGCGCACGAAATGGATGCGTTGAGGAGGGGGCAGGGCGACATAGGCCCGGCGTCTCATTTCACGCTCGCAGACGCTGGCGTCGCCCAGGCTGTCGGGCGTCAGGACCGCGCGATGGACGGCGCACCAGTCGCGACTGGCGGCGCGGATGCGGCCGGCCAGGATCACGGCCTCGCCCGGTCGGGCCGTGTTCAGCCCCTCGGCGTTCACGTGCATGTCCGGCGCCTGGCCCGCGCCCAAGGCGGCGGCAGCTGCGGCTGCGATCATCAAACCCATCGTCATCTCCCCATCGGAATGGGCCTGCGCCAGGCCCGTCGTGGGAAAGAGGCGTCCGTCGACGGCGTCGGATGCGGCGTCGCGGATGAAATGTCGGTAAGGCGGCGATCGCCGCGACGAACGCCCGCTCTGGTCTTTCTGTCCACATGCCTGTAAGAGGCGCGCGCCTCCCGCATGCCTTTTCATGACCAGCGGCCGCCCGTATGCCGGCCGCGCCTTTTCGCGATACTCAAATGAACCTGCGCAACGTCGCCATCATCGCCCACGTTGACCACGGCAAAACGACCCTGGTTGACCAACTGCTCGCCCAATCCGGCGTGTTCCGAGCCAATGAGGCGACGACCGAGCGCGCCATGGACTCCAACGACCAGGAAAAAGAGCGCGGCATCACCATCCTGGCCAAGTGCACGTCCGTGCTCTGGAACGGCAAGGCGGGCGAAACCCGCATCAACATCATCGACACCCCCGGCCACGCCGACTTCGGCGGCGAGGTCGAGCGCATCCTGGGCATGGTGGACGGCTGCGTCATCCTGGTGGACGCCGAAGAGGGCGTCATGCCCCAGACCAAGTTCGTGCTGACCAAGGCGCTGAAGATGGGCCTGCGCCCGATCCTGTGCATCAACAAGGTCGACCGCGCCCACGCCGATCCGGACCGCGTCCACAACGAAACCTTCGACCTGTTCGCCGCCATCGGCGCGACGGACGAGCAGCTGGACTTCCCGCACATCTACGCCTCGGGCCGCAACGGCTGGGCGACGCTGGACCTGAACCAGCCCAACGACAATCTGGCGCCGCTGTTCGACCTGATCGTCGATCACGTCCCGCCGCCCGCCGTTCAGGCCAATAAGGACAAGCCGTTCCGCATGCTGGACGTGCTGATCGAAAGCGATCCGTTCCTGGGCCGCCTGCTGACCGGCCGGATCGAGAGCGGCAAGGCCGTTCCCGGCATGGCGATCCATGCCCTGGACCGTGAAGGCAAGGAAATCGAACGCGGCCGCATCACCAAGGTGCTGGCCTTCCGCGGCCTGAAGCGCCAGCCGCTGGACGAGGGTTCGGAAGCGGGCGACATCGTCGCCATCGCCGGCATGTCAAAGGCGACCGTGGCCGACACCCTGTGCGCCATGGAAGTGACCGAGCCGCTGGACGCCCAGCCGATCGATCCGCCGACCATCTCCATGACCGTCTCGGTCAACGACAGCCCCCTGGCCGGTCGTGAAGGCGACAAGGTCCAGTCGCGCGTCATCCGCGACCGCCTGTTGAAGGAAGCCGAGGCCAACGTCGCCATCCGCGTGACCACCACCGAAGGCGGCGACGCCTATGAGGTCGCCGGCCGCGGCGAACTGCAGCTGGGCGTTCTGATCGAGAACATGCGCCGCGAAGGCTTCGAGGTTTCGATCTCGCGTCCGCGCGTCGTGTTCAAGGAAGGCGAGAACGGCGAGAAGCTGGAGCCGATCGAAGACGTCATGATCGACGTGGACGACGAATTCACCGGCGTGGTCATCGAAAAGCTGTCGGCCCGCAAGGCCGAGCTGGCCGACATGGGCCCGTCGGGCGCCGGCAAGACCCGCATCAGCCTGAAGGCGCCGTCGCGCGCCCTGATCGGCTATCAGGGCGAGTTCCTGACCGACACGCGCGGTTCGGGCGTGCTGAACCGCGTGTTCAGCCACTATGAGCCGCACAAGGGCGCCATCGCCGGCCGTCTGAAGGGCGTTCTGATCTCGAACTCCGACGGTGAAACCGCCGCCTTCGCCCTGTGGAACCTGGAAGACCGCGGCGTCATGTTCGTCGGCGCGGGCGAAAAGACCTATCAGGGCATGATCATCGGCGAGAACGCGCGCTGGGACGACCTGGACGTCAACCCGATCAAGGGCAAGCAGCTGACCAACGTCCGCGCCGCCGGCAAGGATGAGGCCGTTCGCCTGACCCCGCCGCGCCAGATGTCGCTGGAACAGGCCATCGCCTATATCGACGACGACGAGCTGGTCGAGGTGACGCCCAAGTCCATCCGCCTGCGCAAGCAGGTGCTGAACCCGTCGTTCCGCAAGAAGCGCGTTCGCCCGGAGTAGTCCGCAATCCCTGACTGACGTGCGGTGGAATGGGGCCTATAGACGGCTGACATGAACGCCTCGCCCAGTCTGGATGACCGCCTTGACGAGGCCGCCCGCGCGGAAGACCCGCGCGCGGCGGTCTCTGTCGTTTTGCGCGAGACCTATGACGCCGCGCGTGCTCGCGCCGAGCGCAAGCTGGACGGCGGCATGAAGGGTCGCGACGTGGCGCGTCTGTACGCCGCGGCCGCCGACGAGATGCTGGCCGGCCTGTGGCGGGTGGCGACCCAGGCGCTGTGGCCAACCTCGCCGGTCGAGGCCGAGCGGCTGGCCCTTGTCGCGGTCGGGGGCTACGGCCGGGGCGTGCTGGCGCCCCATTCCGATCTGGACCTGCTGTTCCTGAGGTCGTCGAAGGCGACGCCGCGCGGCGAGCAGGTGATCCAGTTCGTGCTCTATGTGCTTTGGGACCTGGGGGCCAAGGTCGGGTCGGCGGTGCGCTCGGTCGAGGAATGTCTGAGCCTGTCGCGAACCGACATGACGGTGCAGACGACCCTGCTGGAGGCGCGTCCGCTGGCGGGGGACGAGGCGCTGGCCCAGCTGATGATCGGCCGGTTTCGCGACATGGTGTCGAAATCCGATCCCCGCCCCTTCATCGCCGCCAAGCTGGAGGAGCGGGCCGCCCGGCACGAGAAGGCCGGCTCGACCCGCTACAAGGTCGAACCCAACGTCAAGGACGGCAAAGGGGGCTTGCGCGACCTGAACACCCTGTACTGGATCGCCCGGTCCCTGGCGCCCGAAAGCCGGCTGGGCGCGACGGTGATGGACGAACTGTTCACCCCGCGCGAGCGCCGCACGTCGGACGAGGCGTTCGACTTCCTGTGGCGGGTCCGCATTCATCTGCATCTGATCGCGGGCCGGGCCGAAGAGAAGCTGACGTTCGACATGCAGCCCGAGGTGGCCCGGCGCATGGGCTGGCGTGGGCGCGGCGACGAACCGGCGGTCGAGCGGTTCATGCGGCGATATTTTCTGGTCGCCCGCGACGTCGGCGCTCTGACCCGCGCCATGTCGGCCAAGCTGGAGGCGCGCCACCAGAAGACGGCGCACGGCCTGTCGCGGCTGATGGCGCCGTTTCGGCCCGCCCCCCGGCGCAAGCTGGAGGTCGAGGGGTTCTGGATCGACCAGGGCCGTCTGTCGGTCGAGGGGCCGGAGGTGTTCGCCGCCGATCCGGTCAAGCTGCTGACCCTGTTCGTCTGCGCCGACAAGCATGACCTGGACCTCCATCCGGACGCCTTTTCGGCGGTGACGCGGTCGCTGTCGCTGGTGACGCCCCGGCTGAGGCGCGATCCGGCGGCGACGCGGGCGTTTCTGGACATTCTGGCGCACGGTCAGCGGCCCTATCGCGTCCTGACCATCATGAACGAGACGGGCCTGCTGGGCCGTTTCCTGCCCGAATGGGGGCGGATCGTCGGCCAGACCCAGTTCAACATGTATCACGCCTATACGGTCGACGAGCACACGCTTCAGGCCATCGGCATCATCAACGACATCGCGCGCGGCAAGCTGAAGACCGACCACCCGATGGCCAGCGAGATCGTGCATCTGATCTCGGACATGGAAGCCCTGATGCTGGGCATGCTGTTGCACGACGTCGGCAAAGGCGGCGAGCGGGGGCAGTTGGAGGACGGCGCCATCGCCGCGCGCCGGGCGTGCGAGCGGCTGGGCGTCGATCCGCGCCGGATCGAACTGGTGGTCTGGCTGGTGCGCAGCCATCTGGCGCTGTCGGACTATGCCCAGAAGCGCGACTTGTCGGACCCAGCGACGATCCGCGCCTTCGCCGAACTGGTCGGCGACCCTGAGCGACTGCGGATGCTGCTGGTCCTGACGGTCGCCGATATTCGGGCCGTGGGGCCGGGCGTGTGGAACGGCTGGAAGGGTCAGCTGATGCGCACCCTCTACAACCAGGTCGCCGCCCTGTTCCGGGGCGAGGACGTGGCGCGCGAGGATCCGCTGGCGGCGCATCCCGCCCTGGTCCAGCGGGCGCGCGAGACGGGCGCGGCGGCCGAAGCGGCCCCGACCGCGCCGGTGCAGGGGCTGGCGGTCCAGACCACCGAAATCTCCATCGCCGCCGCCGACCGGCCGGGCCTGTTCGCCGATCTGGCCCAGACCATGGCCGCGCTTGGGGCCGACGTGACCGACGCCCGCGTGGCGACCGAGGACGGCGTCGTTCTGGACGTGTTTCGTGTTCAGGACGGAGCGGGCCTGCCCTATGGCCAGGCCGAGCCGCGTCGCCTGAAGGCTTTGGTCGAGGCCCTGGAAAAGGCCGCGCGGGGCGAGGGCCGCATCGGCCAGGCCCCCGATCCGACCGGCAATGCGCGCAAGGCGGCCTTCGAGGTCCGGCCCGTGGTCATGGTTGATCACCACGCCAGCGAGGTCGCCACCGTGGTCGAGGTGTCCTGCGCCGACCGACCGGGGCTGCTGGCGGACCTGTCGCGCGTATTCAACGACGAAGGCCTGAGCATCCGCTCCGCCCACGTCGCCGGCTATGGCGAGCGGGCGGTGGACAGTTTCTACGTCGTGGATCGCAAGGGGCGAAAGATCACCTCGGAACAGCGGATCGCCGAATTGCGCACCGCGCTTGAGGCCGTGCTGGACAGCCGCGCGCCCGCGCCCGCCGGACGCAAGGTCGCCTCGGCCCGCGCCAGCGCGCGCGACGTCTCCGACCTGGGCCGCCGCAGCCCGCGCGCAAAGCCCGTATCGCCCGGCGAACAAGCGCGCTAAGCGACAGGATCAGATGTCCGCTCATCCCCGCGAAAGCGGGGACCCAGGTCTTTGGGCGATCAGGCCTTTCCAGTTGGCGATATGCCAATCCCGGACAGGTCAGTGCGCCCCGAAAGCACTGGATCCCCGCTTTCGCGGGGATGAGCGGGGAGAATAGAGCCAAAGATCGCATGAGCCTCGCCCGAAACACCCTGGTGCAGTCGACCCTGACGCTGGGCAGCCGAATTCTCGGCTTCGTGCGCGACATGGCGCTGGCGGCGCGCTTCGGCCAGGGGCCGATGATGGACGCCTTCACCACGGCGTTGATGCTGCCCAACATGTTCCGCCGCCTGTTCGCCGAGGGCGCCTTCGCCCAGGCCTTCGTGCCGGTCTATGGCGGGGTTCGGGCGCGCGAGGGCGAGGAGGCCGCCGCCGTCACCGCGTCCGAGGCGCTCAGCTTCATGCTGGCGGTCGTCGCCGGCTTCTGCATCTTGCTGCAGATCGTGATGCCGTGGATCATGCCGTGGCTGCTGTCGGCCTATCGGGGTCAGCCCGAGGTGCTGCGCGCCGCCGTGATCGCGACCCAGCTGGCCATGCCCTATCTGGCCTGTATGACCGTGGCCTCGCTGCTGTCGGGCGTGTTGAACACGGGCGGTCGGTTCGCCCTGTCGGCGGCCGTGCCGGTGTTTCTGAACCTGTGCACCCTGGCCGCCCTGATGCCGCCGCTGATCCTGCCGATCCCGCAGGAGACGGTGCTGCTGATGGTGACGGCGGCGGTGACGGTGTCGGGCCTGATCCAGGCCGGTCTGCTGTGGTGGGGCGTACGGCGTCTGGGCGTTCGGCTGAAGATCGGCCTGCCGCGCATCACGCCGAACGTGCGTCACACCCTAACGCTGGCCGTGCCCGGCGCCCTGGCCGGCGGGGCGCTTCAGATCAACTCTCTGGTGTCGCAGTTCCTGACCGGGTCAGACGAGGGCGCGCGCTCGGTGCTCTATAACGCCGACCGCCTTTATCAACTGCCGCTGGGCCTGGTGGGGGTCGCCATCGGTCTGGCCCTGGTGCCGCGCCTGACCAAGGCGTTCGTCGACGGCGATCACGAGGGCGGGCAAAAGACGCTGGACGACGGCATAAATCTGGCGATGGCCTTCACCCTGCCGGCGGCGGTGGCCCTGTTCGTCATTCCCTTCTTCATCATCGACGCGACCGTAACGCGCGGCGCCTTCACCTCGGCCGACGCCGCCCGCACCGCCGATGTGCTGCGTCAGTTCGCCTGGGGCGTGCCGGCCTTCGTCCTGGCCAAGGTTCTGACCCCGCCCTTCTTCGCGCGCCAGGACACGCGCCGTCCGATGATCTTCGCCGTGGCCAGCGTGGTCATCACCGTCATCCTGGGCTCAGCCCTATTCTTCTGGTTCCGCCGTCAGGGCTGGGACGGGGTGCTGGGCCTGGCCATCGCCACCAGCGCCTCGGCCTGGGTCAATGTCGCCCTGCTGGGCGGCGTCCTGATCCGCGAGAACAGCTGGCGGCCGTCGCCGGCCTTCCTGTCGCGCATCGCCCGCGTGATTGCGGCCAGCGCCATGATGGCCGCCCTGCTGTTCGCCGCCGACATCTTCTATCCGCAGCTGAGCCGCCTGTTCCTGGCCAAGGAGATCGCGGTGCTGGTTGTCTGCGGCGCCGGAGCCGGGCTTTACGGCTTCTGCCTGCTGGCGTTCCGGGCCGTCACGATCACGGAACTGAAGGCCACGTTGAAGCGCGAGCCCGGCGGCGGCGCGGTCTCCGGTCTGGACTGACCGGCGGGGAACCGATAAGCGCGAGGCCATGACGACCTCGGGCCTGATCCATGACCTGCGATGGCGCGGCTGAACCGCCGCCTGCCCCGCCACGCCTGCCTTTCGACCTTCCGAGACCCGATCCCATGACCGACCAAACCCCCGCCGTTGCGACCTATGACGGCCCTCGCCGCATCTTGTCCGGCATCCAGGCCTCAGGCGCGCTGCACCTGGGCAACTACCTCGGCGCCCTGAAGCGGTTCGTGGAACTGCAGGACCAGGGCGCGCCGGTTTATGTCTTCGTCGCCGACATGCATGCCATCACCGTGTGGCAGGATCCGGCCAAACTGACGGCCCAGACGCGCGAGATCGCCGCCGCCTATCTCGCCTCGGGCCTGGATCCGGAAAAGGCGATCATCTTCCCGCAGTCGGCCGTGCGCGCCCATGCGGAACTGGCCTGGATCTTCAACTGCGTCGCCCGCCTCGGCTGGCTCGACCGGATGACCCAGTTCAAGGAGAAGTCGGGCAAGCACAAGGAACGCTCCTCGGTCGGTCTCTACACCTATCCCGTGCTCCAGGCGGCCGACATCCTGTTGTACAAGGCCACCGAAGTGCCGGTCGGCGAGGACCAGAAGCAGCATCTGGAGCTGACCCGCGACATCGCCGCGAAGTTCAACAACGACTTCGGCGTTCCCGGCTTCTTCCCCGTGCCTGAGCCGATCATCCAGGGGCCGGCGACCCGCGTCATGTCCCTGCGCGACGGGGCGGCCAAGATGTCCAAGTCGGACCTGTCCGACAACAGCCGCATCAATCTGACCGACGACGCCGACACGATCGCCTCCAAGATCAAGAAGGCCAAGACCGATCCCGAGCCTTTGCCGGAAACCCTGGACGGCCTGAATGAACGGCCCGAGGCCAAGAATCTGGTCGCCATCTATGCGGCGCTGGCGGGCCTGACCCGCGAACAGGTGATCGCACAGTTCGGCGGCCAGGGCTTCGGCGCCTTCAAGCCGGCGCTGGCGGACCTGGCAGTGTCGTCGCTGGCGCCCGTGACGGCCGAGATGCGCCGCCTGATGGACGATCCGGCCGAGATCGACCGCGTGCTGAAGGCCGGGGCCGAGCGCGCCGCCGAGGTCGCCGATCCCGTGGTGGACGAGGTCAAGAAGATCGTCGGCTTCTGGAGGGCGTAATGGGCGTCTACGAGGCCAAGGTCGTCTGGAACCGGGGCGACCAGCCCTTCCTGGACAAAAGCTACAGCCGCGCCCATTCCTGGAGCTTCGACGGCGGGGCGGTGGTGCCAGGGTCGTCAGCGCCCTCCAGCGTGCCCGTGCCGATGTCCGATCCGGCCGGCGTCGATCCGGAGGAGGCGATGATCGCCTCCCTGTCCAGCTGCCATATGCTGTGGTTCCTCGCCTTCGCCGCCAACGCCGGCCTGGTGGTCGACACCTATGTCGACGAGGCCTCGGGCAAGATGGGCAAGGACGAGAACGGCAAACGCTACCTCGCCGAGGTGACGCTTCGCCCCTTCACCAGCTTCACCGGCCGCGAGCCCGATCAGGCCGAGATCGACGCCCTGCACCACCAGGCCCACGACCATTGCGAAATGGCCCATTCGGTCCGCGCGACCATCACGGTCGAGGCGACGATCGGCTAGGCGGCTCAGCTGTGTGGGACGGCGTCGGTCAGGAAGGAGCCGAAGCGGCGCAGGGCTTCGGTCGTCAGTTGCGGGTCGTGGCGCATGGGGCCGTTGTTGGTCGGTTCGTCGAAGGCGTGGGTGCCGCCGGCGATCCAGCTTTCGACCTCGGAGCCGCAGTTGCGGATCATGGCGTTGACCTGCTCGGCGTTGCGAACGGTCGTCAGGTGGTCGCGCTTGCAGGTGACGGCCAGGACGCGTGGGCAATGGCGCCAGGGCTTCAGCCGGTTGAAGGCGAACGGGCCGATGTAGGGATAGGCCAGCCACACCGCCTTGACGCCGGACAGGTCGGCCTCGGCAGGATCGGTCACGCCAAAGGCGCCGGGCGTCGGCGCGCCGCTCATCATCTCCATGATCGACCAACCGCCGTGGCTCCAGCCGGCCAAGGCCAGCTTCGTCGCATCGACATCCGGCCGGGCCGAAACGCCCTGGATCGCCGCCAGCACGTCACCCACCCGCTCATAGCCCCGGAACGACAGGCCCGTGCAGACCGCCGCCAGGGTGAAGGCCCGGCCCCATCCGCGCGGGCCGTAGGAATCGACGATGAAGGCGCGCCAGCCCGCCGCCTTGGCGACCTCGGCATAGCGGGGCAGGTGATCGCGCAGACCCCCGCAGCCGTGGAACATCAGCACCGCGGGGCGGGGCCGGTCGTCGTCTGGCCCGACGACGGTGACATGGGGCTCCAGCCGGGCCCAGCGGCGCTTCAGATCGTCCATGGCCGACATACGCCGCAGCCGGACGACGAAAGCCAGTCCAAAAAATCCGGAGATCAACCCGCGCAGCGCAGCGTCAGGTTCAGCCGGCCGCCGCCGGGGATCAGGCGCGACGATCCGGCCAGCACCCGGTCGACGCCGTGACGGGCCAGGCGCGCGGGGCCGGTCAGGGCGCAGACGTCGCCGCTGTCCAGCCTCAACGTCGTGGTGCGTCCGCCCTCCGCCGCGCCGATGCGAAATGTCGCCGTGTCTCCCAGCGAGACCGACAGGACGGGCGCGCCGAGGTCGGCCTCGTCCTTGTCCTGGTGCAGGCCCATCTTGGCCGCATCGCGATACAGATTGACCAGGCAGGCGTCCGGCGGCGTGGGCCAGCCGACCGTGGCGTCCCACAGGTCGAGCAGCACAGTCGGGATCGCCGGCCAGGGTCGCCCGGTCTCGGGATGGATCGACTGATAGCGATAGCCGCCCCGGTCGGAGACCCAGCCCAGCGGTCCGAAGTTGCTCATCTGAACCGAAAAAGGTCGCCCGCCCGGCGTGGTCGGCCGATACAGCGGCGCGTCATCCAACCGGGCGAACACCTCGGCGACCAGATCAGCCTGCGCCGCGGCGTCGAGCGCCCCCGGCCAGAGCCGGAAGCCCTCGACGGCGGTCTTCACCTCAACGGGTGTAGGTGTATTCGCTGACCTCACAGACATTGATGCGCGACCGCGTCAGCTCCTGACCGTTGGTGAACTCGGCCTTGAAGTCATAGATGCAGGCGCCCGAGCCGTCATCGATGTTGATGCGCACATCCTGCCCGCTTTCCAGAACGTCCGAGCCCAGGATGTCCTCTTCCCAATCGTCGCTGCGCGAATCCGACGCGTAGAATCGCAACATGGTCCAGCCGGTGCGGTTCTTGATGGTGACGTGCCGATCATAGCCGTCGCGCGACTGGATGGCCGGCGCCCCGGCAGGCGGTGCGGCGGCCGCCGCAGCGCCGACCAGAATGGCGGCGGCGACGGCCGCCTTGAGCATGGTCTTGATCATTGTTTCCTCTCCCTTCCTTCATCGCGGTCCCCTGAGCGCGATGGGGAAATCTTATGCCCGACGATCGCTGTCTCCGCATCTTCGAATTTCGGCGTTCTTTGAAAGCGTTTCATCGCATAACGCCCTTGCGGGCGGGGGGGATTTTCCCATATCGGGGCCAGCTTCGGAGAAACCCCGCGAAACTTGGGGCTATCCAGCCTGATCCACGCCAACCCAACCGGGGGCGGTCACGCGCGGCGCTTCGTCGAAGGCCGCCGCATCGCCCGCCGAACCAGAGAGACTGAAGAACACATGGCCAAGATTATCGGCATCGACCTGGGCACCACCAACTCGTGCGTCGCCGTCATGGACGGCAAGACGCCGAAGGTGATCGAAAACGCCGAGGGCAACCGCACGACCCCGTCGGTCGTGGCGATCCAGGACGGCGCGGAAGTGCTGGTGGGTCAGCCCGCCAAGCGCCAGGCCGTCACCAACCCGTCCAACACCTTCTTCGCGATCAAGCGCCTGATCGGCCGCAACTTCGATGATCCCGTCGTCGCCAAGGACAAGGGCATGGTGCCCTATGAAATCGTCAAGGGCCCGAACGGCGACGCCTGGGTGCGCGCCTTCGGCAAGGACTATTCTCCGCAGCAGATTTCGGCCTTCACCCTGACCAAGATGAAGGAAGCGGCCGAGGCCTATCTGGGCGACAAGGTCACCCAGGCCGTGATCACCGTGCCGGCCTACTTCAACGACAGCCAACGTCAGGCGACCAAGGACGCCGGCAAGATCGCCGGCCTGGAAGTGCTGCGCATCATCAACGAGCCGACCGCGGCGGCCCTGGCCTATGGTCTGGAAAAGAACGACGGCCAGAAGATCGCCGTCTATGACCTGGGCGGCGGCACCTTCGACGTTTCGATCCTGGAGATCGGCGACGGCGTGTTCGAGGTGAAGTCGACCAACGGCGACACCTTCCTGGGCGGCGAAGACTTCGACCTGCGTCTGGTCGACTACCTGGCCGACGAGTTCAAGAAGGAGCAGTCGGTCGACCTGCGTCAGGACAAGCTGGCCCTGCAGCGCCTGAAGGAAGAGGCCGAGAAGGCCAAGAAGGAGCTGTCGACCACGACCCAGTACGAGGTCAACCTGCCGTTCATCACCATGAACGCCTCGGGTCCGCTGCACCTGAACATCAAGCTGACGCGCGCCAAGCTGGAAAGCCTGGTCGAGGATCTGGTCCAGCGCACGATCGAGCCGTGCAAGAAGGCCCTGGCCGACGCCGGTCTGAAGGCCTCGGACATCGACGAAGTGGTGCTGGTCGGCGGCATGACCCGCATGCCCAAGGTCGTGGAGGCCGTGAAGGCCTTCTTTGGCAAGGAACCGCACAAGGGCGTGAACCCTGACGAAGTCGTGGCCCTGGGCGCCGCCGTTCAGGCCGGCGTTCTGCAAGGCGACGTCAAGGACGTGCTGCTGCTGGACGTGACGCCGCTGACCCTGGGCATCGAAACCCTGGGCGGCGTGTTCACACCCCTGATCGAGCGCAACACGACGATCCCGACCAAGAAGAGCCAGACCTTCTCGACCGCCGACGACAACCAGTCGGCCGTGACGATCAGGGTCTTCCAGGGCGAGCGTCCGATGGCGTCGGACAACAAGATGCTGGGTCAGTTCGATCTGATGGGCATTCCGCCGGCGCCGCGCGGCATGCCGCAGATCGAGGTCGCCTTCGACATCGACGCTAACGGCATCGTCAACGTCTCGGCCAAGGACAAGGCGACCAACAAGGAGCAGTCGATCCGCATCCAGGCGAACGGCGGCCTGTCGGACGCCGACATCGACAAGATGGTCAAGGAAGCCGAGGCCAACGCCGCGACCGACAAGGCCAAGAAGGATCTGGTTGAGGCGCAGAACGCCGCCGACAGCCTGATCCACTCGACCGAAAAGGCCCTGGCCGAGCACGGCGACAAGGTCGGCGCCGACGAGAAGACGGCCATCGAGACCGGCCTGGCCGACCTGAAGACCGCCCGCGAAGGCACCGACCCGGAAGACATCCGCGCCAAGACCAACACTCTGGTCCAGGCCTCGATGAAGCTGGGTGAGGCCATGTACGCCCAGCAGCAGGGCGACGCCGCCGCCGAAGGCCAGCCGGCCGACGACGGCGTGGTCGACGCCGAGTTCGAGGAAGTGTCGGACACGGACGGCGACGACAAGAAGAGCGCCTGATCCGTCACAGGTCGCTGAAATGATACGGCCCCGCTTGTCTTGCGATAGGCGGGGCCTTTTCATGAAACTTGCATCATTGGTCCCGGACCCCATGTCAGCCGGGACATCGATTTCGACCAACGCTCGATAAGAGGCGAGGCGAAAGCGAACGGGGAAGTATGAGGACGAACGCCCGATGGCGCGTGATTATTACGAAGTTCTGGGTGTCGAACGCACGATCGACGCCCCCGGCCTGAAAGCCGCCTATCGCAAGCTGGCCATGATCCACCACCCGGACCGCAACGGCGGCTCGGAAGAGTCGATGGCCAAGTTCAAGGAGTTGTCCGAAGCCTATACGGTGCTGTCGGACGACAATAAGCGCGCGGCCTATGATCGTTACGGCCATGGGGGCGTGAACGGCGGCGGGGGCGGCAATCCCTTCGGTCAGGGCGGCCAGGGCTTCTCGGACATCAACGACATCTTCTCCCAGGTCTTCGGCGATGCGTTCGGCGACGCGTTCGGCGGACGCCAGGGCCGGGGCCAGCAGGGCGGACCGCGCCGGGGTTCGGACCTGCGCTACGATCTGGAGATCACCCTGGAGCAGGCCTACAAGGGCGAAGACGTCGAGATCGACATCCCCTCGACCATGACCTGCGACACCTGCGAGGGGTCGGGCGCCAAGCCGGGCACCAAGCCCGTCACCTGCACCACCTGCCAGGGCGCCGGTCGCGTGCGCCAGGCCAACGGCTTCTTCCAGGTCGAGCGCACCTGCCCCCGTTGCCACGGCCAGGGTCAGATGATCGCCGATCCCTGCACCACCTGCCATGGGCATGGCCAGGTGCGCAAAACCCGCACCCTGAACCTGAAAATCCCCGCCGGCGTGGACGACGGTTCGCGCATCCGTCTGTCGGGCGAGGGCGATGCGGGCCAGCGCGGCGGACCGCGCGGCGATCTGTACGTCTTCATCTCGGTCACGCCGCACGACCTGTTCGAGCGCGACAACCTGGACCTGCTGGTCACCGTACCGGTGCCGATGACGGTGGCGGCCCTGGGCGGCGAGATCGACGCGCCTTGCCTGGTCTCCACGGCCTGTGACGGCAAGTGCAAGGCCTCGGTCGCCGTGCCGGCCGGCGCCCAGACCGGCAAGACCGTGCGCATCAAGGGCAAGGGCATGCCCCATCTGAACGGCCGCAACCGCGGCGATCTGGTGGTCGAACTGTTCGTCGAGACGCCTACCGATCTGACCGCGCGCCAGCGTGAGTTGCTGGAAGAGCTTGCCCTGTCGTTCGGGGAGGGGCAGAACCCCAGGAATTCCAGCTTTGCCGGAAAGGCGAAGCGTTTCTGGGCCGACATCCTGGGCAATCAGGACGCGGACGGGTCGAAAGAGAACGCGGTTTGAGCGCAATCTTCCACGCCGGCATTTCCGGCTATCGCGGCCGGATGGGGCGTGCGGTCTCTCAGGTTCTGGACGCCCGCGAGGACGTGGTGGTCGCCGCCCGCTTCGATTGGGGCGAAACCGCCGACCTGTCGCTGTGCGACGTGATCATCGACTTCTCCACCCCGGCCGCCTCGGTGGCCCTGGCCCAGAGCGCAGCCGAGCGCGGCGGCCCGGCCCTGGTGATCGGCTCGACCGGCTTCACGGACGAGCAGGAGGCCGACCTGATGAAGGCCGCCGAAAAGGTCGCCATCGTCAAGAGCGGCAACTTCTCCCTGGGCGTGAACATCCTGATCGGCCTGGTCCAGCACGCGGCCCAGCGTCTGGACGCCCAGGACTGGGACATCGAGATCACCGAGGCCCACCACCGCCGCAAGGTCGATTCACCCTCGGGCACGGCCCTGATGCTGGGCGAAGCCGCCGCCGAGGGGCGGTTCTCGGATCTGGATGGTCTGCGCTCCAAACCCTACGACGGGGTTCAGGGCGAGCGTGAGAGCGGCAAGATCGGTTTTTCCTCCATCCGCGCCGGCGGGATAATCGGCGAGCATACGGTGCTGTTCGCGTCGGAAGATGAGGTGCTGACCCTGAGCCATTCGGCGATCGATCGGTCGCTGTTCGCCAAGGGCGCGGTCGCCGCCGCCGCCTGGGTGCGGACGCGAGGCCCCGGTCTCTATGACATGCAGGACGTGCTTGGCTTTCGCCAAGCCTGATATCTGAGGGCGCTTCGCGCCGCGCTACGATCGCGACGCGGTCGCTCACGACTTGAGCGCTTCTGAAGCGGGGGCTTCTAAAAACTAAGCCGCGTCTTCCTGAATGGGCAGGCCATAGGCTTCCCACAGCGACCGGTCCTTCAGCGCCTTGGCGAGGAAGGCGACGTGGGCGGCCTGTTCCTCGGGCGTGGAGCGCGGCGCCAGGGGGCGGGGACGCTGGCCGTAGGCGGCGGTTTCGATGACGCCGCCGGGGCCACGACCGACCGGCGCGGACGACAGGTCCAGCACCCGCTCCTTGCCGCCGCGAAGCTCCAGATAGACCTCGGCCAGCAGACGGGCGTCGATCAGGGCGCCGTGCAGCGTCCGCTCGACCAGCGACACCTTGTAGCGTTTGCACAGGGCGTCCAGCGAATTGGGCATGCCCGGAAACCGCGTCTGGGCCAGTTTCAGCGTATCGATCCAGCGCGCCTCCCCGGTGATCGGGCGACCGCATCGCGCATATTCGAAGTCGATGAAGTTGCGGTCGAAGGCGGCGTTGTGGGCGATCATCTGCGCATCGCCGATGAATTCGATCAGCTCGTCAGCGATCTCGGCGAACTTGGGCGCATCCTTGACCTTTTCGTCGGTGATGCCGTGAACCCGGATGGCGTCGGGCGGGATCAGCCGCTCGGGATTGACGAACCGATGGAAGGTGCGCCCTGTCGGCAGCAGATCCTGGATCTCGATACAGCCGACCTCGATCAGCCGGTCGCCCGTCTTGGGGTCGAAGCCGGTGGTTTCCGTATCCAGAACGATCTCGCGCGCCATTCGCCCTTAATGGCGGCATTCGCCTCAGCGCGAAAGACTCGCCGCGCCGCGCCGGGGAGATATCCACGACGGGTCCAGAACGACGGCGACAATCGCCTCGACCTCGGCCCGCGCGGCCTCCAAACCCCGGCCGGTGTCGATGACGAAATCGGCGCGGGCGCGCTTTTCGGCGTCCGGCATCTGGCGCGCCAGGATGGCGTCGAACCGTTCGCGGGTCATGCCGGGACGGGCCAGGACGCGCTCCGCCTGGATCGCCGGATCGGCGGTGACCACCACGACGGCGTCGACAGCCCTGTCTCCACCCGTCTCGAACAGCAGGGGGATGTCCAGAACCGCCAGTTTCACACCGGCCGTGCGCGCCGCCTCCAGATCGGCTGCGCGACCCTGGGCGACCAGGGGGTGGACGATGGCCTCCAGAAGACGGAACGCCGTGTCGTCTTTCCCAAGCGCCTCGGCCAGGCGCGTGCGATCGACCGCGCCGTCCACCACGACGCCGGGAAAGGCTTCGCCCACAGGGCCGACCGCCGCACCACCTGGCGCATAGAGGCGGTGAACCGCTTCGTCAGCGCTCCAGACGACCGCGCCCAGATCGGCGAACATGGCCGTCGTCGTCGACTTGCCCATGCCGATGGAGCCGGTGAGACCAAGCAGGATCATGCCGTCTCGCCCAGATGCGTCATCAACAGGGCGCGAAGATCGAGCGGCGGCGGCGGGCGGCGGAACAGGGCTTCGAACGACGGCGCCGCCTGGCCGATCAGCATGGCCAATCCATCCACCGTCGGCAGGCCGCGTTCGCGCGCCGCCTTCAGGAACGTCGTGGCCAGCGGCTTGTACGTCATGTCCATCATCACCGTGGCGGACGCGATCTGGTCGAAGTCGATGCTGGGCGCAACGCTGAGCGCATTGATGACCAGAACCGCGCCGTCGAAGGCGTTCTCGGCCGCCATGACCCGAACCGAGGGTCCAAGATCAACGGCCAAAGCCTCAGCGCGCTCGGGCGAACGGTTGACGATGCGCACCTCGGCGCCGGCCTCGACCAGGGCGCCGGACCCTGCGCGGGCCGCGCCGCCGGCGCCCAGCATCACCACCGGCCGCCCGGCCACGTCCAGGTCCGGCGCCTGTTCCTTCAGGCCGCGCATCAGGCCAATCCCGTCGGAACTATCGGCCAGCACCCGCCCGTTTTCGAACTGCAGAATATTGGCCGAGGACGTCAGCCGCGCCGCCGCCGTCGCCTGATCCGCCAGGGCGAAGGCCTGTTCCTTGAACGGCGCGGTGACGTTCAGCCCCATGATCAGACCGGCGCGTCCCGCTGCGACTAGGGCCACGAAACCGGCCGCATCGGCAGGGGCGAAGGGGACATAGGCGCCGTCGATCCCGCCAGCCGTCAGCCAGGCGTTGTGGATGACCGGGCTGAGCGAATGGGCGACCGGATTTCCGGCGATCCCGGCGACCATGGCGGCCCCGGTTATGCGGTGCGTGCTCATGCCGCGATCACCCCCGCGCGACGTAGCTCTTTCAACACCGGCCAGAGCGGCAGACCCAGCACTGTGAAATAGTCGCCGTCCACCGCTTCGAACAGCTGCGAGCCCAGCCCCTCCAGCCGGTAGGAGCCGACGCAGGACAGCAGGGCCTCGCCCTCGGCCGCCAGATAGGCGTCGAGGAAGGCGTCCGAGAAATCGCGCATCCGCATTTGAACCGTATCGACGCCGGACCAGACGATCTGGCCCTTGGTCGCCAGCGCTGCGCCGGAATGCAGCTGGTGCGACTTGCCGCGCATGGCTTTCAGCCGCTCGCGCGCCGCATCCAGAGACCTGGCTTTGGACACCAGGCCGCCGTCAAAGGCCAGGGTCTGATCCGAGCCCAGGACCCAGGCGGTTTCGTCGTCGCGCGAGACGGCCAGGGCCTTGGCTTCCGCGAGACGAACGGCGAGGGCGGCGGCGTCCAGGTCGGTCGAAACGGCCTTGATGGCGTCCTCGTCCACATCGGCGACGCGCACCTCAAAGGCGACGCCGGCGTTTTCCAGCATGGCGCGGCGGGCAGCGCTCTTGGACGCCAGGATCACGGTTTCGCTCTCAAGCAGCCCGGAGGGCGATAGCGCAACAGAAACACTCATCACCAGGTCGTCCCGATCTTGTGGTTGCGATGCTCGCTCAGAAGATTGGTGATCGCCGCCGCCGTCTCTTCCACCGAGCGGCGGGTCACGTCGATGGTGGGCCAGCCGCGCCGCTCGAAGGCCCGCCGGGCCTTGATCGTCTCGTCGCGCACAGCGTCTTGATCGGTGTAGTTCGACGACTGGCTGGCGTTCAGAGTGTCGATGCGGTTGCGCCGGATCTGAACCAGCCGATCGGGCGACACGGTCAGGCCGATCACCAAGGGGTTCTTCAGCTTGGTCAGCCGCTCGCCGTCCTCCTGGCCCGGCACCAGGGGCACGTTGGCCGCCCGGATGCCCCGGTGGGCCAGATAGATGCAGGTCGGCGTCTTGGACGTCCGGCTGACCCCGCACAGGACGACGTCGGCGCCCTCCAGCTGATCCAGCGACCCCTGGCCGTCGTCGTAGGCCATGGCGAAGTCCAGCGCCGCGATCCGGTTGAAATAGTCGTGGTCCAGCGCGTGCTGGGCGCCCACGCGGGTGGACAGGGCTGCGCCGAGATAGCGCGACATGGCGCCGACCAAGGGATCCAGCGCCCCGATCTGGGGCATGTCCAGACGACGACAACCCTCTTCCAATTGCTCGCGCAGATCGCGGTCCACCAGGGTATGGAGAACGACGCCCGGCGCGGATTCAACCTCCTGCAGCACCCGCTCCATCTGCTTTGCCGATCGCACCAGGGAATAGATGTGCTCGATCGGAATGACGCCGTCGAAGCGTGCGGTCACCGCCTTGGCCATGGCGTTCAAGGTCTCGCCGGTGGAGTCCGACACCAGGTGAACGTGGAAATAGGTGGCCAGACGGGCCGGTCCCGAGGGTCTCGCAGGGCTCATGAGACTGTCTGTCTCCCTGTTGAAAGTTGGGGGACGGCGTTGGACCGTCGGGGCGCCGTTTTTCTTAGCCGCTGATCGATCCGCCCGCGAGCGGGGATGATGGTGGATCGCGTTGGTCGTCCGCCGCCGGATCATCCCAAGGCGGGAAACCGAATTTCTAACCGCTGTGGAAAATCCTAATGAAAGGTTAACGGTGCTTAACCGCGTTCACAGCCGGAAGTCCCCGCAAACCCTTGCCCGTTAAGGTTTCGTTAGGGATTGTCCACCGGCGGGATGGGCCGTTTCGACATCCCCGTTAACGATATGACGGGCGTGGATATCCGCTTTTGTTCCGCCGCCGACGATCGAGTCATCCCCGCCATTCCACCGCCCTACCTGCCACTTCGAATCTTTTAATTCTTAATCTGATTAGGGATTGAGAGCGGGGGGCTGTGACCTTAATCCTCCGGCATGACCGATCAGACCCAGACTGCCGATCCGACACCCTTGGTGCTCCGGGCTCTCCGCGGGGAGACGCTGGAGCGTCCGCCGGTTTGGTTCATGCGCCAGGCCGGTCGGTATCTGCCGGAATATCGTAAGCTGAGGGCCGAGGCGCCCGACTTCATCGCCTTCTGTCTGAACCCCGAAATGGCCGCCGAGGCGACGCTTCAGCCCATGCGCCGGTTCGGCTTCGATGCGGCGATCGTCTTTGCCGACATCCTGCTGATCCCGCGCGCCCTAGGCCAGGACGTCTGGTTCGAGACGGGGGAGGGGCCGCGTCTTGGCGAAATGCCGATTCCGGGTCGGATGGCCGAACTGGCCCCGGCGGCGGGCGAGCATCTGTCGGCGGTGGGGGAGACCCTGTCGATCGTGCGCGCGGCCCTGGAGCCTGAACGCGCCCTGATCGGGTTCGCCGGCGCGCCCTGGACCGTGGCGACCTATATGCTGGACGGCCAGGCGCGCACCATCGGCAAGGGTGAACGCGCCCAAGCCCGCACCTACGCCTATGCCGATCCCGAGCGCGTCGACGAGACGCTGGAGGTGCTGGTTGAGGCCACGGCCCGATATCTGAAGATGCAGGCCGACGCCGGCGCGCAGGTTTTGAAGATCTTCGAGAGCTGGGCTGAGGGCTTGCCGGACGACCTGTTCGAAAGACTGGTCCTGAAGCCCCACCAGGCGCTGGTGAAGCGTACGCGGGAGCTGGGGGTCACCATACCCCTTATTGGCTTCCCACGGGGCTCTGCGGCGCTTGCAGAGCGGTATGCCGAGGCGGTCGAGGTCGACGCCGTCGCCCTGGACACCGCCTGCCCGCTCGAGGTCGGCAAACGGGTGCAGCAGATCAAGCCGATCCAGGGGGCGCTCGACCCGCTGTTGCTGCGCGCCGGCGGCGATCTGCTGGACCGACGCGTCGATGAACTGATGAAGGCCTGGGGGCAGGGGCCCTGGCTGTTCAACCTGGGCCACGGCATCCTGCCGGACGTGCCGATCGACCATGTCGAACAGGTTCTGAGACGGATCGGCGCCCAATGAGCGATATGAACCCCAGCCGCCGCATTGCGGTGGTTCTGTTCAATCTGGGCGGGCCGGACGATCAGGCTTCGGTCAAGCCGTTCCTGTTCAACCTGTTCAACGATCCGGCCATCATCGGTCTTCCGAGGATCTTGCGCACGCCTCTGGCCAGGCTGATCTCCAGCCGGCGCGAAACCAGCGCCCAGGCCAACTACGCCCTGATGGGCGGAGGATCGCCGCTGCTGCCCGAAACCCGTCGCCAGGCGGAGGCTTTGCAGGCCGTGCTTGGCGCGCGACTGGGCAGCGATGAGGTCAAGGTCTTCATCGCCATGCGCTACTGGCATCCGTTGACCGAAGAGACAGCGGCCGAGGTCGCCGCCTTCGGACCCGACGAGGTCGTCCTACTGCCGCTCTATCCGCAGTTTTCGACCACGACGACAGAATCCTCGCTGAAGGCCTGGAACGCCTGCTATGCCGGGCCGGGCGTCAGCCGCGCCGTCTGCTGCTACCCGGCCGCGACAGGCTGGGTCGAGGCCCAGGCCCAGGCGATCGGCGAGAAGCTGGACGAGGCTGTAGGTCAGCCGGTGCGAGTGCTGTTCTCCGCCCACGGCATCCCCGAGAAGCTGGTGACCGGCAAGGGCGATCCCTATCAGGAGCAGATCGAGAGGACGGTCGCCGCCGTGGTCGCCGCCATCGAGGCGCAGCGCGGGCCGATCGACCACGCCATCTGCTACCAAAGCCGGGTCGGGCCGATGAAATGGCTGGGCCCGTCAACGCCTGAAGCCATCGAAACCGCAGCCAAAGACGGCGTGGGGGTCGTCGTCACGCCTATCGCCTTTGTCTCGGAGCATATCGAGACCCTGGTCGAGCTGGATATTGAATACGGCGAACTGGCCCACGAAAAAGGGGCCAGTCCCTATTTGCGGGCGTCGGCTGTCGGGATCGAGCCGTTGTTCATCGACGCCTTGGCCGATGCGGCGGTGGGCGCACTGTCCCACAAAGGCGTCGCGCCGTTCGGCCAGGGGTGCAAGGCGGACTGGAAGGCCTGTCCGCATCGCAGGGGAAGACACGCGGCATGAACACCTATGATCTCGCACGCGGGCTGCACATTCTGGCTGTGATCGCCTGGATGGCGGGCCTTCTGTTCCTGCCTCGGCTCTACGCCTATGACGCCGAACAGAGCGCCAAGCCCGAACCGCTGAAAACCGAGATGCAGGCCCTGCTGCGCCTGTGGCAGACGCGGCTGCTGCGCATCATCCTGAACCCGGCGATGATCCTGGCTTGGGTGTTCGGTCTGTGGCTGATCCACATCGACGTCTCGGCCCGCGGCGCGGCTTTCTTGGGCGAGCCGTGGATGATCGCCAAGCTGGCAGGCGTCTTCCTGCTCAGCGGCTGGCACGGCTTCCTGGCGGCGCAGAGGAAGAAGATCGCGGCCGGGACGTCGAAATATTCCGGCAAGTTCTGGCGCATGACCAATGAGGTTCCGTTCGTTCTGGCGATCATCATGGTGCTGTCGGTAACGACGAAGTGGTCGTTCCATTAAGCGGCTCCGCTTGACCTGATCCGCCGCCTGTGGTTCCGCTGGCGGCGAACCGTTCGGCGTCCCGCGTCGGCGGTCCCTCTCTTTCGTGACGCCTGCAGGCCTTGGAGCCAGCGGGAGCCCGTCGCACCTCCCTTCGGCCTTCCGGCCAGACATTTTCAGAGACCCGCGCCGCAGCCGTCTGGCCGTGTGCGCCCGCGAGCCTGCATCATGACCGACGTCCGCGACACAAATCCCGAGACCCCCGAGAACGAAGGCGTGGAGGTTGAAGCCTCCACCCATCACGGCGCGGCGCATGAAGCCGGCGAGGCGGCGGGCGCCGATTCCGGCGTGGACACGACGGCGGATGACGAAGAGGACGGCGAGCCTGTCGTCGCCAACGGCCGCATCACGCTCGCCGAACTGAACGAGAAGACCCCGGCCGACCTGGTCGCCTTCGCGGAACAGCTGGAGGTCGAGAACGCCTCCAACCTGCGCAAACAGGATTTGCTGTTCGCCATCCTGAAGGCCTTGGCCGACGAAGAAGTCGAGATCATCGCGGACGGCGTGCTGGAAATCCTGCCGGACGGCTTCGGCTTCCTGCGCAGCTCGGACGCCAACTATCTGCCGGGGCCGGACGACGTCTATGTCTCACCGTCGCAGATCCGCCGCTTCGGCCTGCGTTCGGGCGACACCGTCCATGGGGCGGTGCGGGCGCCACGCGAAGGCGAACGCTACTTCGCCCTGCTCAAGGTCGACACGATCAATCTGGAAGACCCCGAAGCGGTCAAGACCAAGGTCCTGTTCGACAACCTGACGCCGCTCTACCCCGAAGAGCGACTGCACATGGAGATCCAGGATCCGACGTTGAAGGATCGCTCGGGCCGGGTCATCGATATCGTCGCGCCGCTGGGCAAGGGCCAACGCTGCCTGATCGTGGCGCCGCCGCGCGTGGGTAAGACCGTGATGTTGCAGAACATCGCCAAGTCGATCGAGCGGAACCACCCGGAGGTCTTCCTGATCGTCCTGCTGATCGACGAACGCCCCGAAGAAGTGACGGACATGCAGCGCACGGTGAAGGGCGAGGTTGTCGCCTCGACCTTCGACGAGCCTGCCACCCGCCATGTCGCCGTCGCCGAAATGGTGATCGAAAAGGCCAAGCGTCTGGTCGAGCACAAGAAGGACGTAGTGATCCTGCTGGACTCCATCACGCGTCTGGGCCGGGCCTACAATGCCACCGTCCCCTCGTCGGGCAAGGTCCTAACGGGGGGTGTCGACGCCAACGCCCTGCAACGGCCCAAGCGCTTCTTCGGCGCCGCGCGTAACGTGGAGCAGGGCGGTTCTCTGACCATCATCGCGACGGCCCTGATCGACACCGGCAGCCGCATGGACGAGGTGATCTTCGAAGAGTTCAAGGGCACCGGCAACTCGGAAATCGTCCTGGACCGCAAGGTCGCAGACAAGCGCATCTTCCCCGCCATCGACGTGCTGAAGTCCGGCACTCGCAAGGAAGACCTGATCACGCCGAAGGATCAGCTGGCCAAGACCTATGTCCTGCGCCGCATCCTGAACCCGATGGGACCTCAGGACGCGATCGAGTTCCTGCTCGACAAACTGCGCCAGTCGAAGAACAACTCGGACTTCTTCCAGTCGATGAACACCTGATCCGTCATCCTCAAGCAGCCACGCGCCGCGCGCGTGGCGTTTCACGTGAAACAGGAGACCACGCGATGAAGGTCAATGTGGAAGTCGATTGCACGCCAGCGGAGGCGCGCGCATTCCTCGGTCTGCCGGACGTGACGCCGCTGAACGACGCCATGGTCGCGGAGATGCAGAAGCGGATGGAGGCCAATGTCGCCGCGATGCAGCCCGAGGAACTGATGAAGACCTGGACAAGCTTCGGCCTGCAGGCCCAGGACCAGTTCCGGCGCGTGATGGAAGCGGCGGTGAAGTGAGCCTTCGTCCGCGTCCGGAGCCGACCGGTCTGAGTTGATGATCGACACCATCTTCGCCTTGGCGACGCCGCCCGGCCGAGGCGCCATTGCGGTTCTCCGGCTGTCGGGCCCTGGCGTCGAGGCCGCGTTGACGGCGCTGGGCGCAACCCGTTTGAAGCCGCGCATGGCGTCGGTGCGGGACCTCAGCCATGTCGGCGAGCACATCGATCAGGCGCTTGTGCTGCGTTTCGCGGCGCCAAACAGTTACACGGGAGAGGACGCCGCCGAACTGCATCTGCATGGCGGTCGCGCGGTCGTTGAGGCCGCCAGCCGCGCCTTGATTGCACTGGGCTTACGCCCGGCGGACCCCGGCGAGTTCACACGCCGCGCCTTTCAGAACGGCCGCATGGATCTGGCGCAGGCCGAAGCGGTCGCCGATCTGATCGACGCGGAAACCAGCGCCCAGGCCAAGCAGGCGTTGGGTCAATTGGACGGCAAGCTCAGCGAGACCTATGCCGGTTTCCGCCGTGACCTTCTTCACGCCCTGGCTCTGGTCGAGGCCGAGATCGATTTTCCCGATGAAGAGGTCCCGGACAATCTGGCCCGTACGGCGGGGCCGGTGCTGGACCGACTTGGCGCCGACCTGCGGCGAGCGGTCGATACGGGGCGGCGTGGCGAACGGGTGAGGGACGGTTATCGCATCGTCCTTATCGGTGAGACGAACGCCGGGAAGTCATCGCTGTTCAATGCTCTCGTTGCGCGTGAAGCGGCCATTGTGACGCCGATCGCCGGCACCACGAGGGACGTGCTGGATGCGAATCTGGTGATCGGCGGCTATGCCGTGACATTGTCGGATACGGCCGGCTTGAGAGACAGCGATGACCCGGTCGAGGCCGAGGGCGTGCGCCGCGCTCGGCTTCGCGCTGAACAAGCCGACCTGCGTCTTTGGGTCCGCGCGCCTGGCGACCCGGCCGGGGTGGCTGCGGCCTACGTCGAGGATGGCGATCTGGTCGTGGCGACCAAGTCCGACCTTGGCGTCAGTTTAGCACGCGGCGGGCATGAGACTCTGGCGGTCAGCACCACCACTGGCGATGGCTTGGCCGAGGTTCGGGACTGGATTGCTGCTCGTCTTGCGAAAGATCTGTCAGGCGCCGATTTCCCTGCCGTGACCCAGGAACGGCATCGGCTGCGTTTGCTTGAGGCGTTGGAAAGCGTCGATGCGGCGCGCAAGGCGCTTGATGTTGCGCCGGAAATGGCGGGCGACGATCTGAGACGGGCGGCCGACGCGCTGGCGCGTGTCACCGGCGCAATCGGCGTCGAGGACATTCTGGGCGAAGTCTTTTCAACCTTCTGTATCGGAAAGTAGGTCCAGCCATACCAGCGTTTCACGTGAAACAGAGGCGGGTCGCGAGCCGATCCGATTGGCCCACCTCTGGCGATCACACGCGTTTTGGCTTATGTGGCGGCGATGAATTCTCCCTTTGATTTCGTGTTCGACGTCGTCGTTATCGGCGGCGGCCATGCCGGCTGTGAAGCGGCGGCGGCTTCTGCGCGCGCCGGCGCCAACACGGTTCTGCTGACCCAGAAGCTGGATACGATTGGCGAGATGTCGTGCAACCCGGCCATCGGAGGGCTGGGGAAGGGCCATCTGGTTCGCGAGATCGACGCCATGGACGGCGTCATGGGGCGGCTGGCCGATGTGTCCGGCATCCAATTCCGCCTTCTGAACCGATCCAAAGGGGCCGCAGTTCGGGGCCCGCGCAGCCAGATCGACCGCCGCCTCTACCGCGAGGCCATGCAGGCCGAACTGAACGGCACACCCAACCTGACCCTGATGGCGGGGACGGCCGAGCGACTTATCCTTGAAGGTGAGCGGGTCGTCGGCGTCGTGACCGGCGACGGAGAGACAGTTCGCGCAGGGGCGGTCGTCTTGACGACCGGCACCTTCCTGAACGGGGTCATCCATCGCGGCGACGAACGCATCCCGGCGGGGCGGCATGGCGAGGAGCCCTCGACGGGTCTGGCCGCCGATCTTCACGCCGCCGGCCTGATGATGGGACGTTTGAAGACGGGCACGCCCGCACGCCTGGACGGCCGGACGATCGTCTGGGACCGTCTGGAAATGCAGCAGGCGGACGAGGCGCCGTCAGCCTTTTCCTTCCTGACCGACCGGATCGACGTGCCCCAGATCGCCTGCGGCGTGACCCACACGACGGAAGAGACTCACCGGATCATCGCAGAGAATCTCGGTGAGAGCGCCGTCTATGGCGGCAAGCTGTCGGGACGGGGGCCGCGGTATTGTCCGTCGATCGAGGACAAGGTCGTTCGGTTCGCCGACAAGACCAGCCATCAGATCTTCCTGGAGCCGGAAGGCTTGGACGATCCGACGGTTTATCCGAATGGAATTTCGACCTCGGTATCGGAGCCGACGCAACTCGCCTTCCTGCGCACCATTCCCGGCCTGGAAGCGGTTGAGGTCTTCCGATACGGCTACGCCATAGAATACGACTATGTCGATCCGCGCGAACTGACAGCGGCGCTGGAGGTCAAGAAGCGCCCGGGGCTGTATTTGGCCGGACAGATCAACGGCACGACCGGTTATGAGGAGGCTGCGGCTCAGGGGCTGATGGCGGGGCTAAACGCCGCGCGGTCGGCGGCCGGGCAGGAGCCGGTGATCCTGGGGCGTGATCAGGCCTATATCGGCGTCATGATCGACGATCTGGTGACGCGCGGTGTCACCGAACCTTATCGAATGTTCACCAGCCGG
Source organism: Brevundimonas sp. BT-123 (assembly GCF_026105875.1). Classification (GTDB taxonomy): domain Bacteria; phylum Pseudomonadota; class Alphaproteobacteria; order Caulobacterales; family Caulobacteraceae; genus Brevundimonas. The sequence continues at coordinate 30,729 of NZ_JAOYTN010000010.1, read as the reverse complement.
GCGGAATATCGGCTGACGCTGCGAGCCGACAACGCCGACCTTCGGCTCACACCGCTTGCGATCAAGCTGGGCATCGTCAGCGATGAGCGGCGCACTCGTTTTGAAGCCAAAGCTTCGGCGCTTGCGGCAGCGAGCGCTGTTTCACGTGAAACGCTATTCACGCCCAACGAGGCCGGTGCGCTCGGCATTTCGGTCAATGCTGATGGTCGTCGGCGCTCGATGCGCGAACTGTTGGCCTTCCCCGATGTGTCTTTGGATAAGTTCGTTTCGGCAGTGCCCGTCATCGCCGATTGGACCGACGACGTTCGCGAGCAGGTTCAAATCGACGCTGCATACGCCAACTATCTGGATCGACAGTCGCAGGATGCGGATGCGCTGAAGGCGGAGGAGGGTCTGATGCTGCCGACCGATCTCGACTACGGCGCCGTCGGCGGTCTGTCGAACGAGGTGAAGGAAAAGCTGGCGCGCGTCCAACCGCGCACCTTGGGTCAGGCCGGACGGATCGAGGGCATGACGCCTGGCGCTTTGACGGCGCTCTTGGCCTACGTGAAGCGCGCGCCCAAGGCGTCGGTCGCGGCCTGATGTTGGAGGCAGAACAACAGTCGTTCCGCGCACGTGCCAGTGCATCTGCGGAACAGATCGCCGACCTTGAGGCCTTTCGACTGCGGTTGGTCGAGACCAATGCGGTGATGAATCTGGTGGGGCCGGATAGTCTGCCGGACTTCTGGAACCGCCATGTCTGGGACAGTGCGCAACTGCTCGATCTGGCCCCGGAAGCGAAGACCTGGGCGGATCTGGGGGCAGGGGCCGGCTTTCCCGGACTGGTTCTTTCCATCATGCTGAAGGGGCGGGAGGGGGCGCATGTCTGGCTGATCGACAGCCTGGCAAAGCGCTGCCGATTTCTTCAGGAGATGGTGAATGTGCTGTCCTTGCCGGCGACGGTCATCGTCGGCCGGGCGGAGGCGCAGTCCGTGACGTGTGACATCGTCACCGCCCGCGCTGTGGCCCCGATGGACAAACTGCTGGGTTATGCACAGCCCTACTTCCAAAGGGGTGCACAAGGTCTGTTCCTGAAGGGGGAACGTGCCGGATCCGAGTTGATCGAAGCGCGGAAATCCTGGCATTTCGAGGCTGAACTGGCCCCGTCGCAAAGCGACGTGCGCGGCCGCATCGTGACAATCCGGAGCCTCCGCCGTGCCCGCTCAACGCGCTAGAAAGCCCGCCCGCGTCCTCGCTGTTTCCAACCAGAAGGGCGGGGTCGGCAAGACGACGACGGCGATTAACCTCGGCACCGCCTTGGCCGCCATCGGCGAGCGTGTGCTGATCGTGGATATGGACCCGCAGGGCAATGCCTCGACGGGCCTGGGTGTTCCACGTGAAACACGGCGTGTCACGATCTATGATGTCGTCGTGGATCAGCGCTCCATCGCCGATGCCTCGGTGCAGACGACTGTGCCGGGTTTGTGGATCGTCCCGGCCGACGCCGATATGTCGGGCGTTGAGATCGAGCTTAGCCAGGCGGATCGCCGATCCTACCGGCTGCGCGACGCCCTGCGCGCCCACGACGATGGCCCTACCGCGTATGACTATGTGCTGATCGACTGCCCGCCGTCGCTGAACCTGCTGACGCTGAATGCGATGGCGGCGGCGGATGCGGTGCTGGTGCCGCTGCAGTGCGAGTTCTTCGCCTTGGAAGGCCTGAGCCAGCTGATGCGCACCATCGATATGGTCAAGCACAGCCTCAACCCATCGCTGGAAATCCAGGGCCTGGTCCTGACGATGTTCGATCGTCGCAGCGCCCTGTCGGGACAGGTGGCGAACGACGTCCGCGCCCACTTCGGCGACAAGGTCTATGAGAGCGTGATCCCGCGGAACGTCCGCGTCGCCGAGGCGCCGTCGTTCGGCAAGCCGGCGCTGATCTATGACCTGAAGTGCGCCGGCAGCCAGGCCTATCTGCGGCTGGCCAAGGAAGTGGTGAAGCGCGAACGCCAGCGCCTGAAGCTGGCCGCCTGAGTTTTAATAGAACGGAACAGTATCTTGGCTGAACGACAAAGAGGTCTGGGCCGCGGCCTGTCGGCGTTGATGGGACAGGACGCCGAAGCGCCGGTCGCATCCGACGCGCCCGTGCCCGCCGGCGTGCAACGCGTACCGATCGAAAGCCTGAAGCCGAACCCCGACCAACCGCGCAAGACCTTCCGCCAGGAGGATCTGGAGGAACTGACCGCCTCGATCCGCGACAAGGGAGTGCTGCAGCCGATCCTAGTGCGGACTCAACCGGGCGAGGACGGCGTCTGGCAGATCATTGCCGGCGAACGCCGCTGGCGCGCGTCGCAGGCGGCGCGCCTGACCCAGGTGCCGATCGTGGTCCACGAGATGGACGACGTCGAGGTGTTCGAAGTCGCCATCGTCGAGAACGTCCAGCGCGCGGATCTGAACCCTCTGGAAGAGGCCGAAGCCTACCGCGTTTTGATGGAGCGCTTTGGACGGACGCAGGATGCCGTTGCGGGCGTGGTCGGCAAGAGCCGCAGTCATGTGGCCAACACTATGCGCCTGCTGCAACTGCCTGAGCGGGTGCTGTTCTATGTGCGCGAAGGCAAGCTGTCCGCGGGTCACGCCCGCGCGCTGATCAATACGCCCGATCCGGGTCAGTTGGCGGACATCGCCTTCGTGGATGGTCTGAGCGTCCGTGAGACCGAGGCCCTAGCGCGCCGTGCGGTCGAGGGGCCGAAGCCGACGAAGGCCAAATCGGCGCCGGCGGCCGCAGGCGGGGAGGGGGCGGCCGATGTCGCCGCCTTGCAGCAGGACCTGGCCGATGCGCTGGGCTTGAAGGTGCAGTTGTCGGACAAGGGCGGAAAGGGCGAACTGACGATCGGCTACGGCTCGCTGGAGCAGCTCGACGACCTGTGCCGCCGTTTGATGCGCGGTTGAGCGAGGACTGTGCTAGGGTGTCGATATGACTGAAGACAAGACACCCACCGCCGCCGACAAGCTGAAACAGGCGCTCGCCGCCAAGAAGGCCAAGGCGGGTCATGGGTTCAACGCCCAACCGGGCGCCAAGGCCGAAGAGAAGGCTGTGTCGGCGCGCAATGTCGCCATGGCCCAGCCCGCCTTCCGCAAGGCGTCAAAGCGCGGCTAGGGCTACAGCCCCAGCCGTCTGGCGCGACCTGCGATTTCCAGCAGCAGGCGTTCGGCGATCAGTTGGTCCGGCATTCCGGTCGTCTTGGTGGCGATGTCGGCCGTGTTGATGCTGTCCAAGACCTCGTCCAGGGCTTCGAGCCGCCAGGACCGCGCCTGACGCAACATTTCCGCCTCCTGTTTCCAGAAGACGCCGGCGGCCTTGGCGGCCTCCTTGGCGTTCGCGCCATTGGCCTGCAAGATGTTGATCCGGCGTAACTTTCCGAGATGGATGGCGGCGGAGCGAACGGCGAGCACCGACGATTCGCCCTCGGCGAAGGCGCGCCTGAGCCCCGCTTGCGCCGGACCCGGCCGCGCGCCGAAAGCCTGAAGCGCCGCATCCGACAGGGAGGCGTCCGGCTCGACGCCGAGATGATGCTCCAGCGCGTCCATATCCAGCGTCTTGCCGGAGCCGGGGCCGATGAACAGGGCCAGGCGCTCGATCTCCTGCCGCATCAAGCCCCGCTCGCGCGGAAGGCGCGCGACGAAACGGTCCAGAGCGTCGGAGGTCAGGCCGACCTTGTCGGCGGCCAAGGCCTCTCGGACCATGCGGGCGACATCGCCGGTCTCATCCTCATAGCAGACGATGCCGACCGCGCCGTTTTCCTTCTCGGCCGCCTTTCTGAGCGCGGATTCGCGGCCCAGCTGGTCGGCCTCGACCACCATCATGGCGTCGGGATTGTAGCCGCCATCGGCGTGGATTTTCAGCGCGGCGGCGACAGCCTTGTCCACGCCCGGCTTCAGCGCCGACAGACGGATGCGCACCAGACGACGGCCGCCCATCAGGGACATGGCCGTCAGCGCCTCTTCCAGCTTCGTTTCATCGCCATCGATGTCGCTGTCGGTCAGGACGGTGACGTTGAAGGGGTCGTTCAGGTCGGGCGTGACCGTCTTGCACAACACTTCGGCCCGCTCGGCGACGCCCGACCGGTCCTTGCCGTGGATCACCGCCGCCCGGATCGCCGGATCGGGCGCCTTCAGGAAGCGATCGATCTCAGGGCGTTTGGCCAGGATCACGGGTTCGACAGCGCCTGCATGAGATCCAGTCGGATCAGGCGAGCCAGTTCGGCCGCGGCGCGCTCCTCTCCGTCCTGCTGGGCGGCGATGGCGGCATAGGGCTGGTCGGCGGTGGCGTAGGTCGTGGTGACCGTTTCCGTGCCACTGACGGGCGTTCCCCCGGCGGCCGGGGTCAACGTCCAGGTCGCCTTGACCGTCAGTTCATAGCGGGTGGCGGTGTCGTCGATGCGGCGACCCAGCGAGCGGCGGTTCTGCTGGACCTCTGTCGTCAGACGATACAGCGGCGTCGCGCCGCGATCCCAGGCGAGGACGTCTTCCAGCTGCTCGCGCAGGCGATAGCCCAGACGGTCATCCTGGGTCGTAACGGCGATCCGGCGCAGGGATGAACCCACGGCCGGCTCGGCATACATGGGCGTGAAGCCGCAGGCGGAAACCGCCAGAGACGCGAGAACCGCGAGAGCCATCGCGATACGCATCAGCCGGCCACCAGATTGACGATGCGGTCCTTGACCACGACGATCTTCTTCACGCTCAGACCCTCCAGCCGCGCCTTGACCGTTTCGTCGGCCAGGACCAGCGCTTCGACCTCGGACGGCTCCATGCCGCGCGGCACGCGGATTTCCGCGCGACGCTTGCCGTTGATCTGGATGGGCAGGACCACCTCGTCGTCGGCCGCGAGCGCAGCGTCCCACACGGGCCACGGCGCGTCCAGAACCATCCCGTCCTCACCCAGCCGCGTCCAGGCTTCTTCGGCCAGATGTGGGGTGAAGGGGGCGATCAGGCGGGCCAGCGCCGACAGAGCCTGACGCCTGGCGTCGCCGCCGGCCTGGGCATTGTCGCGGATGGTGGCGACGAAGGCATAGAGCTTGGCTATGGCCGAGTTGAAGCGGAAGCCTTCCACCCCTTCGGACACGGCCTTGATGGCCTTGTGCGTTTCGCGCAGCAGCTCGGCGTTGGCCTTGTCCTCGCCCGCGAAGCCGGCGTCATAGGTGTCGAACAGGGTCCAGGCGCGCTGGACAAACCGGCTGGCGCCCTCGACGCCGCCAGGGGTCCACTGCACGTCCCGCTCGGGCGGGCTGTCGGACAGGACGAACAGGCGGCCTGCGTCCACGCCGTGGCTTTCCAGGATTTCGGCCGGAGCGACGACGTTCTTCTTGGACTTGGACATCTTTTCGATGTCGCCGATGACCAGGGTCTCGCCGGTCGAAAGCTGGCGGGCGGAACGCACGCCGTTGTCGTTCTTGAGCTCCACGTCAGTCGGCTCGACCCAGGCGCCGTCGGCGCGGCGATAGGTCTCGTGAACCACCATGCCTTGCGTGAACAGGCCGGCGAACGGCTCCTTCACCGACAGCATGCCGGCGTCAGACAGGGCGCGGGTGATGAAGCGAGCGTACAGCAGGTGCAGGACCGCGTGCTCGACCCCGCCGATATATTGATCCACGGCCAGCCAGCGGTCGGCGGCGGCCTTGTCGATCGGCGCCTCGGCCGTCGGATCGGTGAACCGAGCGAAATACCAGCTGGAATCGACGAAGGTGTCGAGCGTGTCGGTCTCGCGCGTCGCCTCCGCGCCGCACGAAGGGCATTTGACGTGCTTCCAGGTCGCGTGACGCGCCAACGGGTTGCCGGGCACGTCGAAGGTCACATCATCAGGCAGGACGACCGGCAACTGATCGGCAGGAACCTCGACGACGCCGCAGGATGGGCAGTGGATGATCGGAATCGGGCAACCCCAATACCGCTGGCGTGAAACGCCCCAGTCGCGCAGGCGATAGATGGTCTCGGCGCGGCCCTGGCCGGCGGCCTCGACCTTGGCGATCGCGGCGGCCTTGGCGGCCTCGACGTCCATGCCGTTCAGGAAGTCGGAGTTGAAGATGCGGCCGGGGCCGACATAGGCCTCGGTTCCGATCTCGACCGTGTCGGCGTCGTCGGGTTTGACCACAGGCGTCACCGGCAGATCGTATTTGCGGGCGAAGTCCAGGTCGCGCTGGTCGTGGGCCGGGCAGCCGAAGATGGCGCCCGAACCATAGGTCGACAGCACGAAGTTGGCGGCCCAGACGGGCAGGGTCTTGTCCGGATCGAAGGGATGGCGGACGCGAACGCCCAGATCCACGCCCAGCTTCTCGGCCTTTTCGATCTCGGCTTCGCTGGTGCCGGTCTGAGCACAGGCCTTGATGAAGTCCGCCACGTCCGGCCGATGTTCGGCGATGGCCTTGGTCAGGGGATGGTCGGGCGCCAGGGCCAGGAAGCTGGCGCCGAACAGGGTGTCGGGGCGGGTGGTGTAGACCTCGATCGGATCGCGAGCGTGGTTGGGCTCGCCCTCGGGGGAGGCGGGCAGGAAGTCCGGCGCCTCGGCGATGTCCCACCACAGGGTCGCGCCCTTGGACTTGCCGATCCAGTTCTCCTGCATCAGCCGGACCTTTTCGGGCCAGCGGTCCAGGGTCTTCAGACCGTCGATCAGGTCGTCAGCATAGTCGGTGATGCGCAGGAACCACTGGTTCAGCTTGCGCTTCTCGACCAAGGCGCCCGAGCGCCAGCCGCGTCCATCGATCACCTGTTCGTTGGCCAGGACGGTGTTGTCGACCGGATCCCAGTTGACCACCGCATCCTTGCGATAGACTAGACCGCGCCGATACAGCTCCAGGAACCAGGCCTGCTGCTTTCCGTAGTATTCCGGGTCGCAGGTGGCGAACTCACGCGACCAGTCCAGCGACAAGCCCAGCAGCTTCAGCTGCTCGCGCATGTTGGCTATGTTGGAGTAGGTCCAGCCTTTCGGGTGGATGCCGCGCTCCATGGCCGCGTTTTCGGCCGGCATGCCGAAGGCGTCCCAGCCCATCGGATGCAGAACGTCGTACCCCTGCGCGCGCTTGGACCGCGCCACCACGTCGCCCATCACATAGTTGCGGGCGTGACCCATGTGGATGTTGCCCGACGGATAGGGGAACATCTCCAGCACATAGTATTTCGGCCGACCGGTGTCCTTCGTGACGAAGGCGGAAGCCTCGGCCCATCGGGCCTGCTGGCGGGGTTCGGCGGTCTTGGGTTCGTAACGGGCCACGGTCGTCCTGAAAGTCGAAAGGGCGCTGACGCCCTCCCGGCTCAACTAGCCCGAAGGACGACAGCGCCCAAGAAGTAATCCGTTTCGGCGTTCCCAGCAGGTCCGACGAAACTAAACCAGTCGGCGCTCAAGCAGCCGAAAGGCGGTAGCGCCAAAATAATGCGAGCGCCCGCGTTAGCGGGCGTTCGACAGATTCAGCTGGCGCGCCTTGGTCAGGATGGCGTTTTCCAGATCGGCCTCGGTCTGGGCGGCGACCGGGGCGGCGGTCCACTGACCATCGGCGCCCTTCACTTCCTTGGTCACCGTGACGTTCAGCGCGTCGGCGCGCAAACGGGTGTCCAGGATGAAGACGGTCGCCTTGAAGCGCTCGTTCGGCGTCTGGGGGTTGATGTACCAATCATAGTTGATGACGCCGCCCCACGGATCGGCGGTCAGCAGCGGCATGAAGCTGAGGGTGTCGAGCGAGGCGCGCCACAGGAAGGCGTTGACGCCGATGCCCTGTTGCACGTTCGTCTTGGGCGCAGACTTTTTGCCGCCGACGAAGGGAATGCTCGAGCAGGCCGACAGGGACGCGCCCAGGGCCACGCCCGAGACCAGCACGACCGCGACGTTCCGAACCAGGGCCTTGTTGAGGCTCATCAAGAGAAGTCTCCGTAAACTCAGGGACGTGAGAGCCCTCGCCCGCACGCGCGCACGGCACGAGGAATGCCGACTGCCAGGCTCTATAACACGGCGAAAAGGGGCGATGACAAGGCGAAGTCGGTTCCCGTGGCATCGCACGTCGCGGTGTTTTGTGAAGGGCATGTGAGATTTCGCCGGAATCCGCCCGAATCCCGTGACGCTTGAGACACATACGCCACAACAATGCGCGGGAACCTTGTTATCGCCGGCTCATTGCGTTGACCGCGCAGACACCCGGTGTCTAATCGCGGGGCTCACGACCATATAAGGTCGGTTCAGGGTTGAAACGCCGCTTCATGGCGGGGTTCGAAGGATTTGGTATGCGGTTCGGTGGTTTCCTGGCTGTGATGATGGCGACGACGGCGATGGCCGCGTCGACGTCGGCGCTCGCCCAAAGCACGTCCGCCGTTTCCCTTTCGGAGGCCCAGGCGGCGCAGCGCAACGCGCCGGCGCCGCAGCGTCGCGGTCTGCGCCTGAACGACCGTGGCCGCTGGGGTCTGGATTTCAACCTGAACCAGCCCGTGGGTCGCGAGACCGACTGGGGTGATGTCGAGGCCGGCGCTTATTACCGGCTGAACGACCGTCTGCGTGTGGGCGCCGCCGCCGCCGTCAGCACGCCGGAAGCCGATCCGGCCCGCGCGCCCGAAACCAACGGCCGGGCCCAGCCCCGCGTCCGTCTAGAAACCATCTTCAAGTTCTGATCTCGACCGTTCAGCGAAACGCTGACTGGATCGCATTTACCGCCGCCAGGCCGCAGGCGCCTGTGTGTGCGAGCTTTGCGGCGTTCTCTGGCGTGACGCCGCCCAGCGCATAGACCGGCAGGCGGGCGGCTTTCACGTTCTGCTCGAATGCCGCGACGCCCAGGACGGGTTTAGCTGCGGACGCGCCGCCCGCCGGAAACACCGGCGACAGGATCAGCGCGTTCAGGTCTTCGGGCGGGGGGGATAGACCGTGCCAGGCCGCCGTCAAAATCCAGCCTGGTCGGTTCGATCGAATGCGCGCCGCTTCGTCCGCCACACGTTCGGGCAGGTGCAGCCCGTCGGCGTCGATCGCCTCGGCCAGATCGGGGTCCAGCCCGACCAGCAGTTTCACGTCCCGATCGGCCGTCTCTTCCCGAAGTCGATATCCCGTCTCGACGGCATCGGAGGCGCCAAAGGCGCGATAGACCACCGCCGAACCGGCAGGCAGGCGCGCCACCGTCTCCCACGGTCGGGGCGTGCGATCGGGGTCGGTGAAGAACAGCATCGGCGGCAAGGCTGCGGCGGCCGGGCTGACAGCGGCGGCGGCGCGGTTTAGAGCGGTCGCGGCGTTCCAGAGCGCGCGCGCATCGTCGCTGTAACCGGCCGGCAGGATCATGACCTCTTCTTCCTCCGCTTTTTCCGCCCCGTCCATCGCCGAAAGGGTCGCCGAGGTGCGGGCGCGCATCGACGCGGCCTGCCATGCGGCCGGTCGGGATCCAGCGGACGTGACCCTGACCGCGGTCTCCAAGACTCAGGCCCCAGAGGCTATCGACGCCATCCTGGCGACGGGTCAGCGGATCTTCGGCGAGAACCGGGTGCAGGAGGCCCAGGGCCGGTGGACTGACCGTCGCGGGGAAGTGCCGGGTCTGGAACTGCGGCTGATCGGCCCCCTGCAGACCAACAAGGCCGAGGATGCAGTCGCCCTGTTCGATGTGATCGAAACCTTGGACCGTGAAAAACTGGCGCGCGCCTTGGCGCAGGCGGGCGAAAAGCGCGGCCGATCGCCGCGCGTCCTGGTCCAGGTCAACACCGGCGCGGAGCCCCAGAAGGCCGGGGTCCTGCCCGACGCCGCCGACACCCTGATCGCCGCTGCCCGCGACACCTATGGGCTGACGGTCGAGGGATTGATGTGCATTCCTCCTGCGGATCAGGACGCAGAGCCGCATTTTCAGATGTTGCGGGGCATTGCCGAGCGAAACGGTTTGTCGGTCCTGTCGATGGGCATGAGCGGCGATTATGAAACTGCCATCCGATGCGGCGCGACGCACGTCAGGGTCGGGACGGCCTTGTTCGGGGAACGAAATCGACCCGAAACGCCCTCTAGCTCGTAACCCTATATGAATATTCGCACCCCCAAGCCTTGGCGCGGGGGCCAAGCCTCGCCATTGTCTGTCCCATGCCTACGCCCAAGACCATTCTGATCATCGACGACGACGACGACCTGCGCGAGGCCTTGGCCGAGCAGCTGAACCTGCATGAGGAATTCAAGACCCAGCAGGCCGCGACCGCCACGGACGGGGTGCGGATGGGACGCGAGATCCGCGCCGACCTGATCCTGCTGGACGTCGATCTGCCCGATATGGATGGCCGCGAGGCCTGTCGCCTGTTGCGCAAGGACGGGGTTTCGACCCCGGTCATCATGCTGACGGCGCAGTCGGCGGACGCCGACGCCATCCTCGGCCTGGACGCCGGGGCCAACGACTATGTCACCAAGCCCTTCCGGTTCGCCGTGCTGCTGGCGCGCATCCGCGCCCATCTGCGCAGCCATGAACAGTCGGAAAACGCGGTCTTCACCATTGGTCCCTACGAGTTCCGGCCCGCCGCCAAGGTGCTGATGGACGCCAAGGGTAAGAAGGTGCGGTTGACCGAGAAGGAAACCAATATCCTGAAATACCTCTATCGCGCCGGGGCCAAGCCGGTGTCGCGCGAAGAGCTGCTGACAGAAGTTTGGGGCTACAACGCCGGGGTCACGACCCATACGCTGGAAACCCATATCTATCGTCTGCGCCAGAAGATCGAGCCGGAGCCGGGTTATGCCCGCCTGTTGCTGACCGATGCGGGCGGATACCGGCTGCAGCCTTAAGAGCTCAGTCGGCCGTCTTTGGGCGGATCGTGAACAGCGGCAGGAAGATGTGCACCAGCGGGCCGATGGTCAGGGCGTAGAGCACCGTGCCCAAGCCGACCGAGCCGCCCAACAGCCAGCCGACGGCGATAACGGTCAGTTCGATGGCCGTCCGCACCCATTTCACCGGCCAGCCTGTGCGCGCGACAATGCCGGTCATCAGGCCGTCGCGCGGGCCGGGGCCGAGGCCTGCGCCGATATAGGCGCCACTGGCAACGCCGTTCAGGACGATGCCGGCGATCAGCAGGCCGGCCCGGAGCGGTAGGCCCAGGTCGGACGGGATCCAGTCCAGGCCGAAATTGGCGATCGTTCCGAATGATCAGCACATTGGCGACGGTCCCGATCCCCGGCTTCTGGCGCAGGGGAATCCATAGCAGCAGCACGGCCATACCGATCAAATTGACCACCAGACCGAAGCTGACTCCGGCGGGTTTCGCGAAGCGCTCGAACACGCCTTGGTTCAGCACGTCCCACGGATCGAGCCCAAGATCGGCGCGGACGATCAGGGCGATGGACAGGCCGTAAAGGACGAGGCCGATGAACAGCTGGATCAGACGACGGGTCATAAACAGACGAAATGCCTGATACTGGCTATCGAAAACAGGGCCAGTTATGGCATTCTGGCGTGATGTTGTCGCGATCGATCGGTCTTGTTTCCCTGACGCGCCATCTCGGCGCCTGGCGGTCGCCGGGTACTGGCGCAGCCTATCGGCAGCTGGCAGGTGCAGTACGGCTTCTGATTCTGGATGGCCGACTGCCCTTAGCGGCGCGGTTGCCCGGCGAACGTGAACTGGCCCAGGCGCTGGGCTTGAGCCGCACGACCGTGTCCGCCGCCTACGGGCGCTTGCGGGACGACGGGTTCCTGACAGGCGGGCAGGGCGCCGCCGCGCGCACCAGCTTGCCAACCGGACCGGCGCCACGTCATGAGACGACGCCAACGGACAAGGCCGGCCTGATCGACATGACCGCCGCCGTCCTGCCGGCCGATCCGAATGTGCACGCGGCCTATGCGCGGGCGCTGGAGCGGTTGCCGGCGAACTTGCCGGGACACGGTTATGAGACGGCGGGGCTGGAGGAACTGCGTGAGGCGGTGGCGGCCGGCTATCGGCGGCGCGGCCTGGCGACCTCGTCGGGGCAGATTCTGATCACGCACGGCGCGCACAACGGCCTCGTGCATCTTCTGCGCCTGACGACGCGCCCCGGCGCCCCGGTGGTGTTCGACCATCCCACCTATCCGCAGGCGATCGACGCCATCCTGGCGGCGGGCGGTCGCGCCGTACCCGTCGCCTTGCCGGACGGCGAGGGCGAGGAGGGTTGGGATGTCGAGGGTCTGGTTGCGGCCTGCCGAAGCAGCAACGCGGCGATGGCCTATCTGGTGCTGGACCACAACAATCCGACCGGGCGGATGATGCGCGCGGCGGACCGGACGCGGTTGCTGTCGGGGCTGAAGGGGTCGGAGACCCTGCTGGTGCTGGACGAGACCTTGGTCGAACTGACCTTGAGCGGACCGCCGGCGCTCAGCGCCTCGGCCGTCGACGCGCCGCGGATGGTCAGGCTGGGTTCGATGTCCAAAAGCGTCTGGGGCGGATTGCGGATCGGCTGGATCCGCGCTGACCGGGCGGTGATCCAACGTTTGGCCCAAAGTCGCGCCAGCTTCGATCTGGGCGTTCCGATCCTGGAGCAGCTGGCGGCGGTCGAACTGTTGAACGACGGCGGCAAGGCCCTGGCGGCGCGCCGGCCCCTTTTGCGCGCGCGGCGGGATCATCTGAGGGCGCGGCTCGCTGAAAAACTGCCCGACTGGGTCTGTCCGCGCCCGGCTGGGGGACTGTCCCTGTGGGCGCGGCTGCCGGAGACGATCAGTTCCGCTCTCACGATCGCGGCGGAGGCCGAAGGTCTGCGCCTCGCCGCCGGTCCGCGATTCGGCGTCGACGGCGCCTTCGAACGCCGGCTGCGCCTGCCCTACACCTTGCCGGAAGATCAGCTGGACGAGGCGGTGGTCCGGCTCGGGCGCGCCGCCAGAAAGGTCGGCCGGGGGCGAAAGGCGCCGGCGTCGGTCAAGCCGGTCGCCGTCTATTGAGGATCAGACGTGCAGATCAACCGTGACCGGCGCATGGTCGCTGGGACGATCCCATTCGCGGACGTCGTCGTGGATGCGGGCGGTATCCTTGACCACGGCGGGGGTCAGGCCGGGCGACGTCCAGATGTGGTCCAGGCGCAGGCCGCGATTCGATTTGCGGAAGTCGGCGGCGCGATAGCTCCACCAGCTGGCCAGTTTCTGGGGCTCGGGGAAACGGTCGCGCAGCACATCGGCGAAACCGCCCGTCTCCTGAAGCCGGTTCAGGGTCTCGACCTCGATCGGCGTGTGGCTGACGATCTTGGACATGTAGCGGTGGTTCCAGACATCGCCTTCGCCCGGGGCGATATTGAAGTCGCCGGCCATGACCAGGGGGCGAGACTTGTCCTGCCTGGCCACGATCGCGGTCAGCTGCTCGTAAAAATCCATCTTGTGATCGAACTTGGGATTCAGCGCCCGGTCGGGAACGTCGCCGCCGGCCGGGATGTAGAAGTTCTGCACGTCGATGCCGGACACGCGGGCCGAGACGCAGCGCGCGTGACCCAGTTTGCAGACCTGGAAGGTGTCGCTGTCCTCAAGCGGCAGGCGGCTGGCGATGGCGACGCCGTGCCAGCCCTTTTGGCCCGCCACGCGAAGGTGGGGCATGCCCATCTCCTCGAAGGCGCCGCGCGGGAACTGGTCGGTGGTGCATTTGATCTCCTGCAGCATCAGGACATCGGGCGCGCGTTCGGCGACGAAGCGGGCGACCTGGTCGATGCGCAGGCGGACGGAGTTGATGTTCCAGGTGGCGAGGCGAAGGGTCATGCCCCCGTCTAGCAGGCGCGCGGCGTAAAAAAAGCCCGGCCGCGACGGGCCGGGCTCTGGGAGGTTCGTCTCTCTCGCCGCCGGGGAGGGGGATATTCCAGGGCGGTAGAACGGCCGCCGCCGCTCGTGTGCCTAAAGTGTCACTGACGATTATAAAAGTCAAATCGTCACAATTGTCCTCTTGTCCGTGCTGATTATGAAACAGTCAGGACGCGGATCAGTCTCGCGGGGTTTGCGTCTGCGGCGCCGTGGCCCATTCGCCGCGCCAGTCGTAGCTGAGCGTCACGCAGTGTCGGTAGGCGCCGTCCGACCAACGGCCCACGGCCTGCATGGTCAGGGGACGCGGCGCACGGACGCGACCCATGATCAGCCAGACCTCGTCGGCGCCGGGACACAGGGCGCGCGACAGGCCGCGGCCGTCGCCGTCCTGATCGATGGCGTAGATATCGTTTTCCTCGGCGCCCTGAGGCATGACGCGTCGCGCGGCGTCCGGTCCGCCGCGCGTGAAACCGGCCGTGCCGCGCGCGGTGGTGGAGAACAGACGTTCCACCTGCACCGCGCCGAACAGACCGCGCCGCACTTGCAAGGTGACGCCCTTGGTCAGCGCCTGGGTGATCCGGTCCGACGCATTATAGGCCAGGTAGCGGGTGTCCGCATGGGCGGGCGCCGCCGCCGAAACGCTGGCGATCAGGGCGAGTGCGGTGGCGGTGATACGGCGCATACGTTTCTCTTCCTCAGTTTTTGCGGCGAGAACGGGGCCTGATCCGATCAGTGCTCGCCGAGGCAGCGCAGCGCGACTTCGAGATTGCGCAGGCCGTCTTCGCCGGTGACGGCTGGCGTTTCGCCGGTCGTGATGGCGTGCGCGAAGGCTTCCAGCTCCTTCTTCAGCGGTTCGGCCGGCCAGCTGTTCAGCATCCGGGTCGAGTAGGAGCCGTCCGGCTGCTGGCCGAAATATTCGGTGACCTGGCGCGTGATCAGATCGGCGACGATGAATTTGGTCTTGGTCGCGACCTGCAGCGTGCGGGTCTTGTAGGGGGTGACCCAGTTGGTGGTGATGTGGGCGATCACGCCGCTGTCCAGGCGGAACTGAAGCAAGGCCGTGTCCTCGCGATCGGCGCGCGTTCGGGCCAGTTGCGGCTGGACCTCGACGATCTCGGAGCCCGTCAGGTGGCGGATGATGTCGATGTCGTGCACCGCCAGGTCGATGACCACGCCGACCTCGCCCATGCGGGGCGGGAAGGGACCGACGCGAGTGACCTGGATCGAGATGATGTCATCGTCGGCGACGGCGCGCTTGACGGTCTCGACCGCGGGATTGAAGCGCTCGACCTGACCGACCATCAGAACGCGGTCATTGGCTTTGGCCGCATCGATCATGCGCTGGGCGTCGGGGACGCTGGCGGCGATCGGCTTTTCGACAAGGACGTGGACGCCCTTTTCCAGCAGGGCGACGCCGATCTCGGCGTGGAATCGGTTGGGCGTGGCGACGATGGCGGCGTCCAGACCGGCGTCGACGAAGGCCTGGGCGGTCGTGACGGGCGATGCGCCATAGGCGGCGGCGACGCCCTCGGCCGTCACCGCATCGGGATCGAAGACGGTGGTCAGGTCGAACTCGCGCATCTCGGAGGCGACGCGTGCATGGTTGCGGCCCATGACGCCGACGCCGGCGACGCCGATCTTGAGGGCGGGGGTGTTCGGCATCGGCTTAGCCCTTGTAGCTGGCGACGGCGGCGACGACCTTGTCCTGGGTCGCCTCGTCCAGATCGGCGTGCATCGGCAGGCTGAGGACCCGGTTCCTCAGCCGTTCGGTGACGGGCAGGCCGCCCGCGCCCTGCGGGAAGCGCTGATAGGCCGGCTGCATGTGCATGGGCACCGGATAATAGACGGCGGTGGGCACGCCGTGATCCTTCAGGTGCGCGGCCAGACCGTCGCGATCCTCATGCTCGATCGTGTATTGCGCCCAGATAGACACCCCGCCGTCGATGACATGGGGCACGGCCGCGACATGGGGCGCGAGGCGTTCGTTGTAGCGGGCGGCGATCCGGTTGCGCCATTCGATCTCCTGACCGAAGACCTTCAGCTTCTCGATCAGGATGGCGGCCTGGATAGTATCCAGCCGGCTGTTCATGCCGATGCGCATGGCCAGATACTTGGGGTCGTGGGCGAAGGCGGCGGCGCCGGCTTCCAGGTCCTTGGCGACGACCTTGCCGTGCACGCGAAGGGAATCCATTTCCTGCGACAGATCGTCGTCGTCGGTCAGCACCGCACCGCCGTCGCCGTAGCAGCCCAGGGGCTTGGCCGGGAAGAAGCTGGTCGTGGTGACATCGGCCCACTTCAGCGGGTGATCGCCGTTCAGGGTGCAGCCGAAGCCTTGCGCTGAATCCGAGATCAGCTTCAGGCCATGGCGGTCGCAGATGGCGCGGATGGCAGGATAGTCGGCGGGCTGGCCGAACAGGTCAACGGCGATGACCACCTTGGGCGTCAGGCGCCCTTCGGCCTTGACCGCTTCGATGGCCGTCTCAAGCTTGGCCGGGTCCATATTGTAGGTGTGGGCGTCGACGTCCACGAATACGGGCGAGGCGCCCAGCCACGGCACGACCTCGGCCGTGGCCGTGAAGGTGAAGCTGGGGCAGAAGACAGCGTCGCCGGTGCGGACGCCCCAGGCGATCAACGGCAGGATCAGGGCGTCGGTGCCGTTGCCGCAGCCCAAGGCATGTTTGGCCTGACCGAAGGCGGCGAGGTCTGCCTCGAACTGACGGACCTGCGGACCCATGACCCAGGCGCCGCCGACGACGGCCTCCTGAACGGCGGCCTCGATCTTGCCGCCAAGGCGCTGGCGCTGGGCCTGAAGGTCGATGAAGGGGATCATGGGGGACGCTCTCCACGGGGGATCGGGGGCGGCGGCCGGACAGGCGGGCCGCGAATGTCGGGTCGTCCTAGCAAGATCGGGCGCGCGGGCCAAATCGCGCGGCGTCACATCGCGTTGCCCTTTGCTACCGCACACAGGCCTTGGCGCCCGTCGGCTTGCGGCCTAAGCCAGCGCCATGACGACACTTTCCGCCGCCCGGACCAGGGTCTCGAACTGGCTGTTCGACCAAGCCCTGCCATTGTGGGCCGAGCGGGGCGTGGATGCGCAGGGGCGGTTCTTCGAGCAACTGGCTTTCGACGGTCGGCCGGTGACCGGCCTTCGTCGTCGCACGCGGGTTCAGGCGCGTCAGGTCTATGTGTTCTGCGAAGCGGCGGCCTTGGGATGGGCGCAGGGTCGTGCGTTGGCCAAGGCCGGGCTGGATCAACTGATAGCCGACCGCCGATGTGAGGACGGCCTTTGGGTCGCGGCGACCGATGACGACGGCGTGGTAATCGATGAGACGCCTGATCTTTACGACCTGGCCTTCGTCCTGTTCGCGCTCGCGGCGGCGCACCGCGTCCTGGATGATGCGCGAGCGCGGCCTCTGGCGCTTGAGACGCTGGCCGCGATCGATCGGTTGATGGCGTCTTCGCGGGGAGGATGGGAGGAGGCCCTGCCGCCGCGCCTGCCGCGGCGTCAAAATCCTCACATGCATATGCTGGAGGCGATGCTGGCCTGGCAGGCGATCGCGCCCAATCCCGCGTTCGAGGCGGCGGCGCGGATGTCGCTGGACCTGTGCAAACAGCGCTTCCTGATCGACGGCGCGATCCGCGAATATTTCACCGAGGACTGGTCCGCCGATCCGGCGACGGGTCATGTGATCGAGCCGGGCCACCTCGAAGAATGGGCCTGGCTGGTGAAGCAAGCCGGGGACGACTCGGATCTGGCCACGGCGCTGCATCGCCGAGCGACAGCGCAGGGTTATCGCGACGGATTCGCCATCCGCGAGATCGGCCCGGCGGGAGAGGCGCTGGATGGCGGACGGCGCCTGTGGGCGCAGACCGAGGCCATCCGCACGGGGTTGAGTTTTGGCGACGCGGGCGTTTCGGCACTGATCGCCGCCGTGTTCGACACGCATCTGGCCACCACTGTGCCGGGCCTCTGGGTGGACAGCTACGACGCCCAAGGCCGCTCTCATGACGCGGCGGCGCCGGCGTCCAGCCTCTATCACCTGATGACCGCCTTTTCTGAACTGCTCCGGAGCGACGCATGACCGGCCGGCCCGCCGCCTTTCTGGATCGGGACGGGGTGCTGATCGAGGACAGCGGTTATCCGCATCGTCCGGAGCATCTGATGCTGATCCCCGGCGCTGCGGCGGCGGTGCGGCGGATGAACCAGGCCGGTTATCGCACCGTGATCGTGACGAACCAGTCGGGCGTGGCGCGAGGCCTGTTCAGCGAAGAGACGATGAACGCCTTCAATGATCTGCTGGTCGCGCGACTGGCCGAGGAGGGCGCGATCATCGACGCCGTTTATTCCGCGCCCTTCCATCCCGAGGCGATCGAGGCGCGCTATCGCCATCCCGACCACCCTGATCGCAAACCCAATCCGGGCATGTTGCTGCGCGCCATCGCGGAGCACGATCTGGACCCGACGCGGTCCTTCATCATCGGCGATCAGAAGCGGGATCTGCAGGCCGGAGAGCGGGCCGGGGTGGCGGGCTACCTCTTCAAAGGCGGCGATCTGGACGCCTTCGTGCGCGATGTGGTGGGCCTCTGACGCCGGGCGGTAAGCGGGCGTCGCATTTCCTCGCCTGGTGAATTACTCTGATCGAAAATCGGAGGAGATCGCCAATGAACGCGTCCTATCCCTTTGTCGAACGGCGTTGGACCTCGCCGGATGGTCTCAGCCTGTTCGCGCGCGAGTATGCACCCGGTCCCGGCGTCGCGCGGCCGCCGGTGATCGCCATCCACGGCCTGACTCGCAACAGCGCCGATTTCGAAGCCATAGCGCCGCTTCTGGCCCAAAGCGGGCGGCGGGTGCTGGCGGTGGATGTGCGCGGGCGCGGCCTGTCGGACCGTGCGCCCGACCCCATGACCTATATGCCCGACGTCTATGCGCGCGACGTTCTGGCCCTGATGGAGCAGGCTGGAATCGATCGAGCGGTCTTCGTCGGCACCTCGATGGGCGGGCTCATCACCATGGCGCTGACGGCGATCCGGCCCAGGGCGGTGGTCGCGGCTATCCTGAACGACATCGGGCCGGAGGTGGCGCCGGAAGGTCTGGCGCGGATCGCCGCCTACAGCGGTCAGCCGGTGGAGATCGGCTCCTGGGCCGATGCGGCGGCCTATGCGAAGCGGATCAATGCGGTGGCCTTCCCGCACTATACGGAGCGGGACTGGGACGCCTTCGCGCGACGCATTTTCCGCCAGCAGCCCGACGGCGAGATCACGCTGGACTACGATCCCGACATCGCCGTACCGATCCGCGCGGCGGGGGCCAAGGCGTTGGTCCCCAATCTGTGGCCCATGTTCCGGCGGCTGGCGAAGAAGAGGCCGACGCTGCTGGTGCGGGGAGCCAACTCTGACTTGCTGAGCGCCGACATCGCCGCGCGGATGAAGAAGGCGGCCCCGACGATGTCTTATGTCGAGGTTCCTGGCATCGGCCACGCGCCCATGTTGGACGAGGCCGAGGCCAAGGCGGCGATCTTCGAATTCCTGGCCGAGGTCGATTAGTCCTTGGTCGGATCGACCCGCGACGTATCGCCGTATGTCAGGGCCAGGAAGACGTCCTCCAGGTCCGGATCTTCGGTGGTGATGTCGGCGATGGTGACGCCGGCGGCGCGCACGGCGTTGATGACCTGCTCGACCGACGACTGCCCCTTCTTGTAGGCGACCGCGAAGGCGCCGCCCGGCCGGGGCGTGACCTCGAAGCCAGCCAGCACCGGCGGCGTCGCCTGGGGCGTTTCCGGGGTCACGACGACATTGCGGCTGTCCAGCCGGCGCAGAAGCTGCGGCGTCGGCTCGCAGGCCACAACCTCGCCCCGGTTGACGATGGCGATAGTGTCGCAAAGCTCCTGCGCTTCTTCGAGATAGTGGGTGGTCAGGACGATGGTCACCCCCTCTTCGTTGATGCGCCGGACATAGGCCCAAAGCTGGCGACGCAGTTCGACGTCCACACCGGCCGTCGGCTCGTCCAGGATCAGGATCGGCGGATTGTGGACCAGGGCCTTGGCCACCATCAGGCGGCGCTTCATGCCGCCGGACAGGGCGCGGACATAGGCGTTGGCCTTGTCCGACAGGCCCAGCGCGGCCAGAAGTTCGTCGGACCGGCGCTCGTCCTTCGGTACGCCGTAAAAGCCCGCCTGCACCTCCAGCGATTCGCGCGGGGTGAAGAAGACGTCAGCGACGATCTCCTGCGGCACGACGCCCAGGGCGGCGGCGGCGTCGCGCGGCTCCTTGTCGATGTCGCGGCCCCAGATGGTCACCGAGCCCTCGGACTTCTTCACCACCCCGGCCAGGATGTTGATCAGGGTCGACTTGCCGGCGCCGTTCGGGCCCAGCAGGCCGAAGACCGAGCCGCGCGGAATGACCAGGTCGACGCCGCGCAGGGCCGTCTTGGGCGCAGCCTTCTTGGACCCGGCATAGGTCTTCTTCAATCCCCGCACCTCGATGGCGTTGTCGGGCAGGGCGGGGGTCTCAGACATGGTCGGTTATTCACTCGGACGGGACGGCGAGCGGCATAGGTAGGGCGAGGGACCGCAATCGCCAACCTGTCTAACCAACAGCATCAGACAAGCAGGCTTATCCATGTGTCAATGTTGCTTGACTTGCACGACTGACGTGTCTAGCGTGCTTGTCATAAAGACAACCGCACTTGATGGAGATCGCCGTGACAGCCGTTCAAAAAGCCAAGCCGCCTCTGACCCGCACCCGCCTGATCGGCTTCGTCGCCATGGCGGTCTGCGCCATCGGCTACATCGGTGGAGGACTGGCGCTGCTGGCGGGCAAGACGGATCAGATCGAGATGACGCATGCCGCCATCGCCGGCGCCGCCCTGTTGCTGATCGGCGAGATCGGTCTGTGGGTCGGCGCGGCCTGTCTAGGCCTGACACTGTTCAAGAAGCGCAAGGCGATGCTGAACCGTCTTCTGGGCCGTCGCCCGGCGGCGCCCAGCGAGGTTTGACCTTCGGGGCCGGTCCGCCTAGGAAGCCCGCAAGCCTTTCAGACCCGGACCGGACCATGCCTCCCCGCCATTCCGACGCCATCATCCCGCCGCCCGAAGAGATCGTCGTCTCGACCAAACGCGTGGCCTGCGACGGCGGCGGCGGGGCTCTGGGCCATCCGCTGGTCTATATGGACATGGGCGAGGACGACTTCATCGAGTGCGGCTATTGCGACCGGCGTTTCGTCCTGTCGGCCCAGGCCCACGACGAGAACGAATATCTGAGCCCCGCGGCCCGCGCGCCCGAGGCCCACTGAGACCGTAACCTCAGTTCAGTCGCGGTGTCGCGGCGGTTGGGTCTATAGACGGCTGACACGCTGTTCGGACGGAGACGAGCCTTGCGCTATCTGCACACCATGGTCCGGGTAAAGGACATCGACGCCTCGCTGCATTTCTACTGCGACCTGCTGGGTCTGCAGGAGGTGCGCCGCACCGAGAATGAGGCGGGTCGGTTCACGCTCGTGTTTCTCGCCGCGCCCAAGAATCTGGAACAGTCGGCGGCGGAACGCTGCCCCGAGGTCGAGCTGACCTTCAATTGGGACCCGGAAGAGTATCAGGGCGGCCGCAACTTCGGTCACCTGGCTTACAAGGTCGATGACATCTACGCCGCCTGCCAGAAGCTGATGGACGGCGGGGTGACGATCAACCGTCCGCCGCGCGACGGCAACATGGCCTTCGTCCGCTCGCCCGACGGCATCTCCATCGAACTGCTTCAGGAGGGCGCGCCGCTGGCGCCGGCTGAGCCCTGGGCATCCATGCCGAACGTCGGCGCCTGGTGATGACGGTGCGGACGGCGGCTCTGCTGACGGTTGCGGCGGTCGTGCTGTCGGCCTGCGCCTCGACCACCGAGAGCAACACCGGCCGCACGGCGACGGAGCAGCTGCTCCTGGCGCGCGCCTCGGACCGGGCGGTCGAGGGGCTGGTCCTGCCGTTGCCGACAGGCGCTTCGGTCTTCATCGACGACGCCTATTTCCAGGGCGAGGGCACCCGCTATGCCGTCAGCGCGATCCGGGGGGCGATCTCGGACGCCGGTTTCAGCCTGGCCCGCAACAAGGACGAGGCGAACGCCGTGTTCGAGATCCGCGCCGGCGCCCTGTCGCTGGAGCAGATGCGCCGGGTCTTCGGCATTCCCGAGATGCGGATCCCGATCAACGAGACCTTCAATGTCGTCTCCCTGCCGGAACTGTCGGTCTACAGCCACCGCGACCGTGTCGGGGTCGCCGAGTTTTCCGGCTTCCTCTATGAGGCCAAGACCGGTGCGCCGCTGGGCGCGGTGGTGCCGATGATCGGCACCTATCGTATCCGCAGCCACAAGGCCTTCATGGTCGTGTCCTGGGGCCAGCAGCAGGCCCAGCCGGGTCAACGCGATCCCGGATCGAGCTGGACCGAATTCTGACGCTGACGCGGGGGCGTTGGAGCCCTATGTTCTCGCGATGACCGAGACGACTGCGCCCGAAAATCCAGAGACCGAACGCCCGATGACGCAGGACGGCCCTGCGCTGCGGCTGTGGATGATCGACGCCTCGGCCTACATCTTTCGCGCCTATCACGCCCTGCCGCCTCTGACGCGCAAGTCCGACGGCCTGCCGGTCGGCGCGGTCCAGGGCTACTGCAACATGTTGTGGAAGCTGCTGAAGGACATGAAGGGCGCCGATGGCCCGACCCATCTGGTGGCCATCTTCGACCACTCGGAAAAGACGTTCCGCAACACCCTCTACGATCAGTATAAGGCCCATCGCCCCCCGCCGCCCGAGGATCTGGTCCCGCAGTTTCCGCTGGTGCGCGAAGCGACGGCGGCGTTCGGCGTCCATTGCGTCGAACTGCCCGGCTATGAGGCCGACGACCTTATCGCCACATACGCCTGCAAGGCGCGCGATGCGGGCGGGGAGGCGGTGATCGTCTCGTCGGACAAGGACCTGATGCAGCTGATCGGCGGCGGCGTCGTGATGTGGGATCCGATGAAGGACCGACGTCTGGCCGAGCCTGAGGTGTTCGAAAAGTTCGGCGTCGGCCCTGAGAAGATGGTCGATCTGCAAGCCCTGATCGGCGACAGCGTGGACAACGTCCCCGGCGCGCCAGGCATCGGGCCCAAGACGGCGGCGCAGCTGCTGGACGAATACGGCGATCTGGACACTCTGCTGGCCACCGCCGGCGAGATCAAACAGCCAAAGCGCCGCCAGACCCTGATCGACTTCGCCGACCAGATCCGTCTGTCGCGCGAGCTGGTGCGCCTGACTTGTGATGCGCCGGCCCCCGAGGCGATCGAGGATTTCGCCGTGCGCGATCCCGATCCCGCGATCCTGTCGGCCTTTTTGGAGACGATGGAGTTTCGCTCGCTGCAACGCCGCGTCGGCGACGGCAAGGCCGGGCCCAGCGACGTCTCGGCCTTTGCGCCCAAGCGTGCGCCGAACCTGAACGCGCCGGTCGCAACCCCTCGCTACGGCCAGGTCGTCGAAGGCCCGGCCGAGGTTCAGACCTTCGATCACGCGGCTTACGAATGCGTCCAGACCGAAGAGGCGCTGGATCGCTGGATCGCCCGCGCGATCGAGGTCGGCGTCGTCGGCTTCGACACCGAGACCGATACGTTGTCGGCGACCCATGCGGGGCTGTGCGGCGTGTCGCTGGCGGTGGGGCCGAACGAGGCCTGCTACATCCCCCTGACGCACGAACACGAGCCGCAGGCCGGCGAGGGCGGACTTTTCGGCGAAGCGGGCGAGGCGCCCGAGCCGATCCATCAGCTGGACAAGCCCACGACCCTGGCCAAGCTGAAGACGCTGCTGGAAGACCCGTCGGTCCTGAAGGTGCTTCAGAACGCCAAATACGACATCGCCGTCATGGCGCGCCGGGGCATTCGCGTCGCGCCTTATGACGACACGATGCTGATTTCCTATGTGCTGGAGGGCGGACTACACGGCCACGGCATGGACGAGCTGGCGCGCCTGCACCTGGGCCACGAGCCGATTCCGTTCAAGAGCGTGGCGGGGACCGGCAAGAGCCAGAAATCCTTCAAGCACGTTGCGCTGAAGCCGGCCTCGGAATATGCCGCCGAGGATGCAGATGTGACCCTGCGGCTATGGCGGATCCTGAAACCCCGGCTGGCGCGTGAGGGCCTGTCCACCGTCTATGAGACGCTGGAACGCGGCATGCCGACGGTGCTGGCGGACATGGAGTTGAACGGGGTTCGCATCGATCCCGATCGGCTGAAGCGCCTGTCCAGCGAGTTCGGCCTGCGCATGGCCGAGCTGGAGGCCCAGGCTCATGAGATCGCCGGGCGTCCCTTCAACATCGGCTCGCCGCGCCAGATCGGCGAGATCCTGTTCGGCGAACTGAACCTGCCGGGCGGTAAGAAGACCGCCTCGGGCCAGTGGGGCACCGACGCCAGCGTGCTGGAGGAACTGGCGCTAAGCCACGATCTGCCGCGCGCGATCCTGGACTGGCGCCAGCTGTCCAAGCTGAAGGGCACCTACACGGACGCCCTGACCGCGGCGGCCGATCCAAAGACGGACCGGGTGCACACCAGCTATCAACTGGCCGCCGCCACCACGGGTCGTCTGGCGTCCAGCGATCCCAACCTGCAGAACATCCCGATCCGCACCGAGACGGGCCGCGAGATCCGCCAGGCCTTCATCGCCGCGCCCGGCAATGTTCTGATCAGCGCCGACTACAGCCAGATCGAACTGCGTCTGCTGGCCCATATCGGCGATATCCCCGAGCTGAAGCGGGCCTTCAAGGCCGGGCTGGACATTCACGCCGCGACCGCTTCGGAGATGTTCGGCGTGCCGGTCGAGGGGATGCCGTCCGAAACCCGCCGTCGCGCCAAGGCGATCAACTTCGGCATCGTCTACGGCATTTCGGCCTTCGGCCTGGCCAACCAGCTGAGCATCGATCAGGGCGAGGCCGGGGCCTATATCAAGACCTATTTCGAACGCTTCCCCGGCATCCGCGCCTATATGGACAAGACCAAGGCCGAGGTGCGCCAGACCGGCTTCGTCTCGACCGTCTTCGGCCGCCGAATCCATATCCCGGCCATTCACTCCAAGTCCGGCGCCGAGCGCCAGTTCGGCGAGCGCGCCGCCATCAACGCCCCGATCCAGGGCGCGGCCGCCGACATCATCCGCCGCGCCATGATCCGCATGCCTGCCGCTCTGACCGAAGCGGGCTTAAGCACGCGCATGCTGCTTCAGGTCCACGACGAACTGGTGTTCGAGGCGCCGGAAGCCGAGGCCGAGCGCGCGATCTCTGTGATCAAGCGCGTGATGGAGAACGCTGCAGACCCGGCCGTGGCCCTGACAGTTCCGCTGGTGGTGGATGCTCGCGCGGCGTCGAACTGGGACGCCGCGCACTAGGTCCGGGCTAGGCCGCGATCGTGCCGACGTCGTCGGGGAGTTCGCCACGGCCTAGCAAGCCGGTTTCGAAGTCCATGAAGATGTCCATCAACTCCTCGACGTTCACCGGAGCGGCGGAGGGGCCGAAACGGAAGCGCCAGTAGCTGACGATGTGCTGGACGGCGCCCAGCTGGTCGCCCAGCTTGGCGAACATGGACGGGGCGTCCAGCAGGAAGTCGCGGAAAGCGGTAGGGCGACCTTCCTGGGTCAGTTTGGCGTAGGCGTCGTCATAGACGCGCAAGGTTCGGCTGACTTCGTCGCACGTCTTGATGATGCGGCCGCGCAGGACATCGCGGCTCCGGGCCAGATATTCCTTGGCCGCGTGATCAAGCTTGCCGACCGGCTTGATGGTGCGGACGGCCTCGGCGACGCCGGCGACCTCGCCCAGCAGGGCGGCGAGCGTCCATTTGTAGTAGAGGAAGCCCTTCCAGCAGAAGACGCCCTCCTGATACTGTTCAGGCGCCAAGCGCAGGGTCAGTCGCAGGGCGTCCAACTGATCGCCGGGGGTGTTCGAAAGGATTTTTGACGCCATCCGTCCGGCGGAATCGGAGTTCACCGCCACCGTGTCCGCGCCCAGGCTGAGCGTCACCAGCGGCTCGATCTCGCTGCGGACGAAGGCCAGCATGCGCTGAAGATCACTGTCGCTGATCGAGAAATAGCAGGGCGAGGGATCCAGGCCGCCACGACGTAGCTGTTCACGCAGCAGGAAGGGGTCCAGCGACGGCAGTTTGTCGATCAGGCGCAGCGTTTCGATGTCGGGATGGTTGGGCGCCACGCCGAATGCTTCCATCATCATCCGCTCGAAGCCGATTTGATTGACGAAAACGTATCGGCCGCCGGTCTTCAGGTCCGCGTCGTCGATGGGGATGACGACCTTGGTCGCGACCTGGCGTCGGCCGGTGAACAGATCGGTCTCGTTGCGCCGCAGACGATGTTTGATGATCAGGGCGCGGTTCAGCGCCGCCGTACGAAAGATCGGCCGCGCCGCCCAGTCGGGATTGCGCACGGCGCCGTCGGGCCCGCTGTCTCCGTTTTCTTCCCATACGCGCAGCAGATTGAGCACGCGAGCGGTGGAAGCCGAGCTTTTGAGATGCTCCAGGTTGCGGACGGCGCGATCAGTCATGGCGCTGACGCTACGCCAACAAATGTCACCAAATGGCTTAGCTCGGGAAAAGCTGCGGTTTGCGAATTGCTGCTGTTCGACATTGCCCGTGGAACACGAGCTTTGCGCGCCATGCTGGCGCGTGACGGCGATCCGGGTCTAGAACGACGGCATGCAGATTTTCGACATCTTGATCATTCTCGCGATCCTGGCCGTGACGATCACCTTGGCTTTCGGCCTCTATTCGCTTTTCCGGGGCGGGGAGTATGCGCGCAGCCATTCCAACAAGCTGATGCGGCTGCGCGTCGGGCTTCAGGCAGTCGCCGTCATCCTGCTGGTTGTCGGCATGTTGTGGAAGGCGACGCAGGGGGCCTGATCATGGTGACGCTGAACAAGATCTACACCCGCACGGGCGATGACGGTCGCACGCGCCTGGCGTCCGGCGCGCCGGTGTCCAAGAGCGATGTTCGGGTCGAGGCCTATGGCGCGGTAGATGAGCTGAACGCGGTGATCGGCGTCGCCCGACTGAACAGCGGCCAGAACGACCGGATCGACGCCATGCTGGGCCGGATCCAGAATGAGCTGTTCGACCTGGGCGCCGATCTGGCCACGCCTCTGGACCCGCCGCCGGCCTGGGAGGCCTTGCGCATCGTCGAGAGCCAGGTCGCGCGGCTGGAACAGGAAATCGACTGGATGAACGAGAGCCTGAAAGCGCTCGACAGCTTCATCCTGCCGGGCGGCGCGCCCTTGTCGGCCCATCTGCATGTCGCGCGCACCGTCTGCCGACGGGCCGAACGCGAGGCGGTGCGTCTGATCGAAAACGGCGAGGCCGTGAACGTCGAGGCGGTCAAATATCTGAACCGCCTGTCCGACCATCTGTTCGTCGCTGCTCGACGCGCCAACGCCAACGGCGCCAGCGACATCAAATGGAAGCCCGGCGCGACCCGCTAGGCGAAACCGGTCAGGCGGCGGGACGCGCCGCCGCCAGTGCGGCTTTCTGACGCTCGGCCTCTGCGGCGCGGGCGCGACCCTGGGCGGCGAGGTCCTGTTCGATCCGAACCAGCTCGCGGTTCTTCTCGGCCGAAGCCTCGGCGCGCGACACGCCATTGGGGCGGCCGGTGATCTGGGCGATGGAGATGGGCTGGGCGCAGATGCGGCTTTCCATATCGTACCATTTGCCGGCCGCCTCGCAGCGTTTGCCGGGTGCGACCCAGTAGTCCTGTAGGACGAAAATCCCGACGACCGTGATGCCGAACAGGCCGAAGAAGATCATCGCCAGGCGGGGAAAGGTCAGGAAACGCTTCATCTCGTGGTCCGTTGGATAGGGATCGAAGCCACAGCTTGACCCCACGTTACGTTGACAGGCCTTCGCGACCGCTCCATGTCCTGCCCACACATTCAGGCGATTTCACGGATAGACCCATGAAGGTACTCGTCCCCGTCAAACGGGTGATCGACTATAACGTCAAGGCCCGCGTCAAGGCGGATCAGTCGGGCGTCGATCTGGCCAACGTCAAGATGAGCATGAACCCCTTCGACGAGATCGCCGTCGAAGAGGCGGTTCGTCTGAAGGAAGGCAAGGAACACCATGCGGCCGGCACCGCGACGGAAATCGTCGTGGTCTCCATTGGCGTGACCCAGGCCCAGGAAACGATCCGCACGGCGCTGGCCATGGGCGCGGATCGGGGGCTGCTGATCCAGTCGGATACGGACCTGGAGCCGCTGGCGGTCGCCAAGCTGCTGAAGGCGGTGGTCGAGGAAGAAAAGCCCGACCTGGTCCTGATGGGCAAACAGTCGATCGACGGCGACAACAATGCGGTGGGCCAGATGCTGGCCGCCCTACTGGACTGGCCCCAGGCGACCTTCGCCGGCAAGCTGGTGATCGAAGGCGGCAAGGCCACGGTGACTCGCGAGGTCGATGGCGGCCTGCAGACGATCGCCGCCGAACTGCCGGCGGTGGTGACGGTGGACCTGCGGCTGAACACGCCGCGCTACGCCTCCCTGCCGAACATCATGAAGGCCAAGAAGAAGGAGATCGCCATGAAGGCGGTCGCCGACTACGGCGTCGATGTCGCCGACCGTCTGAAGGTCATCAAGGTCACCGAGCCGCCCAAGCGGTCGGCCGGCGTCAAGGTGGCCGATGCGGCCGAACTGGTTTCCAAGCTCAAGTCTGCGGGAGCGCTGTAATATGGCTGTCCTCGTCATCGCCGATCACGACGGTTCGACCGTTCGCGACACCACCCACAAGACCGTGACCGCCGCGCTGAGCCTGTCGTCCGATATTGACGTCCTGGTCCTGGGGCAGGGAGCGCAGGCCGCCGCCGACAGCGCCGCCAAGATCGCGGGCGTCCGCAAGGTGCTGCTGGCCGAGAGCGCCGGTCTGGGCAAGATGCTGGCTGAGGCGGTCGAGGCGACCGTCCTGCCGCTGGCCGGGGGCTACGACGCCATCCTGACGCCGGCGACCACGGACGGGAAGAACTTCGCCCCGCGTCTGGCCGCCAAGCTGGATGTCGCGCCGATCTCGGACATCATCGAGGTGGTGTCGGCCGACACCTTCGTGCGCCCCATCTATGCCGGCAATGCGCTGGAGACGATCCAGTCGGCCGACGCCAAGAAGGTGATCACGGTGCGCCCGACCGCCTTCGCCGCGGCGGCTGAGGGCGGTTCGGCTGCGGTCGAGAGCGTCGCCGGCGCCGATGCACCCAAGACGACCTTCGTGTCCGAGGAGATGGTCAAGTCGGACCGGCCCGAACTGGGCGCCGCCAAGATCATCGTCTCGGGCGGTCGCGCCCTGGGCTCGGCGGACGAGTTCCATGCCGTGATGGAGCCGCTCGCCGACAAGCTAGGCGCCGCCATCGGCGCCTCGCGCGCGGCGGTCGACGCCGGCTATGCGCCCAACGACTATCAGGTCGGCCAGACCGGCAAGGTGGTCGCCCCGGCGCTCTACATCGCCATCGGCATCTCGGGCGCCATTCAGCACCTGGCCGGGATGAAGGATTCCAAGACCATCGTCGCCATCAACAAGGATGCGGACGCCCCGATCTTCCAGGTCGCGGACTATGGTCTGGTCGGCGACTACAAGACGGTCGTGCCGGAACTGATGGCAGCCTTGGGCTAGGCCCAGGTCGAATCGATCTGAAGAGGGCGCGGCGCAGATCGGAGCCGCGCCCTTTTTCTTGTCCGCAAGGACCGCATGACGAACTTGCCCATAAGGCTGCAACCCGGCGCTGCGTCGGATCGCATCGATGGCTGGACGACCGACGCCGAGGGACGACCCGTGCTCAAGGTGCGTGTCCGCGCCCGCCCGATCGAGGGAGAGGCCAACGACGCCCTGACCCGGCTCCTGGCCAAAAGCCTTGGCGTCCCCAAGTCGGCGGTCAGCGTGGGACGCGGTGGACAGTCGCGCTCTAAGATGATCGTCGTGCACGGCCTGGATGACCAAGAGCTGCGTTCGCGCCTCGTCGACGGCTTTTCTGGCGATTGAGGAGAGCCATCCGGCCGATTGGTGCGTTCTGCATCTGAACAGGAGACCAGCCCGATGACGATGGACGCCCGCATCCTCCACGCCCGCAGCGGCGTCACGCTCGAGCAGAAGGGCGATGTCTATACGGTCTCGAGCCTGCGGCTGTCCGAGCCGGCGACCTTTGCGGACGAGGCTGACGCCCAACGCGGCTTCGATGATGAGGTCGCAGCCTGTGAACAGGATCCAGAGCTGATGTCGCGTCTCGGCGGGGCCTGAGCAGGCGAACGCCTGTATTTACGGGCTTCAAAAAGCCCGGAGGATTACGATTCCTGATCGACGATCATGAGTCTGCGAGAAACTTCCTCCGAACTCTCAGAATCCGCTTGCTGACAAAGTTGGTGGTCCGTATAGAGCCGCCTCGCTCGGAAACGGGCTGGCCGGCGGGGCCGCGGGGGTGAAGATCTCCAAGGTCCCACGGAAGAAAGAAGCGAAAAACTTCTTGCTTTCATCGGTTGGTTTCACTAGGTTCCGCGCTCCAATCGAATCGCCGACGGGTTTTCAGAGGTAAGCCTCGCTTTCCTCCGGTGGTTTCTTGCGGTCTGAAGGGTTCGCTCTTCTCTCCGAAAGATCTCTGAAAAGAGCGGTTGACACGGGGTTTGCGGTTCTCTAAATCGCCGCCTCCGCCGACGACACGGCGTTAAACGGTCGGGCCTCTCCGGAGGTTCCTGGGTCTTTGACATTGTTGATTTGGAAAGAGAAACGCAGGCGGCGGTGTTCTTGCGATAGTCCTCAGAGGCTATCATACGACACTGACTATCTGCGGTCTTTTTGAAAAGATACCATGCGTCGGTCTTCGGATCGATGACGTGGGAACTCGTCAATAAAATACGTAGAACTAATGCCAAGGACGACTTCGGTCGATCCGATGCTTAGGTCAGAAGTCAACTCAACCTGAGAGTTTGATCCTGGCTCAGAGCGAACGCTGGCGGCAGGCCTAACACATGCAAGTCGAACGAACTCTTCGGAGTTAGTGGCGGACG